>CAYZUG010000066.1:0-1609 GCA_964481865.1 uncultured Thermomonas sp. | reverse complement strand
TTTTTCACGACCATCGGCATGAATGCCAGCCTTTTGCTTCTCAAAATCAGTGGGCGACAAGTGGTTATTTTTCTGCTTTTGGCCAGCAGTTTTGCTGCACTGCAAAACATTCTTGGTATCGCTATTGCCATGGGTTTTGGCCTGCATCCGCTGTTCGGTGTGCTGGCGGGTTCAACCACGATGGCTGGTGGCCCTGCCACCGGGCTGGCATTTGCGCCGCTGTTCGAGCAAGCCGGGGTGGTCGGTGCAGAATCCATCGCGGTTGCTGCAGCCATGGCGGGGATTGTCTGCGGTGGTTTGTTAGGCGGGCCGGTAGCCACGGTTTTCATGCGACGCTATGCGCTCACCTCCAGCCGCCCCAACGACCATACCGCGCCTGATGAATCCACGACGCAGCACCTCAGCAGTGAAGCTGAGCGTGAATACAGCGCGCTGAAATGCATCGTCGCCATCTTGGTGGCGATGTGGGCAGGTGCTTGGGTCAGCCGCTGGATTTCCACCACCGGCATTACGTTGCCAGCGTATATCGGCGCCATGCTGGTGGGTGCTGCGATTCGCAATATCGACGACCACACGCAGTTAGTTAAGCTTTCCACCAGCACCACCGAACTCATCGGCAATGTGTGCCTGTCTCTGTTCCTTGCCGTGGCATTGATGAACCTGCGTCTCTGGGATCTGGCAGGCCTTGCCACCCCGCTGATCGTTAGCTTGATCTTGCAGGCATTGATGGTGGCAGTGTTCTGTATCGTCGTGTTCCGTTCGATGGGGCGTGACTACGATGCCGCAGTGATGAGTGGTGGTTTTATCGGTTTCATGCTGGGTACTACCGCCAATGCCATGGCCATCATGCGTACACTTGTTGAACGCTATGGTGCTGCCCCGCGTGCATTCTTAGTGGCACCATTGGTGGGGGCATTCTTCATCGACTTCACCAATGCACTCATCATTACCGGCTTCATCAACTTCTGGCCCCACTGATCAAGGCGCACTGTTATGACCGCAGCCAACGCGACACATCCCGTTGATATCGCGGTGATTGGTGCCGGTGTGGTGGGCATGGCAACCGCCTATGCCTGCGCACGTCGCGGCGCCAGTGTGGCCTTGATCGAACAAGAGGATGCCCCAGCCCTGCGCACATCGTTCGCCAATGGTGCGCAACTCAGCTATGCCTACACCGATGCAATGGCCACGCCTGCGCTATGGGGGCAGCTTCCCGGTATGTTGTCAGGGCGCGACCCCGCATTTCGTGCGCGCCCCGCATTTGACCCACATTTCTGGCTTTGGGGGCTGCGGTTTTTAGGCAATGCCACCGAGGCGCGCCTGCAGCACAACACGGTTACTACACTGAAACTTGCATTGGCGTCACAACGCGCCATGCAAGATTTGCTGGCCAAGCACCCCATCGCATTTCAGCATTCGGTTGCCGGCAAGTTGCATCTCTATTACAACGCTGCGTCCTTGCCCAAAGCACGGGCGATGATCGACCTGAAGCACGCCTATGGGATTCGTCAGCAATTGCTTGATGCTGATGCCGCCATCGCCATTGAACCCGCACTGGTAGGCGCACGCGGTGTTGCCGGTGCGGTGTATTCACCCGATGAAGAAGCCG
>CAYZUG010000065.1:0-1808 GCA_964481865.1 uncultured Thermomonas sp. | reverse complement strand
ATGCGCAAGCGTCGCCATGGCATGGGCTTCCTTGGGCTTGGCAGCACCGTGACCATGTTGAAGATGAAGTACGGCAGCAAGCAATCGTGTGAATTTACCGAAGCGATTGCCCGAGAAATGGCCGTCGCAGGCTGGGAAACTGGTCTGGCATTGGCGAAGGAAAAAGGGCCGGCGCCGATCATGGACGAACTGTTCACGGTGACGGCTGAAATGCTGCGTAAGCGCCCGGAAATGGCGAAAGACGGCTGGAAAATTGGCCAGGACATTCCCGGCAAGCTTCTGCACGCCAGATACAGCCGCTATATGCAGAAAGTGGCTGAAGTTGCCCCAGAACTGGTGGATGCGTTGGCGGATGTGGGCTGTCGTTTTACCCATCACAGCTCCATTGCACCCACCGGCACGATCTCCCTGAGCTTGGCCAACAATGCCAGCAACGGCATCGAGCCATCGTTCGCGCATCACTACAGCCGCAACGTGATCCGCGAAGGCAAAAAGTCCAAAGAAAAAGTAGACGTGTTTTCGTTTGAACTTTTGGCCTACCGTGAGCTGGTCAACGCCAAGGCCATGCCTTATGCGGAAGACAAAGCGGCGCAACTGCCGGATTACTTCATCGCCGCTGATGACATCACCCCGAAAGAACACGTCGATGTGCAGGCTGCGGCGCAGAAGTGGGTGGATTCGTCCATTTCTAAGACCGCCAATGTCCCCACGGACTATCCGTATGAGGACTTCAAGGACATTTACCGCTACGCCTATCAGCAAGGGCTGAAGGGCTGCACCACGTTCCGCTTCAACCCTGCTGCTTTCCAGGGCGTGTTGGTGAAGGAAGCGGATCTTGAAAACACCACCTACCGTTTCGAACTGGAAGACGGCAGCGTGGTGGAAGTGAAGGGCAACGAGCAGATTGAGTACGACGGCGAAATGCATACCGCCGCCAACCTGTTCGACGCATTGAAAGAAGGCTACTACGGTAAGTTCTGACGCAATGCACTTTCGATGTACTGAAAGAACGCTCACGAAACATTCTAAGGCAAACCCATGGCTGTCAAAATCAATCAAAAAATCAAGGCTTACACCGTCATCACCGCTGACGATAAGGCAAAAGAAGTGGCACCTGTTGCGGCAGTTGAGGATGTTGCCGCAACCGATAATGTGATTCAGATGCACGAGCGCATTGAGCGCCCGGAAGTGCTGGTGGGCAGCACCTACAAGATCAAATCACCGCTGGTGGAACATGCGATGTACGTGACCATCAACGACATCGTGCTGAATGCAGGCACCGAACACGAACACCGTCGCCCGTTCGAGGTGTTCATCAACTGCAAGTCGATGGAACACTTCCAGTGGATCGTGGCACTGACCCGCATCATGTCGGCGGTGTTCCGCAAAGGCGGCGACGTGGCTTTCCTTGTGGAAGAAATGAAGGCTGTTTTTGACCCGCGGGGTGGCTATTTCAAAGCAGGTGGCGTGTACATGCCATCGCTGGTGGCTGAACTGGGCAGCATTGTTGAAGACCACTTGAAATCCATCGGCATGCTGCATGATCCGGAAATGAGCGATCAGCAGCGTGCGCTGATTGCTGAAAAACGGCGTGCTTACGAGCAGCGTTCAAAAAAAAACACTGAGCCAAGCGCCAACACCAGTGTAAGTAGCGCAGTTGAGCATCCAGAAGATATTGAAGTTACCGGTGATGGCGCCACATTCCCGCCATCGGCCACGATGTGTCATAAATGCAGCACGAAAGCGGTGGTCATCATGGATGGTTGCGCAACCTGCCTGAATTGTGGCTACAGCAAGTGCGGGTGATT
>CAYZUG010000064.1:0-2037 GCA_964481865.1 uncultured Thermomonas sp. | reverse complement strand
GGATGACCTTCCAGCGGCTGCATCTGCTTATACGCCTGCTAACTTGACGACACGCAATGTCACCCCAGATGGTTCAGGGAAGCGTTATTTCCAAGACCTTACAAGTGCAATGATGGTAGGTAAGCGTGGTTGGTATGTAAGCTTGCCGGACAAGGGAGAGCGAATTGTTCAAAACACGCAGATAGACGGTTCGTTCATGGTGACCGCCAGCATGATGCCATCGGGTGACTCTTGTGGTGAAGCCTCAGGGAGTGGCTATATCAACGCCATTACACCGTTCCCTGACATGCAGGCGAGTGGCAAGTCCTATTTTGATCTTGATGGAGATGGGAAAACGGATGACACCGGCACCAGTGGAAAGCCTACTGGCTCGGTTAAGACCAACGGTATCCCCACCTTGCCCCTGTTGTTGCCGGGTCAAGGTCGTTACGGCACTGCTGAAGGTGTGATGAAATTCATCAAGGGTGCTCCGCAATGGAGCCGCGTCTCCTGGCGTGAAATTCGGAATGACTAATTACGTCCGCTGACTGATAAGGATTTTTAATATGCAACGTTCTCATTCCACGGGCTTTAGCCTCATCGAAATGATGGTGGTGGTGGCGATTATTGGTATTTTGTCTGCAATTGCATTGCCGTCGTATAACGATCATATGCGTAAGACACGTCGTACCGCTGGTGCGGCGTGTGCGCTGGCGGTGGCGCAGCAGGCGGAGCGTTTTTACACCACTAACATGACGTATGTGGGCTTTCAGAGCGTAACACCTGATCCTGCAAATATTTGTGAACCTAAGGCGCGGGAGTTTTATACCGTATCGCGAGGAACTCCTACAGCCAAGGAATATACGATTTCTGCCACCCCAAAAGGTGCGCAGGCGGGTGATAGCTGCGGTACGTTGACAGTGAATCAGGCTGGTGCGAAAACACCTACAACAGGGAATTGCTGGTAATTCAATTTCCATTTGCAAAAACAAACCCGCCTTTCGGCGGGTTTGTTGTGTGTTACGGCTGAAATACTTACGGATTAACAGCAGCTTCCCGGAGTATCTGCAAACGAGTTAGCGGCCGCTGCCGCCACGCCGGTGGTTTCACCGCGCAGACTGGCGGCGTGGTGTTCGGCAATGACACGCGCCACGCATGCGGTAACGGCTTTGCCCATTGGGATATGCAGAAACTCATTGGGGCCGTGTGCGTTGGAATGTGGGCCAAGCACGCCGGTAATCATGAATTGCGCACCGGGGAATTTTTCACCCAGCATGCCCATAAATGGGATGGTGCCACCTTCGCCCATATACATGGCAGGTTTGCCGAAGAACTCCTGGCTGGATGTGGCCACCGCGGCTTCCAGCCAGGGTGCCATGCTGGGGGCGTTCCAGCCGGTGCTGGCTTTTTCTAAGGTGAGGCTGACCTTTGCGCCATAGGGTGGGTCTTTCAGCAAGATGCTTTGCAGAAGTTCGCCACCTTCTTTGCCGTTCAATGTGGGGGGCAGACGCAGGCTGAGTTTGACGGCGCT
Organism: uncultured Thermomonas sp.; assembly: GCA_964481865.1. Taxonomy (GTDB): domain Bacteria; phylum Pseudomonadota; class Gammaproteobacteria; order Xanthomonadales; family Xanthomonadaceae; genus Thermomonas. Next base: position 527 of record CAYZUG010000064.1, on the reverse strand, counting down.
GAATGGCCGCAGCACATTACCGGCTGAAGCCAGTGAGGGGATGCCATCTACACCCGTGATTGACAGGGCAGGGCGCCATGTCCGGTTCAATACCAATTCGCTGCGCTCGCTGTGCATGGGGGTCATGCCCGGCAGAAACGGGAATTTGTCGAAGACTTCATCACCAAGCACGTGCGCCGCTTGTTCGGCCTGTGCGCGGCGTTCGGCGGGGATGTCCACGTGCAAGCCGTCAACTGTAATGCGCCCGGTTGTTTCGTCTTCAATACGTGACAGCAGTTGGCGAATGATGCGGAAGCTGGAGGGCACGATGCCAGAGGCGTCACCCGAATGCACGCCTTCGCTGAGCACTTCCACGCTGAGGTTGCCACCAGCCAGGCCACGCAGGGAGGTGGTGCACCACAGTTGTTCGTAATTGCCGCAGCCAGAGTCAAGGCAGACCACAAGCGAGGGCTTGCCGATGCGTGTGGCAAGGTGATCCACATACGCGGGCAGGTCATAGCTGCCGGATTCTTCGCAGCCTTCAATCA
>CAYZUG010000063.1:0-2055 GCA_964481865.1 uncultured Thermomonas sp. | reverse complement strand
CCAACCCAGGAATTATATGGAATCGCTTCTTGTTTCTACTGGCATCGTTGCGCTTGCTGAAATCGGTGACAAGACGCAACTTCTCGCCTTCCTTCTGGCGGCACGCTTCAAAAAGCCAGTGCCCATCATTCTGGGCATTCTTGTAGCAACCACACTCAATCACGGCCTTGCAGGTGCGTTAGGGGCTTGGATTACCGCTTCCGTCCATCCCAATATCCTGCGCTGGGTTCTGGGGCTTTCGTTCATCGCCATGGCCATCTGGACGATGATTCCCGACAAAATCGAAGAAGAAGAAACCCAAATTGCCAGGAAACTCGGTGTTTTCGGCGCAACTTTCGTGACATTCTTCCTTGCCGAAATGGGCGACAAAACGCAGATCGCCACGGTTGCGCTGGCTGCACACTATGCCGCACCGTTGCTGGTTGTCATCGGAACGACACTTGGAATGTTGATTGCCGACGTACCGGCCGTCTTTGCTGGCGACAAACTAGCAGCGAAAATCCCGATGAAGCTGGTTCACTCGATTGCGGCTGCGCTCTTTGCAGTGCTGGGGGTGGCAACCTTAGCAGGCGCAGGTTCTATGTACAGTATTTAAGAGCCGTCAGGAGGCCATTCTCAGCATTCCCGACAACTGGTAACCCCAATTGCGAATCGATTTAATATTGAGGTTGGAATAGCCGCCCTGCTGTAATTTTTTGCGTAAGCGAGTGATGAGGATTTCAACTGCAGCTTTAGGGGCTTCCGCATCGTGTTTGTCCAAAATCTGGATCAACTGCCATGTCTCCAGTCGGTTTCCGGCGGCACGGTTCAGGGCAACAAGAAGCGTGACTTCTTGCGGACTCAGGATGACATCCTTGCAATCGGATGCACACAGGCAATGCCGCGCCTGATACAAGGTGGGTGCCACCAAGCCTTGGGGAGTGGCATTGGATTTGATGCGACGCGAGAGGGCCTGAATGGCAGAAGCCAGCTCCTCCAGAGAAGCCGGCTTGGTGATGTAGATATCAGCGCCACTGGCATAGCCAAGCTGTTTGTCGGTAGGAAGGTTGCGAGCCGTCACCATGACGATGCCGATATCAGGCTGGATAGCACGAATCCTTCGGGTCAGTGCCAGACCATCTTCACCAGGAAGATGAAGGTCAATCACCATGAGATCAATGGATTGCCATGACGATTCCTCCGGCAAAGCCTCAGCGCAATCGAGGCCGCATACGGTGTGCCCTTCCAGTTCCAAGGCATCAATGGTGGCTTCACGCAACTCATCGTTGTCTTCAACGACAATGATATTCAGGCGGTTGTTCCGGTTGGTATCCACAGGTTGAACTCCAAATAATCGCCTTTTTGCCGATAGCTGATATCACCAGACAGCATTCGAATCATGCCGCGAGAAAGATACAACCCCAATCCCGAACCACTTTTACTTTGGGCATGCGGGCTACGGTAATACTTGCAGAACAGCCGTGTTTCATCAGGTACGCCAGCAGCGCCGATCGTGCTGATCACCTCAACATTAAACCCCGCACACACATTGCCGTCGGCAGCATCCTCATTGCTATCGATAGCGCGGAAACCAGGTTGAAGACTGACCAGCACCCGGGAATCCGGCGGTGAATATTTCAAGGCGTTGTCGATCAGGTTTGACAGACAAATACCGACAAGCTGCGTGTCCGTGCTGACCCGTGCAGAATGAATTCCAGTCACCAGAACGCGTTGGGGATTACTGCACACAGCGATGTATCCGTTGATCAGGCTCAGCAGATCACAGTCCTCCATGACCAGCGATAGCTGTGCATGCTCAAGCTGGTCTGTCATACGGCAGCGATCAACGATGGCGTTAATATTGATCAAGGCACGGTCGATACGATCACGCTGCGGCCCAATGAGCTTGGCAGCACCTAGGCTGATACGGGCAACACTGAGCGGAGTTTTGAGTTCATGCGTCAGCATGGACAGGAACAGCTCCTGTTCTTCGCGCCGCTCTTTTTCTCGCTGGGCATTATTTTCTGCCAGGTGCAGCTGAAACAGTGCCTGTAAGCGGCTTTTCTCCAGATTACG
>CAYZUG010000062.1:0-2305 GCA_964481865.1 uncultured Thermomonas sp. | reverse complement strand
GGCACCTTCCGCCTGAATGCCAACATCTTCAGCATCGACTGGACCAACCAACAATTGACCGAAACCGGCCCTCTGCTGCGCAAGAACGGCACCTTGTTCTCCACCAGCTACACCACCAACGTGGGTGAGTCACGCGTGCGTGGTTTCGAGCTGGAAAGTCAATGGGCCTTTGCCCCAGGCTGGATTGCCAGCTTCAACTATTCCTACACCAAGGCTGAAATTTTGAAGTTCATCAGCCAGGATCAGGCTGACCTGTTCTCCACACAACGTGCACCAACATTGGCAGACCCTGCCGCCGATGCTGCTGGTGCATTGCTGCCACGTGTGCCGAAGAACAAAGCGACTGTCGGTTTGATGTATGACGGCCAATTCAGCAACGGCTGGGGTTATAGCGCCAATATCGATACTGCCTATGAAGGCCGTCGCTACGTGCAGGTGCATAACCTCGCTTCCATGGCGCCATCAACTCGCACCAACCTGCGTTTCTCACTGCGCCCAACCGAGCAGTTGCAAGTCACCTTCTACGCCAACAACGCTTTCAATGATCGCGGCGTGGAAGACGCACAGCGCACGATTGACTCCAATGCCTACATCTACTGGCCAGCTGTTCCGCCACTGACAGGTCTTGCGGTCACCAACCTGCGTGACTTCGGTATCTCACCGACACTGCCACGTATGTATGGTGTTGAAGTGAGCTACAAGTTCTAACTTAGCGGTCACTACCAAGAGCCGGGGTGTCGCGCATCCCGGCTCCATTCCCCCACGTTCTACGGAGAACAACGATGCAACGGCGCGAATTTATCAAGAGTCTATCTGCAATGGCCGCTATCTCCAGCATGCCTGGACTTGTACAGGCGGCAGTACCCACCATGGATGTCATCGTGGTTGGTGCCGGTTTGTCGGGATTGGCTGCAGCGCATGCTTTGGAAGCAGCAGGAGCAAAAGTCACTGTTCTGGAAGCCAATCAGCGTATTGGTGGCCGTTTGCATACCGTCACCCGTGATGGTCTCCGTTTTGAAGTTGGTGGCGTTGAAGTAGGAAGCAACTATGCGCGTGTGCATGCGCATGCCAAGCGTGTTGGTGTTGCCATCAACCCACCGTCTGCATCTCTGCCACGCGCTGCCGGGATGAACCTTGTGTTCAATGACACCTTGGTGTCGTCAACACAGTGGGCTGAGAGTGCATTCAACACCCTGCAGGGTCGCGAACACGCGCTCTTGCCCCCAACGCTGTACTCCACCGCCATCAGTGAAGCACACCTCCCAGCAATTGATAGCTGGCGTGATCCCGCCAATTTGGCGCTGGATATTCCGATGACGGAATACCTTGCTGCAAAGGGCTGGTCATCACAGGCCATTGAGTGGATGGATATCGGCAACAGCTTCACCTCGTTGCGGACAGTCAGCGCACTTGATGTTTTGCGTCGTGATGCTCTGCGTCGTTATAGCGGCGCAACCGGTACCGGTTGGATTGATGGAGGCAGCCAAGCACTTCCGGAAGCGATGGCCGCATCCCTCGCCAATGCACCTCTGCTTGGTGCACAAGTAATCAGCGTGGAATCGCGCCGCCGCGGGATTGAAGTCCGCTGTGCCGATGGTCGCCGCTTCCGGGCAGCACACATGGTTTTTGCCATTCCAAGTGGCCCACTCAGCCGTATTGCAATTGACCCCGCACCACCCGCCGCACAACGCGACGTCTGGGCTGCACGCCGCTCCAATGCACTGACGACCATCCATCTGCGTCCTACACGCAAGTTCTGGGAAGAAGATGGTTTACCGCTGTCCATTTGGGGTGACCACCCACTCCAGCGCGTATTCGCTGTTCCGGGTGCCGATGGTGAAATCAACCGCATCGCCGTCTGGTTGAATGGTGCCGCCGCCGAACAAGCCGACAAGCTTGATCACGATGCACGTCTGGCATGGGCGATTGCGGCAATGGAACGCCTCCGTCCCGCGTCTAAGGGCGCACTGAAACCACTTGAAACCCGCAGCTGGGGCAATGACCCAATGGCGGATGGCGCATTCTCTGAAATCGCCCCTGGCCGCTTTGCCGACACACTGACCTGGGGCGATAAAGCCTTGGGTCGCATCCACTTTGCCGGTGAGCATATCGCGCTTGATATGTCCGGCATGGAAGCCGCCGTTGTTTCCGGTGAGCGTGCTGCAGCCAGCATTCTCAACGCTTGATCTCCCCCCTTCCCCCACGTTTTGGGGCACCTAAACGCCCCTTGAGATTGTCATGAGTAAAAAAGCCTTGCATCCGTACGACCTGTTTGATGTTCGCTCCCTGCTGACTGAAGAAGAAC
>CAYZUG010000061.1:0-2363 GCA_964481865.1 uncultured Thermomonas sp. | reverse complement strand
AGCCAGGTGCAGGCATTGCCTGAGCCAAAGATGGCGGAGCAAGCACAAGCTGGCTTTCTGTTGCAGGGTATTGATTTTATTGGTGTTACCGGTGTTCCTGAAGAAGAACTGCAGCAAGCGGTGGCGCAGCGCATTGGTCAACAGGTCAGCATGCAAGACCTGCAGGAACTGGCAGCACAAGCCACGGCGGTGTATCGCAAACATGGGTTTGCCATGGTGCAGGTGTTTGTGCCTGTTCAGGAAGTGGTGGATGGGCGCGTCCAAATGAATGTGGTGGAGGGGCAGTTGGGGGATGTCGCTATCGAGATTGCTGAAAATGCCCCGGTACCAGCCGAGCGCGTGGCAAAAACACTGGCCGTTCTGGAGCCGGGCAAGCCGCTGAATAACAAACTGTATGAACGCACGATGCTATTGCTCTCGGATTTGCCCGGCATCAAGCCACAATCGGCGATTTCGGTGGGCAGCACATCGGGGATCACGGATTTGAAAGTGCAGGTGGATGCACGGGATCGCTTCCAGTACGGTCTTGAACTCGACAATTTCGGTACCCGTGATTCCGGCCGGCATCGGCTGACCGGAAGCATGCGCTGGGCCAGTCCGTTTGAACGTGGCGATAACCTTGACCTGCGTGTGATGGCCGCACAAGGCATGCATACCGCATTTGGGCGGCTTTCTTATGAGGCACCTGTGGGTTATAGCGGCCTGCGCATAGGCGGTGGTCTGGCACGGGTGCAATACGAGTTGGGGGGCGCTTTCGCTTTGTTGGAGCCAACTGGCAAGGGGGATGTGGTCGATCTGTCATTTAGTTACCCCTTGGTGCGTCAGCGTGCAATCAATGTGTTCTTGCGCGGCGGGCTGGATCAGAAATCTCTTGAAGATCGTTTTGATGCAGTCAGTTACGAAACCCAAAAACGTATCCGTGGTGCCAGCCTTGGCATATCGATGGAACGGCGTGATCGTTTTGCAGGCGGAGGCTATAGCAGCCTGAATACTCAGCTGTATCACGGCAATCTGAAACTGCGTGATGCAATGTCACAGGCGGGTGATCGCCCACCAACTGGGTATGGCACGGCAGGAAGTTTCAATAAATACACATTACAACTGGCGCGTTTGCAGTATGTGCGCCCGAATTTCAATGTGTTTCTAAGTGCAGGCATTCAGCGCGCCAGTAAAAACTTGGATGCATATGAAAAACTGTCACTGGGTGGGCCAAAAGCCGTACGCGCTTATGCCACAGGGGAAGTACTGGTGGATGATGGCTGGGTAACCAGTGTTGAGGCGCGTTATGCCCTGCACCGTGAGGTTGCCTTGTTTGCATTTTATGACGCAGCCGGTGGCGATATGTTTCATCGGGCACGCCCGGGGGATGGTGACGTGTCACGTCATTTACGCGGGTACGGGCTTGGGATGAATTGGGGGAAACCTGGTAAAGCCAGTATGAACCTCAGCCTGGCATGGCGGGGTACCGGCGTGGGCTTGGCAGATGGCGGGGATCGTAACCCGCGTGTGTTTTGGTCAATACAAAAAGCATTTTGAGGGTGGGAGAGAACTCTATGAACATGCCAGCACGTCAATACATGACTTCGCTGCGCCGCCGCCGTTTGACGCTGGCGGTGATCGGTATTCTTGCCATGCCTCTTGTTGCAGCACAAAGTTTGCCGACAGGTCATGTTGTAGCGTCAGGGTCGGCAACGGTTGATCCATCCGTTGCTAACAAACTAACAATTACGGCAAGTGATAAGTCCATTATTAACTGGACGAGTTTCAATATTGCTGCAGGGAATACGGTTGATTTCGTCCAGCCGGGTGCCAATAGTGTTGTCTTGAATCGTGTTAATGGTCCAGTAGGTGGGGTGTCTTTAATTGATGGGACACTCACCGCCAATGGCAATGTGTTTCTTGTGAATCCTAATGGGATTGTTTTTGGTGCCGGTTCGCAGGTGAATGTGGGGGGGCTTATTGCAGCCGCAGGTGCAATTGATGATGCAAATTTCCTTTCGGGGTCGCCATATGTCTTTACAACAAGTGGCAATGTGACAAATGCGGCGACAGCGCAAATTACCGCAGGCGCAGGTGGTGTTGCCTTTGTTGGCAGAGCATTATCAAATGCTGGCAGCATCGTTGCAACGAATGGTTCCATTGGCTTTGGTGCGGCCAATGAAGTGACGCTTGATTTTGATGGGGATGGGCTAACGCAGATAACGCTTGGTGCTAACCCCATGGGGTCAACCGTTTATTCGGTGTCACAAGATTCAGGTGCTTCAATGCAGGCATCTGGCGGAAATATCTTCTTGCGTACTGCATATTCAACACCGGGAATGATGGCTGGAACGGTAGGTGGTGTTATTGCAACAAGTGGCGCA
>CAYZUG010000060.1:0-2516 GCA_964481865.1 uncultured Thermomonas sp. | reverse complement strand
CGATGGAAGAACTGGCAGGTTGCCCGATCAGTATCGTGAGTACCGGTCCTGACCGCGACCACACCATGGTTCTGCAAGACCCGTTTGCCTGATTCAATTGAAGTGGTGAGGCGCTATAAACCATCGCACCATCATTGAATGATTGCTCCAAAGCGGGTTGTCTTGTCTCAAGGCAGCCTGCTTTCTATTTATGGTTCGGCTGTTGCTTGAAGGATAGCCGTGCCAATTTCGAATGCGATCTGATAGGGCGTTGGTGCGTTTCTATTGCTTAATACGATCACGGTAAGCCGCTGATTCGGCCAGCGGATAAGCGTATTGCGAAATCCAATACTCTCACCAGAATGCCACTGCCGGCTGCCATCGTTGCTGATGCGCCACCCGTAGCCGTAATAGCTGGTTTCTTGCCCATCAATGACCTCAACATGCTTAGCAAAGACTTGCGCCAGCGTGTCTTCACTGAAAAGACGGTTGTCATTGAGTGCTGCATCCCATTTGGTCAGATCATCACTATTGGAGTAAATGCCGCCATCACCGAGCACTGCGCTGTAGGCGTTTTGATCAGTACGTTGCCAATGACTGTTTTGTTCGCTATAGCCCCATGCGCGATGTGGCACGGCAGGGCCATTGACCACGTAGGCCAATGTGTTGTCCATGCCTAACGGACGGAAGATGTGATCGCGCAAGAACTCAGGAAACCTTTGCCCTGAAGCGCGTTCCACAACCAAAGCAAGCAAGGCATAGCCGCTATTGCTGTAGCGGTAGCGACTGCCGGGTGGGAAATTCAGCTGATTCTGTTTTTCGAGTAATGCAAGCACACCGGCATCACTGATTTGCCCGTCGTAAGGCTTTTCCATCAAATCTTCGTAATCCAACACCCCAGAGGTGTGCTCCAGTAAGTGGTGCAAGGTCATGTTGGCTGTGATGGGTGGAAGGCTGGGCAACCATTTTTGGACGGGATCATTGACCGTGAGCTTCCCCGATTGCGCCAATAAAAGAACCGCTGCCGCCGTGAATTGTTTGCTGACCGAGGCAAGCCGGTAATTGGTAGCGGGGCTGCTTTCGATATTTTTTTCAAGATCAGACAGGCCATAGCTACGTCGTACGATGGGCTTGTCATCTTTTAGTACAAGCAGGGATGCACCGGGGACATCCCCGTCATAGGGTTGCATCAGCCGATCAATCGTTGCCTGCACCGAAGCGGGAAGCGTCATGTCTTGGACTGATGAAGAAGTCGATGACAGGGTGGTTTGAGGGGGCGTATTGGCTATTGCTGTCTCTGTACCCTGTGCGAGTGACGTGCCACATAATGCAGATAACGCACTGCATAAAAGCCATTTGTGCATGGTGTGGCCACGCTTAGACGATAAAGACATAGCAGACTCCTATCATTTAACGGCGCAATATTTTCGGGTTGGAATTACCCCAGATGGTGTATTGGTCGGCAAGAATAACGCCGGTGATGGCCTCGATTTCAGCTTGCGTGATCTCAGAATCACCCTGTCGACCAAATAGCACAACTTCGTCTTCAGCACGCACGCCTGGAATGTCGGTTACGTCCACCATTGTGGTGTTCATGGTGACGCGCCCAACAACAGGTGCTCGTTGCCCGCGAATCAAAACACTGCCTTTGCTAGAGAAGGCGCGACGGTAACCATCTGAGTAGCCCACTGGCAAGTTAGCCAGTAATGAGTCACGTTGCAGCGTATAGGTGCGGTCATAACTCACTGTACTTCCAGCTGGATAAGATTGCACAGCAGTGACACGGGATTTGAAAGAAGCGACGTGGGCAAACGGGGGCTTTGGGGTGCCGCCATACCCGTACAATGCGCCACCAACGCGTACCATGTCTAAATGTGATTGTGGAACATTTTGGATGGCAAACGAGTTGGCTGCATGCAATAAAACCTGCTCGCGTCGTAAGGATGTGCGGGAAAACAGCCATGCTGCATCATGCTGGAATGTCTCAATATTACGCAGCAGATCATCGGGGTCTTCTGAAGGAAAATGGGTCATCAGGCCAACAATCCGAAGGTGATGATTTTCAGCCAAAGCCAGTACTTGCTGCTGACCATTTTCTGTTTGCAGATCAATTCCATTGCGGCTCATGCCAGCTGAATTCAGGGCAAGGTGTACGCGGGCAGGACCTCGCCGTTGGTGGGAGAGTTGCAAAATAGGTTGTGCGGCATCTAGGTTGCCAACCAGCTCTTCAACATCGTAAGGCAGCGCATGGGTAATTTCATTGGCTGTGGCCAGCCGTACCCGCATGAGTTTTCCCTTGTAACCACACGCACGTGCGATACGGGCTTCTTCATTGCTGGCGATACCCACATAGGGAAGACGTGCTTTGATGACATTGGGCATCAGCATGTCGATACCAACACCGTAGGCATCAGCTTTCATCACGGCACAAATCTGGGCATCGCCTGTTAGCATGCTGCGAATGCGTTGCAGGTTGTCATCGAAGATGGCGGGGTCAACTTCGATCCAAGCATTGGCTGCATCAAGTCGCGATGATG
>CAYZUG010000059.1:0-3362 GCA_964481865.1 uncultured Thermomonas sp. | reverse complement strand
ATGGGTCGATAGCACCAATTCAACTCATGCAATAGCTGACACTCGGCGCTCAACAGAGCCCTGCGACAGCTTTTAGGTACAGAACAGAATTGGCAGAAAGAATCCGAGCAATGACTGCTTTCGGCAGCAGGAGTCATTGGTCTTGCGGCGTTGAAAGACAGCAACCAGCCTGTAGCAGTCTTTGAGAATAGCCCTTCACAGCTATCTGAAGGGCAAGAGCGCGGACTTAGTTAGATTTGGCGGAACCTCAGTGTTGCATTGAGAACCGCAAGCACAGAGGCTTTAACGATATTGGCATCCATACCGCCACCAAATTTGGATCCAGGAACGCCTGGCCAAGAGACCTCTACGATCGCTAAAGCGGATGCCTCTGCACCTGATGCCAGACTGCGTTCTTCGTAGCCGTCAATGCGAATGGGCAGATTCAGCGCAGCGACGGTAGCCGCAATTGGGCCATTGCCTATGCCGATGCTGGTATGGGCCTGGCCTTGCCCATCGAGCCATTGCAACTCAATGCCTTGCCCTTGTGCATCTTCAAACAATCGGTGCCCCATGTATTGCATCGATGTGGCCCGCTGATAGGGCTGCAAATAGGTGGACTGAAACAGCTCCCATATTTGCTCGCTCGACAGTTCCGTCTCGCAGGCATCTGCCATGGCTTGCACGATGGCGCTGAACTCGATCTGCATGCGACGTGGCATCACAATGCCATGGTCACGCTGCAGCAGGTAAGCGATCCCACCTTTGCCGGACTGGCTGTTGACCCGCACGATGCTGTCATAGGTTCGCCCCAAATCTTTGGGGTCTACTGGCAGATACGGTACACGCCACAGTGCATCCGGTTGTTGGGCTGCAAAGCCCTTCGCAATGGCATCCTGGTGGGAGCCAGAAAACGCAGTAAACACCAGATCACCCACATACGGATGACGAGGGTGAATGGGTAATGCGGTGCATTCCTCTGCGATGCGAGCAACACCAGAAATATCGGAAAAATCCAAGCTAGGTGAAATGCCTTGGGTGTAGAGGTTCAAAGCCAGCGTCACCACATCCAGGTTGCCACTGCGCTCCCCGTTGCCGAACAAGCAGCCTTCCACTCGCTGTGCGCCTGCCAATAAGGCTTGCTCGGCGCAAGCGACTCCCGTGCCTCGATCGTTGTGCGGATGCACCGACAGGATGATGTGCGCACGACGAGCCAAGTGCCGATCCATCCACTCGATCTGGTCCGCAAACACATTGGGTGTGGAGACCTCCACCGTGGTTGGCAAGTTAATGATCATCGGGCGTTGTGGCCCCGCATCCCAGGCTGCGATGGCGGCATTGCACACTTGCAGCGACACGTCCAGCTCCGCCATGCAAAAGGTTTCTGGCGAATACTGCAGCACCCACTCTGTTTCGGGATGCGCTTGCGTCATTGTTTTGAGCAGTTGCACATGGTGCTCCACCATCGCGATGATTTGTGGCACATCCATGCCAAATACGATCTCGCGGAATGCAGGTGCAATCGCGTTGTAGAGGTGCACGATGACGCGACGTGCTCCAGCCACGCTTTCCACGGTTGTCGCAATCAGGTCTTCACGCAGTTGCGTGATGACCATGGGAGTCACGTCTTCAGGAATCAGATGCGTATCAATCAGATGACGCACGATCTCGTAGTCGGTCTGTGATGCAGATGGGAAGCCGACTTCAATTTCCTTAAAACCGATGCGCACCAGCTCCTGAAAAAGCCGCAGCTTGCGCTCACGGTTCATAGGCTCAAACAGCGCCTGGTTGCCATCTCGCAAGTCGGTGGACAACCAGATGGGGGCATGGTTCAAGGTGCGTGATGGCCATTGGCGATCAGGCAAGTTAACGACCGGGAAAGCGCGGTATTTTTGAGAGGGATTCGCCAGCATAGGAGTCTCTGAGGTGGAAATAAATTGGCTGGCTTCCCTGCTCCGTGGAGCTGGCTAAGGTCGGGGGCTGGGGAAGCCAGCGTGGGACCATTCGCAAACGCATGCGTACAGCCCCCGACCTGATGTCAGGGCTAGCAGGCATAGCGAGGATGTGCGCGAGGGGTTCACAGGAATAGCATTGAAGCAAAGCAATGCCCGCACTTTAGGTGTCCATCAAAAAGGTATCTACCTAAAATTACCCATTCGTTTTGTCAATTTGGACATTGTCTATGGGTTTCGCCTCTCCTCATCTCAGTGGCCACGCACTGGATTTGCACCACGCACACACATCTGATCTGCCCGTAACGGGCGTAGTGGAAAGCTATCCGGCAGGCCATGTCGTACCGATGCACAGTCATCCCCGTGGACATTTGATATACGCATCGACAGGCGTCTTACGGGTTCAGGCGATTACCGGGCAATGGCTGGTTCCGCCCACCACAGCCGTATGGCTTCGGCCATCTATTGAGCACCAGCTCACGGCGGTGACGGGGGTCAAAGCACATGGAATCTTGATCACGGAAACCATCACGGCTGATCTACCACCCATGGATTGCGTGGTCCATGTATCCCCGCTGATGCGAGAGCTCATCGCTGCCTTGGTGAGTGTGCCTCATCAGCCGCCGTTCCAACCACGAGATGCACTGTTAGGGGAGTTGTTGGTGGAAGAGTTGAAAACGGTAGCGCAGCTACCGTTTCATTTGCCTTGGCCTAACGACAAACTGATCAGTAAAGTGTGTGACGCTTTGGTGCGGGATCCTGGGCAAACGAGCACAGCCGAAGCGTTAGCACAACGCTATGCAATCACTTCCAAAACGCTGCATCGACGATTTCTGAAAAGTACCGGCATGAACTTTGGGCAGTGGCGGCTGAAGATGCGTTTGATGAAATCCATCGAGAAGTTGCTCCAAGGATTGCCAATCACCCATGTTGCTTTGGAAAGTGGCTATGAAAGCCATAGCGCCTACTCTGTCGCCTTCAAAAAGACATTTGCCTGTCCACCCTCTCAGTTCATTGCAGCGGCTTATCACAGCAGTAAAAACGCAGAAGTGAATCGACCAGGCTTTTCTAGATAGCAACCAGCACCACTCATTTCCAACACCAATTCAGCAGCAAGCCACAAAAATAGAGTCCGGCTCCGAAAACCGCATGAGTCAGCAGGCTACGCAGACGATTTTTCCAAGGAGTTGGCGTGCGAGATGCTGCAATGCCAGCACCCATGGCGGGCTGCATCACGAAAAAGGGAATGACAACAGTGGCCACTCCAACTATCAGCGCTGGCAACCAGGTTGGAGCATGTAGCCACCTTATGCCGAAGATCCCCACCAATGCTGCTGCGAAAACTATGCCCACAGCGTAATGAATGCCCCAGCCTAAAGCCATCCCATTACACACAAGTCCCCGCCTCGCTGAACTCTCTGGCGTAGCGGG
>CAYZUG010000058.1:0-4327 GCA_964481865.1 uncultured Thermomonas sp. | reverse complement strand
CCCCATCTTGCTTGTTCTTGCCTTCTTCATTGCACCACCTGCAAGCGCCAGTTTCCGATCAAATTAAACGGCGCCCAGAAATAAGGATGCGATGTCTTGGGGTTTGCCATCACTTGTCGCTGCGCATGACGCATCGCGTCCTGTACTTCGCTGCCACTGGCGAGGTCGGTATAAAGTGTGGTCATCAATGTTTCGGTAGCGTCATCGGACACCTGCCACAGCGAGGCCAACAAGGTGGAGGCGCCAGCCGACAGGAATGAACGCGTAAACCCAAGCACTTCATCGCCGTTTTCTACGCGCCCCAAACCTGACTCGCAAGCGGATAACGCCACCATGGCGATATTGCCCAAATTCATTGCCAACACATCCTTGGCTTCTAGGTAATTAGGCTGCCCGTTTTCATCGGCAAGCAACACTTTGGAATGCAGCGGGTCTAGCGTATCGGCAACAGCGTGGGCTGCGATATGCACCAGCGGCGACTTTGGAGCGAATTGAACAAAGTTGTTTTTATTCGCTTGTTCACGGAAGAACAGTTTTGCACCAGGGAACTCTTGCGAGATTTCCTGCACTTCACGTTCTGCCCCTGGCAATGGAATGGCCACATCCGGGTTGATGGCAGGGTTTCCGAACGCCAGTAGGTTTGCCGCCGTATTGGGCATGCGTTGCGCCAACTTGATGGCGATACTGATGGACGGCGCAATAGAGACGGGGTGGCGCTCGATCAGATATTGGTTGTCCAGACGCAGCGCTTGAAAGGGCAAATAGTGCAAAGGCCCATGTGGCACGATGATCAGCCGCTTACCCGTCGGCAGCCCCAAGGGATCCAATAGCAATTGCCCGATCTTGCTGCTGACGCTTTGCACATTGGGGTTGAGTTGAATCAGTGCATCACGATAGGCATCGACCAAGCGCTCCAAATCCGCACGCGATAATGCAACCGGGAAGGCCACTTCACGCACACCCTGTGGCGACAAGACCCACGCCACCAAGCGATCAGGCAGCGCGTGGTATGCCACCACCAGCTCATCGTCTTTCAAGAGTGCGCGTAATTTTTCGCTATCCAAAGCAGCAACATCGTCACCGTTCAGTTCAGCGCGCCCAGCAACCGCATCCAGCAAGGCGCGTGAGCGACTGCGTTCACTGATATCAAATGCCAAAGCGGCCTGCCCAAGCTTGCTGTGCAGATCAATGGCGCGTTCAAAGACCGATTGCAGATCCGAAAACAGCCCCATCTTGAATTCATCACTACGGAAGCGCGCACGGGCGCGGTCGAATTCAGCAACCGCCTGGTCAAGCGCTGTGGCCGCTTCACCGCTGTTGCCCAATGCCTGCTGACTACGTGCAACACCATCCAATGCCCAGGCACGGAAAAATCCCTCATCACCACCTGCGGGGTTTTCAACCAACTGTTGATACACCGCTAAGGCTTCACTTGGTCTGTCTTCTGCCAACAGCAATTGCCCGCGTGTACGTTGCAGCTGTGCTTGCTGGCTGGCATCTTCTGGTGTTGCCAGGGTATCCAATGTACTGCGCGCCCGCGGCAGATCACCCGACAAAATCAATGCATTCACAAACGAGGCGCGCACCAAGGGGCGAAAGCGCTCCGAACTTGCCTGATCTGCTTGTTCATACAGCTGCACCGCCTCTGCATACCGCGCTTGCCGCGTGCGGACATCAGCGATGACTTTCAACCCGGGGCCATTCACCAGGATAGGTTCTTGCCCAGGGTACTTCAGTGCGAGGTTTGCAAATTGCTCTGCGCGCTCCAATTGCCCTGCATAGCTGAAAGCAATCGCCAAATCACGATACGCCTTACCCAGAAGATCAGTATTTCCCGTCTGTAAAGCCACATGCAGCGCCTTGCTGGCAGCGCGCGCACTTTCACGAAACTCACCCTGCTCGGCAAGCTCCACGGCCTGACTGCAATAGTCATAGCCGTCCAGCTTGACCTTTTCCCGCTCATACAAAGCTGCACCCTCTTGGGCGAATGACAAAGCCGTATCGGCGTCCTCAAGACTTTTCATGGATGCCAGCGCGCTGGTTGCTTCTTGCTGCAGGCTTTGCTGATGACTAGCCTGCGCAGTCGTTGCAGGTGCAGCCTGCGCACCAACAAATACCGCAACACTGGCCATAACACCTGATGCAGGCGCACACGATGCCTGAACCAAGGATGGTGCCAGTACCCCAGCCAGAACAAAGGAGAGAAAAACCGAAAGGGTCGGTACGATACGGGGCATTCAGCACGCTCCTAAGCAGGCATTCGCAGAGCTATTACGATAGTTTCAGTCTAGGATTAATGAAATGTTCTAGGCTATTAGCGATAAGGCATAGGCCGAATTAAAGATCACCCCCTATGCGCATGGTTTGAAAGCACCCCTACTTCCCTGATTTCCCATCCATCCCATCACAAGGAGAGTTTTATGCAACGTATCAAGATCCCAGTTGAGGAGTTCACCACCCCAGACCCGATTACCGCACAGGAAGGCATGTCGATTGCCGATGTCCGTCAACTGATGGAACAACACGGCATCCGGCATCTGCCCGTGGTGCGTGACGATGTGGTGGTGGGCATCATCAGTGATCGTGATGTGCGTTTGCTTTCCGGCCTGACACCTGCCGAGAAAGACCAGGTATCGGCCGCCGATGTTATGGCGGTGAATCCGCTTTCGGTGTTTGCAAGCGATACCCTCGACGATGTGGCTTACACCATGTCTGAAAACAAAGTGGGCAGCGTCATTGTCAACGAAGCCAATGGCAAGTTCTTGGGTATTTTTACCGCAACCGATGCCCTCAATGCCTTGATTGAAATTGTGCGTAGTGGCGGCGAACCCGCACTTTAAGCAATAAAAAAGCGCTGGTGATTGCTCACCAGCGCGTTCGTTTTGATCTTTGCGCCGTCGAAGTGCTTTCGACGGCGCGTTTGCAATCATGCCAACAACGGATTCGGCTTGTCGGTATTCAAGTGATAAAGCTTGATTGCTTTTGCCACGTCCTTCCCCGTCAGCTTGCCATCTGCTGCCAGTGCCGCCACTGCTGCATGTGCCACATGGTAGCGATCAACTTCGAAATGGCGACGCAGGTTTTCACGCGTATCGCTACGGCCATAGCCATCCGTTCCCAGCACGCTATAACGCATCGGCACGAATTCACGAATCTGGTCAGCAAATGTACGCACATAGTCGGTTGCAGCGATTGCAGGCCCACTGCGACCTTCCAAGAGCTGTGTGACCCACGCCTTGCGTGGCGTCTTGGCATCTGGATGGAAGCGGTTCCAGCGTTCGGCATCAACGCCATCACGCGTCAACTCGTTGAAGCTGGGGCAAGACCAAATATCCGCCTTCACGCCAAAATCTTTTTCCAGCAGCTCTGCCGCCGCAATCACTTCGCGCAAGATGGTGCCACTTCCCAGCAATTGCACACGCAACTCACCCTTCTTCGCCTTGCCGGCATCCTGCAATAAATACATACCCTTGATGATGCCTTCCGCACTGCCTTCCGGCATATCAGGATGCGTGTAGTTTTCATTCATCAAAGTGATATAGAAGTATTCGTCATGCTGCTCGGCCAGCATACGCTGCATGCCGTATTGCACGATCGTCACGACTTCATAGGCAAACGTGGGGTCATAGCTACGCACGTTGGGAATCAACCCGCTTTGAATATGCGAGTGACCATCTTCGTGCTGTAAGCCTTCACCATTGATCGTGGTGCGGCCAGCTGTACCACCCAGCAGGAAGCCACGCGCGCGCATGTCGCCTGCCTGCCAGGCAAAGTCACCGATGCGCTGGAAGCCAAACATGGAGTAGTAGATATAGAACGGCAGCATCTGCAGGTTGTTGCTGCTGTAGCTGGTCGCCATCGCCATCCAGCTGGCGAAAGCCCCAGCTTCGGTAATCCCTTCTTCCAATACTTGCCCGGCTGCATCTTCGCGGTAGAACATCAACTGGTCGGCATCCACCGGCTTGTACTTCTGCCCTTGTGGCGCATAAATCCCCAATTGCCGGAACAGCCCTTCCATCCCGAAGGTACGTGCTTCGTCAGCCACAATCGGGACGCAGCGCGGGCCAACCTGCTTGTCACGCAGAATGATGTTGAACATCTGCACAAAAGCCATCGTGGTGCTGATTTCACGCTCACCGGTGTTCTTCAACAAGCGCTCGAATGTTGCCAACGGCGGTACTTCCAGTGCTTGGCTGGCTTTGCGGCGGCGCTGCGGCAAATGCCCACCCAAAGCGGCACGGCGCTCGCGCATGTACTGCATTTCTGGGGATTTTTCATCCGGGCGATAGAACGGAACAGCACCGTCTTTCAGTTGTTCATCACTGAT
>CAYZUG010000057.1:0-4803 GCA_964481865.1 uncultured Thermomonas sp. | reverse complement strand
GGCAGTCGTGACGCCGTGCGCTTCGGGCATCCATCCGGCACGCTGCGTGTAGGCGCGTCGGTGGAACAACAGGACGGACAATGGGCAGTGACCCGCGCCGTAATGAGCCGCAGTGCACGCGTGTTGATGGAAGGCTGGGTGCGGGTACCGCAAGGCTAGTCACCCAACCTGACAGGCTATCGCTGGCTCAACCCGTGGCCAGCGCATCCAACTCTTGCATGACCTCAGGCAGCGTCTTGATGCTTGCCAGCTCACGCATGCGCCCACGCCCCTGCGTCAACTGCTCGGTGGTTTCGTGCATCCACGTCAGGTGATAAGGCACATGCACACCCCAACCACCCAACTCAAGAACGGGCTGAATATCGGATGGCAGTGAATTGCCCACCATCAAAAAGCGTGACGCAGGAATACCAAACTCTTCCAATAAGCGGGCATAGGTGGCGGTATCTTTTTCGCTGACGATTTCAATACGTCGAAATAAATCTGCCAGCCCCGATTCCCGCACTTTGGCTTCCTGATGAAAGAGGTCGCCTTTGGTAATCAGTACCACAGGATGCGTTGCAGCCACCGCTTCAACCGCCTCACGCACACCATCCAGCACTTCCACAGGATGCCGCAGCAAATCTTTTGCCAGCTTCACAATGCGCTTGATGTCATCTGCACTGATGCGGGCATGGGTGATGTCCACCGCTGCTTCCACCATCGACAGCGCCATCCCTTTCACGCCATACCCATAAAACGCGATATTGCGGGCTTCGTATTGATACAGACGCTTGCCGACATCGGCCAAGTCCACATACTGGGCAATGATGCGCTCAAACTGCGCCTGCGCATCATCGAAATAATCCTGGCTACGCCAAAGGGTATCGTCCGCATCAAAACCAACAAGGGCAATTCCGTGCGTACGGGCGGGCATTTTTGATTTCTGTAAATTCATGTGCTTAGTGTAAGCCAGCTTCTTCGCGACTACGGTGTTGCGTTACGTCGCCGTCCATTGCACCCCTTCAGCCTGCACGACACAATGGACACTTCTTCGCTGACGTTGCGGCCATGCACCCTCTGCAAACCCTTATCGCACAGCACAAGCAGGGTCAGGCTTGTGGCATTACCTCCATTTGTTCAGCGCATCCTTTGGTTGTGGAAGCCAGCTTGCGTCACGCGCAGCGGCATAACAGCCCACAGGTCTTGTTTGAAGCCACCTGCAATCAGGTCAACCAGGACGGTGGCTACACCGGAATGACACCCGCCGACTTTGTGCGTTTCGTGCATGCCATCGCCGACCGTGTTGGCTTTGCACGTGAACGCATCCTGCTGGGTGGCGACCACCTTGGCCCTAACCCATGGACGGCACTGGATGCTGAAGCTGCGATGGCGAAGGCGGAAGTGATGGTGGCGGCCTATGTCCACGCTGGCTTCAGCAAGATCCATCTGGATTGCTCGATGGCCTGCGCAGGTGACCCAGAACCACTGCCGGAAGCAGAGATCGTGCGCCGTGCCGTGCGTCTGTGCCAAGCCGCAGAAGCCGCGCATGCGGCAATAGGTAGCGCTGCGCCGGTGTATGTGATCGGTACGGAAGTGCCCGTTCCCGGCGGTGCCACCGAAGCCATTGAAGGCTTGGCCGTGACAACACCAGACGCCGCATTGGCAACCATTGCCGCACACCGCGATGCCTTTCTTGCGGCGGGTCTTGCCGATGCCTGGAACCGCGTGATTGCTTCGGTGGTGCAACCCGGCGTCGAGTTCGACCATCACAGCGTGATTGATTACGTGCCTGAAAAAGCACGCGGTTTGAGCGCTGCCATTGCCGCTGTGCCGGGCATGGTATTTGAAGCCCATTCCACCGACTACCAAACGCGTGCCAACCTTGCGGCGCTGGTGCGTGACCACTTTGCCATTCTGAAAGTTGGCCCCGGCCTGACATTTGCCTTGCGTGAAGCCCTATGGGCACTGGATGCTATCGAACGCGAATGGATACCTGCTGATACACGCGCCCATCTGCGCGATGTCACCTTGGCGCGACTGCACGCCGAACCCAAATACTGGCAGCGCTACTACAGCGCCACCGGTGAGCAATTGCACATCGACCTGCAATACAGCCTCAGTGACCGCATTCGCTATTACTGGCCAGACCCCCAGATTGAACAGGCGAAACACACACTGTTCAACAATCTGCGGCATCATCCGGCACCGCTTTCATTGATCAGCCAATACCTGCCACACGCCTTGCTTGCCCTGCGCGAAGGCCATTGCAACACCACTCCCGAAGCGCTGGTGATGGCGCATATCGAAGCCACATTGGAAGACTACCGTCATGCCTGCCACTGAATTTTTGGGCATTGCTGCCAGCACATTGACGCAAACCGGTGCCATTCACACCGCGCGTGAAATCTGCCAGCAACCGGCCATGCTGGAAGCCACACACGCATTACTGGCAGAACTGCGCGATACGATTGACGCCTACGTTCGCCCCATTGCCAGCGATCCCAATGCCCGCATCATCCTCACTGGTGCCGGCACCTCGGCCTATATCGGGCAGATTCTTGCGCCCTTGCTGGACAGTCAATTGGCCGCACGTGTGGATGCCATTGCCACCACGGATTTAGTCAGTAATCCCACACTGCATCTGCGTGCCAACCAACCGTTGTTGCTGGTGTCGTTCGGGCGCTCTGGCAACAGCCCAGAAAGCCTGGCAGCAGTGACGCTTGCCGAACACATCGTCACTGATGTGCGGCACCTGTTCATTACCTGCAACCCCGAAGGCAAGCTCGGCAAACTGGCGGTGCAACAGGCGTATGCGATTCATTTACCAGAAGCCACCCACGACGCCAGCTTCGCCATGACATCCAGCTTCAGTTGCATGCTGTATGCCGCGCTTGCTGCACTTGCCCACGACGCCACATTGGCGACGCGCAATGCTGCATTGGCACGCGCCACGCAGGTGGCCATTGCCACCCATGTGCCAACATTGCATGCGCTGGCGCAACGCGGTTTCAACCGCTGTGTGTATCTGGGAAGTGGCGTCTTGCAAGGCCTTGCACGTGAAGCCGCATTGAAACTGGGTGAACTCAGCAACGGTGCCGTGGCCACCTGCTTTGATTCACCGCTGGGTTTTCGGCATGGGCCAAAAACCTTTATTACCGCCAACACACTGGTCTGCGTCTTCGTTTCCAACGATGCCTATACCCGCCAGTACGATCACGACCTGATCGACGAACTGCGCCGCGATGGCGAAGCCGGTGCCGTGATCGAAATCACCGCGCAGCCGCGCAGCGCCTATCAAGACAGCACCCTGGCTGTGCCCGCGATGGCACAGGCCGATGATATTGATCTGGTATGGCCGTATGTTGCCATTGCACAGCTCTTTGCCTTTTTTACCGCACGCGCATTAGACCGCAGCCCTGACAACCCCAACCCGCAAGGCACCGTCAATCGTGTGGTACAAGGCGTACACCTTTATCCATTGGAGCAGGCATGAGCCAAGCCTTTTATCTGGGTGTGGATGGCGGCGGCACCAAGACCCGTTTTCTTATTGTCGATGCCACAGCCACCCCTGTTGCCGATATCACGTTGGGTACCAGTTATTTTCCGCAAATTGGCCTCGATGGTACGGCACGTATTCTGCAGCAAGGGATTGATGGCGTGCTGCAAATGGCAGCGTTACAACCTGATGCCATCACCATGGCGTTTCTCGGGCTGGCAGGTTATGGCGAAAACGCAACTGCCATGCCGCAACTGGATGCCATGCCCGCGGCAATCTTGGGGCATCAACGCTATCGCTGCGGCAATGACATGATCTGTGGCTGGGCGGGTTCTCTGGCCTGCGCCGATGGCATCAATATTGTTGCAGGCACCGGCTCAATTGGTTACGGACAGCGTTTTGGCAACGGTGCCCGCGCAGGTGGCTGGGGCTATACATTTTCGGATGAAGGCTCGGCCTACTGGATTACCCTGCAAGCACTGAATGCCTATTCAAAGATGAGTGATGGACGGCTGCCACAAGGCGCGCTGCACAGCATCATCACACGTGAACTGCAGCTCAAACGTGACCTTGATTTATGCACGTATGTTTATGACGGACCTGGACGCACGCGCACCGAGCTTGCCCAGCTTTCACGCTGTGTTGCAGAAGCGGCAGCACAGGGTGACAGCGAAGCCTTGCGTATCTACCAACACGCCGGGCATGAACTGGCACAGATTGCAGGCAGCATTGCACACACCTTGCAATTTGCCTCCGGCGAAATCATCCCGATTTCCTATTCCGGAGGCTCGTTCAATGCTGGCGCACTGTTACTTACCCCCTTCAAAGCCGCATTGCAGGCCATCAACCCTTGCTTTGACCTGCGCGCCCCACTGCATGAACCCCATCTTGGTGCAGCGTTATATGCCAAGCGCCTCGCGGCTTCTACGGAAACGGCTCAAGCCACCGCTTAAGCCTTTTTGACGAATTCCGACTTCAGCCCCATCGAGCCAATTCCGTCGATTTTGCAATCAATATCGTGATCGCCATCCACCAAGCGAATATTGCGTACTTTCGTACCCACCTTCACCACCAGAGATGAGCCCTTCACTTTCAAGTCCTTGATCACAGTGACGGTATCGCCGTCTTGCAGAATATTGCCCACCGCATCCTTAATCACCTTGGCATCGTCATCAGCCTCAGCTTGCCCGGGTGCCCACTCATGCGCGCATTCTGGGCAGACCAGCATGGCGCCATCTTCATAGGTATATTCGGACTTGCACTGCGGGCAAGGAGGCAAAGTTGTCATTGCATCACGCTCAGTAAAAAAGAATGCAGTGATTGTA
>CAYZUG010000056.1:0-5331 GCA_964481865.1 uncultured Thermomonas sp. | reverse complement strand
CGCAGACTGCATCACAGGAGCAAACCGCAAAAACCCTTGATACCGTCAGCGTCACTGGTACTCGTATCAAGAGCCAGACCTTCACCGCATCGGCGCCGGTAACAGAAATCAGCGCTGAAGAATTCGCGATCGTCGGTGCCAGCAAAGTTGAAGATTTGGTCAACCAATTTCCGCAGATCGACTTGCAATTCGATAGCTTCGAAAACAACGGTGCCTACGGGCACGCCACCATTTCCATGCGTGGTCTTGGCCCCCAGCGCACCCTGACCCTGGTCAATGGTCGCCGCCTGCCAGCCAGCCGCAATGAAATCACTGACCCCTCCATCATCCCGACAGCCGCGCTCAAGCGTGTGGACATCCTGTCTGGTGGTGCCTCTGCTGTCTATGGCGCAGATGCTGTGGCCGGTGTGGTCAACTTCATCCTGGATGACCAGTTCGAAGGCATCAGCCTGAACTTCGGTTACTCCGCCTTCCAGCACAACAACGACAACAAGGAAATGCAGGGGTTGAATGCCGATGCAGGCTTCCCCTATCCAACGGGTGACTCCGGTTTCGACGGCGCCAGCCGCAATGTCGATTTGGTGATCGGCAGCAGCTTTGCTGACAACCGCGGCCATGCAATGGGTTGGTTGACCTGGCGCGAAAATGATCCGCTTTACCATGGCCAACGCGACTACTCGACCTGTTCGGTGTGGTACGACTGGCCGGAATGCGGTGGCTCCGGTACCGCTGATCCAGGCCGCTTCATCGTTGCAGATGTGAACAGAGGGGTTGATGCTAGTGGCAACCCAACCACAGGCTATAGCAGCCGTGGCAACTGGGTTTACAACAACGGCGGTTATCAACCCGGCACCCCCATCTACAACTACGCACCAATCAACTTCTATCAGCGCCCCGATAAGCGCGTCACCGCAGGCTTTGTTGCGCATTACAACATCAACGACAACTTCACCCCCTATGTCGAAGCGATGTTCCTTGATCGCAACTCGAACACACAGATCGCTGAATCCGGTGCTTTCGGTGTGCCGATCATGATGAACTGTAACGACCCGCTGATCGGCACACTGTGTGCTGACGCTGGCGTTACTACCCCTGAAGCCCGTCTTACCATGTACAAGCGCAACGTCGAAGGCGGTCCGCGTCACTGGTCAGCTGATGACAACACCTACCGCATCACTGCTGGTATGAAAGGTGGCTTGTTCGGTACAACATGGAACTATGATGTTTCCGGGACGTTTGGTCGTACCAAGACTGTCGATACAGGTACCAATGACTTCCTGATCACCCGCATCACCGCTGCTGCATCAGGTTGTAACAACCCGCTGTATGGCACCTTCGCAGGCTGCCAACTGTGGGATATCTGGAACGACAATATTTCCGCTGAAGCCGCACAGGCCATGGCCGGCACCAGCTTCAGCGTCTACAAGACCAGCTACCGCGCACTGTCAGGTTATGTGGATGGCTCGGTGGGCTGGGGCTTCCCAAGTGCCGGTGGTGAAGAAATCAATTTGGTCTTGGGTGCAGAACGTCGTGACTACTCCTACACCTCGATCTACGACAGTGACTCCTCTGCGGGTAACTTCGCGGGCGCCGGTGCCGCCGATCTTCCAGTCGATGCTTCCAACTCGGTGAGTGAACTGTTCCTCGAAGCTGCGTTGCCTGTTTATGTTGGCGATGGTTTCTTAAAGCGCTTTGACGTGTCGCTGGGCTATCGTTATACCGACGACGACACCTCAGGTAGCTACGATACCTACAAGATTGGTCTGAGCAACGTGCTCTGGGATAGCAAACTGCTGTTGCGTGGCGGTTACAACCGTGCCGTGCGTGCGCCCAGCCTGAACAACCTGTACTACACCCAGCGTATCGCCCTGAACGGTACCGTTGATCTTTGCGGTGGCCCGAACCCCAACTATACGGCCGCACAGTGCGCATTGGCAGGCGTTCCTGCTTCCGCCTATGGCAATGTTCCGACCAACCCGGCTAACCAGTACAACGGTTTGATTGGTGGTAACCCCAATCTAGTCCCGGAAGTGGCCGACACCTATACCGTGGGTTTTGCAGTTGAGCCAATCGAAAACCTGAATATCTCGCTTGACTGGTACAACGTCGAGATCAAGGGTGCGATCGCAGGGATCGGTCACACCACCATTCAGCGCCTCTGCGTGGAACAAGGTCTGTTCTGTGACCGCATCAAGCGCGATGGTCGTTTCGGTGACTATGACCTGTGGATTGGTCTGGCAAATGACCCCAACTCAGGTCACGTGATCAACCTGCCCGACAACATCGGTATCTTCAAGCGCTCAGGTCTTGACTTCGCTGCAAGCTATTCGCTTCAGCTGGGTCCAGGTCGTTTGAACACCAGCTTTACCGGTAACTATGTGCTTAAAGACTTCACCCAGTCATTGGCTTCGGAAGCAAGTACCGCCTTCGAATGTAAAGGCCTGATCAATGATGACTGCGGCAACTCGCCCAAATGGCGTCATGTTGCTTCGGTGAGCTACGCCTGGGATCGTTTCACTACAGGCCTGCGCTGGCGCCATGTCGGCAAGACCAGCTACAAGGACGTGGATGGCAACCCGATGAGCGATGTCATCTGGTTGGGTAGTGGTGTGCCTTCCTATAACTACCTCGACTTGAACACGAGCGTCAGCTTTGGCCCGGCTGTGATCAGCTTGGGTGTCAACAACGTGTTCGACAAGGAACCACCATTCGTGGGTGACAGCGGTATCGCCGCTAACGCCAACGCCGTGGGTGGTTACGACCAAGTCGGTCGCTACTTCTTTGGTAGCATCAGCCTGCGCTTCTAATCGAAGCAACCTGTTTCACAGGCACCTCAGCGGCGAGCTTCGGCTCGCCGCTTTTGTTTCTGATCATTGCTGTGTTTCTGCTCAGTAGAATGCAATTAAGGCATTGGTTGCATGTCGAAAGCAATCGTGAGCCGCGCCTCTGGATCATTAAACGGCACCGTGCCATGCCACATGTAAGAAGGGAACAATGCAAGATGTCCAGGTTTGGGCTGAATAAAACGACGCGCGGGTAAATCAAGCCCAAGCGATTCCAGGGGCTGCCCAAACTGGATCCAACCAGCACGCGATTCACTCCCCGATGCCAGTACGCTCCTAGGGAGTGCCACATAAAAGGCAGAACTTGCCCAGCCCTCACTATGAATATGACTGGTGTGGTGCCCCGATGCGCGCAACCTCACCGACCACGACCCAACAAAACGCACACTGCGTAATTTGCGTGAGAGAAATGGGTGCGTTGCATCCTCCGGCAACGCTGCCAACCATCGCTCCACGGTTTGCTGCAAAGCAGCTTCCGCAGTACGAATCAACGCAGCATCACGCCCGAACAAGCGACCTGCGGTCTGTGTGCCACCGCGTACACTCTGGTTGACCGGTTCATGGTTTGCGCCGTGCATCGCGTCCAGTGTGCCCGCCAATGCCTGCAAAAAAGCGGGCAAACTGGCATACCCTGGTGGTGGCTCGATTTCCATATTGCCGATCAATCTTTCGTAATCGAACAGCCAGTATTCACGCTCGTCACCCGCCAACCGCCACGCTGTCCCCAGATGGCTCCAGCCCTCTTGGTTATCCGGATCATGTTTAACGACCTGTTTTGCACAACGTGCGGCAAGCTCAATATCCCGCGTGCGGAATGCGTGCCGTGCATAGGCATTCAGAAACTCCGGCAAGACACCTAGTTCGCCCCGCATTGCCGACGCATACAGCGGCGCGGCCTGTTCATACTGTTGCAATGCGTCCAGCGCATCAGCAGTAAACCAATCCAAAACGGGATTGCCCGGCTCGCGCCGACGCAATGGCTGCAACAGTGCAAGCGCTTCATCCGCGTGTCGTGTAGCAACCAGCATGCGGGCAAACGCCAATTGCAGGAAACGATGCTCCGGCTGCGCCCTGACTGCAGCACGAAACTGACCCAACGGGTCTTCGCCTGGCGCAAGCACCGCGCCATGTTCCCATAGCAAATTGCTGAATGTTTCATGCGCCGCAACATGGGCGGGATACAGTGTCACCAACTTTCGTGCTGATGCCAGCGCCTCTTCTGTTCGGCCTGCATCCACTAGCACACCGTTAATAGCATCGCGTACTTCAACCACACTCGCCGCATGCGACCCCAGCAAACCTTCCGCACGCTGAAATGCATCCAATGCTTCGTTGATGCGCCCAAGTAATCGCAATACAACTGCCAAATCAACCCATGCCGATGCCAGCTCAGGCAACAATGCCAGGGCGCGGCGTAACACAGGCTCGGCAGCCTCCAATTGATGTTGCTCACGTAATGCCTTGCCATATCGGGCAAGAAAGGTACCGTAGTTACGCGACAGCATGGCATTTCCAGGCAGCAAGGCCAGTGCCTGCTCAAATGCAGTCTGCGCCTCCGCCTCACGCGCATTCCCTGCCAGACACATACCCAGCAGTTGCCATGCATCCGCTGCCTGCGGTGCTTGTTCAATCAACACGTCAGCCATCGCTAGAGCCTGCGCTGCCTGCCCCGACTGCAACAATGCAAACGCCTGTTTGAAACGCTGTGCCTGCGCTGTATTCAGCGGTTGTGCGCGATGTGTGGACACGCGAAGTCAGCGCATGCGGCGCACACGCAGCGCAATGCCCTGCGGTGTAATCAATTGAAAGCCACCAAGCACGCCTTTACGTACCTGCACGGTATCGCCAACCCCCACATGCCCACTACTGCGCGCTTCAACTTGCATCCAGACTTGACCATTTTCCAACTGGAAACTGCGCTGCCCCGCGCCATGATCCACTTTATCAACGCGGGCTTCGATCTGTTCTTGATCGGGCTGTGCGCCTGGTGCCGAACTGCGCAGCGATTCGCGTGATGTGTGCAAACCGAAATCAGCCTTTGCCTTTTCGGCAGCCGCTTCCATCACCCCCGGCAATGGTGGAAACGCCTTGTCGTAACACGCCAGGCGTGCAGCGGGATCAGCGACCTCGGCGCAGGCATGTGGCGCCTGTTGCGCAAACAGCGGTAGCGCAAACAGCAACAACAGTGCAAGCAGGCAATAGCGCATCAGTGGTGTCCTGTTGGTCAAACGGCTGGCACAGAATAGCCCGCCAACTCAGGCCACGTCGACCGCAGAACGCCAATCACGCATCGCTGCCGCCAATGCACTGGCCATTTCGCGTTCTTCCTGAGACAGCAGCGGGTTCCACACATCAAACATCAAGATGACACGCAACCTGTCGCTATCGTTGCGTGCTTCATGGTCCAGCGTGTCATCAAAGACCCAGCACTTGCCTTCCTGCCATTGCTTCCAGTCAAACCCAACACGGTAATGGCAGTTTGCGGGAA
>CAYZUG010000055.1:0-5559 GCA_964481865.1 uncultured Thermomonas sp. | reverse complement strand
TCTTACAACGCATCAACAGCTTGCGCATGCACACCGGCAACAGCACGACCAGAAGGGTCAGCCATCGTGGCGAAACTGGCATCCCAGGCAATGGCGGCCGGTGACGAACAGGCAATCGACTTGCCACCTGGTACGGTTTCCGCCGCCGCCGGTGAGGGATAGAACCGCTCAAACAGCGTGCGATAGAAATACGCTTCCTTGGTTTGCGGCGGGTTGAACGGGAAACGCTTATCCGCCGCCGCCAACTCACGGTCACTGACCTGTGACTCGGCATGGGCTTTCAATCCGTCAATCCAGCCATAGCCCACGCCATCACTGAATTGCTCCTTCTGACGCCACAAGACTTCGGCAGGAAGATAGCCTTCAAATGCCGCACGCAGCACGCCCTTTTCCATCCGCTGCGGCCCGCTGCTGTCTTTTTTCACCATCTTGAACTTGGCATCCATTTTCATGGCGACATCGAGAAATTCACGATCCAAGAACGGCACACGCGGCTCTACTCCCCACGCCATCATTGATTTGTTGGCACGCAAGCAGTCGTAGTTGTAAAGCGCATCAATTTTGCGAATCAGCTCGTCGTGAAACTCCTGCGCATTTGGTGCCTTGTGGAAATACAGATAGCCACCAAAAATCTCGTCGCTGCCCTCACCCGACAACACCATTTTCACCCCCATGGCTTTGATGCGACGGGCCAGCAAAAACATCGGTGTGGATGCACGGATGGTGGTGACATCATAGGTTTCGATATGGCGTATCACTTCTGGCAGTGCGTCCAGCCCTTCCTCGAAGGTGTACTCAAACCCATGATGCACAGTGCCCAGCATCTCCGCTGCCACCTGTGCGGCTGCCAAATCCGGCGAGTCCTTCAAACCAATCGCAAAACTGTGCAAACGCGGCCACCATGCTTCCGTGGTATCGCCATCTTCAATACGGTTGCGCGCATAGCGTGCGGCCACCGCAGCCACCAGTGAGGAATCCAACCCGCCAGAAAGCAGCACACCATAAGGCACGTCGGTCATCAATTGACGATGCACTGCCGCCTCAAAGGCTTCGCGCAATGCCTGCGTCGATACTTCCACATCTTCCACAGCCGCGTAATCACGCCATGGGCGGTTGTAATAACGGGTGAGCTCGCCAGTTGCCGTATCAAACCAATGCCCGGGTGGGAACTGCGCCACATCAGCGCAATCATCAGCCAGTGCTTTCATTTCCGACGCAACACGCAGACGACCTTCCTTGTCATGCCCCCAATACAACGGCACCACACCAATAGGATCACGCGCAATGATGGCGCGGCCTTTTTCTTTGTCCCACAAGGCGAATGCAAAAATGCCGTTGAGCTGGTTCAAAAATTGCTCGGGGCTGTCCTCACGATACAGCGCATTGATCACTTCACAATCGGATTCTGTTTGAAACGCATACGGCTGCTGCAAGGCTTTTTTCAGCTCACGGTGGTTGTAAATTTCCCCGTTGACCGCCAGAACCAGCGCGCCATCTTCTGATAACAACGGCTGCGAACCACCTGCAGGGTCAACAATGGCAAGCCGTTCGTGCACCAGAATCGCACCTTTCGCGGCGCCATCTGCATCGGCATATACCCCACTCCAATCTGGCCCACGATGGCGCTGGCGCTGCGAACGCTCCAATGCCTCGCGTCGGAGTAATTGCACATCATCACTGGCTTGCAGATCAAAAATACCGAAGATCGAGCACATACTGAAATTCCTAAAAAGTGGGGGAAATAAAAAACCCGCATCTTCCGATGCGGGTTTTGGATTGCTGCTTGTACCACCTTGCCTATGCGCGACCCCGCTGTCGCGCACGACGATGCGTGCAACGATTATTGCGGTTATTGGTGCAGTGAATCAGGGCAAAATGGCTGTGCATGGGTTGATGCTGCACCATCTTCCTGCCATCTTGCAAGCGAAGTTTTCTTATGTAACTGAAACCGCATCGACAAACAGGGGGCGATATGCGCGTTTGGCTTATTCGTGGAGCAATGGCGTTAGCCGGGTTGCTGCTGCTTGTTGTTCTGTCTGTATGGCTGTTGCTGCGCGGCAGTTTGGCAATGCTGGAAGGGCAGCGCCACCTTCCTGGTCTTACCGCACCTGTCAGCATTCAGCGCGATGCTAACGGCACCGTCACCATTGATGCAGAAAATGAAAGCGACGCCCTGCGTGCCCTGGGGTTTGTGCATGCACAGGAACGCTTTTTTGAAATGGACCTGATGCGTCGCAGCGCTGCTGGCGAGCTTTCGGCATTAGTAGGGCGCCTTGCGCTGAATGTGGACAAAGCCCACCGCCAACACCGTTTGCGGGCGCGTGTTGAACGCGATATCGCACTGATCACCGGGCATAAACGCGCCCAACTTGATGCCTATGTGGAAGGCGTCAATGCCGGACTGGCGCAGCTTCCCGTACAACCGTGGGCGTATTTTCTGCTGCGTAAAAAGCCACAGCCTTGGCGCGTGGAAGACACGCCGCTGACTGCATTCGCCATGTATTTCGACTTACAAGGCGGCGAGAACAAAAACGAACTGGCACTCTGGCGCTTGCAACCGCATGTACCACCGGCACTGTATGCCCTGCTGACACAACGCGGCACGCAATGGGATGCCGCACTGCAAGGCGCTGCATACGGCGATGCATCGCTGCCCAGCGCCGACCTCTTGAACCTGCGCGCATTACCCAGCGATGCCAGCACTGCCGCAAACCCCGAATCCAATGACGTGAAGGGAAGCAATAACTTTGCCGTTGCCGGCAACCTGACCCGCGATGGCCGCGCCATTGTTGCTGATGACATGCATCTTGGCTTGCGCGCACCCAGCACATGGTTTCGTGCGCGGCTACGTTATTCCGACCCTGCCGCTGCCAATGGCAAAGTGGACGTACAAGGCTTCACCCTGCCGGGCTTGCCACTTGTTGTTGTGGGCAGCAACCAGCACATCGCCTGGGGGTTTACCAATAGCTATATCGACACCATGGATTGGAAGCTGGAAACCCTGTGTGATACGCAGCACACACAAGACTGCTCACCTGTGCAACGGCATCAGGAACGGATTGAAGTCGCGCACGCCGCCAGTGAAACCATCACTGTGGAAGAGACCGCATGGGGACCAGTATTGCAACGCGACGCTGACGGCAAAGCGCTCAGCCTGCGTTGGGTGGCGCATCTTCCTGCTGCCGTGAATCTTGGGCTGACCCAACTGGCACAGGCCAGTGATTTGGAAAGCGCATTGGTCGTGGCGAAAGACATCGCCATGCCCACACAAAATTTGATCATCGGCGACAACAAGGGGCAGATTGCCTGGCGTCTTGTTGGCCCTATTCCGCAGCGCGCCGTCAGTTGCCAACACTCTGACAGCGTTGAAACCATGCGTGAGGCTTGCCCTACATGGGCATTTTCCACGCAGGACAACCCGCTTCTACGCTCCCCGCAGTTAGACCGCATGTGGACAGCCAATGGCCGTGTGGTTGACGACGATTGGCTGGCGCGTGTGGGCGACGGTGGCTACACCTTGGGCGCACGCGGCGCGCAGATTCGTGATGCCCTGCATGCCCAACAGCAATTCAATGAACACGACCTTCTGGCCATTCAACTGGACGACCGCGCCCTCTTGCTGCAACCGTGGCAACAGCATCTGCAAGCAACTGCAGCGCAGGCAAAGACACCGCATTTACAGGCACTTGCCGCCGCCGCTGCACAATGGGAAGGGCACGCTTCGGTAGATTCAGTCAGCTATCGCATCGTGCATGCCTGGCGTTTGGCGGTGCATAAACGCATTGCCGATGGCCTCACCGCACCGGCGCGTGTAGCGCTGGGCGATGCCTTTATCATGCCGGATCTACCGCAACTGGAAGGCGTGGTCTGGCCGCTGATCAACCAACAACCCGCACATCTTCTACCCCGTGCTTTTGACAGCTGGGCTGCCCTGTTTGAAGACGCCGCCACCGATGTTCAAAACAAATTGGAAGCCACCGGCCCACTGGCACAGCGCACATGGGGCGAACGCAATACCGCCGCCATTTGTCACCCGCTGGCCAATGCCATTCCATGGGTTGGCAAACGCTGGCTGTGCATGCCCGCGCAACCGCTGGCTGGCGACGCTCACATGCCGCGCGTGGCAGGCCCTGCCTTTGGTGCCTCGCAGCGCATGGTGGTGGCTGCTGGCCATGAAGCCGATGGCATTATCCAGATGCCAGGTGGACAAAGCGGGCATCCACTCTCGCCGTTCTGGGGTGCCGGTCATGCCGATTGGGTGGCGGGCAAACCCAGCCCCTTTCTTCCCGGTGAACCGCGCTACCGAATGATGCTGCTGCCCTCAAACCAATAATTCAGTCGCCGCAGCTCAGCAGCCTCTCCATCAGTTGCAAATAGACGCCCGGCAGTGCCTCCAGATCGGCCACGCGCACGTGTTCGTCCACCTTGTGGATGCTGGCGTTGACCGGGCCGACCTCAATGCACTGTGCACCCAATGGCGCAATAAAGCGTGCATCGGAGGTGCCACCGCCCGTGCTTTCTTCTGGCGCGGCGCCTGATACTTGCGCCAGCACATCACGCGCTGTTGCTCGCAACACACCTTCAGGTGTGTAAAACGGCTCGCCGCTGTGGTGCCAGTGGATCGTGCAGTCCAACGCATGCGCATGCAGAACCGCCTCACATGCCGCTTGCAACTGCGTGGCTGTCCAGTTCGGGTTGTAGCGGATGTTGAACAGCACCGAGAGCTCACCCGGAATCACGTTATTCGCGCCGGTACCAGCGTGGATGTTGCTGATCTGCAAACTGGTAGGCGGGAAGCTTTCGTAACCCGCATCCCAGCGCCGTGCCGCCAGTTCGGCCAATGCAGGTGCTGCCTGATGGATAGGGTTACGCGCCTTCTCCGGGTACGCCACATGCCCTTGGATGCCATGCACGGTAAGTGTGGCTGACAGGCTGCCACGTCGCCCGACACGCAATAAATCGCCCAAGCTCTCTTTCGAGGATGGCTCGCCAGTGATGCACCAGTCGATACGTTGACCACGCGCACGGAAAACATCCGCCACTTTGCGCACACCGTCGATAGCGTCACCTTCTTCATCGGATGTCAGCAGCAACGCCACTGTGCCGGGGTGGTTCGGGTGACGCGCAACGAACTGCTCCAGTGCAATCACGAATGCAGCGACGCTGCCCTTCATGTCGGCGGCGCCGCGCCCATACAACACACCGTCGCGTACTTCTGGTGCAAAGGGGGCTGATGTCCATGCCTCCAGTGGGCCGGGAGGCACTACGTCGGTATGTCCAAGCAGCACCAGCACAGGACCGTTGTCGTCGCTCATACCATTCCCGTGTGTCGCCCACAGGTTGTCCACTTCACCAAAGCGCAGGTGTTCAATGGTGAAGCCTGCTGCTTGCAGGCGTTGTGCAATCAGTGCTTGGCAGCCGGCATCATCGGGGGTAATGGAGGGACGTGCGATCAGGTCGCAGGTGAGTTGAAATACGTTGTTCATGGTTTTTCAGTTTGCTCTTGTTTGCCCCTCATCCGCCCTTCGGGCACCTTCTCCCCGTAAACGGGGAGAAGGG
>CAYZUG010000054.1:0-6455 GCA_964481865.1 uncultured Thermomonas sp. | reverse complement strand
TTGGCGTTGTTGTCATTGGCACTGGTCTGCCCAGCCGAATACGGCGGATTGCCCACAATCACTCGAATATCCAACTTCTTCTGGCGTTTGCGCCGTGCGCTGTTGTCCACGGTCAGCTCACTGAGCAAGTCTTCCTTCTCGTACATCTGGAAGGTGTCGGTCAGGCAAATGCCTTCAAAGGGCACGTACTTGCCTCCCACTAGGCTGTGGTAGCTGGCTTCGATGTTGATGGCGGCGATGTAGTAGGCCAGCAGCACCAGCTCGTTGGCGTGGATTTCCTTACGGTACTTGTGGGGCAGTTCCTCCGGCTGAATCAGGCCCGATTGCAGCAGGCGAGTGATAAAGGTTCCCGTGCCCGTGAAGGGGTCAAGAATGTGAACGCCCTTGCTCCCCAGGGTCTGTCCAAACTCTTTTTGCAGCAAGTGATTGACGCTGTGCAAGATGAAGTCCACCACCTCCACGGGCGTATAGACGATGCCCAGGCGCTCGGTCATCTTGGGGAAGGCGTTGCGGAAGAACTTGTCGTACAGCTCAACGATGATTTTTTGCTTGCCTTCGGCATTGTTGATGCCTTCGGCACGCAGCTTCACGCTGTCGTAGAACTTCTGCAGGGTGTCGGCTTCCTTGTCCAAGCGGTGCGCATGCAGGGCATCAAGCACGGCCTGCATCGCCTTGGACATGGGGTTGTGTTCGGCAAAACTGTAGTCGGCAAACAGCGCGTCAAACACCGGCTTGGTGATGAGGTGTTGCGCCAGCATTTCAACGATTTCACCGTCACTGATACTGCCGTTCAGGTCATCGCGCAGTTCTTCGGCGAAGGCATCAAACGCCTGCTTCTCGCTGGTGTTGGCGGGGTTTTCGAGAATGGCCTGAATGCGGTCGATGTGGGTGCGGGCAATCTTGGCAATGTCGTTCGCCCAGTCTTCCCAGTGGTGGCGGTTGCCGCATTTTTCCACCACTTTGGCGTACAGGGCGCGTTCGATTTCGCCCACTTCAAATTCAAACTCGCCCTGCACTTCCACCGGATAGTTGCCCTGCGTCTCACCGAGCGCGTGCCTGCCTCTGGCGCGTTTTACTGTTGCGCTGCTATCCACCAGTTTGGCGGTTTTACGCTGGACGTTATCGGTAACGGCTACCACTTCCATCTTTGAGCGGTCAGGGCCCACCAGTTCCAGCTTGTTGACCATGGCATCGAAACGGTCGTCATGGCTGCGTAAGGCTTGCAAGACCTGCCAAACAACGGCGTAGGTTTTGTTGTCATCCAGGGCTTTTTCCGGCGCGATCCCCGAAGGGATCACCACCGGCAACACCACATAGCCGCGCTTCTTGCCGGGGGCGTTGCGCATCACACGCCCAACCGATTGCACCACATCGACTTGCGAATTACGCGGGGTGAGAAACAGCACGGCATCCAGCGCCGGCACGTCCACGCCTTCCGACAAACAACGCACATTACTGAGAATGCGGCAGGTATCTGCTGGCGTAGCGGCCTTGAGCCAATCGAGCTTGGCTTCTTTTTCACCCGCATTCATGCCGCCATCGACATGCTCAGCCTCACAGGTCAAGCGTGCAGCGTCTTCAATATCTTCAGCATTCTGATACGCCTCCACCACGGCTTGGAACATGCCAGCAATTTCTTTTGAACTGACCCGATGCGTTTTGCTGCCTTTGTTTGCCTCAATAACCTGACAAAAAGCCACGGCACGCCTCATTGGCTCGGGGGTGTCTGTGCCGTCTTCTTGAATACCCAGCTTGGCTAATGCTTTCCAGCAGCCAACGATTTTGGCGGCATCGTCCACCCGCAAGGTGTTGTTTTCATCCTTTAGCAGGTTTTGCAGTTTTCGATTGATATGGCTTTCTTCCACCGCCAGCACGATGACTTTGTAGTCCACCAGCAGGCCGCGTTTCACCGCTTCAGAAAACGTGATAACAAACAATTGCTTGCCATACCAAGCAGCATTGTCCATCGAATACAGCGCCACATTGTCGCGTTCGGCCACGGCCTTGGCTTCGTTGCCGTAGATGCGCGGGGTGGCGGTCATGTAAAGGCGCTTATTGGCGCGAATGTAGGCGGCATCATGCACGCGCACAAAAGCGCTTTCATCGTCGCCATCGAAGGTGGCGCCGGTGGTGCGGTGCGCTTCATCGCAAACGATCAGGTCAAAATCATCCAAACCGTGTGCGTGCTGGGCAGCGTGCAGCACTTCGATGGAATGGTAGGTACTGAACACCACTGTCATGTGGTCGTTGTCGTGACGCGCAGCAACGCTTTTGCTCAATGCCTTGGCATTGGTGGTGGCGGGGTAGCGTAATTCGTGGGCAAGCGTTTGTACCGCGTCGTCTTCTTTTCGGCCACGTTTTTTGCCGACATCGCTATCGGAACACACCGCAAAACTGTGCAGAGGAATCGCGCTTTCTTGCGTCCATTCGGTCAAGGTTTGCGATAGCAGTGACAGGCTGGGGACAAGGAACAGCACACGCTTGCCTTTACCCGCCATAGCCTCGGCAATCTTCAGGCTGGTGAAAGTCTTGCCGGTGCCGCAGGCCATGATGAGCTTGCCGCGATCGGCGTCCTTCAATCCGCTAGTCACCGCTTTAAGAGCAGACTCCTGATGCGGTAACAGGGTTTTCTTCGGTTTCAGCGTGATGGTGGTTTGCGGCTGGTATTGCGTCCAGTCGATCTGGCTGTTTTCCAGATCGTGCAGGGTGATTTTGCTAACCGCGGGTTGTTGGTCAACCAACGCGTTTTCGGCATTGTCCGACCAATGATCGGTGGTGCTGACAATGATGCGATGGGCAAAGGGTTTGCGGCCCGATGCGGTGAAAAAGCTATCAATATCTTTTTTCTGCAGCCGATAGTCTGCGTCGTAAAACTTGCACTGAATCGCGTGGATTTCGCCGGTTCCTGCCACCTCAGCCACCAGGTCAATACCATCGTCCTTGGCGGTAAAGCCATTGGCTGGCGCCCATTCGCCCCACGTCCAAACCTTGCTGTAAAGGTCGCGGTAGGTGGCTTCGTGGCGCAAATAGGCAAGGATCAATTCCTCGAAATACGTCCCCTTTTCACGCTCTGTCATTGAGGACTGACGAAAGGTAGCAAGAAGATGTGCAAGTGCTGTCACTCAATCGATCCTCACAAGTTGTTACGCATAGAAACCTAAAGCATCCAGAATACGGTCAGCCAACGCTTCAGGGCTGTGGTGCTGCGTGTCGAGGCGCAGCTCGGGTTGAAGCGGCACTTCATAGGGCGAGTCAATACCGGTGAAGTTTCGCAACTCACCACGCCGCGCCTTGGCATACAGCCCTTTCACGTCGCGGCGCTCGGCTTCTTCAAGGCTGGTGTCCACATGGATTTCCATGAACTCACCGGTTGCAAACAAGCGGCGTGCCATCTCGCGTTCGGCGCGGAATGGGCTGATGAAGCTGACCAGAACAATCAAACCAGCATCGGTCATCAATTTGGCAACTTCTGCCACTCGCCGGATATTTTCCACGCGGTCTCCATCGGTAAAACCGAGGTCTTTATTGAGACCATGCCGCACGTTGTCGCCATCCAGCAAATAGGTGTGCTTGCCCAGTGCCAGCAGCTTCTTTTCCAGCACATTGGCAATCGTTGACTTTCCCGAGCCAGACAAGCCGGTAAACCACAGGCAACGCGGTGTTTGGTGTTTCAATGTGGCACGTGCGGCTTGATCAACATCCAAATGTTGCCAGTGAATATTGCCGGCGCGACGCAGTGCAAAATCGATGGTGCCAGCAGCCACGGTGGCATTGCTTTGCCGGTCGATCAGGATGAAACCACCCAAGGCGCGGTTGTCTTGGTAGCGGGTAAAAGGCACGACTTGGTCAAGATGCACATTGCACATCGCCACTTCATTCAAGTTCAAATGCTTCGCCGCCAAATGCTCCTGCGTATTGATGTCCACCTTATGTTTGATGGCGGTGACAGTGGCACCAACGCTGCGTGTGCCCAGTTTCAGCACATAGGGTCTGCCCGGCAATAAAGGCTCATCCCCCATCCAGACAAGATGCACGGCGAATTGATCCGCCACTTCCGCGGGTTGCTTTGCAGCGGCAATCACATCGCCACGGCTGGCATCCACTTCGTCGTTGAGCGTCAGGGTGATGGCCTGCCCTTCCATCGCCATTGGCACATCACCAGCGGCTGTCACAATACGCGCAACTGTTGAGCGTTGCCCCGAAGGCAGCACCACCACTTCATCCCCCGTGGCGACTTGCCCAGCAACAACGCTGCCCGCAAAGCCACGGAAATCTTGATTCGGGCGGCATACCCACTGCACTGGCATGCGAAACGCGGTATCAGCAGTGCCGTGACGCAGCGGTACGCTTTCCAATACCTCCAACAATGACGGCCCCTGATACCAAGGCATCTGCGACGACGTGCTGATCATATTGTCGCCACAGAGGGCAGACAGCGGAATGGCATGCACATGGGCAATACCAAGCTGTTCGGCTAACGCCTGATACTGCGCCACGATGCTGTCGAACACGCCCTGATCGAACCCCAGCAAATCCATCTTGTTGACCGCAAGCACAACCCGGTCAATACCCAACAATTTGACGAGATAACTATGCCGCCGCGTTTGTGTGAGCAAGCCTTTACGTGCATCCACCAACACAATGGCAAGGTCAGCGGTAGAAGCACCTGTGACCATATTGCGCGTGTATTGCTCGTGCCCCGGGCAATCCGCCACAATGAATTTTCGGCGCTCGGTACTGAAGAAACGATACGCCACATCAATGGTGATGCCCTGCTCGCGTTCAGCAGCCAAACCATCAACCAATAATGCGAAATCAATCTCGCCCTGCTGCGTACCAAACCGTCGGCTATCACTTTCCAACGCACTGATCTGGTCATCCAGCAAACGCTTGGTGTCGTGCAGCAAGCGACCAATCAATGTGCTTTTGCCATCGTCCACGCTGCCGCAGGTAATGAAGCGAAGCAGGTCTTTGGTTTCATGCTGCTGCAAATACGCAGCCACTTGCGCGCTGGCGGTATCACTGCGCATCAGAAATACCCCTCTTGCTTCTTTTTCTCCATCGATGCTGATGGATCATGGTCAATCACCCGCCCTTGCCGCTCTGAGGTTGTAGCCACCAGCATTTCGGCGATGATTTTTTCCAGCGTATCGGCTTCTGACGCAATCGCGCCGGTCAGCGGGTAACAGCCCAAGGTACGAAACCGCACCTGCTTGTGCATGATCTGCTCGCCTGGACGCAACGGCAGGCGTGCATCGTCCACCATGATCAATGCGCCATCACGTTCAACCACAGGCCGTTGCTTGGCAAAATACAACGAAGGCACCGGGATGTTTTCGCGATAGATGTAAAGCCAGATATCCAGCTCGGTCCAATTCGATAGCGGGAACACGCGCACAGATTCGCCTTTGTGAATACGTGCGTTATAGAGGTTCCACAGCTCGGGACGTTGGTGTTTGGGGTCCCAGCGATGCTGGGCATTGCGGAAACTGAAAATGCGTTCTTTGGCGCGTGACTTTTCTTCATCGCGGCGCGCACCACCAATTGCCGCATCAAAACCATGCAGATCAAGCGCTTGTTTCAGCGCCTGCGTTTTCATCACATCCGTATGCACAGTGGCGCCATGCGTCACCGGGCCAATACCCTGCTCAACCCCTTCAGGGTTGATATGCACATACAAAGTGGTGTCGGTTTCTGCCACACGCTGCGTGCGGAATTCGATCATCTCGCGGAACTTCCACCCCGTATCAACATGCAACAACGGAATCGGCGGCGGTGCGGGATAAAACGCCTTTTGCAGCAAATGCAACAGCACAGAGCTGTCTTTGCCAATGGAATACAGCAGTACGGGGTTACGAAACTCAGCCGCAACCTCACGCAAGATATAAAGGCTTTCGGCTTCAAGCCGATCAAGATGCGACAGCGTGCTATTCAAGAGGGTGACTCGTTGGGTGAAGACACGCGATGATGCGTGTGATCCATGGTGCCCGGAGCCGGAATCGAACCGGCACGGTGTTGCCACCGAGGGATTTTAAGTCCCTTGCGTCTACCTATTTCGCCATCCGGGCATTACGCATACAACCCATCATCTCAAAAAACAAACAGCCCCGAAAGACGAGGCTGTATGGAGGCCGAGGTCGGAATCGAACCGGCGTACACGGATTTGCAATCCGCTGCATGACCACTCTGCCACCCGGCCGGATGACGCGTTGTATGACAAGGATGTTTCCATATCACACGTTTTGTTGCGAGCCCCAAATCATCTTGATGACTTGGATAAAAGAAGCCCCGCGAACGGGGCTGCTAAAGCGCGGCAAGTATAGCCTTGTTTTGCTTCACCAGCAACAAGCCAAGCGAAGAGGCTCTCCTCAACGCTTCAATGACGGCTCAATCGTTTTTCAGTGTCGCCTTCAAGTGCTTCATGAACGCCATGAAATGCGGCTTGAGTTCGGTGA
>CAYZUG010000053.1:0-7333 GCA_964481865.1 uncultured Thermomonas sp. | reverse complement strand
GTTCCCCTCGCCCCGCGTGCGGGGAGAGGGTGGCGCGTAGCGCCGGGTGAGGGGCATCACGCACCGACTTCAAACAGGTTCTTGAATGCGTTATCGGTAAAGCCCTGACTGATTTTTCCATCCGCCAACACCACAACAGGACGGCGAATCAACTGCGGGTACTCCTTCAACAGCAGTTTCCATTCGGGGTCACTCCCCGGGGCTTTGCGATGTACGGGGAGTTGCCGCCAAGTGGTGGAGGATTTGTTGATCATCGCCTCCCAACCACCCAGGGCATCCTTCCAATGCACCAGAGTTTCAGCAGTCTGCGGGGTATCGCGGTAGTCAATAAATTGATGCTCAATACCAAAGCGCGTAAGCCAGTTACGCGCTTTTTTGCAGGTGTCGCAATTTTTCAATCCGTACAGCGTCGTCATGGTCAGTGTTTCACCACGGGAAGCTCGATATAGCTCATGGCATCAGCCGCATGATGGATAGTGTTGTCGGCCACCACACCTTGCGTTTCGGTTTCGTTATCACCGCCGGTATTCAGATTGCGCACGAATTTGGGGAAATTGGAGCTGGTGATTTCCACACGAATACGATGCCCCTTACCAAATTGAATGGATGTGGTGATGGGAGTTGGCTTGATGGTGTACACCTGTCCGGGCTGCATCAGCGACGGCTGCGTATAGCTATCACGATAGCGGGCGCGCTGCATGGTGTCGCCGATAATCCATGCCGTGCCATCTGGCGCAACATCCACCAATTTCACGGCGAAGTCGGTATCACGCGCACTGGATGAGACCTTCAACACCGCATCCACAAAGCCGGTGACTTCCATCGGTTCTTTCAATGGTTCGCTGGTATAAACCAGCACGTCATGGCGCGAGCTAATCGGACGTTGGTCAAAAGCACCCGCTATCACCAGGCCACCATTACAGCAATCACCACCGCCAATGGTTTGCACCGGATTGGCGGGGTCATAACGGTAGTGATCGGCTGGCTCACCTGCGTTTGGGGCTTCAAACGACAACAGGCCATCACCGAACATCGAGTTGGCATGCCCCTTCGAACGCAGATACATCTTCACCGGTTGCGCTGCTTTCGGTGGCCATTGCGTGGCCGATTGCCATTGATTGGCACCCATCGTGAAATAACGTACGGGTGCATTGCCTGCAAATGCTTTAGTCTGCCCCTTCAACCAGCGATCAAAGAACGACCAGATTTGTGCATCCACAGGGAAACTGGCATCGCCCATTTCACGGTCGCCCACCTTGTAGTTTTTACTCAGCCCTGCGAATGCGCAGTGTTGGTTAGGCCCCACCACCACATATTGATTCGCACTGGCTTCGGCATCGGTGTTGACCGAACGCGCATGGTTATACAGCGCCATATTCGGACCAATGGACACGTCATACCAGCTGTTGAACCACAAGGCTGGCACGCCCCAACCCATGGAGTCGTCGTACAAGCCGCCGGTCTTCCATGCAGCGTCACCCGGACCACGTTTGATGAGCGTATCGAATGTTCCTGCAGGTTCGCCCAAGGACGAAATCAGGTTGGCATAGGGCAGATCCCAGATATGTTTCTGCCAGTTTACGTCCGGCTTTTTCGTGTCCAGATTGTTATAGGCAGCAACACGGGCACGCATCGAGCCGGACAAATCATGTGGCAATTCGGCACGCTGGGGGTTATCCACCGAATACATCCATACCCCAAACAAGGTGCGCGGTACACCGCCGGTATAGAAATTCCCCTGCTCCCAGAACGGCCCGACTTTACCAATGCCCGCCCCTGCCGCCATCGGCACCATCGCGGCATGCGCGGGGTGATTCATCCCTGCCAATGCCAACTGCCATTCGGCAGAAGATGAGCAACCCAAAGTACCGACTTTGCCATTTGACCACGACTGATTAGCGATCCAGGTCAGCGTGTCCCAACCATCAGTTTGTGGATACCCCAAAATTTCGTATTTGCCTTGGCTGAAGTAGCGCCCACGCTCGTTCTGCACGATAAACGCATAGCCATTACGAACAGCCTGCAGGGCATAGCGTGCGGTTGTTCCACGCACAACATGCTCGTTATAGGGGGTTTTCCACAAGACGGTTGGCAGCTTGCCCGTAGCGCCTTTCGGCCGCCAGATATTGGTTGAAAGACCAATGCCGTCACGCATCGGCACCAAAACGGCTGTTTCCATATCCGATAACGAAGCCAGCTCTGCGCGAATCCCCTCTTCGCTATAACGCGTCAGGTCTTGTGCAGACTGTGCGGATGCTGCGGTCAGTGCCGCTGCCAATAACGTCACAACCAAAGTCTTTTTCATGGGCTGGCTCCAGTGGAATCTCTCTTGTTTCGCACGTTATGGGGGTTCGCTCCCCTGCCAAAAGTCACGAACCAGATATTTTCTTTCGGTATTTTCTTTCACTACGTTCTTGCGGCGGGCTGTGGTTACTCAGTCAGCCAAGCCGCGCAGCAGATCATTCACGCTGGTCTTGCTACGGGTTTTTTCATCCACCTGTTTGACGATCACCGCGCAATACAACGAATGACTGCCATCAGCGGCGGGCAATGAACCAGACACCACCACACTGTACGGTGGCACGCTGCCATAGCTCACTTCCCCTGTCATTCGGTTGTACACGCGGGTGCTCTGGCCGAGAAACACGCCCATGCCAACCACGCTGTGATGACCGACCACAAAGCCTTCCACCACTTCCGAACGCGCACCGATGAAACAGTGGTCTTCGATGATGGTTGGCCCTGCTTGCAGCGGTTCCAGCACGCCGCCAATGCCAACGCCGCCGGACAGGTGACAGCCTTTGCCGATCTGCGCACAGCTGCCAACCGTGGCCCAGGTATCCACCATCGTGCCTTCACCGACAGAAGCGCCGATGTTGACGAAACTCGGCATCAGCACCACATCCTTGCCGATGTGGCTACCCGTACGCACCACCGCGCCTGGTACCACACGTACACCGGCTTGACGGAATGCAGCTTCATCGAAACCCGCAAAACGTGCTGGCACCTTGTCCCAGAACGGTGCAGGCGCTGCATCCATCACTTGCATGTCTTGGGTGCGGAAATACAGCAGCACCGCTTTTTTCAGCCATTGATTGACCTGCCAACCGCCGTTGCCGTCGGGTTCGGCCACGCGCAGCGCACCGGTTTCAAGACCGGCAATCACGCGATCCACGGCTGGTTTCACCGTGTCGTTGATTTCATCAACACGCAATGCATCGCGACGCTCCCACGCATCATCGATCAGCCCGCGCAGGGCGTTATCACTCATTTGACTCATGCCTTTACTCCATCCAATACGCTCAATAATGCGGTTCGCAATGCATCGCACTGCGTCGGTGATAACGGCGCATCATGCTCGTCACTCACCAGCAAAAGGTCTTCCGCCCGTTCACCGAAGGTGGCGATACGGGCATCGTGCACACGTAATTGA
The DNA here is from genome assembly GCA_964481865.1 of uncultured Thermomonas sp. GTDB lineage: Bacteria > Pseudomonadota > Gammaproteobacteria > Xanthomonadales > Xanthomonadaceae > Thermomonas. The sequence continues at coordinate 3,900 of CAYZUG010000053.1, read as the reverse complement.
TGCTCACGCAGCACGCGTGCCACGTCTGCCAACAAGCCCGGGCGGTCGGTGCAAATTAAGCCGATTCGCGTCCCGTCTGGCATATCCGTGAAATCCAGACGCGGCGAAACCCGAAAATGCCGCAAATGCCGTGGCTGACTGCGCCGTGCTGGTAGAAGGCGATGCACATCGCCAGACAATACCTGCCGCAAGGCAGCCGCCAGTTGCTCGGCTTCAATCGGTACACGCGGATCAACAGGCAGTACATGGAAGGTGTCGTACACAGCATCACCCGGGGCATCCAACACACGCGCCTGCTGCACACTCATGCCCAGGCGATCCAAGGCAATCACGATGGCAGCAAACAGCCCATCCTGATCTGGCATGTGTATCAATAGCTCCAACCCATCCCGTCTTGGCATTTGCCGAGCAGCAACAATGACGTTGCCTGCTTCTGCCTGCTGCAAAGCAGCTGCCTGCCAGGCGATCTGATCAGGGCGACTACGCAGGAAGTTTTCTTGTGGCATATGCGCAAACAACGCATCAATACCATCCGCATCATGGCCTTCTGCCAGCAACAGCGCACGCGCTGCTTCACGGTTTTCAGCCATGCGTTCTTCGGCGGCCACCGGCTGCCCCAGACCACGCCGCAACGCCATGCGTGTGGCGGTATGCAGGTCTATCAGCAACCGGTCTTTCCAGCTATTCCACAGTTTGGGCGAAGTACCCGCAATATCCGCACAGGTCAGCAAATAGAGGTAGTCAAGGCGTTGGCGATCGGCCACTGTTTCAGCGAAGGTGTGAATAACCTCGGGATCGGTGATGTCTTGTTTTTGTGCGGTTGAAGACATCAACAAATGCCGACGCACCAACCACTCCACCAAGGCGATATCGGCTTCCGACAACCCATGCGCCGCACAAAATACGCGGGCGTCCACCGCGCCGAGTTCAGAGTGATCGCCTCCTCTGCCCTTGCCAATATCGTGGAACAACCCGGCCAGCAGCAGCAATTCCGGCTTGCGCAATGAAGGCCAAACCTGATGTGCAATGGCGAAGCGCTCATCTGCGATGCCACTGGCAAAATTCGCCAAATTGCGCAAAACCGCAAGCGTATGCTGGTCCACGGTATAGGCATGAAAGAGATCAAACTGCATGCGTCCGGACACCTGCTGAAACGCAGGAATCCAACGTGCCAACACCCCAAGACGTGCCATGCGTTCCAATGTCAGCACTGGCTGCGGCCCGCGCAGCAACTGCATAAATGCATCACGCAATTCCGGTGACGCCTGGTGATACGCAGGAATATGCGGCAATGTTTGCGCCAGCTCTCGCGCCGTTTGTGAATGCAGACCGCGCAATGTCGGCGTGGCGGCCCAAAGTGCAAACAGCGCAAACACATGCAGCGGGTCCGATTTCAGCCAGCCTTCTGTTGCCACTGCCAAGTAATCGCCACGCTGTTCAAACCCGTCATCAATGCGCTGCGGAATTGGCGCGCCGGAAAAGTGTTCTTCAAAGCGTTGCAATAAACGCTCGGTAATGCGACGAATAATGGCAGCGCTGGAGTAAAACGCCTGCATCATTTTTTCGACGGCCAGAGCATCGGCGTCATCGTGATAGGCCAAGCGTTCGGCGAGTGTTTTTTGATAGTCGAAACGTAACCGTTCTTCGGCACGCCCCGCCACGAGATGCAGCCCATAACGCAACTTGCACAACAAACGCCGTTCGCGCTCAAGCGCAGCGGCTTCTTCCCAGCCCAGCTTGCCCAGCTCAATCAAACGATCCAGTTGCCGCACACCAAAACTGCGCAATGCCAGCCAGCCCAACGTTTGCAGATCACGCAGACCACCCGGGCCGTCTTTGAGATTAGGTTCCAGATTGTCCGAGGTATCACCGAAACGGGCATGTCGCTGCCGCAGTTCTTGCACCTTACAATCAAAATACGCCGCTGCTGGCCATACCCGTTCGGGGGCAAGTCCAGCCTGCAGCATTTCCAGCGCACCGGCCTCCGCAACCAGAGGACGCGCTTCCAGCAAAGCAGTCAGAATGGTTTGGTCTTCTGCCGCCTGCGTACATTCATCCACAGAGCGAATGGCCTGGCTGACCGGCAAACCTGCGTCCCAGAGCAGGGCGACAAAACGCTCAAGATCACCCTGCCATGTCAATTGCACCGATGGTTCAGCCACCACCAGCAAGTCGATATCGGAACAGGGGAATAACTCAGCACGCCCATATCCGCCAACAGCAAATAACCCGAGCGGTGCTTCATGTGGAAAACAGCGCCGCCATGCCGCTTTGATCTGCGCATCCACCGCGCGCGCGCGCAGAACCACCAGACGATCGGCAGGAATATCGGTTTCAAAACGCCGTGCCAAGCGGTTGTCGATGCGCTCCAGAACACGCCGTGTTGCCGCAGCCCAGGCAGTATCCCCATCGCGCCCTGCTGCCCATGTCTTCACAAGTCGTTATCGTCCCCAGGCAGGCGGGTCAGAATCTCCACGCCATCCCGCGTCACCAGCACCGTGTGTTCCCACTGCGCCGAAAGCTTGCGATCCTTGGTCACCACCGTCCAGCCATCTGGCAACAGACGTGTATGCCGCGTACCTTCGTTGATCATTGGTTCAATGGTGAAGGTCATGCCTTCCTGCAAGACCAAGCCTTCACCAGGCCGGCCATAGTGCAGAACCTGTGGATCATCGTGATACACCTTGCCAATGCCATGTCCGCAGTATTCGCGTACAACCGAAAACCGTTCTGACTCGGCATAACTTTGAATGGCATGCCCAATATCCCCCAACGTGGCACCCGGCTTGACCATGCGAATGCCACGGAACATCGCCTCACGTGTCACATCCACAAGCCGCTGCGCCATGACCGATGGCGTTCCAACGATATACATGCGGCTGGTATCGCCATGCCAGCCATCCTTGATCACCGTCACGTCGATATTGAGGATGTCGCCATCCTTGAGAATCTTTGCCTCACTGGGAATCCCGTGGCAAATCACGTTATTCACCGAGGTGCACAATGTTTTCGGATAACCGCGATAGCCCACATTGGCAGGAATGGCACCTTGCACGTTCACGATATGGTCGTGGCAAATCCTGTCCAGCTCTTCGGTGCTGACGCCAGGCTTCACATACGGTGCAATCATCTGCAGCACTTCCGCTGCCAGACGGCCAGCTTCGCGCATTTTTTCGATATCGGCGGGTGTTTTTAGATTGATAGTCATGGCTGAATTATGGCGTATTTGCGCAGCCATGGCATTTCCTGCATAATTCCGCAGCTTTACATCGTGACGACGCACGATGCAACAAGCCCAAGAACAACTTGGGTACGTCGAATCCACACCTGTTGACAACCCCTGCACCGGGGTGCCTGCGTAAGCGGGTTCGGATGCAGTGACAACAGGGAGGCCTAACCCCGGAATCCAGCACCCGCATTGTTTGCAGGCGCAGCGCCTTCACTTTTCCTGGCGTGGGTTCCATCTACTTTTGGAGTTTTTGCAATGCCCCAGATCACCATGCGCCAAATGCTTGAAGCAGGCGTTCACTTCGGTCACCAAACCCGTTACTGGAACCCCAAGATGGGTCCGTACATCTTCGGTGCCCGCGGCAAGATCCATATCATCAACTTGGAAAAGACCGTTCCGATGTTCAACGACGCGATGAATTTCATCAGCGGCGTGGCACAGAAGCGCGGCACCATTCTGTTCCTCGGCACCAAGCGCAGCGCACGTGAAGCCATCAAGGAAGAAGCCGAACGTTGCGGCCAGCCCTTCATGACCCAGCGCTGGCTGGGCGGCACGCTGACCAACTTCGCCACCGTGAAGAAGTCGGTTGCCCGTTTGAAGGAACTGGAAGCCGCTGAAACCGACGGCACGTTCCAGAAGCTGGTCAAGCACGAAGTGATGGGCCTGCGCCG
>CAYZUG010000052.1:0-7516 GCA_964481865.1 uncultured Thermomonas sp. | reverse complement strand
TACCGGATTGACCACGAGCAACGCCTCGCCGTGGTCGACGCCGAAGCGGCGATGGTGCGCGACATTTTCCAGCGCTTCCTGGACTTGGGCTCGATGAGTGCGCTGGTCGAATTTCTGCAACAGCGTGGCTACAAGACCAAAAGCTGGGTGACCCGGGATCGGAAAAAACGCGGTGGCGGGCTATTTGATCGCAACGCAGCCTACCGTCTGCTAAACAACCGGGTGCTGATCGGCGAGGTCTATTACGCGGGGGAGTGGCACCGGGGCCCGCACCGGCCGATTGTGGATCTGGCGCTTTGGGACCGGGTGCACGAAATGATGGCGCAACGGGCGCGTCGCACAGGGACGTCCAATCAAGACCGCGATCTTCTGGACTTCCCTCTGGCAGGGCGATTGTTTTGGCATGACGGACGGGCGTTCGGCTGCTTCGAATCTTCGTCGCGCAAAGGCAAACGCTATCGCTACTACACGGCACCAACTGGCGATCAGCCCGATGACTCAGAACCTCATCCAGAAAACCTGCCGTGCGCTGTGCTGCACGAGATCGTCACCGACCAGATTCGGCAGCGGCTTCGCGACCCGTCGCTGTTGTTGGACACGTTGTTGGACGGGCACCAGGGCGAGCCGGTTTTCGACAGAAACCTCGCCCTGGCCGCCATGAAGCAGTTGGATGACGTTTGGGGCATGTTCATCGACAAGACCCAAGCGCAACTGATGCTGAACCTTGTCCAGCAGGTCACTCTGTATCCCGATCAGATGCAGCTCCGGTGGAGCCAACAAGGCTGGGAAACCTTGCTGCGCGAGCACTACCGGCCAGAAAAGCCCGTGTGAGCGGCCATTGGTTTGGTGGCAGCCCTGTTAGCTTGCGGACGCGGCTTCATATTTTTTTTCGGTTCTCCAGACCAGTAGCCATTCCAAAACATGGCGTCTCAAGTCATTGATTTATAAGGGATGCACCTCGAGAGCGCTCGCGAGACCAGCAGAGAAAACGGAGAACAGAGAGGCGTCGGTGGGGGCAAAAACGCCGACTTCGCAGGGGGGGCGCTCGCGAGGCCAGGCCCGAAAACCGCGCCAACACTGGGGGAACGGGCAAAAAAAATCCCAACCGATAAGGGTTGGGATTTTGGTAAATGGTGGAGGTGGGCGGAATTGAACCGCCGTCCGAAGGCACTCCATGCCCGGCACTACATGCTTAGCTCGATGTTTCATCTCGAATGCCGGCAACACATCGTGCGAAGCACGCCGGCACTCACACCCGCTAAGTTTCGGAGCCGGTTGACGGGTCGCCGCCGGAACCTATCCTGTGATAATGACCCTACATCCACGAGCACAGGCACAAGTGGGTTCGGGGCTAGGCCTTAAGCGGCCAGAGCGTAGTTGTCGTCGTTGGCAACTATAAGTTTGCTGCTGGATTAACGAGGAAAGCTGCCCCCTCGGCATGCGCCGTGCGATTTCGCAACCCCCGTCGAAGCCAGTGCACCCCCGATGAGAATTTGGTCGTCGCCGACACCCCAAGTATAGGGGCGTCGGCAACTTTCACAAGTGGCGAAACCAACGTGGTTCAGGAACTTGGTGCTTTAGGAACCCAGCGGCACCAAGCGGATTTCCACGCGGCGATTCATAGCTCGCCCACTTTCCGTGCTGTTATCGGCAATTGGGAAACGCTTGCCAAAGCCAATGATTTCAAAGCGTTCGCGCTGCACGCCCTGTGCTTGCAGATAGCTTGCCACCGACTGTGCGCGTTGTTCAGAGATGCGCTGGTTCACCGCATCCGTACCGATGCTATCCGTATGCCCACTGACTTCCACGATGGTTTGGTTATATTCCTTCATGGTGCTGGCAATATTGCTCAATGCGGAATAGAACTGCGGCTTCACATCGGTTTTATTGAAATCAAAGGTCACGCCGTCAGGCAGGTTCAGCTTAATCACGTCACCATCGCGACTCACTTCTACCCCTGTTCCTGCGGTCTGCCGACGCAGTTCAGCTTCTTGTTTGTCTTGGTAATTACCGATCGCGCCGCCAGCCAATGCGCCAATACCGGCACCAATCATGGCGTGTTGGCGACGTTCCACTGCACTATCACCACTGAGCAAACCTGCTGCCGTGCCGATAGCTGCGCCAATCAGCGCACCACGCTTTGCACGGGTATGGTCGTCTGCAGGTTCCAATGTGGCGCACCCGACCATGAAAGTGGCAAGGCAAACGCCCAGTACCGCCAGCTTGGGTGACAATGTATTCATGTGCAGCTCCTTAAGGTTGAATGATGAAGACCAGCCCGAGACTAAACGGCAGCGTCTTGCTCGCATCTGAACATAGCGCATGACGTTAAGTCTGTGTTGGTTTTTCTCTAGCCGTTGATGTATTCGCGTGGGATGCGTTCATTTAGGCGTGTCAAGACTTCGTAGCCAATTGTGCCGGTGCGCTGTGCCAGTTCTTCTGCAGTGATGTTGGCATCGCCCTGGCAACCCATCAGCACCACCTCGTCTTCCATTTGCACGGGCGCATGTCCTACATTCACCATGAACTGATCCATGCACACGCGGCCAACAATCGGCAGCCGCTGGCCAGCAATCAGAACTTCACCACTGTTTGACAGGGCGCGTGAATAGCCGTCGCCATAGCCAATGGGGATAGTAACGATGCGGGTATCGTGCGGTGCAGTCCATGTGCCGCCATAACTGACGCTGCGCCCTGCCCGCACGGTTTTGCTGTACGCCACTTGCGAAACAAGGCGCAATGCCGGGCGGATGCTGACATTCGGCTGCGCATTGGGGTCTGGCATCACGCCATACAACATGATGCCGGGGCGCACCATGTCCAGCCAGGTGTCCGGAAAATGCAGCACTGCGCCGGAATTTGCCAAATGCCGAATCGGCATTGGCGCACCCAGACGTTCAAAATGCGCGCACGCTTCGCGGAAACGCTGCAATTGAAGCTGCGTCATCGGCGAGCTGGGGTCATCGGAACACGCCAAGTGCGAATACACGCCTTTCACCTCGCACCATGGCGAGGCCACAGCGGCTTCAATCAATGGCGCACAGGCATCGCTATGCACACCCACACGCTCCATGCCTGTGTCGATTTTGAGATGAATAACCGCCTTGCAGCCCAGTTGCTCAGCCGCCGCCTCCACATGCCGCAGCAGCGTTAATGACGACACGGTGATTTCCAGTGCATGCTGCAACAGCAATGGCACTTGCCGCGCCAGAATCCCACCCAGCACCAAAATGGATGCGGTAATACCACCTTGTCGCAGTTGAATGGCCTCTTCAACAAATGCCACGCCCATCTGCATTGCACCTTGTGCCTGCAGATAGCGGGCCACAGGCAACAGGCCGTGGCCATAGGCATTGGCTTTTACAATCGGCATCACTGGCACGCCCACATGGGCGTGAATGGCACGCAGGTTATGCCCCAAGGCAGCAAGATCAACAATGATGCGTGTGGGGCGCTGAGTATTGAGAGTATTGAGGGTATTCATCTGTTCAGCCCTGCTCGAAGCTGCCGACGCTCTCGTGCGCCAAGTTGTCGAACCGGGTGTATTCACCAAAGAACTTCAGCTTGAAACTTCCGGTTGGGCCGTTACGTTGTTTACCAATGATGATCTCCGCCAGTCCTTTGTCAGGCGAGTTGTCTTTGTTGTAGTAATCATCACGGTAGATAAACACGATCATGTCGGCGTCTTGCTCGATGGCGCCGGATTCGCGCAAATCCGCCATCACCGGGCGTTTGTCGGTACGTGATTCCAACGAACGGTTCAACTGTGACAGCGCAATCACCGGCACGCCCAATTCTTTTGCCAAACCCTTCAATGAACGGCTGATTTCCGAGATTTCCGTGGCGCGGTTTTCGCTGTTTCCCGGCACCTGCATCAATTGCAGGTAGTCGATCACAATCAGTCCCAAGTCATGCTCACGCTTGAGGCGACGCGACTTGGCGCGCAGCACTTCTGGTGAAAGCCCCGGGGTGTCGTCGATAAAAATCTTAACGCCGCTCATCTGCGCAATCGCGCCAGTCACACGGCTCCAATCTTCATCTTGCAAATCACCCGTACGCAACCGCGCAGCATTCACCCGACCCAGGGATGAAATCAAACGCAACGCAAGCTGTGATGCCGACATTTCCATGGAAAACACAGCCACGGCTTTCTTGGATTTCAGCGCGCCATATTCGGCGATATTCAATGCAAACGTGGTTTTACCCATTGCGGGACGCGCTGCCAGAATGATCAGATCCGTGGGCTGCAGGCCAGCGGTCATTTGGTCGAATTCGGTATAACCGGTGGACATGCCGGTGACACCGCTGCCATTTTCCGCGCGGGTTTGCAGAACATCAAAAGCTTCACGCAAGGCATCTTTGATGGGCATGAAGTCTTGCTTGCCACGTGCATGCCCTTCCGCAATTGCAAAAACTTCTTGCTCGGCCTTGGCCAACAACTCAATGGAATCACGCCCTTCCGGCTGGAAACCATTGGTCACGATGCGCGTTCCCACATCAATCAAACGGCGTTGAATGGCTTTATCGCGCACAATTTCCGCATAGGCGCGGATATTCGATGCGCTTGGCGTTTGCATCGCAAGTTCGGAAAGATAGGCACCGCCAGCCACTTGTTCGGACTGCCCTTGCGAATCAAACCATTCGCCAACGGTCACGGCATCGCAAGGACGGTTTTTTTCCACCAACTCACGAATGGCACGGAAAATCAGCTGATGGTCGCGGCGGTAAAAGTCTTCACCCACCAGTTGATCTGCCACCCGATCAAACGCCATCGGGTCCAGCATCAAGCCACCAAGAACAGCTTGCTCGGCTTCAATGGATTGCGGTGGCACGCGCAATTGTTCAGCACGCTGCTCATTACGTGTCTGAAAACTTGCATCAGCACGAAAACCAGGGTTGGCATTCATTGGAACAGAGAACTCCTTATACCAGCCGAACAAGACAATGACGTCTGCGGCGAAACGCTTATCGTAATCGGCAATGCCCAGTCAGCGCTGCAGACAAGTCGTTGGACATCTTGTGGATAAGTTGTCGCACGGGTGGCGACGGGCATCACACACGCGAAAAGAAAACGGGCGCCCTACTCATTCAGTAGGACGCCCGCGCATGGAGTGCGTGCAGTGCGTGGCAGCGATTACGCGGCTTCTGGCACCACAACCACCTTGACGGTGGTTTCAACGTCAGCATGCAGATGCACCACGATGTCGAATTCACCGGTGGTACGCAGTGAGCCTTCGCCCATCACGACTTCCGACTTGTTCACCGCGACGCCCAGCTGCTTGGTCAGAGCTTCGGCGATTTCACGTGGGCCAACCGAACCATACAGCTTGCCTTCGGCAGAAGCATTTGCAGGAATGCTGACGCTGGCATCAGCCAACTTGGCCAGACGTGTCTTTGCTGCGTCAAAGGTTGCTTGTGCCTTGGCTTCGTATTCAGCGCGTTTGGCTTCAAATTCGGCCAGATTGGCAGCCGTGGCGGGCACAGCCTTGCCTTGCGGCACGAGGAAGTTACGGCCATAACCCGGCTTCACGATGACGGTGTCACCCAGGCTGCCGAGGTTGGTCACTTTTTGCAGAAGAATCAGTTTCATTTTAATACTCCGTATTCGTTAGCGGCACGCTTACGCGCCGCAACGCTTGCTGTCCGAATGGATATGTGTGTACCGCCGCAACGATTAGACGTTGTGGTTATCGGTATAAGGAATCAGTGCCAGGAAGCGCGCACGCTTCACTGCAGCCTGCAGCTGACGCTGGTACTTTGACTTGGTACCGGTGATGCGGCTTGGCACGATCTTGCCGGTTTCAGTCAGGTACTGACGCAGGGTGTTCAGATCTTTGTAATCGATCTCGGTCACGCCTTCGGCGGTGAATTTGCAGAACTTACGGCGACGGAAAAACTTGGACATGATGAGCTCCTGAAAACCTGTGATTAAGCAGCGTCGTTGTCGCTGTCGATGTTGTCGGAATCGGCGATGCCGATGACGTTGTCACCCTCTTCATCACGACGGCGGCGCTCAGGCTTGTCAGCCTTTTCGTCTTTGTTCTTCATGATCAGCGACTGTTCCGTCACGGCTTCATCGCGGCGCATCACCAGATGGCGCAGGATGGCATCGTTAAAGCGGAAGGTTTCAGCCAGCTCGTCCATCACAGCCTGATCGGCTTCGATGTTCATCAGCACATAATGTGCCTTGACCAGATTCTGAATTGGGTAAGCCAGTTGACGGCGACCCCAATCTTCCAAACGGTGCACTTTACCGTTACCGGCTTCAATGGAGCCTTTGTAACGTTCGATCATGCCGGGGACTTGTTCGCTCTGGTCCGGATGCACCAGAAACACGATTTCATAATGACGCATAGTGGTTTCCTTGTGGATGACGCCAGCAACACGCTGGCACTTCAGCCCTCGGCCATTCCCAAGTCAGGAAACGCGTTCGGGCAAGAACCCCTCTTTCGAAGGAGCCGCCCATTATGGTCTAACTTCAGATTTCACGCAAATCAAGGTCGGTCGTGAAACTGGAACCACACCCACAGCCACCCGTCACATTCGGATTATCGAAGGTGAATTGCTCGTTCAAGCCTTGCTTGACGAAGTCGATATGCGTGCCATCCACCTGCGCCAAGCTCAATGGATCAACAAAGATGCGGACGCCATCAACATCGAAAACAGTATCGCCAGCGGACTGTTCTTGGGTGATGTCCACCTTGTATCCCCAGCCGGAACAACCGCTGCGTGATACGCCAAAGCGCAGACCCAAGGCTTTTGGGTCGGCGGCGAGAAAGCCCAAGATACGGTGACGTGCGGATTCTGATAATGAAATTGCCATATGTGCATTGTAGCTTCTGTAAACTGCATGATTCTATTTCGTGACTGCAACACAGGATTTCAAGATGACGATGATGTCGATTGCTCAACTTCTTGCCGGCCAAGTTTCGGAAGGCAGCTCGGTAACGGTACGTGGCTGGGTACGCACCCGACGCGATTCAAAAGCAGGCCTGAGCTTCGTCAACGTCAGTGATGGCTCATGCTTTGCGCCGATTCAAATCGTGGCTACCGACACACTGGGCAATTACGAAACGGAAGTGAAGCACTTGACCACTGGCTGCTCGGTGATTGTGAACGGCACCTTGGTGAAGTCACAGGGCCAGGGGCAGAGTTTCGAAGTGCAGGCTTCAAGTATCGCGGTGATTGGCTGGGTAGAAGACCCACTGACCTACCCGATGCAGCCCAAGCAACATTCGCTGGAATATCTGCGCGAATTTGCCCATCTGCGCCCACGCACCAATCTGTTCGGCGCGGTGACGCGCATCCGCCACTGTCTTGCGCAGGCGGTACACCGCTTCTTCCATGAGCGCGAGTTCTACTGGATTTCCACCCCCATCATCACCACCAGTGATGCGGAAGGTGCCGGCCAGATGTTCCGCGTTTCCACCCTGGACATGGCCAATCTGCCACGCGACAGCAAGGGCGAGGTGGATTTTTCACGCGACTTCTTCGGCAAGGAAACCTTCCTCACCGT
>CAYZUG010000051.1:0-8021 GCA_964481865.1 uncultured Thermomonas sp. | reverse complement strand
ACCCGCTTGCGCAAATGGTTCAGCAGGTCGATGCGGGTAATCAGCCCGAGGAATTGTGCGCCGTCCATCACAATCGCCACGTGCCCACGGTCAAACACCGGCAGTAAGGCTTCCACTGGCGCGTGAACGCTGACTTGATCGAGGCGGCTGGTCATGGCGGCGGCCACGGGGTCGGCAAAACGGGCTTCGTCGCCATAGACGTGCAGCAGCACGTCGGATTCATCCAGAATCCCGGTGAGGTGTTCGCCATCCATGACCGGAAGCTGCGAGATGTCGTATTGCCGCATGCGTTGCCAAGCAATGCTGATGGGGTCGTGCGCGGCAATGGTAATGGTGCTGTGTTCGGCGTAGAGGTGCTTTATGAGGTCGCGCAGATCACCGTGCGGCTGCCGCGGTTTGGCTGCGGCGGGCGTGCTGCTGGTGTGACTGTCGGTGTGCGTTAAGGCATGGTGCAAGCCCCGCAGACCGGCATCCACCCATGTCTGAACCTGCGTTGCCTGCAGCCCATGCTGGGCAGCGGCGGAAGCAACCGTCGTGGTGCCTTTGATGATGTCCAGAACCAGCGCGGCCTTCTGTTGCGCTGCCCAATCCGTGCTGTTTTCGCTCATGCCGACGTCTGTGATTAGCCCTGCATAGGGTAACACTCGCAGTGCTTGCCTGGATGGTCTGGATGGCCTGTTGCTCTGCGAGCGATGGCAGGAACACCTGCCCGACATCGCTCGCTTTTTCCTTGCAGCAGAGATGCCGCGTCTTGCGTGGGTTAGTTGGCGTTTTCGTACATGTGCAGCAGGCGTTGTTTTGCTGCCAGCTTTTCGCGCTTCATCTGCCCAAGTGTGTTGTCGTCAATCGGTAGAACACCCAGTTCTGCGTCCATCACCTGCCGGTCAAGTTCACGGTGGCGGTAGAACAATTGCCTGAATTCGGTGTCTTTTTTCATCAAGGCTTCAATCGATTCTTGCGGTTGCCCTTCAAACATGAAGTTCTCCTGATTCTGTAGCGCCCTTGTCGATCAGACGGTGGAATACAACCCGCCGCCTGAGCTTTGACCCTACGCCTCTCAAACACGCTTGGCAAGCATCTTCCGCTGTTTTCTGGCGTGTGTGGCCACGCCATCTTCAGCGATATGAATCCACCGTCAAACAGGTGTCAAAAGCAGGTAAAAACGGTGTAAACCGAAGCCTATTTAGTCCGCGTGCAAGCCCTTCACAACGCCCTTATGGCTGCTTGACATGAATCTCCACGCGCCGGTTTTTGCTGCGCCCGGCAGCGGTTTTATTATCCGCCACCGGCTGGTTGGCACCCACGCCCTCGGCGCTGATGGCGCTGCGGCTGGCACCGGCAGCCACCAAACTGGCGCGCACATGCTGCGCACGTTTTTCCGAGAGGCTGACATTGGTTGCGGCGTCGCCCTGGCTGTCGGTATGCCCAATGACGGTGATCGCGCCGGTGGGCAGGTTGCTCAGATAAATACCAAGGGCTTTGATGCTGGCCGCGGCGGCTTTGGTGAGTTGCGCCTGCCCGGATGCAAACGCATCGCCTGCCAGGGTAAACACCTCGCCTTCTGCATCTGTGCGCACGGGGGGCAATTTGGCACCGGTGAGCAGTTCGGCTTCCTTGCGTGCCAACGCGGCTTCTTTTGCGCGGGCAGCCGCGATTTCTTCCTGTTGTGCAGCGTGCAGTTCCATCGCCTGCTGGCGGTTTTTTTCTTCTTCCTGAATCTGCGCCAGCATGCGCAGGTGTTCGGCTTCCGCACGCGCAAGATCGGCTTCGCGGCGGGTGGCTTCCAGCAGTAATTCGTTGCGCTCACGGTCGAGGCGGTCGATTTCACGCCGGGTGGCTTCAATGCGGGCCGCCTGTTCGGCAATGTTCACGCGGCGCTCGGCCTGTGCCAATGCCGCAGGCAGGGCGCGGCGCTGTACGGTTGCCAATGCAGCGATTTGCTGCTTGGCCTGCAGGCGTTCGTATTGCGCCAGCATGCCCAAACTGGGGTCGGCATCCAGTGCCTGCAGGCGCAGCTCCAGCGTTTCACCCTGCACGGGGATTTGCAGTGGCGAGGCAAGGCTTGGCAGCGGTTCAAGCTTCAGTTGCGTACGCAGTGCCGCCACTTCATTTTGCTTCATGCGGTATTCGGCGCGGATTTGTTCGCTGCTGCTCTGGATATAAGCCACATCTGCCAGCCCTTGTGCAGCGAGGGCGGCATCGCGTGCATCATCCATACGCCCGCGTGCAATGGCGGCTTGCGCCTGCACCACCGCTGCGCGTGCGGCCTGCAGATTGTCGTTGGCATATTGATCCGCATCGGCTGTTTCTGCACGTTGCACGGCACGTTGCGCGGCATCCACATCGGCGGTTGGCACAGGCAGACTGGCGCAGGCCGTCATCAATACGGTGCCAGAGAACAGCAAAACATAGAGTGCGCTGCGGAAATATGCGAAGCTTGAAATCATGACGTAACACTACTTGGTGAGGCGTACCCTGCATTGTGGTAAGCCTGCGCCTGCGATGCAATGTTGTGGCCGCATTTTCAGGGAGAAAACATGGATATCAGCCAATTTTTCAAGCAGATGGTCGATAAAAACGGCTCGGACATGTTTGTATCCACAGGTGCGCCGGTCACCATCAAGATTGAAGGCAAGCTGCAGGCGATGAGTGAAAACATCCTGGCGCCGGGTGAAAGCAAGGAGATGGCGTATTCGCTGATGGATGAAGCGCAAATTGCCGAGTTCGAGCGTGAGCTGGAATTCAATATGGCGATTTCCATTCCTGATTACGGGCGGTTTCGCGTCAATATCTTTCAGCAACGTGGCGAAGTGGGCATGGTGATTCGTGCCATTCACAGCCGGATTCCCAGCATCGAGGAATTGCAACTGCCCACCGTGCTGAAGGACATCATCATGGCACCGCGCGGCTTGGTGCTGATTGTGGGGTCAACGGGGTCGGGGAAATCCACCACGTTGGCTTCGATGATTGACCACCGTAACAGCACGACCACTGGGCATATTCTGACCATTGAAGACCCGATTGAGTTTTTGCATCGGCATAAAAAGTCGGTGGTGAACCAGCGCGAAGTGGGGCTGGATACACACAGCTTCCATGCGGCATTGAAGAACGCGATGCGTGAAGCGCCAGACGTGATTCTGATTGGCGAAATCCGCGATGCGGAAACCATGGACGCAGCGATTGCCTTCGCAGAAACCGGGCATATTTGCCTCGCCACCCTGCACTCTAACAACGCTGACCAAACCATTGAGCGCATCCTCAACTTCTTCCCGGAAGGGGCGCATAAAAACGTGCTGATGAACTTGGCACTGAACTTGAAAGCAGTGGTCAGCCAGCGTTTGGTGTTGGGTGTGGATGGCCGCCGTATGCCGGCAACCGAGGTGTTGATCAATACGCCGATGATTCGTGATTTGCTGCGCCGTGGGCAGGTGCACGAAGTGAAAATGGCGATGGAAAATTCGCTGCAAGACGGCATGCAGAGCTTCGACCAATGCCTGTTCCGTCTCTACAAGGAAGGCCGTATCGAAATGGAAGAAGCGCTGAAAGCCGCCGATTCACGCGATGGACTGGCGCTGAAGTTCCGCTTGTCGGAAGGTGGAACCGGCGAGCTTGACCCTTATGCGGACGTGTTTTAACGCCACCGCCTTCGACGCTGTTTTCACTGTGTTGCGGCAGGTGCATCCGGCTGCTGGTCTGGGTGTGCCGCGATAAAAGCAGGCAAGGCCATGCAGTTGGCTTCGATCCGTTGAATCAACGGAAACGGCTGCAATGACACGGCAAACCGATGCGCGTTGTAGAGCTGCGGAATGAGGCAGCAGTCCGCCAATGTTGGCTGGTTGCCGAAACAAAAATCACCGGGTCTGGCTTGCTGCGCCAACAACGCTTCAAAGGCGCTGAAGCCCTGCGCCATCCAATGCCGTACCCATTGCTCACGCGCAGGCGCTGGCTGTGCCCATTCGCGTTCGACATATTGCAAAACGCGCAGATTGTTCAGCGGGTGAATATCGCAGGCAACCAATTGCGCCAATGCCCGCACTTGCTGCCGCTGATGCACTTCATGCGGTAACAGGGCTGGCTGCGGGAAACATTCGTCGATGTATTCCAGAATGGCCAAGGACTGCGTCAGATGCCGTTCGCCATGGACCAGCGTGGGCACCAACTCTTGCGGATTGAGCTGCTGATAGCCGGGATGATGCTGCTGCCCGCCGTCTTGCAGCAGATGCACTGGCACGGTGGTGTATGTCAGTTCTTTCAGGTTCAAACCGATACGCACCCGATATGCCGCACTGGAGCGCCAATAGGAATACAGGTGCAGGGGTTCGTTCATGGCGTGTAACGCTCGATGCGCTGTTCGATCGCGCCGAAAATGCTGTTGCCTTCGCTGTCGAGCATTTCGATGCGCACGCTGTCACCAAACGACATAAACGGTGTGCTGGGCTTGCCATCGCGCAGTGTTTCCACGGTGCGCTGTTCCGCGAAACAAGAAGCGCCCAAGGAAGTGTCTTCATTGGCCACCGTGCCCGACCCCACAATGGTGCCAGCCGACAATGGGCGGGTTTTAGCAGCATGCGCAATCAATTGTGCGAAATTGAATTGCATGTCCACCCCTGCCAACGGCGCACCGAACCACTGCCCGTTGATGTGTGTCAGCAGCGGCAGATGCACTTTGCTGTCCTGCCATGTGGCTGCCAGTTCGTCCGGCGTCACGAACACCGGGCTTAATGCGCTGCGCGGTTTCGATTGCAGGAAGCCGAAGCCTTTGGCCAATTCCGGTGGAATCAGATTGCGCAGGGAGACATCATTCACCAGACCAACAAGCTGGATATGCCCTGCCGCCTGTTCGGTAGTGACCGCCATCGGTACATCGTCGGTAATCACCACGACTTCGGCTTCCAGATCAATGCCGTAATCTTCACTGACCACTTGCACGGGGTCACGTGGACCATAGAACCCGGCGCTGACGGCTTGGTACATCAATGGATCCACATAGAAACTTTCAGGCACGTCTGCGCCACGCGCACGGCGAACGCGCTCAACATGCGGCAGATAGGCGCTGCCATCCACGAACTCGTAAGCGCGTGGCAACGGTGCCGCCAGGGTGTGCATGTCCACATCAAAGGCATCGGCAAGCTGCCCTGCGTTGAGGTCTTCGTACAGTGCATTCAAGCGCGGCGCGGTGTGCTGCCATTGCTCCAATGCCTGTTGCAGCGTCGCGGCGATTGCGCTTGCCCGCACGGCGCGGCGCAGGTCACGCGAAACAACGATCAGCGTGCCATCACGCCCGCCTTCCTTGAGTGAACCCAGTTTCATCGTGACCTCACTTTCACTTTGTTAGTTGCGATTGTAACAATTTATTCATGCCGCATCCTCACCCAGAAAGGCGTTTGCACGGAATGTCAGCACCAAGGTGTCGCGGTGCCCACCGTGTGCATCCAGCGCTTGAATCGGCGTGGATTCGTGTATCACCCGGGCATCGTCCATCAGCAGAAGCGACCACGGCTGCTGCAAGGTGAAGCGTTGCCCATTGGCGCCATGCGCTTCAAACACACGGGTTTCGCCACCTTTGATGTTGTGCCGCCCCACCAGCAGAACAGCCACGAAATCCACACCATCACGGTGCGCACCTTCCGGTGTTGGTCGCCCCAGGCCGTCACTGGTGTCGATGCGGAACTGGTGCGCTTCCACATGCCAGCGCGCTGCCGGTGCTTGTGTATCGCAGACCTGTGCCAATGCGATCATCAACTTCGCCCATGCAGGCTGCGCCGCCACTGCCGGGCTGATCGGCTCGAACCAGCGCTCCATGCCACCATGCAGGGCGTTGTATTCCACCGGCTGGTAATGCATGCGATGCGGCACTGGCTGCAGCGTGCCATGTTCAACAATAAAGCACGAATGACGCCGCTTTCTGTAACGCCCGCCGTCTTTCAGGTAATCATCAAGACACAGCGCATCCCAACTGGCTTGCAACGCCTGCAGCTCAGACAATGCACACTGCGCAAGCTGGGTAACAGCGTCAGCATCCAGAACGGCATAGCCACGCATGCGCAAGGATTCGGCAAGATCAGGTAGCGGCGTCAGTGGGGGCGAAAATAAGGTAACAGGTGGCATCGCGGTGAGTTCCACAGGAAGCGATGATTCAGGAAGTGGTTATTGTCGCACCGTCATTGCCAAGAAACGACAAAGCCCGCCATAAAGGCGGGCTTTGTTGAAGGTGAATCGTTGCAGATGGCAGCCCCGGAAGGATTCGAACCTCCGAATGCCTGAGTCAGAGTCAGGTGCCTTACCGCTTGGCGACGGGGCTATGCTGCAAAGAATACAAAAACAATTAGCGCTTCGAGAACTGAGTGGCGCGACGTGCTTTATGCAGACCGACCTTCTTACGCTCGACTTCACGTGCGTCGCGGGTCATGAAGCCTGCCTTGCGCAGTTCAGCCTTCAGTGTTTCATCGTATTCCACCAATGCGCGGGCGATACCCAAACGGATTGCACCTGCTTGACCGGTGGTGCCACCACCAGTGGTGGTCACAACGATGTCGAAGTTTTCGGTGTTCTTGGTTAGTTCCAGCGGCTGACGCACGATCATGCATGCAGTTTCGCGACCAAAGAACTCGTCCAGCGGACGATCGTTAACGGTGATGTTGCCCGTCCCCTTGCGCAGGAACACGCGAGCGATGGAGGACTTGCGGCGGCCAGTGCCGTAATTCTGAGAGATAGCCATGATATGAGGACCTTAGAGTTCGAGCGACTGCGGCTGTTGTGCGGCATGCGGATGCTCAGCACCGGCATACACCTTCAGCTTGCGGTACATCTGACGACCCAGCGGGCCTTTTGGCAGCATGCCTTTGACCGCGATTTCAATCACGCGCTCGGGGTGACGCTCAAGCGCCTGACCCAGGGTTTCGGTCTTCAGGTTGCCGATGTAGCCGGTGAAACGGTGATACAGCTTGTCCTGCATCTTGTTTCCGGTAGCCACGATCTTTTCCGCATTGATGACGACGAGGTAGTCGCCGGTATCAACGTGCGGGGTGTAAACGGGCTTGTGCTTGCCGCGCAGGCGATAGGCCAGTGCTGCGGCCAGACGGCCTAGGGTCTTGCCCTCGGCGTCAACGACGTACCAGTCGCGTTGGACGGTCTCGTTCTTGGCGATAAAAGTTTTCATGTCGAACTCGGTTAGGGGTGCTTGGTCGGGCTGGTTTCACTGCGTGAAAGGTCGCCTCGCGTTGTATTCCATACCCAGATCGGGCACGAAAGGAGCGGAACTATAGCGTGTTTGTCTTTGCCGTGCAAGTAAGTGATTGATTCTTGTAAAATGCGCGCATGAATACATATCGCCAGCTCAGCCCTCTGGACCGCCTGTTTGATTCTGCGCAAAACGCGCTGACCACGCTTCTGGGTGCCCCCCAGGCGCAACGCCGTAACCCCGGTGAAAGCCAGCCCGAAGCCGACCTCACACCCGAGCAGCAGCGGCATGCGGCGGGGCTGATGCGTATCAACCACACCGGCGAAGTCTGCGCGCAAGCGCTGTATATCGGCCAGGCGGCAGTTGCCCGCGACCCGGCAACACGAGCGCATTTACTGGAAGCCGCACAGGAAGAAACGGATCATCTTGTCTGGTGCGCCGATCGCTTACGCGAGCTGCATAGCCGCCCGAGTCTGTTCAACCCGTTGTGGTATGCCAGCAGCTTCGCCATTGGGTTTTCTGCTGGCATTAAAGGCGACGGCTGGAACTTGGGTTTCGTGGTGGAAACCGAGCGGCAGGTAGAAGCGCATCTGGAAGAACATCTGCATACCCTGCCCGAAGCAGATGCGCGCAGTCGTGCGATTTTGCAGGTGATGAAGGATGACGAAGTGCGGCATGCCGACAATGCGTTGAATGCTGGTGCGCGTTTGTTACCGCCGCCGATTCCGACGCTGATGGCGGGTGTTTCGAAGGTGATGAAAGCGGTGGCGTATCGGGTTTGATTGGCGGTAAAAGCGCCCCTCATCCGCCCTTCGGGCACCTTCTCCCCGTAAACGGGGAG
>CAYZUG010000050.1:0-8136 GCA_964481865.1 uncultured Thermomonas sp. | reverse complement strand
ATTCCCCGCATTTTTCATCTTTCCCCACAATCGGCGACAATGGGGGCTTCACCCCATACGTTGAGTCGCTATGTCCAAGATTCTCTATACCCTGACCGATGAAGCGCCGTTTCTGGCGACCGCTTCTTTCCTTCCTATCGTCCAGGCATTCGCCAAGACTGCGGGCGTGGATGTAGAAACCCGCGACATTTCGTTAGCGGCGCGCATTCTGGCGCAGTTTCCCGATGTGCTTGGCAGCAAGGCTGTTTCTGATGATCTGCGCGAGTTGGGCGAGCTGGCAAAAACGCCAGAAGCCAACATCATCAAGCTGCCCAATATCAGTGCTTCAATTCCACAATTGAAAGCCGCAATTAAGGAATTGCAGGACAAGGGCTATCCGCTTCCGGATTACCCAGATGCACCGCAAACTGACGCCGAGAAGGATGTGAAAGCACGCTATGACAAGGTCAAAGGCAGTGCCGTCAACCCGGTGTTGCGTGAAGGGAACTCTGACCGTCGTGCGCCTGCTTCGGTGAAGGCGTATGCCAGAAAGCATCCGCACCGGATGGGTGCGTGGCGCTCTGATTCAAAGTCACATGTGGCACATATGGATGCTGGTGATTTCTACGGTAGCGAGCAGTCATGGACAGCCTCGGCAGCTGGAAGCGTGCGCATTGTCTTTGCTGGCAGTGATGGCAAAACCAATGCGCTGCGCGCACCCGTCAAGCTGTTGGCCGGTGAAGTGATTGATGCGTCGGTGATGCATGCCAAGGCGCTGGCTGATTTCATTGACGAACAGATTGCCGATGCAAAAGCCAAGGGCGTGTTGTTCTCCCTGCATCTGAAGGCCACCATGATGAAGGTCAGCGACCCCATCATGTTTGGGATCGTGGTAAGCCGCTTCTACGCACCTGTGCTGGAAAAACACGCCGCGGCGTTACAGCAAATCGGTTTTGACCCCAACAACGGGATTGGCGATCTCTATGCGCGTTTGCCGCAACTGGATGATGCCAAGCGCAGTGAAATTGAAGCCGATATCACCGCACTGTATGCACAGCGCCCTGCTGTTGCCATGGTCAACTCTGACAAGGGCATCACCAACCTGCACGTGCCGTCTGATGTGATTGTGGATGCGTCGATGCCAGCCATGATCCGCGACAGCGGTGGCATGTGGAATGCCGAAGGCAAGCTGCAGGATGCGAAGGCCGTCATCCCTGATCGCAACTATGCGGGGATCTACCAAGTTGTGATTGAAGACTGCAAGGCCAATGGTGCCTTCAACCCGGCCACCATGGGCAGCGTGCCGAATGTGGGTTTGATGGCACAGGCCGCTGAGGAATACGGCAGCCACGACAAGACCTTCAAGATCAATGGCAACGGCGTGGTGCAGGTGATCGACGAGGCGGGCAATGTGGTGATGGAACACGCTGTCCAAGCAGGTGATATTTGGCGCATGTGCCAAACCAAGGACGCGCCAATTCGCGACTGGGTGAAGCTGGCTGTTACCCGCGCACGTCTGTCCAACACTCCGGTGGTGTTCTGGTTAGACCCACAGCGCGCGCATGACCGCACGCTGGCCGCACTGGTTGAACGCTATTTGAAAGACCACGACACCACCGGGCTGGACATCCGCACGTTGTCACCGGTGGATGCCATCACGTTCTCGCTGGCGCGCATCCGTGAGGGCAAGGACACCATCAGCGCCACCGGCAATGTGCTGCGTGACTATCTCACCGACTTGTTCCCCATCATGGAACTGGGCACCAGTGCGAAGATGCTGTCCATCGTGCCGCTGATGAATGGTGGTGGTTTGTTTGAAACCGGCGCAGGTGGCAGCGCACCCAAGCATGTGCAGCAGTTCGTGGAAGAAGACTATCTGCGTTGGGATTCACTGGGTGAGTTCCTAGCATTGGCCGCTTCGCTTGAGCACCTCGGCAATGTCACCGGCAATGCAGCAGCCAAGGTTTTGGCCGATGCGCTGGATACCGCAAACGCGAAGTTCCTCGACAACGACCGCTCACCGGGCCGTAAGCTGGGCACGATTGATAACCGTGGCAGCCATTTCTATGTGGCACTGTACTGGGCACAGGAACTGGCAGCACAAACCACCGACGCAGCATTGGCTGCCAAGTTCACGGCACTGGCGAAAGCACTGACCGATGCCGAAACGAAAATCGTTGAAGAACTGGTTGCAGTACAAGGCAAATCGGTGGACATCGGTGGCTACTACCTGCCCGATACAACCAAGCTATCGACCGCAATGCGTCCATCAAGCAGCCTCAACACTGCTTTGGCAACGCTCGCAGGCTGAGGCATTAACAGGTAGGCTGGCGGCTTTCTATTGTTGTTTGGAGAGCCGCCATGCTTCGACCCTCGCTTCAACCTTTGCTGCGCCCCCTCACCGTGGCGCTATGTGTCGGCTTGCTTGCCGCCTGCGCCAGTGCACCCAAGCAAGCCGCTGCACCCGGTGTGACACATCAAGCACCAGGAGCCGCCCTAGATGCTGCACTTGCCGGCGAATGGCGTGCATCCAAGGATATGCTGCGCGACCGCTATCGCCACCCCAGCCAGACATTAGCGTTTTTTGGCGTACAGCCCGATACAACCGTGATTGAAATCACCCCAGGTGGTGGTTGGTATGCCGATATTCTTGCGCCCTATCTGAGCAAGCGTGGCCAGTATGTTGCTGCGATCTGGGATGACGCTATTCCCAACCAACCTGGCTACCGTTACAGCTCGAATAAAGCACTGCGTGAAAAGTTTGCCAGCAACCCTGATGTGTATGGCACGCCCCATCTGCAACCGTTTGATGCAAAAGCACCACAGTTTGGTGCCGACAACTCCGCTGATACCGTGCTGACTTTCCGCAATGTGCATAACTGGGTTGCCGACGGCAATGCTGAAGCGTACTTCAAGGCGTTTTACAGCGTGCTGAAACCCGGTGGTGTGTTGGGTGTGGTGGATCATCGCGCCAAGCCGGGAACGGATCTGGAAACAATGAAGAAAAGTGGCTATCTCACAGAAGATTTGATCATCGCCATGGCAACCGATGCTGGCTTTGTTTTGGCTGGACGCAGCGAGATCAATGCGAACAGTGCCGACAGCAAAGACCATCCGAATGGGGTGTGGACGCTGCCACCTTCGAATAGTCACGATGCAGCCGATGCTGCGAAATACCAAGCCATCGGTGAAAGCGACCGCATGACCTTGCGCTTCCAGAAACCCGAATAAGCGCCATTGCATGCTGATTGCGTTCAACAAGCCCTATGGCGTGCTGTGTCAGTTCACCGATCACAGCACGCCACCGCGACGCACCCTAGCTGCGTTTTCTTTGCCACCCGATGTGTACGCGGCAGGGCGATTGGATTTTGATTCTGAAGGCCTGTTGCTGCTTACCGATGATGGCCGGCTTGCACATCGGCTCACCGACCCGAAACACAAGCAACCCAAAACCTATTGGGTGCAAGTTGAAGGCACACCCACTGCAGCGCAATTACAGGCATTGCGGTGCGGTGTCAGATTGAAAGATGGCCTGACCCTGCCCGCCAAGGCCACGTCGATTGATCCACCCGACCTGTGGCCACGCAACCCACCGGTACGCTTTCGCAAAACAGTGCCCGATGCATGGTTAGAGCTTGAAATTTGCGAAGGTCGCAATCGGCAAGTGCGGCGCATGACCGCCGCTGTCGGGTTGCCTACTTTGCGTTTGGTGCGCTCTGCTATTGGAGCGCACACATTGATGCCACTTCAGCCGGGTGAGTGGCGCGTCGTTTGATCGGCAAACGCCGTGGGTTGATCAAACGCCGTAATCGTCTTGTTCAAAATCACGACGACGCACGGCTTGTACACGGCGTGACTCGCCTTCCAGTGCCTGCTGCTTTGCACGGTGACGCGCAGCCCACCACAACACACCTGCACCCACCACAACCGCACCCACCAACACGGGATTACGCTTCACGAAATTGCCGGTGACTTTTGCGCTGGCACGCAATGCACCCAAAGCCGCACCGGTTTCAATCCATTGCACTGCCGTATCAGGCACTTTGCGACGCAGACCATCACCGATGTCTTCCAGTAATTCCAAGACGCGGTCTTGTGTTTTCTCCAACTTGCCCACGATGCACTCCTTTGAATGACCTATGCTGATGAAAGTATGGCGCGAAACGACATGGTTCGGCTATCTCTGCGCTGAATTATGTACCACGTGGTTTGGCGCGATGTGTAGCCACTGCATTCCATGGATCATCCGGCCATGGATGTTTTGGGTAACGCCCTTTCATTTCCTTTTTCACTTCCGGATATGTGCGCTCCCAGAAGCCGTGCAAGTCTTGCGTGACTTGCAAGGGTCGCCCCGCCGGTGACAGCAAATGCAACGTCAACGCAACGCGCCCATCCGCCACGCGCGGGGTTTCGGCAAGACCAAACAACTCTTGCAGTTTCACCGCCAGCACCGGAGAGCGTGGTTCGCCTTGGTCATCCAGCACATAGGTAATCGCACGTTGCATGCCAGATGGCACTTCAATGCGTGTGGGTGCTAATGGATCTATGCGCTGCCGCATATTCCAGTCGATTCCGGTTTTAAGCGCTTCCGACACAGCCTCGGTGGTAAGTGCATCCAAACGGGTTTTGCCAGCGAAGACCGGCTGCAGCCATGTTTCCAAGGTCGCCAATAATGCAGCGTCCGAGAGATCCGGCAATGCCAACTCGGGCATCCATGCACGCAGACACTGCACACGGATACGCCATTGCATCAGGGGTTCACTCCACGGCAGCACCGCAAGACCAAGGGTGCGCACCGCCTGCGTCAATGCCTGTGCTGCTAAGCCTGCATCCACACGCCCAGCGGGTTTGGAGGACAGCACAATGCCATCGAAACGCTCAATGCGCTCACTCACCAGCGCACGTTTTTGCGCGTCCCAACGCACTTCATCGGCATTGGAAAAATGTGTGGAAAACGCGTCGCGCAGCATTGCTTCATCCACCGGCGCAGCACGCAACAACAACGCGTCTTTGGCGTCAAAGCGCAATTCAGTGGCCACCAGCCACGGTTCACCATATACCGCGCTGTCATCGAACAAACGCAGCATGCGGCCATTGGCCAACTGATAGCGTTTTGGATCAGCCGGATGCTGCTTGCCAATACGGTCGGGGAAAGCATGTGCCAACAAATCTCCCAGCACATGCGCAGCCGCCGAAGCCGGTGACGCTGCATCACAACGCAGACGCCGCCGCCACTGCTTGGCGGCTGCATCAATCACCGCCAGTGCGCTGCGGCTGGCATCGGCAGAGGTGCGTCCATTGCGGTACGCCACTAAGGCTTGCCAGCGTTCGGCCCATGCATCAGAACGCGAACGCAGCGGGTCGCGTGCTTCGATCAATGCCGCCAGATCACAGGCCAAAGCCATCTGCTGGGGTGCATTGCTGGCCAATAACATCGCTGCCAAACGTGGGTGCGTACCCAGTGCCAGCATGCGTTTTCCCAACGCGGTCAAGCTGCCGTGTTGATCCATCGCACCCAGCCGCTTCAGTAGATCACACCCCGCCGCCAAAGCACCTGCAGGTGGTGCGTCCACAAAGCGCAACGCACTGCTGCCCCATGCTGCCAATTCCAGCGCTAACGGTGCCAGTTCCACTTGTGCGATTTCCGGTTTGCGCTGCGGCTCCAACCGCTGTGACTGTGGCCATAGACGATACGCAACACCCTCTGCCACACGCCCGGCACGTCCAGCACGCTGGTCGGCACTGGCCTGCGAAATCGGCACTACATCCAAACGAGAAAACCCGCTATTCGGGTCGAAGCGGGGTTCACGCGCCAAGCCACTGTCGATCACCACACGTACACCGGGCAAGGTGACCGATGACTCCGCCACATTGGTCGCCAACACCACACGGCGACCGCCTTCGGTGGATGCCTGCAACACACGGGTCTGCTGTTCGATAGGAAGCTCACCGTGCAGCGTCAGCACCTCAACCGCTGATGTTGGCTGCATCATGGCAAGCACAGATTCCACGCGCTTGATCTCGCGCTGCCCCGGCAGAAAGACCAATACATCACCCGGATGCTGGGCCAAGGCATGGTCCACGGCTCGCTTAACCTGATGCTCCAAGGCTTCATCGCGTCGCGCAGGGAAATGCGATATCACCACCGGGTAGCTACGCCCCTCGCTGCTCAGGCGCGACGCATCAAGAAACTGCGCCAAGCGCTCACCATCCAGCGTGGCTGACATCACCACGATACGCAGGTCTTCACGCAAACCCGCCTGCACATCCAGCGCCAACGCCAACCCAAGATCACCTGCCAAATGACGCTCATGGAACTCGTCAAACACAACCGCACCCACCCCTTCCAGCATGGGGTCGTCTTGCAGCATGCGGGTCAGGATTCCTTCGGTCACCACTTCAATGCGTGTGCTGGCACTGATTTTATTTTCAAAACGGATGCGATAGCCCACGCGCTCACCCACCGCTTCACCTAACTGCTTCGCCATGAAGCCTGCTGCCGCACGCGCTGCTACACGGCGTGGTTCCAGCATCACGATTTTCTTGCCAGTAAGCCAAGCGGCATCCAATAACGCTAATGGCAGCTGCGTGGTTTTGCCTGCACCGGGGGGCGCTTCCAACACCAAACGTGGGTGCTCACCCAAGGTGTGCAGAATCTGTGGCAGTAAGTCGGCGATTGGAAATTGCATGGCTGCATTTTAGTGCCCTCTCCGCACCGCACGATTAAACTATGGGCATGCAATTGATTGATATCGGCCTGAACTTCAGCCACGACAGCTTCGACCGCGACCGCGATGCCGTATGGCAACGTGCCCGCGATGCCGGTGTTACACGCGCCATCTTGACTGGTGCCTCGCGTGAGCACTCTCCCAAAGCCTTGCAACTGGCACGCACCCGCCCCGGTGAATGGTTTGCCACTGCCGGTGTACACCCGCACCACGCCATTGAATACACCGCCGAATGTGATGCCGAAATGCGTGCCCTGCATCAGCATCCGGCAGTCGTGGCCGTGGGGGAATGTGGCTTGGATTATTTCCGTGATTTCTCACCACGCCCGGCGCAGCGACGTGCTTTCGAGCAACAACTGCAAATTGCGGTGGACACCCAAAAGCCGGTGTTTCTGCATCAACGGGATGCACATGCCGACTTCATGGCGATGATGAAAAACTTTGACGGCAAGCTGGCACCTGCGGTGGTGCATTGCTTCACCGGCACGCGTGCAGAATTGTTCGACTACCTCGACCAAGACTGGCACATCGGTATTACCGGTTGGCTCTGTGATGAACGCCGTGGCGAACACCTGCGCGAACTGGTGAAAAACATTCCCGCCAATCGCCTGATGGTGGAAACCGATGCCCCCTACCTGTTGCCGCGAACGCTCAAGCCGATGCCGAAAGACCGACGCAATGAGCCAGCGTTTTTGACGCATATCGTGGAAGAGCTGGCACGCGATCGTGGTGAAGACTTCACCACAACCGCGACCAACAGCACGGCAACCGCCGCAGACTTTTTCAGACTATCGACTCCCGCCGATTAACTGCGCAAACCAACACCACGCTTGAGCAGCCACAACGCAATACCGCCCAGCAACGCAACAAAAAACAGCATCAGAAGATAGGCTGTCCACAGTGGCACGTCGCTGATACCCAGCAGGCCATAACGGAATGCATTGACCATGTAGAAAATCGGGTTGGCATGCGTGGCTGCTTTCGCCCATGTGGGTAGCAAGGCGATCGAATAAAACACACCACCCAGATAGGTCAGCGGCGTGAGGATGAAGGTGGGCACAATGGCCACATCGTCAAACTTCTTTGCGTACACCGCATTGATGAACCCCGCCAGCGAGAAAATCGTGGCGCCCAACAGCACCGAGGTCACCATCACAACCGGGTGGGGGATGTGCACGGGGGTAAACAGCATCGCAATACACAGCACAATTGCGCCCACCATCACACCGCGCAATACCGCACCTGCCACATAGCCACCCAGAATGACCCAAGAAGGCATGGGGCTGACCAAGAGTTCTTCCACATAGCGCCCAAACTTCGAGCCAAAGAACGAGCTGGAAATATTGCCGTAACTGTTTTGAATGACGCTCATCATGACCAAGCCAGGCACGATGAATTCCATATAATTCATGCCACCCATCTTCCCCAC
>CAYZUG010000049.1:0-8588 GCA_964481865.1 uncultured Thermomonas sp. | reverse complement strand
AGTACGGCATGAAAGGGCGGCTGGACACCAAGACCGGCAAGTACGTGTTCGGCTACGCCAAGCACATGCGCGACGCGCTGGCCAACGCCACCTTCATCGGCTTTACCGGCACGCCCATCGCCCTGGAGGACAAGGACACGCGGGCGGTGTTCGGTGACTACGTCAGCATCTACGACATCCAGGATGCGGTGGACGATGGCGCCACGGTACCGATCTTCTTCGAGTCCCGTCTGGCCAGGCTGGACGTGAACCAGGCCGAGATCGACGCGCTCAATGCCCAGGTGGATGAGGTCATCGAGGACGAGGAAGACCTCACCGCCCGCGAGAAGACCAAGAGCGATTGGGCGCAACTCGCCAAGCTGGTGGGCGCGCAGCCGCGTCTGGAACAGGTGGCCGCTGACCTGGTGCAGCATTTCGAGACACGCACCGCCACGCTGGAAGGCAAGGCAATGATCGTTTGCATGAGCCGCGACATCTGCGCCGAGCTGTATAACGCCATCGTCGCTCTGCGCCCCGATTGGCACGACACCGACCCCGAAAAGGGCGCAATCAAGGTGGTGATGACCGGCTCGGCGGTGGACAAGCCCTTGCTGCAACCGCATCTGTACAGCCAGCAGGTGAAAAAGCGTCTGGAAAAACGCTTCAAGGATCCGGCAGACCCGCTGCAACTGGTGATCGTGCGCGATATGTGGCTGACCGGCTTCGACGCGCCCTGCTGCCACACCATGTACGTGGACAAGCCCATGAAGGGGCACAACCTGATGCAGGCCATCGCCCGCGTCAACCGCGTGTTCCGCAACAAACCCGGCGGCCTGGTGGTGGATTACATCGGCATCGCCAACGAGTTGAAAGCGGCGCTCAAAACCTACACCGAATCCAAGGGCAAGGGCGACCCGGCGCACAACGCAGCCGAGGCCCTGGCTGTGCTGCTGGAGAAGCTTGATATCGTGCGCGGGCTGATGCATGGCTTCGACTACAGCGGCTTCGAGACTGAGGCGATGAAGCTGCTGGTGCCGGTGGCCAACCACATCCTGGGGCTGAAGGACGGCAAGCAGCGTTTTCTCGATGCCATGCTGGCGGTGAGCAAGGCGTTTTCCTTGTGCAGCACCCTCGATGAAGCCGCCGCGCTGCGCACAGAGATCGCCTTCTTCGCCGCCGTCAAGGCTGCCATCGTCAAGTTCACCACGGTGGATCGCAAGCGCTCCGATGCCGACAAAAACAGCGCGTTGAAGCAGATTCTGGACAACGCCATCGTCGCTGACGGGGTGGCGGACATCTTCGCCCTGGCAGGCCTGGACAAGCCCAATATCGGCCTTCTGTCGGACGAATTCCTGGAAGATGTGCGCAATATGCCCAGCCGCAACCTGGCAGTGGAACTGCTGGAAAAGCTGCTACGCGACGAGATCAAGGCACGGGCACGCAACAACGTGGTGCAGGAGAAAAAGTACGGCGACCGCCTGCTGGAGACCCTGCGCAAGTATCACAACCGTGCCATCGAGACAGCGCAGGTCATCGAGGAGCTGATCCAGATGGCCAAGGACTTCCAGGCGGCGCTGGCACGTGAAGCCGCGCTGGGACTGAATCCGGACGAGATCGCCTTCTACGATGCGCTGGCCAACAACGAAAGCGCCGTGCGGGAGTTGGGCGACGATACCTTGAAGAAGATCGCCGTCGAGATCACTGAGAAGCTGCGCAACAGCACTACGGTGGATTGGCAGGTACGCGA
Organism: uncultured Thermomonas sp.; assembly: GCA_964481865.1. GTDB lineage: Bacteria > Pseudomonadota > Gammaproteobacteria > Xanthomonadales > Xanthomonadaceae > Thermomonas. The sequence goes on along the minus strand of CAYZUG010000049.1, from coordinate 6,862 downwards.
GAGCGTACGCGCCAAACTGCGGATTCTGGTGCGGCGCACGCTGAAGAAATGGAAGTATCCGCCAGTGGGTGAAGATGCCGCGATAGAACTGGTACTGAAACAGGCAGAGTCGTTGTCGAATGCGTGGTCGAAGTGATGGGATCAAAAATCCTGATATATAGCCTAAGCTGCACAAGGGAGTTGCAGTGACGTGGTGTAGCAATCAAGGGGATTTCATGCGTGTAACAAAGCAACAACGAAATGTGTCGCGCCATATGCTTATGGGTGTGGTGCTGTGTGCAGCAGTGCTGGGTTGCAGCAAAGAAGAGGCCGCACCTGCGGCGCAGGAGGCTGCCACGCAAGCGGCACCCAAGGTCGTTGAGAAAGAAAACGATGCAACAGCTGCCATGAGTGTGGATCAGCTGCGTGATGCGGCAAGCACGGCGTACAACGACAACCGCTTGTATGCGCCAGCGGGCAATAACGCGATGGAGTTGTATCTGGCTTTGCGCAATCGCTTGCCGGGCGATGTCAGCGTGTCGGGGTCGCTCAGTGATTTATTACCGCTGGTGGTCATTGCAACCGAGCAAAGTTTGGCGCGTGCCGACGTGCAGGAAGCCAGCCGACTGTTGGCCTTGATTGAACAGACCGATGCCAACCATCCGGCGGTGGGGCGTTTGCGTGCAAGCGTCAAGGCAAGCGAAGCCGATGCCAGCAAACGTCTTGACGCATTGAAGAAAAAAGAAGAGGAGCAGCAAAAACGTGCTGCCCAGCAAACCACAACGCCGGTCCCCTTGCCTGCTGCCATCGAAGAACGACCCAAACCACTGGTGATACCCAGTGCAGTTCCCAGCACTGCCAGTGAACCGGCCACACACAAGGCAAATGAGCCTGCAAAAGCAGAGCCAGAGACAAGATCGGTGGCGGAGGAAGATAAACCTGCACCGCAACCAGCCAGCCCTGTGCCTGCGGCACGCCCGGTATTGGAATTGAAAGCGGTGTCGTTAACGGCGCCGAAGTATCCGGTGATGGCGCACCGTGCCGGGGTTTCCAGCAGTGTGCATGTGGAGTTCACCGTTGGCGTGGATGGCTCAGTGGTCAGTGCCCGCGTGGTGTCGATTGATGGGCCAAGAACGTATCACCGTGAGTTTGAGCGCGAAGCCTTGGCGGCGGTGAAACAATGGACATTCCAGCCGGTCAGTCAGGCGGTGACCAGCCGTCGAAGCATTGAGTTCAAGCCGTAAGTGACCATCAAAAAGCCCTGAGCGTGATGCTCAGGGCTGTGTTGATGCACCGTTTGATTAGGCGGTTAGGCGGAAATCGCCAACTTTTCTTGCTTGTAGCGCCACACTGCCAATGCCCACAACAGGGCAGCCAGTGCCAGTGAACTGACCAGATACAAGCCCCATTGCTCCATCGAGGCAACTTCGCCACGGGTGATTTTCTGGATCAGCTGATTCTGTGACAGAAACGGCACCGCGTATTGCCACAGCGCGGTGTCTTTCAGCGGGTAGGCCATCAGCCCATACGCGGGCAGCATCGGCAGCATCATCAGCCACATGATGTGGCTTTGTGCTTCTTTCATGCTCTTGGCGCCTGCGGCCAGTGCGGTGATCAGCGCGGTGCCGATCAATACCAGCGGCAGCAGGGTCAGCAGCAGTTTGCCCATGGCGAGGAAACTCACGTCCATCTGTTTGGCCATGCCGCTGGCTAGACTGGCACTGACCTTGAAGGAAATCAAAATCAGCAGCATCGACACCAGCCCCAGCAGTGTTGCTGCCAGCATCTTGCCGCCCACCAGTGCTGCACGCGATGCGGGGGTGGCCAGCAGCGGTTCCAGCGATTGCCGTTCGCGTTCACCGGCGGTGGTGTCCATCGCCAAATGTGCGCCGCCAATGAAGGCAAAGATGGTCAGAATCATTGGCAGCAGGATGCTCATGAACTGGCTGCTTTTGGCTTCTTGCGTCGCCATGTCGCGGGTACCAATGTGTATCGGTGTGGCGATGGATGGGTTGATGCCACGAATCAACAAGCGCATTGCACCCACGCTGCTGCTGTAGCTTTCTAGTATTTTGCTGACGCGTGCCACTTTCACATCGCCATTACGGCGGGTGGTATCGGTGATGATGTCGATTTTTGCAGGTTTACCGGCGTGCCAGTCTTCTGCGAAATCCGCATCAATCGCCAGTGCCAGGTCTTCGTCCTGCGCACGCACACGCGCTTCGATGTCGGCGGGTGCAGGTTCGGCTTCGATCCCGTAGCTGGCAAGAAACTTGACCAGATTCGGTGCGCGTTCAATCCCCAGAACTGGCACATGCAGGGTTTTTTCCAACTGCGTTTCGGCACGCATTTGGGTAAGTTTGCCGATGCCGAGAAAAATCAGCGGATACAGCAGCGGCGCAACCAGCAGTGACAGCAGGAAGGTGCGGCGGTCACGGAAGAAGTCCAGCCACTCCTTGCGCATAACGGTCAGCATGGCGGTGGTGAATGAGGTCTTGTTCATGCGTGCAGGCCCTCGTCGCTGCCGATCAGTTTCACGAATGCGTCTTCCAGATTGGCTTCACCGGCTTGCGCCCGCAGTTCGTCGGTTGTGCCCTGCGCCATGACGCGGCCATTGGCGATGATGACGATGCGGTCACACAGTGCGGCCACTTCTTGCATGATGTGGCTGGAAAAAATCACGCAGCGTCCTTCCGCACGCAACTCTTGAAGAAAGCCACGCAGGCCGCGTGTGGTCATCACGTCAAGGCCGTTGGTGGGCTCGTCAAGAATCACGTTTTTGGGGTCGTGAATCAGTGCGCGTGCAATCGCGGTCTTGGTGCGCTGGCCTTGCGAAAAGCCTTCGGTGGCGCGGTCAAGGAAGTCTTCCATTTGTAAGGCCTGCGCCAGTTTGTTGGTGCGTTCGGTGATTTCGGCGGGCGTCATTCCATGCAGCTTGCCGAAATAATCAATGTTCTCGCGTGCGGTCAGGCGCTTGTACACGCCGCGTGCATCGGGCAATACGCCCAGGCTACGGCGCACACGCTCGGCGTCTTTCGCCACGTCCACGCCGTCCACCAGCACACGGCCAGATTCTGGCGTCATCAGGGTGTAAAGCATGCGCAGCGTGGTGGTTTTACCCGCGCCATTGGGGCCAAGCAGGCCGGTAATTTCGCCATCGTTGGCGGTGAAGCCCACGTCGTCCACGGCGATGACCGGTGTTTTTTCTTTGCCCTTGCCGGGAAAGGTCTTGCGGAGATGTTCTGCAACAATCATTGCGTCATTCCTTGTAAGGGGCGACTTACGGCTCGGCGCCGTTGAAGCTGATGAAAGGTGTGGGGTAGGCCAGGCTGTCGAGGCATTTGCCATCCAGCGCCTTGGCATCGGCTTTTTCGATGAATTGGGTGAACAGCTTGGGCATGCAACCTGCACCCAGTACCGAATGACCCACACCTTTCAGCACGAATAGGCGGCCATTGTTGAGTGTTTTGACGATTTGCTGGCCATAGCGCGGTGGTGTGACCGGGTCGAACTCACCTGCCAAAACCAGTGCGGGGACGGGCGTTGAAAGCGGCGTGTTGAAGTCGGCAGGCACCTTGCCTTTCGGCCAGGCTTTGCACATCGCCGCCATGCTGGAGGGCATCATGTTGCCCAGCACGGTATCGGCATCTTCCTCGCGAACCACCATGCTGTCGGCATCTTCACTGCATACAACAGAAAGTTGCATGCCCATTGCCATGGCATCTTCCATGTCGCCCGACATCATCTTGGCCAGTGCCATCAGATTTTCGTAGCGACCAGCATTGGCTTCGTGAATCAGTTTGGGAAGCAGACCACTGGCCAGCGGCATATAGGCGTACATCCGCACCAGACCAGCAACGGTTTCGGCACGCAGGATGCCTTCTTTCATTTCGCCACTGGTGGCATCGCGGTAATTCACTTTGGCTGGTTGCGCACGCAGGTTGGCTAACAGCGTGTCCAGTTCGGCGCGTGGATCACCCAATTTGGCTTTGCATGCGGGGTCTTTTGAGCAAAGACCAAACTGCAACGTCAGCGCATCATCAAGGTTGCGGGCAAAGATATTGCCCAAGCCTTGTGCATTGGGAACGGGGGAATCCAGCACGATGCTGCGCGTGCTTTGCGGGTAGCGCATGGCGTATTGCTGTGCCACGCGGGTGCCGTAGCTCACCCCCACAAGATTGATCTGCTTGGCAGCAATCGCCTGACGCACGGCATCCAGATCGGCGATGGCATGGGTGGTGGTGTAAAAGCGCAGGTCGGCTTTCTTCGCCAGTTCCGCTGCGCACTCTGCAGCCTTTGCTTGCACGATGTCTGGCGACATATCGAAAGCATCATCGGCATCGCTATCTGAGTACTTGCAGGACAGCAGATTGGATTTTCCGGTGCCGCGTTGATCAACCAAGAAAACATCACGCTGCTGGCGAACTTCACGGAAAACCGGATTCAAGCTGGGGAAAGTATCCACGGCAGATTGACCCGGCCCACCGGCAATGAAAAACACTGGGTCAGGCTGTTGCTCGCCATTGCTGGTGGCCTGCAGCCACGCGATATTGAGTGCGATCTTTCGCCCGCTGGGTTGCTCGGGGTCTTCCGGTACCTCGAAATGGGTACACATCGCTTCGAGGCTGCTTTTTGCATTTGGCGAGCTGAGGCTGCAAGGGGTAAAGGCTAACCGCCCCAGCTTTACCGGTTGAATGGGCGAAGCATCGGCGGGGGTAGCAGCTGCGGCTTGGGTGCTGGCTTCGGTGGCCGCTTTTCTGTCTGGTTTTTTGCCCTGACTAGCGGGTGGCAGGAGTTGAGGGTAGATGACAAGCCCGGCAATAAAAAGCAGAGCAGCGGTGATTCTGGCTTTGCGTGACAGCATGTGTAGCTCCAGTGTGGAGAGCAAAATTAAAGCGTACTGACGTATTTTTCGCGACGTACCATTGGTAATGGCAAGCCAATAGCGCGCAGCAGATCGAAATTGGCATCCACCATATTGGGGTTGCCACACAGATAAGCGATATCGCTGCCTGGGTTTGGCGCAAGCGCTGGCAAGACGGTTTGCACATAGCCGTGGCGCACATCCGGGTGTGCGTGTGGGCTGTCTGCCTCGGGAAGTGTGCGTGAAAAGCAAGGCAGATAACGAAAGCCGGGGTGCGTATTGGCAAAGGCGCGGAACTCGTCGCCATAAAGCAGTTCATCGGGGGTGCGTGCGCCTTGCAGCAAGACGACCTCGATGCCGCGTTGTGCCATTTGCTGTTCCAACTGCGGCAGCATGGCGCGGTAAGGCGTGACGCCGGTACCGGTGCCGATAAGCAGATAGCGTTGGTTGGCATCACGGGGGAACAGGCAAAACCGCCCGAATGGCCCGCTGGCATCAATCACCGTGCCAATTGGCATGCTTTCAAACAGTGCAGTGGCCGAGCCACCCGGCACATAGCTCACCGCAAACTCCACGCGACCATCGGGTTCGGCATCAGGCGCACGACCAACGGCGATGGAATAACTCCGTCGCGCATCGCTGCCATCGGGGTATTTGAAATGGACTTGGATGAACTGCCCGGGGATGCAGGCCAAGGGCAAATTATCATCCCGAGCAAAGGCAAAATGCGCCACGGTGGGGGCGATCATGCGGCGCGAAATGAGACGTAGAGGAAAATGATTCACAGGTATGCAACACAGCGTGGCGTCGATGGAGCCGCGAGGCTGCCTATACTACCGACTTCCCGCGCAAAACCAGAGGCGCAAGAGACCAACAATGCCTTTTGATCCACAAGCCCCCGCACTGCGTGTGCATGAATTGAAAAAAACCTATGACAATGGCGTACAAGCCCTGAAAGGCGTCAGTCTGGATGTGGCGCCCGGCGATTTCTTTGCCATGCTTGGGCCAAATGGCGCAGGCAAAAGCACCTTGATTGGCATTGTCAGTTCCTTGGTCAATAAAACGTCTGGCAAGGTCAGCATTTTTGGTATTGATATTGAAACCGACCGCAATGAAGCAATGCGGCAGATTGGTCTGGTGCCGCAAGAGTTCAATTTCAATATGTTTGAAAAGCCGCTCGACATCTGCGTGAATTACGCCGGGTTTTATGGTGTGCCCAGGCATGAGGCGATACAGCGTGCCGAACATGTGCTTAAAGAAGCGCAGTTATGGGATAAAGCAGAAAAAATGAGCCGGACGTTGTCGGGTGGGATGAAGCGTCGGCTGATGATTGCCCGCGCAATGATGACCGCGCCACGGCTCCTGATTCTGGATGAGCCCACCGCCGGGGTGGATATCGAAATCCGCCGCGAGATGTGGAAAACACTGAAAGAAATCAATGCCGCAGGCACCACGATCATTCTGACCACGCACTATCTGGAAGAAGCCGAAAACCTGTGCCGCAATCTGGCGATCATCAATCACGGCACGATTGTTGAACAAGGACTCATGCGCTCCCTGCTGGCGAAGCTGGATGTGGAAGGTTTCCTGTTTGATATCGAAGGTGAGCTGCCTGCCACCTTGCCGGTGATCGAAGGTGCCACGTTGACGGTGCATGATGCGCATACGCTGGATTTGGAAAAGCCCCGCGACATGCCGTTGAATCATGTGTTCGCGCTCTTCAACAGCGCAGGGATTCATGTGCGTTCAATGCGTACCAAGAGCAACCGGCTGGAAGAATTGTTTGTACGCATGACCACCAAGGAGGGAACCGCATGAGCACGCAGACACACTGGGTAGCGCTTTACACCATTGCGCGGCGTGAAATTGCCCGCATCCTGCGCATCTGGACGCAAACCCTGATTCCCCCGGCCATCACCATGACCTTGTACTTCCTGATCTTCGGTGGGCTGATTGGCTCCCGGGTGGGGAAGATGGGTGGCATGAATTATATGGAATTCATCGTGCCTGGCTTGGTCA
>CAYZUG010000048.1:0-8789 GCA_964481865.1 uncultured Thermomonas sp. | reverse complement strand
CGGTCAGGACCGGTACTCACGATACTGATCGGGCAACCTGCCAGTTCTTCCATCGCACGCAGATAGGCGCGTGCTGCTGGTGGCAGTTTGTTCCAGTCGGTAATGCCATGCGTGTTTTCACTCCAGCCCGGGAACTCCAAATACACCGGTGTGCATTCTTCCCAGCCTTGTGCATCCAGCGGCGCATATTCGCTACGCTTGCCACGGTACTCATAAGCAATACAGACCTTCAGCTTTTCCATGCCATCCAGCACGTCCAGCTTGGTGATGCACAAGCCGCTGATGCCATTGATCGCCACCGCACGCTTCAATGCCACGATATCCAACCAGCCGCAGCGACGTGGCCGCCCGGTGGAAGCACCATATTCTGCGCCACGGTCACGGATCCCCTGCCCCACTTCATCATCCAGCTCTGTCGGGAACGGGCCGCTGCCCACACGCGTGGCGTAGGCTTTGCAGATGCCCAGCACATAATCAATTGCATCCGCACCCACACCCGTACCCGCCAGCGCACCACCCACGGTGGTGTTGGAGCTGGTGACATACGGGTAGGTACCGTGGTCAATGTCCAGCAACGCACCTTGCGCACCTTCAAACAAGACACGTTTGCCTTGCTTGCGCAGGTCATGGCAAATCCCTGCTACGTCAGACTTCATCGGCTGCACGTATTCACCAAAAGCGAGTGCTTCATCCAGTGTTTTCTGGAAATCAACCGCTTCAACGCCTAAATATTGGGTCAATACAAAATTGTGGTAATCCAATGCCGCACGCAGTTGCTCGGCCAATTGCTCGGGGTAATGCAAGTCAGCAATGCGAATACCGCGACGCGCCACCTTGTCTTCATAAGCGGGACCAATGCCGCGCCCGGTGGTACCGATGGCCTTGCCACCTGCCGCTTTCTCGCGTGCTTGGTCAAGCGCGATGTGGTACGGCATGATCAGCGGTGCTGCCGGGGAAATCTTCAAACGGCTGCGCACTTCTACGCCAGCGACTTCCAGTTCTTCAATTTCCTTGCGTAATGCTGCAGGGGAAATCACCACACCATTCCCAATCAGACACAGCGCACCATCGCGCAAAATGCCTGAGGGAATCAAATGCAACACCGTCTTTTTGCCGTTGATGACCAAGGTATGCCCCGCATTGTGGCCCCCCTGAAAGCGCACAACAGCGCCGATATCTTCGGTCAACAGATCAACGATCTTGCCCTTGCCTTCATCGCCCCACTGGGCGCCCAACACCACGACCGACTGGCCCATGGATTTACTCCTCATTTTCTGGCGGTCATCGGGACCGCTGGATGGATGTATCGCTTGTTTTGCCAGCTTCAGATGCGTCTCCATCGGGGTAATACGCAACCAGCAAAACAGCAACACAGAAAAAGCCGAGGCATGCCCCGGCTTTTTTGCATTCTACCGATGTTTTACCTGCGGTGCGAATACGCCGACAAAAGGCATTTAGCCGCCACGCACCAGCCAAAGTGATATCAGGCCGAGCATCAAAATAACAGCCCCCATGCGCCGGACATGCTCATCACTCATCTGCAGCATTTGCTCCACGGCGCGCTTCCACGCACCTGGAGCAGCAAACAGAAATAAGCCTTCAATCACCGCCACAAGGCAGAGCGCGGCCCATAGGTCGCCCATGATTAGCGGTCGTTACGCAGGTATTGCAGGAAGGGATCGTTGCGTTCCAACACAATCATGCTGTCCTTGCCGCTAAATGCTTTGCGGTAGGCCTCCAAACTACGCTGGAATGCATAAAAGCTCGGATCACGGTTTGCGGCTTCCGCGTAAATGCGAGCAGCATCAGCATCGCCTTCACCACGCAGCTTCTGTGCGTCACGTTCGGCTTCGGCAATGATCACCTGTTGGTCACGATCGGCACCAGCGCGGATTTCATTCGCTTGCTCTTCACCCTCGGCGCGCAAACGGCTGGCCACTTGCTGGCGCTGCGCCCGCATGCGGTTATAGACGTCGTCGATCACGCGGCTATCGGTTGGCAAATCCAACTGCTTGATGCGCAGATCAAGGATGCGAATACCCAATGTGGCGGCACCGCGATTGATGATATCCAACTGGCTTTTGACGATCTCGGTACGGTCACCAGACACCGCCTGCTGCAATGTGCGGGCGTTGATTTCATTACGGAGGGCGTCTTTGATGATCGGTGCCAGACGATCGACTGCCGCCCTTTCATCGCCACCTGTCGCACGAAAGAACGCACGCGCATCTTCAATTTTGCCCAGCGCGAAGAAATCAACGCTGACGTCTTTGCGTTCAGATGTCAGGTAGCGTTCGGGTTCAGCAGGCAATACCTGCAAGCGCTGATCAAACACGCGCACACTTTCTACCAAGGGCCATTTGAAATGCAGCCCTGGGCCAAGATCAACCCGCGCCACGCGCCCCAAATTCAATACCACGCCGGTGTGTCCTTCGTTAACGATAAACACCGACCCCATCAGCAGAAGCAGAGCGGCCACGATGCCGGACAGCCATGATTGAAATTTCATCGTACAACCTCCTCACGGCCAGCAGAACGACCCGTGCGTCCTGCGCGTACATTATTGTCCGGCGCACTCATTTCAAGCGTTGGTGCAATCAATTCCGCTGGCATCGGGGTAGAAATCGGTGCCGAGGAGGCAGCCCCACCTTGCATCGGCACATAAATCAACTGACGCCCATCACCACCGATAATCTTGCGATTCTGTGCCAGAACGTCTTGCACGGTTTCAAGCCAAAGGCGCTTGCGTGTGACTTCCGGTGCGCCCTTGTATTGCTCAACCAACAGGCTGAAGCGCTGCGCGTCACCTGTGGCGCGGGCGATTTCTGCGGTTTTGTAGCCTTCTGCCACAGTGCGTACGCGGGCGGCCTGACCACGTGCTTCAGGCACGATCTTCGCAGCATAAGCGCGTGATTCGGAAATCAGGCGTTCCTTGTCTTGCTGCGCACTATTCACATCATCAAATGCAGGTTTGACCTGCTGCGGCGGGCGCGCATCCGGCAGGTTCAGCTCGGTCACCACCAAGCCTGTCTGATACGTTTCCAGCGACTTCTGCAACCGCTCACGCGCTGAAACCGCCAACTGTTCACGGGCGCCCAGCACGGTATCCAGGTCCGAACGCCCCACTTGTTCACGCACAGTACTCAGTGCCGCTTGCCGCAACACTTCATCGCCATTGCGTGTGCCAAACAAGTAAAGCTGCGGATCCAACACTTTGTATTGCACGTTCACCGCAACCTCAACGATATTTTCATCGCGGGTCAGCACCGGCACGCGGTCTTCATAGTTTTTAATTTGTGTGGCATTGACCTTGACGACGCGCTCAATCGGCCAAGGCAATTTCAGATTTGGGCCGGGTTGCATCGTGCGTGCGTACTGCCCAAAGCGCAGGACAACACCGCGCTGCTGTTCGGCCACAAGAACGAAGCAGTTGAATATCAACCACAAGCCAAAAGCGATCACGACCCAACGCAGGGTTCCGCCACCGCCACCACCAAAGTCTGGGAGGTTATTCAACACTCGTCCAAACCCGCCACCGGCACCATTCCCCGAACTTTTGCCCGGCCGATTCCATGCCATCCAATCTGCTTTAGGCCGCTGAGGGCCATTCGTGTGTATTGTCATAAGTACGATTCTACGGGAAGCGCCGACGCGATGTCTGGCAAAAGTGAACGCAAAGCAGTGCCTTCGGCCGTTGCGGCAAGGCGTGCAGCATCCGCAAGGGACAAATCCACTTGCAGCTGCCAACCATCTTCATTCATCTGTTCATGGCGCACTGCCTCCAGAGCATAAAGGCGCGAGCGCATCTTTCCGGCGTGCAGGGGAAGGTGCAATTCACCTACCACACGCTGTTGTCCAAGCCGCTGCCCCAAGGCCTGCTGCAAAAGATCCAGCCCTGTTTGCTGACGTGCGGAAAGCCAGACCGCCTGCGGCTGATCTTCGCGCATATCAATGCGCGGAACTGCACCTTCGATATTGTCGATCTTGTTGAACACGCGAAGTTGCGGCAAATCACCGGCACCGATCTCGTGCAACACCGCATCCACTTGCGCCATGCGCTCGTCACGCAGTGGATCACTGGCATCCACGATATGCAGCAGCAAGTCGGCCTCACGCGCTTCGCTCAATGTTGAGCGAAATGCAGCCACTAATTCATGTGGCAGGTCGCGCACAAACCCCACGGTATCGGCCAGCACAATACTGCCTGCTGGCAAGTCGATGCGCCGCACCGTTGGGTCAAGCGTGGCGAACAACTGATCTGCGGCGTATGCCTCTGCACCTGTCAATGCGTTGAACAAGGTCGATTTCCCAGCATTGGTATAACCCACCAGAGCCACACGCGGCAATTCACTGCGTACCCGCGCACGCCGCATCTGCGCATGTTGCACATCCACTTTCTGCAGACGTTTCTGCAACATTTCAACGCGCTTTTGCAGCAAGCGACGGTCGGTTTCCAACTGTGTTTCACCCGGCCCACGCAAGCCAATGGCACCACCGCGCTGGCGCTCCAAGTGCGTCCAGCCACGCACCAGCCGTGTGGCCATATGCCGCAGCTGTGCTAGTTCAACTTGTAACTTGCCTTCGTGGCTGCGCGCACGCTGCGCGAAAATATCAAGAATCAACGTCGTGCGATCAACCACCCGACGCTGCAGCGCTCTTTCCAGATTGCGCTCTTGAATGGGCGTCAGCATGTGGTTGATCAGCACCACATCCGCACCTGTGGCATCACAGGCAGCTTTCACTTCTTCCAGCTTGCCGCTGCCAATCAAGATCGAAGGGCTGGGCCTGTCGATCCGTGCTTGAAGTGTTGCAAGCACAACCGCACCTGCCGAGCGCGCCAGCTCTGCAAACTCCTCCATAGCACCTTCTGCCGGTGGACCTCCAGCATGCGGTTGAATGAGCAGCGCGTGTTCGCCGCCTTGCGAGCGTTCAAAAAGTTGGGTGGGCATTGAACAGCAGATGCGGGCGTTATGCCCTGATTACAAGCCCCGCTTGTGTGTTTTATTCAGTCTCTGCGGCTGGGGCATCGCCGGCCTCTTCATCCGAGCTCCCCACCAAACGCACATTGCGGGCAGGAACCACCGTTGAAACCGCGTGCTTGTACACCATTTGGCTGACGGTATTGCGCAGCAGAATGACGAATTGATCAAACGACTCAATCGTGCCTTGCAGCTTGATGCCATTCACCAGAAAAATGGATACCGGTACGCGCTCGCGGCGTAGTGCATTCAAAAATGGATCTTGCAAAGATTGCGACTTTGACATGAGCTCCCCGTTGTTTTTGCTTCGTTGTTGTTAATGTTTGAAGACCGTCGCCAATGGCGCCCCTAAGATCTTGCACCTACATGCAAACGTCGGTGCGTGGATGATGTTAACGCAGGACAGTGGCAACGCGCATCCCTTCTAGCCAAGAAAGCCGTTCACTGCTGCATCCAGTTGTTGGCGTTGCTGCGTCGGGTCAAACCAACGCGCATCCAGTTCACTGCGTAGCCATGTGTATTGCCGCTTGGCCAGCTGACGTGTGGCGGCGATGGCACGTTCACGGAACTGCCGTTGCTCCTCTCCGCCAGCAGAAAGAAGATGCCCAGAGGGTGAGCGCTGGGTGACACGATCAAGGTATTCCCAAGCCTGGCGATAACCAACCGCCCGTAATGCTGGCAGCTCCAGTGGGTTGGGATGTCCCTGCAATTCCGGCAAGGCACGCAATGCCTGCATTTCATCCAGAAACCCGTCAGCCAACATCGCATCAAAGCGCGCTTCAATGCGCACATGCAGCACGGCGCGGTCAGCGGGTGCTAGGACCAGTTTCAATACTTTCAGTGGCAAACGGCTGCCCCGCGCATGACGCTGCCAATCCGTTAAAGGCCGCCCACTGATGCGATAAACCTCCAATGCGCGCTGAATCCGCTGCGCATCCGTGGCATGGATGCGCAGCGCGGCAACAGGATCAACCTGCGCAAGCTCAGCATGCAACGCTGCCCAACCGCGTTCTTTCGCCTCGACAAGCAAACCAGCACGCACAGCCGCATCGGCTTGTGGCATGTCAGACAGGCCTTCCAGCAACGCACGAAAATACAGCCCTGTGCCTCCCGCCAGAATCGGCAGTTTGCCGCGTGCCACGATACCCGAGATCGCCACGCGTGCGGCGTCGGCAAACGCCGCTGCCGAATACACGCACCACGGATCACACACATCCAGAAGATGATGCGGTACGAAGGCTTGTTCAGCCGACGTGGGTTTTGCCGCACCGATATTCAGCCCGCGATACACCAGCGCCGAATCGACACTGACAATTTCTCCACCCAGACGCTGCGCCAGTTCCAATGCATAGGCCGTTTTGCCCGATGCAGTTGGCCCCATCAACGCGACTGCGCGAGGGCGAAGATCATGCGGCATCAATAACCTTGTTCGCGCAGACTGTCGCGTACCTGCTGATGGCGTTCAACAATCTCGCTACGTGGTGCCGCTGTCAGCAAGCTGCCGATCACAATCGCTGCACTGGATGCAATAAAGCCCGGCACGATTTCATACAAATGACTCCCCGTCTGCTTCCAGACAATGACAGTTATCGCGCCAGCAAGCATGCCTAATAATGCGCCCATGCCAGTCATGCGTGCCCAGAACAATGAAAACAGCACCACCGGCCCGAAAGCTGCACCAAACCCAGCCCAGGCATAGCTGACCAAGCCAAGTACCCGGCTTTCCGGATCACGGGCAATGTAAATCGCCAGCAAGGCAACGGCCAACACCGCGATACGCCCCACCCATACCAGCTCACGCTCGCCCGCATCACGACGGATGAAGCCATGATAGAAGTCTTCCGTCAGTGCGCTGGAGCACACCAGAAGTTGACAGCTCAGTGTGCTCATCACGGCGGCCAAAATGGCCGACAGCAAAATACCGGCAATCCACGGATTAAACAGGGCTTCTGACAAGACAATAAACACACGCTCGGGGTTTTCCAGCAGAGGCGCTGCCAGTGTTGGGTTTTTCGCTGACCACGCCACACCTGCCAGCCCCACGGATACCGCCCCAAGTAGGCACAGCACCATCCATGTCATCCCGATACGACGCGCCTGCGGAATCACTGCCAGCGAATCAGCCGCCATGAAACGCGCCAAGATATGCGGCTGGCCAAAATAGCCCAAGCCCCACGCCAGTGCTGAAATCACCGCGATCATGCCACCTGCACCCACCCATTGCAGGCGTTGCGGGTCAACTTGCTCAATCACGCGCAAGGTTTCACCCGCACCACCAATGCCCATGATGACAATGACTGGCGTCAGCAGCAGGGCGAAGATCATCAGCGTGGCCTGCACGGTATCTGTCCAACTGACAGCCAAGAACCCACCCACCAAGGTGTAAATAATGGTCGCCGCCGCGCCCCACCACAGGGCTTGCGCATAGGGCATACCAAACACGCTTTCAAACAAACGCGCACCTGCCACAATACCGCTGGCGCAGTAAATGGCGAAGAACACCAGAATGACCACCGCCGAGACAATCCGCAGCAAGGTGCCACGATCGGCAAAACGGGTGGTGAAATAGTCGGGAAGTGTCAAAGCGTTATCGGTGCGTTCGGTATAAACCCGCAACGGACCGGCAACAAAGCGCCAGTTCAGCCATGCGCCGATACTCAGACCAATAGCGATCCATGCCTCGGAAACCCCGGTCAGATACAACGCACCCGGCAAGCCCATCAGCAGCCAGCCACTCATATCCGAAGCACCCGCCGACAAGGCGGTGACATAACCACCCAGCGAACGCCCGCCAAGAATGTAGTCATCCAGATTCTTGGTGGATCGCCACGCGGCAAACCCAATGCCGACCATTGCCAGCAAATAAATGCCAAATGTAATGAGAAGCGGGGTACTTGCCGTCATGCTGATGCTCCGGTTGAACCGCCGCACTTTACCGCAAATACGGCATCAAGACCCCTGCCAAAAGACGTCATCCAATGCGCTTTCTTTGTTTGCACCCCGTCGTGCTGGTAATGCAGCCAACGCATCCTCAAGTCTGACTCAGCGCGGACACGGGTTGAACCACCTCCTGCACAATCTTCCCACCGTTCATCACCAAGACACGGTTGGCACTCGCAATCGTTTCCGGGCGATGCGCCACAATCACGCGAGTCACATCCAACTGTTTCACCGCCGCATTGACCAATTGCTCATTGCCCACGTCTAGATGGCTGGTGGCTTCGTCCAGGCACAACAACTTCGGGTTACGGTACAAGGCGCGTGCCAGAATCACTCGCTGCTTCTGCCCACCAGACAGGCTGCTGCCCATATCACCGATCAAGCTGTGATAGCTCATCGGCATCGCCATGATCTCATCATGCACCGCCGCCATTCGCGCCGCCTGCTCCACCCGCGCCTGATTCACCTGTGGGTCGAAGAAGCTGATGTTGTCCGCAAGGCTGCCGCCAAACAGCTGGTCGTCCTGCATCACCGCCCCCACGATCTTGCGGATGTTGGCCGGCCCTGCCTTGTGCAAGTCCTGCCCGCCAATACGGATACTGCCTTCACTGGGTTTAAGCAGCCCCAGCAGCAGCTTCACCAGCGTCGTCTTGCCGCAACCGGATGCACCCACAATCGCCACCGACTCACCCGGTTCAATTCTCAAGCTGCATTCTTTTAGCACCCACGGCTCACCGTCGGCATAGCGGAAGCCCAAGTTCTCCACCTCAATGGACGCCTCACTGGGTGCGGGAAATTCCGGGTGCAGCTCCGCGTCTTCTGGCGGTGTCAACACAATGTCGGCCAAGCGCTCGCCATGCAGACGCAGCA
>CAYZUG010000047.1:0-8913 GCA_964481865.1 uncultured Thermomonas sp. | reverse complement strand
AGCTTGGTATGGATTCCGACCTGATTTTGTTTTTTGCCTTGACCTTTTTTTCACTGGCAATTGCCGGCGCAACTGCGCTGGTGATCTTTTGGCCGCTGACGCTGGTGCATATCCGTGACCGTCACCCTGCCATTGCGGCCCAACTTGGTGAGGGCGCCTTCTTCCGTCCCGCTGCATGGTGGTGGCTGCTGCGTGCCGGGTATCGCGGCACAACCGACCGTGGGCTTTCTGGCTTGGCCACCCCTGCCCGCCTTTCCCTGCTAGTGATTCTGGCTGGGCTGGCATTCGGTGGCTTACTTTGGGTCATTGGGCAGGCCATGGCATGAGCTTTTCTTCATCCGACAGCTGGTGGCTGGCCACACTTGGACGCACCTTGGTCTGGGCACGCCTGCGTGAACTGAGCGCAGGTACTGCTGAGGTTTTCGACAGCGACGGCAATACCCTGGCCTATGACAGCCTGGATACAGCGCGTGCAGCACTGATGGATGCTGAGTTCGTGGCGTTTGATGGGTTGGACGAAGACGATGCGCTGGAACGCGGCTTTTCGCTGTCAGAAGTTCAGCCACCGCACGCCCGCGACGATGCCGCACTGGCTCATCTGATGCTGCAAACATTGGGTGCCCGCGCCTAATTCCCCCATGCACCGTGGTTTGCGTCAGTGTGGTTTCACGCTGCCGTTATCTTCCTGAAGTTCCGGTTTGAAAGGAATATCCGGTGGTGGCCGCCCTGTCGCCGGTTGATCGTTGACATTCGGGTTGACCGGCATGCAACCACCGCCCACTTGCAGCAACGACACCACGCACATCAATTTCAAAGAAGTGCCGGGAATGGGAATCGACAACTGTTTGATGCCACGCCGCACCCATTCCTGCAGCAGCGTACCTTGTGGAATCCAATAGCGATCAAAACGCGTGCCCCGGTATTCCAAACCCGGGCGCTCCAACCATGATCCCGCCGAGTCCAGATCAATCTTGTTTTGATCCAGCCACTCATCCGGCAAACGCACACTGCCATCACGGTGATACAGCGCATCACCAGTTTGCGAAGCTGCGCGCTTTTCCTGCCCCATGGCACCTGCCGTGTCACGCCGCTCCAGCCCCCAGTCGTCACGCTGACTGGCATCCGGCCATTGGGTTGATCGCGCTGCAGGATGCGCTGCTGAACGTGCCTGTGTTGGTGTCTGTGCCGCGGCCTGCGCTTTCGCTGGTGCGGGTGTCTGCGCCTGCACGGCAGTTGTCGCAGCGGGTGTTGATGGCTCCATGCGCGGCTCTTGCCGCAGCGGCAATGCTTGCACCTCTACTTGCGCCTGTGCTGTTGATAATTCTGGCGTGCGTACCAATGGTTCGGGTAGCTGGACAGCCGGTGCTTGGCTTGGCACAAACATCTCCAGCGCCTGAACTGGCTGCGCTGCCGCCTGCACTTTTAACGGCACCTCTTGCGATGGCGCTTGCAGCGTCTTCACAGGCACAGGTGCAACCTGCATCCCGATACTTTCAACCGCTTGCTGTACCTGCTGCTCGCGCAATTGCACATCTCGCAACACTGGCGTTTTAGGCTGCACGGTTGGTGGCGGTAACTGGAAGTGATCGGGCATCGGTGCCGGAAGTTCCGTCACCCGCAATGGCTGTGCGCGCAGTTGCATCTCGGGCTGCGGGGCAGCCAACACCTGCAGCGGAACTGCAAGGGCAACATCCGCATCTACAGCCTCGGCAGGAAGGCTCTGCGGCATAGAAACATGTGCTTCAGAAACAAAGCGCGGTGTGGGTGTCTGGGTGTCTGTTGCAGACTGCGTGATCACATCCATCTCGACAGCCGCATCGGTTTCACCCACATCACGGGTAATCCAATGCACTTGCACGGTTTCTTCAGAGGCTGCTTGCAAAGCACCTTGTATGAACTGCACATACAACAGCCAGAACAGCATCCACAGCAGCACCACATGCAAAACACCATCCAACAGCGCGGAAACAAGACGCAAAGCACGATCATCAGGCCGCTTAGGCTGACGCTGCACATGCAGATAAGCCGCAGTCAACTCATGGGCGGTGAACATGCAGGCCGCCCCGTGGTATCAGGCTTTGTTGCCTGACATATACGGCGCGGTGCCGGTGGTGTGATCGGTTGCATCACGCACACCCACTACACCCGGCACCTTTTCCAGCAATGTCCGCTCAACGCCCTGCTTCAGCGTGATGTCCACCATGCTGCACCCATGGCAGCCACCGCCAAAATTGAGAATGACATAGCCATCTTCAGTGACATCCGTGAGCGTGACATGCCCTTTGTGCATGGCTAATTGCGGGTTGATTTCGTTTTCAATCACCCAATGCACACGGTCGGCCAGCGGCGCTGACATCAAAGGCTCAATCCCCTTGATTCTGGGCGCACGAATTTGCAACTGCCCACCTGTTGCCCGGGTTTCATAATCAATGGTGGCACCTTCAAGAAAAGGCACACTGGGGGCATCCAGCCATAGCGTGAACCCCTCGCAATCCACCACCCATTCGTCTCCATTGAGTTCATCACTCTCAGCAAACTCAAGGCGAACATCGGCACGCGGCGTCCCGGGGGACTGTGCAGCTAAACGAACGCCAAGCCCAGGAATGGCTTCACGTTCAATCAATTTACGGAAATGCGCGACTGCGGCTTCGGAAATCTGGATCATGCCGCTATTCTAGCCAGCACAGCAGCCACATGCTTGCTGGAATTGAAACATCAGGTAAAAGCCCTGCCCTTGCATGAGATTTCACATGACTTTGCTTACTCAAGCCCGCTGCACGCCTCTTCATGGCTCAGAACACCGACTAAGTGACACGCAATGCCAAGCCAATCTGGCTCAGCTTGCAGATTGGTACATTGCCGACGATGGGCACGTGTTGCGTAAAACCTTCCACTTCACCGACTACTACCAAACGATGGCATTCGTGAATGCGCTGGCCTATATCGCGCATGCGGAAAACCATCACCCTGATCTTTCCGTGCATTACAACCGCTGCGACGTCAGTTGGTCTACGCATGATGTTGGTGGCTTATCGCAAAACGATTTTATCTGCGCTGCCAAGACCGACGCATTGTGCTGACCGCGCACCGCTAACGGCATCACTCTTGAGCATGTCAAACGCCCATCATTTCGATGCCATCATTATTGGCGCTGGCGCAGCCGGGTTGTTTTGTGCATGCACGGCCGCACAACGCGGGCTGCGTGTGTTGTTGGTGGATCATGCCAACAAAATCGGCAAAAAAATCCTGATGTCTGGCGGTGGCCGATGTAATTTCACCAACACCGGCACCACTCCAGCCAACTACCTGTCTGATAACCCGCATTTCTGCAAATCCGCCCTTGCCCGCTATACGCCGTGGCACTTCATCGAGCTGGTGGAAAAACACCGCATTGCCTACCACGAAAAAACCCCGGGGCAGTTGTTTTGTACGCAGACATCGAAAGATATCGTGCAGATGCTGCACAGCGAGTGTGACACCGCGCATGTGGAGATTCGTACCCAGTGCAGTATTGAGAACATCAGCCAAAACGATGCCGGGCATTTCGTGTTGCACAGCACGCAAGGGCGTTTTTCCAGCACTGCATTGGTCATTGCTACAGGCGGACTTTCCATTCCCAGCATGGGTGCAAGTGGCTTTGGCTATCACGTCGCCAAACAGTTTGGCCACACACTGCTTCCCACCCGCGCTGGCCTCGTGCCGTTGACGCTCAGTGGCCGACCAGCCGAACAGCTGCATGACCTTGCTGGTGTGGCTTTTCCCGTTGAAGCGCACTGCCGTGCCACACACTTTCGTGATGACATGCTGATTACCCACCGCGGCATCAGCGGCCCGGCGATTCTGCAAATCAGTTCGTACTGGCAACCTGGCGAGGCACTGCATCTGAACCTGTTGCCACAACACGCTATTGCCGACCTGCTTGCCGATTGGCAGCAGCAACGTCGCGATACCGAATTGCGCACCCTGCTGGCAGAACACCTGCCCAAACGCTTTGCGCATCGCTTGTGCGAACACTGGCTGCACAGCAAACCGATGCGGCAATACACCCCTCAGGAACTTGCCAACATCGCATCCACACTGAGCGCATGGCCCTTGGTTGCCAGTGGCACCGAAGGCTATCGCACCGCCGAAGTCACCTTGGGCGGCGTGGATACCCGCGAACTGTCATCCCGCAGCATGATGTCGCAACGCACGCCAAACCTCTATTTTATTGGCGAAGTGGTGGATGTCACCGGCTGGCTGGGGGGCTATAACTTCCAATGGGCTTGGGCATCCGCCTATGCCGCAGCAACAGCGCTTGGCGGCTGATTCATCAACAACCCGCTTATCCAAACGGCCAGGGCAACCCAAGATACGGCGCCAGCAGCCAATACACACCCGCTAATGCCACGCCCCAAAACGCCAGTTTCAACACCGCGCCAACCACTTTGATGGCAAGCCAAATGCCGATGACGATCAGGGCAATGGCCAGCCAGCTCATGCAACTGCCTCGTGTTTGATGTTGGCGGCATCGTGGAGCGGTTTAAGTTGCGGATCCAGTGAAACGCGCTCATCAAACACGAAACACCCGCCGGTATAGCCTGCCCCGCCAACATCTTCAAAATATCCGAGGATGCCGTTATCCAGTTGCAGCATATTGTCCCAGCCTTCGTTGCGCAGCCAGAGCGCGGCTTTTTCACAGCGAATACCGCCCGTGCAGAAGCTCACCACGGTGGCATCGCGCAACGCCTCGCGGTGCGGTTCCAATGCTGCGGGTAAGTCAGTGAATTTGTCGATGGGCAGAGTCAGCGCCCCGGTAAATGTTCCGTAGGCCACTTCCTGCTGATTGCGCGTATCCAGCATCACCACGGGTTTGCCCGCATCATCATGGCCTTGCTCCAACCAACGTGCCAACGTCGCTGGCGCAACCGTCGGTGCGCGTTGCCCCAATTCCAATGGCGATGCCTGCTGCCTACGAAAGGTGATGATTTCCTTCTTGCGCTTCACCCGCAAACGGGCAAACGGCACATGTTCACTCCAGCTTTCTTTGGCGTACAACGCCGCAAAGCGCGGGTCTTGCCGCAGTTCGTCCAGAAAATGACGCAGCCGCGTTGCATCCCCGGCAAGAAACAGATTCAACCCCTCTGGTGTCACCAGCATGGTGCCGCGCAACTGCGCCGCTGCGGCTTGCTCACGTAAACGCACGGCTAATGCATCCACATCATCAATGGCAACGAAAAGATAAGCCGCAATATTCAAAATCATGGGAGACGCCTGTTTCAAGCCAAATCAATCAGCCGAGTATTGTACTGCTAGCCGCTGCACGCTGGGCATGAAATCATGTGCGTATGGATTCCCGTTTATCTCCCCCTCGCCTGACCATCATCGGTGGTGGCCCCGCCGGACTGATGGCCGCCGAAGCCGCCTGCAACAAAGGATTGGATGTTCACCTGTTTGACGGAAAAGGCTCGGTGGGTCGCAAATTCCTGATCGCTGGCAAAGGTGGGCTTAACCTGACACACGCCGAACCGCGCCCCGCGTTTGATGCACGTTACCGTGAACGTGCAGCAGATGTGGGCCGCTGGCTGGACCGTTTCGATGCCGACGCCCTGCGCCATTGGGCGCAACAACTGGGGGTTGAAACTTATATTGGAAGCTCTGGGCGAGTGTTTCCCAATGACAGAAAAGCCGCCCCATTGCTGCGTGCCTGGCTGCGCCGCCTGAAAGAACAAGGCCTGCAGGTGCATGTCAAACACCAATGGCAAGGCTGGAATGACGATGGCACATTGCGCTTTTCCACACCAGAAGGTGAACGCACATGGCAAACCGATGCGCTTGTGCTGGCCTTGGGGGGTGCCAGCTGGCCGCAGCTTGGTTCGGATGCGCAATGGCTGCCCCTGCTGGAAGCACGCAGCATCGCAATCACCGCCTTACAACCTGCCAACTGCGGGTTTGACGTGGACTGGAGTGCTTATCTCAGCAAAAAATTTGCAGGCGCACCACTCAAACCGGTGATCGCCCACTGGCAAGACCAGCAAGGCTTGCCGCAACAGCTTCAGGGCGAATGCGTCCTCACTGAAACAGGTATCGAAGGCAGCCTGATCTACGCCATCGCTGCCGATCTGCGCCATACGATTGCGCATCACGGGCATGCCACTTTGCAGCTTGACCTTGCCCCTGGCCGTGACGATGCACGCCTGTTGCGTGACCTTCAGAAACCACGCCAAAACCGCAGCCTCAGCGAGCATCTGCGCCGACACGTCGGCATCTCCGGTGCGAAGGCCGCCCTGCTGTTTGAGGTACTTGCACCAAGTGCCCGTCACGACATGACACAACTGGCGTCCTGCATCAAACGCCTGCCGCTGAAACTTCTGCGCCCCCGCCCGATGGCCGAAACCATTTCCACTGCGGGCGGTATTGACCTGCAAGCGCTGAATACGCAGCTGATGCTAAACGCCCTGCCCGGGGTCTTTTGCGCAGGGGAAATGCTGGACTGGGAAGCCCCCACCGGGGGGTATCTGCTCACCGCCTGTTTTGCCAGCGGGTTATGCGCAGGGGAAGGTGCAGTGCAGTGGCTCGATCAGCACCCGCTATAAGCGACCATCCACGTCCGCCTTGTTCCACAAGCCTTTGATGTCATACAACACCGCATCCGGCTTGCCCAAGGCACGCAAATCATCGGCCTGCATCTGGCGGAAAACCTCATGCCCCACCGCCACCACTACCGCATCGTAATGCGCCGTTTTCGGCAGGCTTGGCAATAACGTAACGCCGTAGGTTTGCTGCGCTTCTTCCACGTTTGCCAGCGGGTCGTATACATCCACATGCGTCGCAAACTCTGCCAAGGCATGCCGCAAGTCCACCACCCGGGTATTGCGTAAATCGGGGCAGTTTTCCTTGAAGGTAAAACCCAGAATCAGCACCGATGCCCCGGCAATAGTGTGACCTTTTTTAATCATCAATTTGATGATTTCCGCCGCCACATGCTCACCCATGGCATCGTTGATGCGCCTGCACGCCAGCAGAATATCGGGGTAATACCCCACACTCTGGGCTTTCTGAATCAGGTAATACGGGTCAACACCGATGCAATGCCCGCCCACCAGCCCGGGCTTAAACGGCAGGAAGTTCCACTTTGTTGCCGCCGCTTCCAACACATCCTGCGTATCAATCCCCAAGCGATGAAAAATCAGCGAGAACTCGTTGATCAGCGCGATATTGGCATCACGCTGGGTGTTTTCGATGACCTTGGCGGCCTCTGCCACCTTGATGCTGGGTGCGCGATGCGTACCCGCAACAATAATGCGCCGGTACAGCGCATCGACGAAATCGGCAGTTTGCGCTGTTGAACCCGATGTCACCTTGGGGATATCCGGCAACCGCCGCTGCGTATCGCCCGGGTTAATGCGCTCAGGGCTATAGCCCACCGAAAAATCCATATTGCAGCGCAAGCCCGAAGCGCGCTCTAACTCGGGGATACAAATTTCTTCGGTGGCCCCCGGGTAAACCGTGGATTCGTAAATCACCACATCGCCCGCCTTCAACACCTGCCCTACCATCTGGCTGGCGGCAATCAATGGCGAAAAATCAGGGCGTTTGCTGTCATCAATCGGGGTGGGCACCGTAACGATAAACACCGTGCAACCGGCAATGTCCGCCAGCGCATCAACAAACTGCAACTGACTGACCTGCGCAAGCCGCTGCGCATCGACTTCCAACGTGCTGTCGCAGCCCGCACGCAATGCCGTTACACGCGCCGGGTTGATATCGAAACCATACGTCGGAAAATGCCGCTCCAACTCAACTGCCAATGGCAAGCCCACATAACCAAGTCCCACAACGGCAATACGGGCAGAAGCAAGATCAGGCAGTTGAAGTGTCATGCGTATTCAAGGCAGAAGCGTTGGCATGATGATAATCAACTTCCCCACACTTCCCGCAAAATTCTTTGGCTTCCGCCCCGCAGCGCAGACAAAAATCGGCAAAACGCTTGCCCCAAGTGCGTATTCATGTAAAATGCTGCGCTCTCGGGCGGTTAGCTCAGCGGTAGAGCATTGCCTTCACACGGCAAGGGTCACAAGTTCGAACCTTGTACCGCCCACCAAATAAATCAACGGCTTAGGCCGTTTTTTTATGCCTGAAAAATACCAGTAAGGCAGCTTATTTAATTGCGCCACAAAGTGCATATTTATGCACTTATCTGTCATTTTTTTGCGTTAGGTGTCAATTGCCGGTCGTTTCGGTGTCGAGTGTGACGATGCGGCTCACGCGTTGGCTGCTCCAAGGTCAAGCGGGTGGATGTCTAGCGGTGGCAGAGCTGCGACAATTTTCAGCGTCTCCACACTCACCGTCACCACGCGCTGAAACAGCTCCAGCGGGTATTTCGGGTTGCCCATGGTTTCGCTGGCCCAGTCGTTGGCGTCGTTGACGATGCCGCTGGCCTTGTCCACGCGCACGGCTTGGCGCTCCATCACCCAATCGAGCGCAGCTTTGCCGTTGACGATGTAATCCCATGCGGCTTCGGGAATGTCGCGCAGGGTGATTTTGGCGTTATAGATGACGCTGGTTTTATCGCCCTTCTTGGCGAACTTCATTTTCTCGACACGGTAGTCGGCATCCGACAGCGGCCCCTTGGCCTCGATGGTCAGAGGGTACTTGTCCACTGTCTCGTAACCTAAATGCAGCAAGGCTAGATCGCGCCCTGCTTGGCTGAAGGCCCAGAAGTCGGCCGCCGTTTTGACGCGGGGGATGCGCGGCAGCTCTTTGCTCAGGTTGTCGGCGTAGCGCTCGCGGTAGTCGGGCGAGTGCAGCAGGCCGTACACGTAATAGAACAGGTCTTCCTTGGTGATGGTCTCGCCCGGATAGGCCTCTTGGAAATGTGCCAGCCCGGCATCGGTAATGGCATCGCGGCGCGGGCGCTGGGTGGTTGCCTCA
>CAYZUG010000046.1:0-8917 GCA_964481865.1 uncultured Thermomonas sp. | reverse complement strand
AGCAAGGGCACAACGATGGCATGTTCGGCGGCGGTGTCCAGCTCGGGATATTCCACTTGCCCCGTACGGTAACGGGCTGGCAGGTCATCCACATCCACCACGCCATCAGGGTTCAGCACGGCAAGCCGTTCCAATAAATTGCACAGCTCGCGCACATTCCCCGGCCAGGCGTATTGCTGCAGGGCGGCAATGGCGGGTTCCGACAAACGCACCTGCCCGCGCCCGGATTCTGCAAGATCACGGGTAATGGTGGCCACCAGTTCGGGGAGGTCGGCAGCGCGTTCTTTCAGGGTGGGCATTTCAATGGGAAACACATTCAGCCGATAGAACAAGTCCTCGCGGAACTTGCCTTCCGCGATGTGTGCTTCCAAATTGCGGTGCGTGGCAGCAATCACCCGCACATCACAGGCGATTTCGCCGCCCCCGCCCACACGCTCAAACACGCGTTCTTGCAGAACCCGCAGCAGTTTGACCTGCATCGCCATCGGCATGTCGCCGATTTCATCCAGCAGCAGGGTGCCACCTTCGGCCATCTCAAAACGCCCTTTGCGCTGGGTCAAAGCACCGGTAAATGCGCCTTTTTCGTGACCAAACAGCTCGCTTTCCAGCAAATCGGCAGGAATCGCACCGCAGTTAATGGCAACAAACGGCTTGGCAGCACGCGGTGAGGCGGCATGAATAGCGCGTGCAGCCACTTCTTTCCCCGTCCCAGACTCACCCAGAATCAGCACCGTGGTATCAAAACGTGCAACCTGCTCAATCATTTGATTCAAGCGCTGCACCGCTGGGCTGCCACCAGATGGCCCGGCATTCGCCGGTGCTTGCGATGGTGCAGCGGCTTTTCTGGATTTTCCGGATGCAGCAGGTTTGGCGGCGTTGCCAGCACGTTGCAGCATATCTTGCAGCTGTTGGCGACGAATTGGGTAATCCAGCGCCCATACCATTTCCGGGTGAAGATGCCGACGCCAGGCTGCATCAGCGGGGTGGTCGGGCAGGGTAATCAGTGGCGGCGGAAGCGCCTGTTTCGCCAAATCAGCTACAAACGCATCCCATGCCTCGGGCGCGCCCACATCACCGGCGATGATGGCATTCCAGGGTGTGTCATGGATTTTCTTCAGATTGATGTCGGCAGCATCCGCCATGATGCGTGGCGTGGCGTCCATGAACTCCAACAGCGTGGCTAAACGCTCGGTTCGGCTGTCATCGGTATCAATCAACAAGATTTTTGCAGCACTCATGGGGTGTCCTTGGCATGTGCCAATGCTTCAAGCATCGGCAAAATGTCTTGCAAGTAATGAAGTTTGCCAACAAAGGCATCGCAGCCAGCGCGTAGCGCCTTGTCACGCGAGTCGGTGTCGGTGGAATGACTGGTGATAATGACCATCGGTGGGGGCTGCAGCGCCTTGACCAAGCGGGTGGCTTGCAGCCCGCTCATTTCCGGCATGGCGATGTCCATCAGAATGACATCCGGATGCAGTTGCTCGGTCAGGGTGACAGCCTGCAGGCCATTGCTGGCGGTAGCGATGACGTCCACCCAGGGCAACGCGTGCAGGTGTTGCTGCACGGACTGCAGAAAATGCGCGTTATCGTCCGCCAGTAGCATGCGTAATGACGTGTGCATCCGCCTTCCCCTCAAGCGCCTTTGCTGGCTTTGCCAGGTTTGCTGCGTCGCTGCCGTGCCGATGGCAGCCCCAATTGCTCGCGGTATTTCGCCACCGTGCGCCGAGCAATACGAATCCCCTGGCGCGCCAGCAGACTGGCGATGATTTCATCACCCAGCGGCGCATGCGCGGGCTCGTCGTCAATAAAGCGGCGCACCATCGCCTTGATGGCCGCACCCGAGATGTCGGCGCCTTCCAGACGCACGGCAAACAAGCGTTTCAGCTCCAGCGTGCCGCGTGGTGTTTGAATGTATTTGCCGGTGGTAATGCGTGACACTGTGGATTCATGCACGCCGATTTCGTCGGCCACTTCTTTCAGTGTCAGTGGGGCGATGGCCTCGTCGCCGCGTTCCAGAAAGCCCTGCTGGTGCTTGACCAAAGCGCGTGCGGTTTTCAGCAAGGTGTCATTACGAATACCGATACTGCGCAGCATCCAGCGGGCTTCATCCAGCAGGCCGCGCATGGTTTCATGGCCTTGCGCGGATTCCTCGGCATAGGCACACAGCCGCAAGCGGGGTTGATGCCGCCCATTCAGGCGCACCTGCCAGCCATGATCGGCACGCCAGGTGATCACATCCGGCACGATATACGCGGTTTCCGCTGGCGCATCGTGCTGCATGGGGTGCGGCTGCAGCGACAAAATCAGCGCGATGGCAGCAGGAAGCGCATCCACGCTCACGTCCAGCCGTTTGCTCAATGCCGCATGGTCATGCACCGCCAGTAAATCCAAGTGGTCGCTGACAATGCGCAATGCCAAGTGCTGCGTCTGGCTGATGGGGAGGGTGCGCAACTGCGCCAGCAATGACTCTTGCGGGTTTTCGGCGGTGACGCCCGGGCAGTCGCCCACCAGCAGCGCATCACGCATCGCCAGCAGCTCAGGTTTGCTGATATCAGGCAGGCTGTCACGCAATTGCAGCACGCCATTGAGTGCCAGCAGGTCCAGGCTGTCTTCCAGAAAGCCGCGATCATCGCAGGCATCCAGCCAATACGCCGCCATCGCCAGTTCGCGGGGGGCGTGCGTTAACTGCATCTGTTGCAGCAAGCGTTGACGTGGATCGCTGGACTCACCCGCGGCAATCCGCGCCGTGGCATCGTCATCAAAATCGCCGGTATAGCCGCCACCCGATAAAAACATCGGCTCGGGCAGTTCATCCCAGGCAGCGGTTTCATTGGCCACCACATCCGCGTCTGGCGTGGGGGCGCTGTCTTCTTCGATCTCTTGTTCCAGCAGCGGGTTGCGCTCCAGCACTTGCTGCAGCTCTTGCTCCATTTGCAACGACGTCAACTGCAGCAGGCGAATCGACTGCAACAGTTGCGGGGTCAGCGCCATCTGCTGACCCATTTTGGCTTGCAAACCTGCCCGCATGCCTGATCGGAAACCGCCTCCTGATAATCCCCCGTGTCGGAGTGTCCGCACTGGGGAGTGCCAAAATTTCAACACACTATAAAGGAAGTGTGTCATACCTTTGACGGTATTTTTTGACAATCATCAAGAATGATGCGTATGCCGTCGAAAAATCGACAGTTTTCTGGGCGCGTTGTCAGGCTTTTCGTCGTCGTTCGGCGATTTCGCGGCGATGCTGGCGGAATAAATGGCGCTCAAGCGCTGAGGCCACCGACGCATTGATGGGGGTAAAACGCAGCCATAGCAGATGTTCACCGGTATTGTTGCCAGGGTGGCAGGCAATCACTTCGGCGGGAAGTTCCAGTGGTTCGGGTAGCCAGGTGGCGGCCTGCAGATGCATCACCCCAGTGGTGTGCGCGGGCACAGGGCTGGAAACAGTGAAACGTGCGCCCAGTGCCGACCAACGCAGGGCTTGCAGGGTGTCAGGTTGGCCGCGTTGAAGCAGGGTGCCCATCAGTGCCATCAGTAAATCCAGGCGGGCTTCCATGCGTCGTAAGGCGGGCGACTGGCTTAAATCGTCGTCATCGCCACTGGTGTCTTCAATTGTGGAAATGGCACGCAAGGTGGTTTCTGCGCGTGCCAACAGGGCTTCAGCGCTTGTGGCATCAAGCGTTTGCGGGGCAAAGCCAACACGCCGCCGTTCATCGCAGGCCAGTGATTCTGCAAACAGGATGCTATCGGCAGCGTCGGGGGTCATTCCATCGCCCGTAAATAGGCATTGGCACCGCGCTGGTGTTTTTGCAATTGCTGCAGTTGCTCTGAGACATTGCTGCGCAGTTGCCCAAGCTCCTGCAAGAGATGCTCATGTTGCTTGATAAGCGTCAGCCAGGCTTGTACCTGACGGGGGTCCAGCATCAGGGCATCTTGTTCCGATAGAGCCAGGCGAACGGCTCTATCGTGTGCATCCACCAAGGCTTTCGCCATCTCCAGATCGGCCTGACTCAACGCATCGCGTAGCGCTTCAACCGGCAGAGAGGGCGGGGTGCCTGGTGTGTAATCGGTCACTTGGCCTGATCCGGATCAATCTGCTGCCATGCGCTTTCGATATCGGCCAGCAAGCCGTCCACTTCACGCAGGCCATCGGCATCGTTAGCGGCGTTGGATTCTGTCAGGCGGCGCTGTGCATAGCTGTACAGTGCGGCCAGGTTGTCGGCCACTTCGCCACCTTGGCTGAGATCAAGCGAACCTTCCAGCTCGGTGATGATGGAGGTGGCTTCGCTGATCGCCTGACCTTTACGGGCAACATCGCCAGTTTCCAGGCAGGCAACTGCCAGCCCAAGACGTTCACGAATGCCTGCCAGCATCAGCGCAACAAGACGGTGCGGGGAGGCATCCAAAACGGCGCTGTTCACGGCAGTTTTGCGGTAGGCGTCAACGGAAGCTTGTGTATTCATGAGAGGTTACCTTGAGTTATTGGAGTTGCTGAGTAGGCTTAATTGCTGGGAAATATACGTTGAAGTACTTTGCATTTGCCCCATCATCGCATCTAAAGCAACAAACTGACGACGATACGAGGCTTCCAGACGTTCCATTCGCGCATCAAGATCGGTGCGTTGTTTCGTGATGGATTTCATCCGGTCATCCAACCCCTTACTGCGATCGGCCAAAAGGCCATTGGTGCCGTTGAAGTTGAGCAGAATGTCGCGCAGATTTTTGCCGACACCAGACTCTTCACCTAACAGCCCCTTCACAGCATTGGGGTTGGCTGCAATAGCCGTATCAAATTTCGTGCCATCCAAGCTCAAAGAACCATCGACTGCGGTTTTCAACCCCAAATTGGCAAAATCACCGTAGTTGTTGCCAATGGCATTGCGCAGGGTTTGTATCATGTTGCGGGCAGAGGAATCACCGCTTAAAGCGCCTGCCACCTTGCCTTCACCCCCGGCAGCACTTTGCGTGCGCACAGCGGCAATCGCGGTGTTATAGGCGCTGATGAAGTTGAGCATCGAGGCTTTCAGCGTGCTTGCATCCGAGCCAACTTCCAGACGGAAGGCTTCACCCGGCTTGGCTTTGCTGAGATCAAGCGTGACCCCATCAATAACATCCGTCACTTTATTGTCAGATACCGTGCGGGTAATGCCATCCACTGTCAAAATAGCGTCTTGCGCTGCCGCGGCCACGGTCATGCTGCCGCCGGTGGTATTCAGCGCAGCCAGCCCGCCATCACCACCACTGGCTTGAATGGACATGGCGCCCGCGCTGCCCACTTGGCTGGAGGACAACACCAGCACATCGCCCGCATCGCCACGCACGATGGTGGCGGTAACACCTTTACCGGCGGCCTGGGTATTGATGGCATCACGGATATCCGCCAGCGTGCCCTTGCCTGACTCAATATTGACTTCAAAACTTTCGCCATCACCCACTTGCAGGGTCAGCGTGCCATGCCCCAGCTGGGTGTCTTTGCTGACTGCTGCCGATTGCAGTTTGTGCGCGGTGGCCATTTGCTCCACCACCACCGAATAACTGCCCAATGCAGCACTGCTGGATGCACTGGCGGTAAAGCCTGCATCTTCGCCCACCGTGGTTTTGCGCCCCGGCTCATTGCCAACGCCATTGAGCTTTTTCAATGCTTCCTCAAGCCCAGTCATGGCGGACTTGATGGCACCAAATGCCGAAATCTGTGCTTTGGTCTTGGTTTCGTTGGTGCTGATGCGGTTTTCGGCGGGCGCACGTTCTGCCGCCATCAACTTGCTGACCAGCGAATCAATATCAAGGCCTGAGCCAATACCAGCGCTAGAAATGGCTACCATGGTTGAAATCTCCTAAGTTCAGAGCAGAACATGCATCAGATGTGCTGACACGGAACGCATGATGCGAAAAACAGATGGTACATAGAATAACGGCCTACAACGCCCAAACCTGAGCGCTGCAGGCAAAATCACCACGCTGCGGCAGGAAGCGTTCAGGCTTCCTTATTCACCAAGCCACTGCCCGTGTCGGCAAGTTGACGGGCCACAGCCAGCGCGGCTTCATTGGGAATCTGCATGATGGTTTCACCGTTTTCACTATTGACGATGGACACCACCACGCGTTGTGCATCTTGATCCACCACAAACTTCAGATTTGTGGCGGTTTTGCTTTCAGCCATCGTTTTGTCTAACTGCTGTTGCAGCTCGGCGGCATCGGTGGCCTTTTGCGGGGCATTTTCTGCCGCGGCTTTCTGGGGTTGCACCACGGCATTCACGGCTTGCACGTGTTCAGGGTTGGAAGCCGCTTGTTGGGCATGCAAAACCCGTGCAATTGCTTCGGCGGTGGGGGCAGAAGCGGGGGGTGCGGCACCTGCGGGTAAGCTGATTGGGGTAATTGTGGTCATGGCTGTTACTCACTTTTCAGAGTGGTGACTCCGTTCAAGGCGCTCTTTGGGGTATCCGTACCCTGAATAACGGCCGTCACTCTGCAAACTTTAGTCTTTTTTTCAGTTTTTTTTCAAACTGGCCTTCACCCAAACAAAACCCCAGCGGTGCTGGGGTTGTGTCGGTGCAGGCGAGGGCGAGTGTGTGGGCTTAGTTGCCCAGCAAACTCAGCACATTCTGTGGCACTTGGTTGGCCTGCGCCAGCATGGCAGTGGCGATGGGTGCGCATTTTTGTGTTTGCATTTGTGTAGTCTTTTGCATACACTTTTTGCATGCAGATATCCGGCTTCGATTGGGATCATGGCAACTGGCCGAAGTGTGGCAAGCATGGGCTTTCACAAGCCGACATCGAACAAGTGTTCTTCGGGTCACCTGCTGTGCTTCCAGATCCTCATCCTACCGAAAAGCGTATGCGGGTCATCGGGAAAACAGCGGCAGGGCGCTATGCGTTCGTGGTGTTCATCCCTCGTGAAATTGACGGTGAAATCAAGCTGCGACCCATCAGTGCCCGTTACATGCATCAAAAGGAGATAGATCACTATGAACGCCAAAGGTAAAGCGCTTCCTTCGTTCAACAGCGACGCGGAAGCGGAACGCTTCGTTGACACTGCCGATCTGTCGCAATACGACCTGTCGGGGTTCAAGCCGATGCACTTTGAAATCGCCAAAAAAGAAGCCGCACTGAATATGCGTCTTCCGGTTGGGCTGCTTGATGCAATCAAAGCCAAGGCTGCATCGAAGGGTGTGCCGTATTCACGCTATGTGCGGATGCTGATTGAGGCCGATATCGCCGCCACGCAGAGGTAATTGCACGCCGTGCGTTTCTACCGCAGCCGCAGCATATTCTGACGCCCTGCAGTGCCTTCACCCAAACAAAACCCCAGCGGTGCTGGGGTTGTGTCGGTGCAGGCGAGGGCGAGTGTGTGGGCTTAGTTGCCCAGCAAACTCAGCACATTCTGTGGCACTTGGTTGGCCTGCGCCAGCATGGCAGTGCCGGCCTGCGTCAGAATCTGCGTGCGGGTGAGTTCTGCGGTTTCCTTGGCGAAATCGGCATCGCGGATGCGGCTGCGGGATGCACTCAGGTTTTCTGAGGTAGTGGTGAGGTTGGTGATGGTGGACGCAAACCGGTTCTGAATGGCGCCCAAGTCAGCGCGGGCGGCGTTGACATCGTCCAATGCGGCATCCATCGCCAAAATAGCGTCATCGGCACCGGCGGTGGTGGAAATATCCAAGCCAGCAAACCCGAATTGCGCAGTGCCGGGGGTCACGGTGGCGGTGCCCTGGGTGATGCCCGGGGTAATGCCGGTGACATTGCTGGGTGCGGAAATGCTCAGGCTGGCATCGGTGGAATTGATGCTGCCATCGGCGGCCATGCTGACATTGGCCAATGAGGTGTTGGCGGGGTTGGCTTTGGCGGTATCAAAAGCCGTGACCAGCGCCGCCAAGGCATCGGCTGCGTTTGCGGCGCCACCGGGGGTGCTGATAGTGACCCCGTTGATGCTCATTGACACAGGCTGCGCTTCGTCGGTGACGGTCAGGGGGGCAAGCGTCTGGTCATAGGTGGTCACCGGTGCCGATGTCCAACTGCCCAGATCGGCAATTTTGGCGCTGCCAATGGTTTCCACGGTAATCAGCTCGCCTTGCTGCGCGCCCACCTGAAACGCCTGGCTGGCAAAGCTGCCGTCCAGCAGTTTGTTGCCGTTGAACGAGGTTTGCTCGGCCACGCGGTCGATTTCTGCCTTCAGCTGCGCCACTTCTTTTTGCAGCGCTTCGCGGTCTGACGCGGAGTTGGTGGCGTTACGCGACTGAATGGCCAGCTCACGGATGCGCTGCAGGTTGTTGCCAATGGCCGACAACCCACCTTCTGCGGTTTGCGCCAGCGAAATACCGTCGTTGGCATTGCGTGCGGCTTGGTTCAAACCACGGATTTGCGTGGTGAAGCGTTCAGAAATGGCCAAACCCGCCGCATCGTCTTTCGCGCTGTTAATACGCAGCCCCGAGGACAGGCGCTGAATGGTGGTGCCAAGACTGGCACTGTTGGCACTGAGGTTGCGCTGGGCATTCAGTGACATGATATTGGTATTGATGATGGACACGCTGGTTCTCCAAAGCGAAGTGAGTCATCTCGCTTTGGGTAAAGCATGAAGCGTGCCAAAACAGGCGAAACGCCACGAAGCAAGCACACTTTTTTATCCCCAAACAACAAAACCCCCGGCATGCCGGGGGTTTTGCGTGGTGCGGTGTAGCGATTAACGCAGCAGGCTGAGCACGTTCTGCGGAATCTGGTTGGCCTGTGCCAGCATGGCGGTGCTGGCCTGGGTCAGGATTTGCGCACGTGTCAGTTCGGAGGTTTCCTTGGCGAAGTCGGCGTCGCGGATGCGGCTGCGTGATGCGCTCAGGTTTTCCGAGGTGGTGGTGAGGTTGGTGATCACCGATTCAAAGCGGTTCTGGATGGCACCCAGGTCAGCGCGGGAAGCGTTGACGGCGTTCAGGGC
>CAYZUG010000045.1:0-11394 GCA_964481865.1 uncultured Thermomonas sp. | reverse complement strand
GAAGCCGAACGCCTCGAAGCCGAACGCCTCGAAGCCGAACGTCAGGCTGCGGAGGCGGCACGGCTTGAGCTTGAGCGCATCATGGCGGCGCGTGCAGAAGCCGAGCGCCTTGAAGCAGTGCGTCTTGCGGCAAAACGAGAAGAAGACGCACGTCTTGAAGCACAGCGGCTTGCTTTGGAGGCGGCGGCTGTAGCTAAAGCGCGTGAAGAGGCGGCTCTTGCCGCTTTGCAATTGACTGCGACATCAACAGAAGACCCTGATGAAGCACTCAATGCCGATGAGCTGGACCTTGAGCTTGTTGATATTTTCTTTGAAGAAGCCGAAGAGCTGCTTGATCATTGCGATGAAGTCATCAATACCCTGCGCGATACGGGTGATGACGCCTCTTCCGTTACTGCATTACAACGTGATCTGCATACCCTGAAAGGCAGCGCACGCATGGCAGGCATCATGCCATTCGGCGAACTTGCACATGCCATGGAAACACGGCTTGAGCATGCAACCGCACAGGGGGCTGAATTAACACCCAGCACGTTGCAGCTGTTGGAACGCGGCTTTGACCGCTTGCATGGCATGGCAACACGTATCGCCGCGCGGCGTGCTATCGGGATGCCCGTTGCGTTGATCGCAGAGCTTGATGCGGTCGGTGATGCCGTTCAGCGGGATACGTCTGCACTCACCCAGCTGGCGGCAGAAGCAGTGCTCGGTGAGGAAGCTGTCGCAGCAATACAGGCAGCCAGCAAGTCGCTGGTCGATGATGATGATATTGGCATGCGCGCACCACAGGAACAGGTGCGGATTCGTGCAGACCTGCTCGATCGGCTGGTGAATTACGCGGGCGAGGTTGCCATCTATCGCGCACGCCTTGAACAGCAGCTGTCGGCATTTCGTGGCGTCGTGCATGAAATGGAGCAAACCAATACGCGTTTGCGTGATCAGCTGCGTCGTCTTGATGCTGAAACAGAGGCGCAAATCATTGCGCGCTATCAGCGTGAAAATGACACACATGAGGATGCGTTCGACCCATTAGAACTTGACCGCTTCAGCACCTTGCAGCAACTTTCACGTGGTTTGTCGGAATCGGCCTCGGACTTGCAAAGCCTGCATGAGTCGATGGAGGACATGACCCGTCAGTACGAAACCCTGCTGACACAGCAGTCACGGGTGAGTTCGGACTTGCAAGAAGGTTTGATGCGAACACGCATGTTGCCGTTTACCACGTTGGTACCACGGTTGCGGCGTTTGGTGCGTCAGGCCGCCACCGACACTGGGAAACAGGTGCAATTGCAGTTTGTGGGCACCCAGGGCGAACTGGATCGCAATGTGCTTGAGCACATGACGGCACCGCTTGAGCATATGGTGCGCAATGCGATTGCGCACGGCTTGGAAACCCCTGAACAACGGCAGCAGGCTGGCAAGACGGCTGAAGGCACCGTGCGTATCGAAGTACGCCACGAAGGCTCGGAAGTGGTGTTGGCGATTGCTGACGATGGCGCAGGCTTGAAGCGTGATGCCATTCGCAGCCGTGGCTTGGCACGCGGTTTGATTCAAGAAGGTGAGCCACTCACTGATGCGCAGCTCGACCAGCTGATTCTGATGCCAGGCTTCTCCACCGTCGATACCGTCAGCCGGCTTGCCGGGCGTGGCGTTGGTATGGATGTGGTCGCCAATGAAGTGCGGCAACTGGGCGGTTCGATTGATATCGTTTCTTATCCCGGAAGCGGCACCACATTTACCTTGCGTCTGCCACAGACCTTGGCGGTCACGCAGGCGGTATTCGTACGCATTGGCGAATCCGATTATGCAGTGCCGATTGCGTCGGTGAAGGGTGTGGGGCGGATTAAGCGCGACCTGATGGAACAACCCAATGCCAGTTATCGCTATGACGGCAAGGACTATGTCATTCACGACCTTGGTTCGCTGCTTGGTGTGGTTTCAGTTAAGGCGGAAGGGCATCTTCAGGTGCCATTGCTGCTGATTCAATCGGGTGAGCTGCGTGTTGCCGTAGCGGTGGATCAAGTGATTGGTAGCCGCGAAATCGTGGTGAAGACAGGTGGGCCGCAACTGACGTCGGTACCGGGAATCTTCGGTGCCACGATCATGGGCGATGGTCGCGTTGTCGTTATTCTTGATCTTGCACCGCTGGTGCGCCGTTATGTGCCAGTGGAACAACAACATGTCGATACAGGCAAGGAGCGCCGCAAGGTGCCGCTTGTCATGGTGGTGGATGACTCCGTCACCATGCGCAAGGTGACAGGACGCGTCTTGGAGCGGCACGCATTTGAAGTAGGCACCGCCAAAGATGGGCTCGATGCACTGGAGAAGATGGCGGATGCCGTTCCCGACTTGGTGCTTCTGGATATTGAAATGCCGCGCATGGATGGTTATGAATTAGCCGCCACCATGAAGGCCGATCTGCGTCTGCGCCACGTCCCCATCATCATGATTACGTCACGTACAGGGGAAAAACACCGCCAGCGCGCCATGGACTTAGGGGTCAACCGCTATCTTGGTAAGCCCTATCAGGAAGGTGATCTGCTGCGTAATGTCTTCGAGCTTTTAGGACATGCGCTGCCAGCGGGTGGTGAGCAGCAATGAGTGCCAAGCGGGTTGTTTTGTTGGCGCGTGAGGGGGCAGCACGGTTGCGGAGTGAAGATGCGCTCAAGCAAGCCGGTGTGGCACTTGTTGCGGTGGTGGATCCAACGGAGGTGACGGCAGAAGAAATACTTGGCTCACAACCGGATGTGCTTTTTATCACGCTTGACCCTGTGGTTGAAGCGGCAATGGATCGCTTCGACAGTCTGTTCAACAGCCCATCCGTCGCGTTGTTTTTTGATGATGCAGACGTTGCCAGCAAGCGCGATGGCTGGGAGTTTTCACGCTGGGTGCGACATCTGGCCGCAAAATTGAACGGGCATCACGATGTGCTGCCTGCGGCACCAGCGCAAGTTGGAACGATTGTCGAAGAAGTGCAGGCGCTCAACATGAAGTTGGCAGAGCTGCCGTTACCCATGCATACGCACGATGTTGCACACATCAAACAGGGCGGTGGCGCTGTGGTCATTGTAGGCGGCGTGGGTGGGCCGGATGCGGTGCGCCAGCTTCTTGTCAACCTGCCCGCAAGCTTTCCACAGCCTGTTGTGTTGCGGCAAAAAATTGCAGGTGGGCAATATGACCGTCTTGTGCGGCAAATGCAGCGTGCAACACAGTTGCAGGTGGTGCTGGGGCATGTGGGCGATGTGCTGCAAAATGGCGTTGTCTATGTCCTTGCCGATGCCCAGGATATTGCAGTTGCCGATGCACGGTTGCAGGTTGTTGAAACGGCGGGAGAGCCGTGTTTTTCTGAGTTGCAAGCCAATGAAACCGCTTTGATTCTCTTGAGTGGCGCAGACCCTGCGCTGCTGGATACCGCCATGTCGTTACGCTGGGCAGGGGCGATGGTGTACGGGCAAAGTCCAGAGAATTGTTTTGACCCCAGCACAAGTCAAGCACTTTTGGCGCGTGGTGGGGAAGTGCGCGGGCTAGCCGCGATGTCACGGCAGTTGCTTGAACGCTGGTCAAGCTGAGGAAGACGATGTCAGAAGCACATATCATTCGTGGTGTTTTGATCCAAGTGACAGGCAGCAAGTTGCTGCTTCCCAATGCGTCGATTACCGAAGTACTGTCATTTGCCAACCC
Source organism: uncultured Thermomonas sp. (assembly GCA_964481865.1). GTDB lineage: Bacteria > Pseudomonadota > Gammaproteobacteria > Xanthomonadales > Xanthomonadaceae > Thermomonas. Next base: position 7,716 of record CAYZUG010000045.1, on the reverse strand, counting down.
TGAAAAAATCGAGACAGCACCCGAGTGGCTGCTAGGAAAAATTCAGTGGCGTGGATGGCAACTACCACTGATCTCGTTCTCGTGCTTTTCGGGCGACGATGCTGAAACAGGTGGAATTGGCAGCAAAGTCATTGTGTTGAAGGCGCTGGGCGGTGATAGCAAACGCCCCTATCTGGCGCTGCTGATTCAAGGCTTCCCGCGTCTGGTGACTGTGACAGAAGACAGGCTGACAGCGGTTGCCACGGAGGATGCAGCGCGCAGCGGCGTTCTTTCGCATGTTCGTCTTGATGAAGAAGAGGCGCTGATCCCCGATCTACTGGCACTGGAAAAAGCCGGATACGCGGAAATGACTGCGTAACGACGCGCAGCATTCGCCCCCCGCTCAAAGCCTGGGATTCAAGACATATCCCCGCGCAATGCCTGCAAGGCTGAGATGGCAGCAAGCCCTGCAGTTTCTGTGCGTAAGATGCGCGGGCCGAAGTGCACCATCTCCCAGCCTGCGGCAATGAGTGTGTCTAGGTCACGTGTTGACCAACCGCCTTCCGGGCCAATGGCGATGCAACATGCGTGTGCAACATGTTGCGCGGCTTGGGCGAGACTGGATGTGGCATCCGGATGCAAGATCCATCGTGTTGCAGTGGTCTGTGTGGCCGCTTGCGCCAAGGGCAAAGGCTCGACGACATGCGGCACCGTGGCGCGGCCACTTTGTTCACATGCGGAAATCACGACGTGCTGCCAATGCTGAAGGCGTTTTTCACTGCGTTGTGCGTCGAGTTTGACTTCGCAGTGATCGCTGCTGACAGGCTGAATCCGAAAGACGCCAAGTTCGGTGGCTTTCTGCAGAATCCAGTCCATTTTTTCGCCGCGTGCGATGCCCTGAAACAAGTGGATACGCAAGGGTGATTCATTTTCTTTGGGGTACTGCGCGTTGATTTCAGCAATGGCGTGCCGCTTGCTTGCTTCAACCAAACGCGCCTCATAGTCATGCCCATCACCATTGAACAGCACGCAACGATCGCCTGGTTGCAGCCGCAGAACGCGCAACAAATGCGCGGCGATATCCTCGGGAAGTGAAAGCTGCGTGCCGACCTGCAGCGCTTGGTGGGTGTAGCAACGGGTGATGCGCATAACTCGCCTGATTGTGTTTTGTGATTTTACCGTTGCCCAATCGTAGCGATTCCCGCTAAAGTTGGGGCATGAATCAGGCGAACCCGTCTTTCGAACGTAGCTGGCGATGGTGGCGTGGCAATGCCGCCCCGTTCGCCTGTACGTTATTTATGAAGGACGTTTTCTGTGACTACGCTTGCTCAATTCAATCAATTCGCTGCTGACGGTTTCACACTTGTTCCTATCGTGCGCGAGGTCTTGTCTGATCTCGATACGCCCCTGTCTGTGTATCTGAAGCTGGCCGATGGCCCGCATACCTATCTGTTTGAATCTGTCGAGGGGGGCGAACGCTTCGGGCGTTATTCCATTATTGGCCTGCCCGCACGGACGGTGTACGAGTTCCATGGGCACCAGTTGTCGGTGCGCGAACATGGGGAAGTCACCGAGACGCGCACGGTCGCTGACCCACTGGCGGAAGTTGAGCGGCTGCGTGCTGCGCATAAGGTGCCACAAATCGACGGCTTGCCGGGATTTACGGGTGGCTTGGTGGGCTGGTTTGGTTTTGAATGCATCGAATACATCGAAGCCCGTTTGGCAGCGAACCCAAAGCCTGACGAATTGGGCACCCCCGACATTCTGTTGATGCTCAGTGATGCGTTGGCGGTGTTCGACAATCTGAAAGGTCGGCTCTATCTGATTGCGCATGCTGACCCACGCCAGCCGCAGGCATGGGCGCGTGCCAATCGCAAGCTTGATGCATTGGCACACCGCCTGCGTCATGGTGGGGCGCCGTATCCGGAAACACTGCAACCGGCAGCATTGAATGAGGCTGATTTCGTCAGCGGGTTTACCCGTGAGGGCTTCATCGCGGCGGTGGATAAAGTGAAGGATTACATTCGCGCTGGCGATGCGTTTCAAGTGGTGCTCAGTCAGCGGTTGAGTGTGCCATTTAGCGCACGCCCGGTGGATGTGTATCGCGCCCTGCGGGCACTCAATCCATCGCCGTATATGTATTTTCTGGACGTGGGCGGCACCCAGGTGGTGGGGTCTTCACCAGAAATTCTGGTGCGCCAACAGCAGGGCAAGGTGACGGTACGCCCGATTGCAGGCACCCGCCCGCGTGGTGAAACACCCGAGCAGGATCAGGCGCTGGAAGTCGAGCTGTTGGCCGATCCGAAAGAACGTGCCGAACACTTGATGCTGATTGACCTAGGTCGCAATGATGTGGGGCGTGTTTCCACCGCAGGCAGTGTGCAGGTGGGTGAGCAATTTGTGATCGAACGCTACAGCCATGTCATGCACATCGTCAGTGAAGTTACCGGCGCATTGCAGCAAGATCTCAGCTACAGCGATGTGCTGCGCGCCACCTTCCCCGCGGGGACCGTCTCCGGCGCACCGAAGATCCGCGCATTGGAAATCATCCGCGAGCTGGAACCGGTTAAACGCAATGTCTATGCCGGTGCCATTGGCTATTTGGGCTGGCATGGTGATGCCGATACCGCGATTGCCATCCGCACTGCCGTGATCCAGGATGGCCGCCTGTATGTGCAGGCCGGTGCAGGCATCGTGTACGACTCCGACCCAGAAAAAGAATGGGACGAAACCATGAACAAAGGCCGCGCATTGTTCCGCGCTGTGGCGCAAGCAGCACAAGGGCTGTGACATGATCCTAATGCTCGACAACTACGACAGCTTCACCTTTAATCTTGTGCAGTACCTGCAGGAGCTTGGCGCCGAGGTGCGGGTAGAGCGCAACGATGCGCTCAGTGTGGCGCAGATCGAAGCACTTGCGCCCAGCAAGATTGTGATTTCGCCGGGGCCGTGCACACCCAACGAGGCGGGTGTGTCACTGGATGTGCTGCGCGAGCTTGCACCCAAGATTCCGATATTTGGTGTGTGCCTGGGCTATCAGGCAATGGGGCAAGTATTTGGTGGGAAGGTGGTGCGTGCGGGCAAGATCATGCACGGCAAGACCTCGCCGATTTATCATCAAGGCAAAGGCGTTTTTGCCGGGTTGCCGACACCATTTGAAGCCACCCGCTATCACTCGTTGGTGGTAGAAAAAACCAGCGTTCCCGACTGTCTGGAAGTCACCGCCTGGACAGAAAATGATGATGGCTCCGTGGAAGAATTGATGGGCTTGCGTCACCGTGAGTTTCCGGTGGAAGGCGTGCAGTTTCATCCCGAATCCATCCTTACCCAGCATGGCCATGCGATGCTGAAGCAGTTTTTGGAGCGTTAATCATGGCATTGAGCCCACAAGAAGCCTTGCAGCGTGCAATCGAGCATCGTGAAATTTTCTTTGACGAAATGGTCGATCTGATGCGGCAAATCATGCGTGGTGAAGTCTCGCCAACGATGACCGCCGCCATCCTGACGGGGCTTCGTGTCAAGAAAGAAACCGTGGGCGAAATCGCCGCCGCTGCCACTGTGCTGCGCGAATTTGCGCGCCCTGTTGCAGTGAATGATCGCCGCAACATGGTGGACATCGTCGGTACAGGGGGCGACGGTGCGCACACCTTCAATATTTCCACCGCGTCGATGTTTGTGACAGCGGCAGCAGGCGCGAAAGTGGCCAAGCACGGCAACCGCAGCGTGTCATCAAAATCCGGCAGCGCCGACGTGCTGGAAGCCTTGGGCGCACAGATTGAATTGCAGCCGGAGCAAGTCGCTGCCTGTATCGAACAATGTGGCATTGGCTTCATGTTTGCCCCCATGCATCACCCGGCAATGAAAGTGGTGGCACCGGTGCGCAAGGAAATGGGGGTGCGCACCATCTTCAATATCCTGGGTCCGCTGACCAACCCCGCCGACGCACCTAATACTTTGATGGGTGTGTTTCATCCGGATCTTGTGGGCATTCAAGTGCGCGTATTGCAAGAGTTGGGCGCACAGCGCGCGCTGGTGGTGTGGGGGCGCGACAATATGGATGAGCTGTCACTCGGCGCGGGTACCTTGGTTGGCGAGCTGCGTGATGGCAAGGTGCGCGAATACGAACTGCACCCGGAAGACTTCGGTATTGGTATGGCGCATACCCGAAATCTGAAAGTGGCGGACGCACAAGAATCCAAAGCCATGCTGTTTGCCGCATTGGACAATCAGCAAGGCTTGCCGCGTGACATCGTGGTGTATAACGCGGGTGCCGCCCTGTATGTGGCAGGTATTGTTGAGGAGATTGCCGAGGGCATCGCCCGTGCGCGGCAGGTCATTGCCAGCGGTGCAGCACGCGCCAAGCTGGAGGATTATGTCGCCACAACACGGCAACTGGCTGGTGTTTGAGCCGCTTGCAGCACAGGCTGGACTAGAATGCATCCTCCCCCACACAGGCTGTTCCCATGCATGATGTGTTGAAGCGCATTTTGATGCGCAAGCAAGAAGAAGTGGCTGCGCGTCGTGCGCAGGTTGCACTGGATGAATTGAAAGCGCGTTTGCCTGATGCCCCGGATATCCGTGGATTTGCTGATGCCGTGGCCGCAAAAATCACGGCGGGGCAGTCGGCAGTGATTGCCGAGATAAAAAAAGCCAGCCCCAGCAAGGGCGTGATTCGTGCCGACTTCAACCCTGTCGCCATTGCCCGTAGCTATGAGGCGGGTGGCGCAGCTTGTTTGTCGGTGCTGACCGATGTCGATTTTTTCCAGGGCAGCGATGCCTACCTGCAACACGCGCGTGCTGCCTGCAGCTTGCCTGTGCTGCGCAAGGATTTCATTGTGGACGCGTATCAGGTGTATGAGGCACGCACCCTCGGTGCCGATTGCGTGTTGCTGATTGCCGCGGCACTGGATGATGTCCAGCTTTCGGAATACGCCTTCCTTGCTGCAGAGCTGGGAATGGATGCACTGATCGAAGTACACGATATGGATGAGCTGGAACGTGCATTGCCGGTGCCGGCGCGTTTGCTTGGTATCAATAATCGCAATTTGCGTACGTTTGAGGTGGCGTTGCAAACCACGCTGTCACTGAAAGATGCGGTGCCCGCAGACCGTATTCTCGTGACCGAAAGTGGGATTCTGCAGCGTGACGATGTGGCCTTGATGCGTCAGTCGAATGTGCATGCGTTTTTAGTTGGTGAAGCATTCATGCGCCAGCCTGAGCCAGGTACCGCGTTGCGCGAGCTGTTTGCATGAGCCAGCCTTATCCTGTGCCCGCGGAACAAGCGCCGCTGGTGGTCTTTGATTTCGACCACACGCTCTACGATGGTGACTCCGGCACACACCTGTTCAAGTGGCTGATACAACGGGCGTGGTGGCGGCAGCTTCTGGCTGTGCTGCTGGCGCCGGTTGCCGGGCCGATGGTGGCGTTTCTGCCGACGCGGCGCAAAGGCATTTCACTCTTTGTCTGGGTGGGCACCTTGGGGCTGCGCCAGCGCGCTGCACTTGATGCGTTGATCGAGCAATACGTGCAGACACATGCAGCGGCCATTCAATCACGGCTGCTGCCGCATGCGCTGGACGTGTTTGACCGGCATCGCAAGGCGGGTGATCGCGTGCTTGTTGCTACCGGCGCACCGCCGGAATTGGCACGCGCCATCCTCGGATTTGCCGGGCATGCCGATGTGCCAGTGTTGGGAACGCTGCTTGTCCCCGCATGGGGCGCAATGTGCGTGCAACGGCACTGCCACTATGCAATGAAAATGACGATGATTCGTGACGCCGGTTATCGGCAGCAGATCGCCGTGGCTTATTCCGACAGCAGTGCGGATTTACCGTTGCTACAAGCCGCTTCGCAACCTGTTGTGGTGAATCCCAAAGCCGCGAATGTGGGGTGGTTTCGCCAGCGTTTGCCCGCTGGAACACCGGTGCTGAATTGGGGCTGCCTCGGGCGTGCAGGCGAGCCGCTTGCCGATAGCAATCGTTGCAACGCTACAGATTAAGCAGAGCCAAGCTGTTTGACGAAGCGCACCGACTGGCTGCCATAGCCACAGGCCGCGTAGAACGCATGCGCTTCCACCCGCTGCGCACCTGAGGTCAGTTCGATACGAGATGCGCCGCCAGCACGTGCGCGGCGTTCGGCTTCCTTCAGAAGATGCCGACCAATACCTTGCCCCTGTGCGGTGTTGGCGACCACCAGTGCGGTGACGCGGCATGTTGTGGTGCCCAGTGGCAGGTAGTACATGAAGTCCAGCGCGATCAGGCCAGAAACCACCCCATGCCGGCGGGCAACCACCAAGGCTTGCCGGTCATTGGCGAGAATGGACGAAATACGTTCGGCAGCATCATCAATATCGCAGGGGTAGCCCAGCTCAGTGAGCAGTGCCGCCACATCATCGGCATCCGCCTGTACCGCATTGCGCAAATCAACATCAAGGCTGCGTTGTGTCGGAGAAAAGGCGTGACTCATGCGAGGGATGCTCCTTGGAGTTAGCGTGTGCCGTACACGACAACGGTTTTGCCACGGGCATGCAGTTTGCCGTCGGCCTGTAGTTGTTTGAGCACTCGCCCGGCCATTTCCCGTGAGCAGCCCACTAATTTGGCCAATTCCTGGCGCGAAACACGCAATTGGGTGCCAAGTGGATGGCTCATGGCATCAGGCTCTTTGGCAAGGTCAAACAGCGTGCGATAAATACGATCACTGGTATCAAGAAACGCCAACCGCCCGGCCTTGCGACTGATATTCAGCAGCCGCTGGCTCAACTGCGCGCCAATGGAATACAGCAAGCGTGCAGCATCACCTGGGTGATTTTGCAGAAAGGCATGCAGCCGCTCGTAACGAAGCTCGATCAGCTCGCATACGCTGCGTGTGCGCAGAGCAACATCACGCTGCGTGGTACTGACAAATAGCCCCATTTCACCGACAAATTCGCCTGCATTCAGATAGCCAAGCACCAACTCGCGGTCGTCGTCTTCATACGTCAGAATGCTGGCCGAACCACTGAGAATGTAATACAGCGCGTGTGCAGGGTCGCCGGGGCGAAAAACATCACTGCGAGCCGGATATTTCCGCCGATGTCCATATGCAACCAGGCGCTCCATCATGGCAGCGTCGGCAGCGAATGGGCTAGGCGTATGCTTGGCGGGCGGCGTAAGCAGTGGGCGACTCATTCGGTTCACAGTGACAGAGTGCTTCAAGCTTAGGCTGAAATTGCCGCGATGGGCAAACTTTTCACGCATTGTGCTGCAGTTTGCCGCATAATCGCCCCCCTGTTTGGTTTTTGTGGATCCAATGCCGTGGTTAAACCGCTGCCGCGTTTGAAGCTGCAAGGCTTCAACAATCTTACAAAGTCACTGTCGTTCAATATTTACGACGTGTGCTATGCCGCCACGGAAGATGAGCGTCGCCGCTACATCGAGTACATCGATGAGGAATATAACGCCGACCGTTTGACGCAAATCCTGACCGATGTGGCGGAAATTATTGGTGCGAATATTCTCAATATCGCCCGTCAAGACTATGACCCACAAGGCGCATCGGTAACGATCTTGATTTCCGAAGAACCTGTCATCGACAAGTCGGCTGCTACAGGTGTGATCTCGGATGCCGTGGTTGCGCATTTGGACAAATCGCACATCACGGTGCACACCTATCCGGAAACCCATCCCGATAACGGCATTGCAACCTTCCGTGCGGATATCGACGTATCCACCTGCGGCGTGATTTCGCCGCTGAAGGCAT
>CAYZUG010000044.1:0-11788 GCA_964481865.1 uncultured Thermomonas sp. | reverse complement strand
CCCGCATCACCGACGGCAGCGAGCTGCAGGAGTTCAAGGCACGCTACGGCAAGACACTGGTCACCGGCTTCGCCCACCTGCACGGCTACCCGGTCGGCATCGTCGCCAATAACGGCATCCTGTTCGCGGAAAGCGCGCTCAAGGGCGCGCATTTCATCGAACTGTGCAACCAGCGCGGCATCCCGCTGGTATTTCTGCAGAACATTACCGGCTTCATGGTCGGCAAAAAGTACGAACAGGCGGGGATTGCGAAAGACGGCGCGAAGATGGTGACGGCGGTGGCGTGCAGCCATGTGCCCAAGTTCACCGTGGTGATCGGCGGCAGCTTCGGCGCGGGGAATTACGCGATGTGCGGCCGCGCCTACGGCGCGCGCTTCCTGTGGATGTGGCCGAACGCGCGCATCAGCGTGATGGGCGGCGAACAGGCCGCCAGCGTGCTGGCGACGGTGAAGCGCGACGGCATCGAGGCCAAGGGCGGCGTGTGGACGCCGGAAGAAGAAGACGCCTTCAAGACGCCGATCCGCCAGCAGTACGAAGACCAGGGCAACCCGTACTACGCCACCGCACGACTGTGGGACGACGGCATCATCGACCCGGCCGACACCCGCCGCGTGCTGGGGCTGGGGCTGTCGGCGGCGCTCAACGCACCGATTGAAGATCGCACGCGCTTCGGCGTGTTCCGGATGTAATCGCTTCAGCCACAGCCATTACACCCACCGCAGTCCTGCCCCCGCCCTTGTCCGGGTGGGGCGATGCGTTTCGCCAAGGCTTGCATCCACGCAGGACGCCCCTGCCGCATCAGCGGTAACGCCAGAGTGACCCGAATGCGACGGGTCACACCAGGAAATTGCTTGATCATCACAACACCCGCACTGACCAGAACAGCCAGCGCGATAATGATGTATTGCACAAGCAAGCTCTGACTCATCCCGCCCCCATAGCAACGGCAATGCGATACACTAAGAGCGAAGCTAAATAAGCCAATGCAAACAGATAGGTCGTGGCAAACAGTGTTTGTTTCCACGAATGTGTTTCACGCTTGATGGTCGCTAATGTGGACAAGCATTGTGGTGCGTAGATAAACCATACCAACAGTGACAATGCCGTTGCCAATGACCATTCGTTTTGAATGATGGGCGACAGTGCCTGTGCGGCGGCATCGTCATCGACTGCCGACAGGGCATACACGGTAGCCAGTGAGGCCACCACAACTTCGCGAGCCGCCATCCCCGGAATCAACGCGATACAGATCTGCCAGTTAAAGCCAATCGGCGCAAAAATCAACGTCATCCAATGGCCAATTTGCCCGGCAAAGCTGTAATCAATTGCGGGTAATGTGGCGTCTTCTGGCGCACTGGGGAAGGTCAATAAGAACCATAGCAAGATGGTCATGGCAAGAATGATTCCCCCAACGCGCTTGAGGAAAATCATGCCGCGCTCCCACAGACCAATGGCCACATCACGCACATGTGGAATGCGGTAGGAAGGCAGCTCCAAGAGCAGCGGGTGCTCACTCTTGTCTTTGCGCCAGAGTTTCATGCACCACGCCACCACAAGCGCACTGAGAATCCCTGCTGCATAAAGACCAAACAGCACCAAGCCTTGCTGGTTGAACCACCCAATTTGTTTTGCTGGCACAAATGCGCCAATCAACAGCGCATAGACAGGCAACCGCGCCGAACACGTCATCAATGGGGCTACCAGAATGGTGGCCAGACGATCACGTGGATCCTGAATGGAACGGGTGGACATGATGCCGGGAATGGCACACGCAAAACTGGACAGCAATGGAATAAAACTCCGCCCAGACAAGCCCGCTGCCGCCATCAGACGATCAAGCAAAAAGGCCGCACGCGGCAAATAGCCGGACTCCTCTAAGGCGAGAATAAAGGCAAACAAAATCAGAATTTGTGGCAGAAACACCACCACACCGCCAACACCGGCAATGATTCCATCCACCAGCAAACTGCTCAGCGGCCCCTCTGGCATATGCGAGCCGACAAACTCACCCGTCCAAGCGGTTGCCGCCTCAATCCCTTCCATGAGTGGCTCTGCCCAAGCGTACACCGCCTGAAAAATCAGGAACATCACGACCGCCAAAGCCATCAGCCCAAAGACAGGGTGCAGCAACCAGCGATCCAGAATGTCATCCACTTCTGCCGTGCGTCGCGGCATCTGTACTGTCAGTGCCAACAACCGGCGTACTTCTTCGTGCAATGCCTGCCCTTCCAGCGCTTCATAACCACTGGGCGGATGTGGCAATGCCGTATCAATCTTTGCCAGCAACGCATCTGCACCATGCCGTCGCACCGCCACGGTTTCCACCACGGGAACACCCAATTCGCGTTGCAATGCTTCAACATCAATGGCGATACCACGTTTTTGCGCCGCATCCATCATGTTCAGCGCCACCACCATCGGCCTGCCCAGCGCCCGTAATTCCAGCGCAAAACGCAAATGCAGGCGCAGATTGGTGGCATCCACCACACAGACCAAAAGATCGGGTGCCACTTCACCTGGATAAAACCCACGAATGACATCGCGGGTCACTGCCTCATCCAGACTCGCAGCATTCAGGCTGTAGGCTCCGGGGAGATCCAAAAGCGCGTAATGCCGCCCGGAGGGTGCATGTAACTGCCCTTCCTTGCGCTCAACCGTTACACCAGCGTAATTGGCGACTTTTTGCCGACTTCCCGTCAGCAAATTGAAAAGCGCAGTCTTGCCACAATTCGGGTTTCCTACCAAAGCAATGCTCGGTAGTGTGCTGGCGGCTTGCATCATGCGCCTTCCCCTTCCATGCGCAAACGCACCCGCGCAGCCTCCGAACGGCGCAGTGCAAAACGCGTAAAGCCCACTTGTACCAGCAAAGGTTCAGCACCTAATGGGCCGGCAGCCACCATTTCCACATCTTCACCCGCCACAAAGCCAAGCTCACGCAAGCGTCGTGCAATGGGGTCATTGGCGACCGTGTCCTCGACCGCATCAACAATGGCTGTTTTACGCCGTTTAAGCTCACTTAACCGCATTACATCAGCACCAAAAGACAAATGGGAATTGTTCTCAATTATACCACCTCTACATACCGTTATGATGTATCGCTGATGAGCATGTCACGATGAGAGAGCCAATGACACAAGCCTTGCAATTACAGAGTGATAGCGCGATTGCCCGTCTGCGCATGACTCGCACCGAAGTGCACAACGCCTTCGATGACCACCTGATTGCCGATCTGACCCAAGCACTGGAAAGCGTTGCAAAAAACCCCGCTATCCGTGTGCTGGTGCTGGAAGCCGATGGCTCCTCGTTTTCCGCCGGTGCCGACCTCAACTGGATGCGCGGCATGGCCAAGGCCAGCGAAGAAGACAACCGCACTGACTCCCTGCGCCTTGCTCACCTGATGCGCACGCTGGACGAATTGCCCAAGCCCACCATCGCCCGTGTGCAGGGCGCGGCCTTCGGCGGCGGCGTGGGGCTGGTGGCCTGCTGCGACATCGCCATCGGCGTGCCAGAAGCCAAATTCGGCCTGACCGAAAGCAAATTGGGGCTGCTGCCTGCGGTGATTTCACCCTATGTCATCAATGCGATAGGTGCGCGGCAAGCACGGCGTTATTTCGCCACGGCTGAGATTTTTGATGCCAGCGAAGCCCTGCGTATCGGTTTATTGCATCAGGTCGTTCCAGCCGACGCATTGGACGCCGCCGTAAACCGCCAAATTGATTTATTACTGAAGGCCGGTCCGATTGCCTCGGCCAGCGCCAAGCAACTGGTGCGCAATGTCTGCGCCCATGCCGACGGTCACCAACACGACATCGACAACGCCGCCCTCATCGCTCGCCTGCGTGTCTCCCCCGAGGGACAGGAAGGGCTGAGCGCATTTCTCGACAAGCGCAAACCGCAATGGCAGCAACAAGAGGGGAGTGCCGCCTGATGTTTCACACCATTTTGATCGCCAACCGTGGCGAGATCGCCTGCCGCGTCATCCGCACTGCGCGCAAGCTGGGCATTCGTACTGTGGCGGTATTTTCCGACGCCGACGCTGACGCCCAGCATGTGCGTCTGGCCGACGAAGCGCACTGCATCGGTGGCTCCAGCCCTGCTGACAGCTATCTGCGCGGCGATGCCATTTTGGAGGTGGCGAAAAAAACCGGCGCACAGGCCATCCATCCCGGCTATGGCTTTCTAAGCGAAAACGCCGACTTCGCCGATGCCGTACAGGCCGCAGGCCTCATCTTCATCGGCCCTTCCGGGCATTCCATGCGCAAGATGGGCAGCAAGGCGGGCGCGAAAGACCTGATGGCCGCTGCCGGCGTGCCGGTGGTACCCGGCTACACCGGCGAAGACCAGACACCCGACCTGCTGCAGCGCGAAGCCGACCGCATCGGCTATCCGTTGATGATCAAGGCCGCGCACGGCGGCGGCGGCAAAGGCATGCGCATCGTGCGCAACAGCAGCGAATTTCTGCCGAATCTGGAAAGCTGCCAGCGCGAAGCCAGAAATGCCTTCGGCAAAGACCGCGTGCTGCTGGAACGCTACATCGAACACCCCCGCCACATCGAAATCCAGATTTTCGGTGACAGCCACGGCAACGCCCTGTATCTGGGCGAACGCGAATGCTCGGCGCAGCGCCGCTACCAGAAGGTGCTGGAAGAATCCCCCTCACCCTTCCTCACCCCGGCACTACGCGCCGCGATGGGCAATGCCGCCGTGCAGGCCGCGCACGCCATCGACTACGCCAACGCCGGGACGGTGGAGTTCATCGTCGGCCAGGACGGGGGGTTCTATTTCATGGAAATCAACACCCGTCTGCAGGTCGAACACCCTGTCACCGAAGAAGTCACCGGCCTTGATCTGGTGGAATGGCAGCTGCGTATCGCCAACGGCGAACCCCTGCCGCTGACGCAGGCGCAGATCCAACATCACGGCCACGCCATTGAAGTGCGGCTGTACGCGGAAGACCCCGACGCCGGTTTCCTGCCCGGCTCCGGCACCCTGCACACGCTGCGGCTACCGCCCGCATCCGAGCACGTTCGCATTGATTCCGGCGTGGTCGAAGGCGATACCGTCACCATCTTCTACGACCCGATGATCGCCAAACTCATCGTCTGGGATGAAGACCGCCCGCGCGCGCTGGCGCGACTGCGTGAAGCACTGGCACGTTGCGCCATTCAAGGCCCGAAGTCGAACATCGCCTTCCTCGAACGCCTGATCCGCCACCCGAGCATCGTCGATGCCAGCATCGACACCGGCTATCTGGATCGCCACCTCGACCAGCTCCTTGCCCCGCCGCAGATCGACCCTCCTCTGCTGCTGGCCGCCGCCAGCTACGCGCTGCTGCAACAGGAAGCCGACGCGAATGCCGCAGCGGCACGTAGCGGCGATTCCACCTCACCGTGGGCCAGCGCCGACGGCTGGCGGCTGAGTCACGGCGGTGCGCGCCGTCTGGCGTTCCTGCACGACGAAGAACAGGTGGAACTGCAGGCGCGTGGTTACGCGGGGGATTACGATCTGCACCTGAACGCCACCAACTACAGCATCGCCGGTGCGCGCCTGGAAGACGATGCCCTCAGCCTGCGGCTGGATGGCAGCATGCGCCGCTTCCGCGTCAATGCCCACGGCAACGAACTGTTCGTACACGACGGCAACAAGCGGCTTCGCCTGCAACTGGAATCGGTGTATCGCCGACTCTCGGGAAGCGATACTGCTGCCGAGCATCGTATTCGCGCCCCCATGCCGGGGCGTGTGGTGCTGGTACAGGCAACGCCGGGCGATACAGTCCACGCGGGAGACGTGGTGCTGGTTCTGGAGGCCATGAAAATGGAGCTTGCGCTGAAAGCACCGCGTGATGGCGTCATTGCCGAGATGCGGGTACAGGCAGGTGAATTCGTCGAAGCCGACACCGTTTTGGTGACACTGGAGCAATCCATATGACACTGCCCTCTCAAGTTCGTATCGTGGAAGTCGGCCCGCGCGACGGCCTGCAAAATGAAAAGACCGACATCGGCACTGCCGCCAAGATCGAACTGATCAACCGCCTGTCGCAGACTGGTCTACGTAGCATCGAAGCCACCGCCTTCGTCAGCCCCAAATGGGTGCCACAAATGGCCGACGCCACCGACGTGCTGGCCGGCATCCAGCGCCAGCCCGGCATCGCCTACCCGGTGTTGGTGCCGAATGAACAAGGCTACGACCGCGCCCGCGTCGCTGGTGCGCAGGAAGTAGCAGTTTTTACCGCCGCTTCAGAAGCCTTCAATCTGAAGAACACCAATGCTGGAATCGACGCATCGCTGCAGCGCTTCGCGCCTGTGCTGGAACGCGCCAAGGCCGATGGTGTGAACGTGCGCGGCTACGTGTCCACCGTACTCGGCTGCCCGTATCAGGGCGAAGTGCCGCTGCACGATGTGGTGCGTGTGGCCAAAGCCCTGCACACAATGGGCTGTTATGAAATCTCGCTGGGCGACACCATCGGCGTGGGCACGCCCAGCAAAGCGCGCACGATGCTCAAGGCGGTCGCCGCCGAAGTCCCCATGTCGGCGCTGGCCATCCACTTCCACGACACCTACGGGCAAGCGCTTGCCAACGTGCTGGCCTGCCTTGAGGAAGGCGTTGCCGTGGTGGACAGCGCAGTTTCCGGCGCAGGCGGCTGCCCTTATGCCAAGGGTGCCAGCGGCAATGTCGCCAGCGAGGATGTGGTGTATATGCTGCACGGATTAGGTATTCATACGGGTATTCATCTTGAACGCCTAGCAGACACTGGCCGCTGGCTGGCAAACCTGCTTGGGCGCGAAACTGGCAGCAAAGTTGGAAAGGCACTGACCCCCTATGCATGACACATTGATTCTTCGCCCTATTCGTTCTGAAGATGACGCGGCAATCGCCACGATTATTCGCACCGTCATGCCTGAATTTGGTGCCACTGGCAGTGGGTTTGCGATCAGCGATCCGGAAGTGGACTGGATGAGCCGCGCCTATGCCGCACCACGGCATGCTTATTTTGTTGTTGAGCGTGATGGCCACATCCTAGGTGGCGCTGGCATTGCCCCATTGACCGGCGGCAACAGTGATACCTGCGAGCTTCGGAAAATGTATTTCCTTCCAGAAGCACGTGGTCTGGGTGCAGGCAGTACCATGATGGCGCGCTGCCTCGATACAGCGCGTCAATTCGATTTCAAACACTGCTACCTCGAAACACTGACAGGCATGGAAGCCGCCATGCAGCTTTACCAGCGCACGGGCTTCCAACGCATCGAACACGCCTTAGGTGAGACCGGCCATGGCGGCTGCGACCTGTTTTTTTCTCTTGATCTTTGATGCCGCGCTGCATTCCTGCGCGAATTGTGCGCACAGAGTAAAATCCCCTTTCCCCCATCCATCAGGACTTTTGCATGCAACTTACTAACGCACGTGCTGTTATCACCGGCGGTGTTTCTGGTCTTGGCCTGGCTGTTGCCAAGCACCTCGTTGCCCAAGGTGGCAAAGTGGCACTGTTTGACGTCAATGATGAAAAAGGTGCCGCGGCTGTCGCCGAGCTGGGCGAAGCCAATGCCCGCTATTACAAAACAGATGTCACCGATGAAGCCTCGGTTATCGGCAATGTCGCCGACGCCAAAGCATTTCTCGGTGGCCTGAATGTCACCATCAACTGCGCTGGCATTCTGGGTGCAGGACGTGTCTTGGGCAAAAATGGTCCGATGTCACTTTCACACTTCCAAACCACCGTTATGGTGAACTTGGTTGGTAGCTTCAACGTCGCCAAAGCCTGTGCGGACATCATGCAACACAATGAAGCGGGTACCGACGGCGAGCGCGGTGTAATCGTCAACACTGCGTCGGTGGCAGCTTATGAAGGGCAAATTGGGCAGGCTGCTTATTCGGCATCGAAAGGGGGTGTTGTTGGCATGACCCTGCCGATGGCACGCGAGCTGGCACGCTTTGGGATTCGTGTCATGACTGTTGCACCGGGTGTGTTCTGGACCCCCATGGTGGATGGCATGCCCGATGATGTGCAGAAATCTTTGGCCGCGTCCATTCCTTTCCCGTCACGCTTGGGTACGGCGGAAGAGTATGCCGATTTGGTGGCTTATATTCTTGGCAATACCTATCTGAACGGTGAGACGATTCGCTTGGATGGCGCAACGCGTTTGGCGCCGAAGTAAGTTGTTTTGAATTAGCCCCTCATCCGCCCTTCGGGCACCTTCTCCCCGTAAACGGGGAGAAGGGAAAAGGAAACACATCATCACGATCACCGTTATTGTGGTGCGATGAAAAAACAACAAAGACGAGACTGCAATGAAGGCTTACGACATCAAAAAAGGCAACGTCGTTGAACACAACGGCAATGTGTACCAAATTCGTGATATCGAGCGCAGTTCACCGCAAGGACGTGGTGGCAATGTGCGCTTCCGCTTCGTGATGTATTCCATCCCCGGCAGCAACAAGCTTGATGCCAGTTTTGATGGTGATGATGATTTGCGTGAAGTGGAAATGAGCCGCCGACCCGCATCGTTTTCATACATGGATGGCGATGCCTTCGTGTTTTTGGATGATGAAGACTACACCCCATACTCGCTTGACCCCGATGCCGTGGGTGATGCTGCTGGCTATATCACCGATGGGCTGACCGGGCTTTATGTGCAGTTGATTGAAGATGCACCCGTGGCTGTGCAATTGCCGCAAACAGTGGCATTGGAAGTGATTGAAACACCGCCAGAACTGAAAGGCGGCACAGCAACCAAACGCCCCAAGCCCGCCAAGCTGTCCACTGGCCTTGAAATCATGGTGCCGGAATATGTGGGCACAGGTGAAAAGGTTTGGGTGAATACCACAACCGGTGAATTTTCCGGCCGCGCAGAATAATTCCAGACAGCCGAGGCAGCGTGATTACAATGCTGCCTCGCGCAACTGGCGAATCTGATCACGCACACGCGCTGCGTCTTCAAACTCCAAATCACGTGCGTGCTGCTGCATCTGCTGTTCCAACGCCTTGAGTTTTGCCGCCTGTTGCTGCGGCGATAGACGCAGATAATCCTGTATTGGTTCGGCCACACGCTTTGTCTTGCCGTGCCCTTTCAGTACGCCTGGCTCAGTGCGTGCGCCTTCCATCACATCACGCACCGCACGCTGCACCGACTGCGGGGTAATGCCGTGTTCGGCGTTATGTTCCAACTGCTTCTGACGGCGGCGTCCTGTTTCTTCCAGTGCTGCCTGCATGGAACGAGTCACCCGATCCGCATACAAAATCGCTCGCCCCCGCAGGTTGCGAGCAGCGCGCCCAATGGTCTGGATCAGCGAACCGGTACTGCGCAGGAAGCCTTCCTTGTCGGCATCGAGGATCGCCACCAAGGACACTTCCGGCATGTCCAAGCCTTCGCGCAGCAGGTTGATGCCCACCAGTACGTCGAACACACCCAGCCGCAGATCACGGATGATTTCCACCCGCTCCACCGTATCCACATCAGAGTGCAGATAGCGCACCTTCACGCCGTGTTCGCCCAGATACTCGGTGAGGTTTTCCGCCATCTTTTTGGTCAATACCGTCACCAGCACGCGGTCTTCCATCGCCACGCGCTTGTGGATTTCACTGAGCAGATCATCCACCTGCGTCGCCACCGGACGAATCTCCACCTCGGGGTCAATCAGCCCCGTCGGGCGCACCACCAGTTCGATGATCTCATCCCCCGCTTCGCGCAATTCGTACGGCCCCGGTGTGGCGGAAACGTACACACTACGCGGCGTGCGCTCCTCCCATTCCTCGAATTTCAGTGGCCGGTTGTCCAGTGCCGACGGTAGTCGGAAGCCAAACTCCACCAGCGTTTCCTTGCGCGAACGGTCGCCTTTGTACATCGCCCCCACTTGCGGAATGGTGACGTGCGATTCGTCCACCACCAGCAGTGCATCGGCGGGCAGGTAGTCGAACAAGGTCGGCGGCGGTTCGCCCGGCGCACGCCCGGTCAGATGCCGCGAGTAATTTTCGATCCCGCTGCAAAACCCAACCTCAGCCATCATCTCCAGATCGAATTGGGTGCGCTGGCTCAACCGCTGCACCTCCACCAGCTTGTTGGCGGCGTACAGCTGCTCTTGGCGTTCGCGCAGCTCTTCTTTGATGGTGGAAATCGCCGCAATCGTGCGCTCGCGTGGGGTGGCGTAGTGGGTTTTCGGATACACCACATAGCGCGGCAGCTTGCGCAGAACCTGCCCGGTCAGCGGATCGAACATCGACAGCTGTTCAATTTCACCATCGAACAGTTCGATACGCAGCGCTTCCAAATCGGATTCCGCTGGAAACACATCCACGGTTTCGCCACGCACGCGGAAGGTGCCGCGATCCAGCACCATTTCGTTGCGGCTGTATTGCAGCGTGGTGAGGTGACGCAGCAGCTCACGCTGGTCGATGCGCTCACCGCGCGACAGAATCAGCCGCATCGCCAAATAGTCTTCCGGCGCGCCAAGGCCGTAAATGGCAGAGACAGACGCAACGACAATCGTATCGCGACGCGACAGCAGTGCCTTGGTCGCCGCCAGCCGCATCTGTTCGATGTGGTCGTTGATCGAGCTGTCTTTTTCGATGAAGGTATCGCTGGCCGGCACGTAGGCTTCCGGCTGGTAGTAGTCGTAATAACTGACGAAATATTCCACCGCGTTGTGTGGAAAGAAGGCCTTGAACTCACCGTACAGCTGCGCCGCCAACGTCTTGTTCGGGGCCATCACCAGCGTCGGTTTTTGCACCTGCTGGATCATATTGGCCACGGTGTAGGTTTTGCCGGAGCCGGTCACGCCCAACAGTACCTGCTTGGCCACGCCGTTTTCAAACCCCGCCACCAACTTCTCAATCGCCTGCGGCTGGTCGCCTGCGGGCTGATAGGGTGACACCAACTCAAAGCGCTCGGAGGCGGTGGCAAGGTCGAGATCGGAAGGAACAGACTGGCTCATCGACAACACAAAACGAAAACAATCCACAAGTTTACGCTGTACACGTCATGCATGGATTGACGACAGCAGAATCGGACTTGTCCGACAGACCGCTTCGCTCTCGTCCGATCGTTGTTCGCACACATGCAGCACAGACTACAACTGTCGCCAATGTGGAGCACAGTCATGCAACGTCAGTCTCGTGGTTTTACCCTGATTGAACTTCTGACCACGACATCCATTTTCGCCATTCTTGCTAGCATCGGCGTACCCAGCTTTCGTCACCTCATCGAAACGCAACGTGCCGTCGCTGCGATTTCATCTTTGCAGAGCCATATGGCATTGGCGCGCATGGCAGCCGTATCACGCAATCATCGTACTGTGCTCTGCCCCACCCCCGATGGGCAACACTGCACGAACACGACAGATTGGAGCACCGGCTGGATGCTCTTTATCGATGAAGATGGAAACCGCCAACCCGATGCAAGCGATGACATCCTGCGCATTGAACAACAGCCCATCAGTAAACACTTGCGCATTGCAAGCACTGCAGGCCGTCAACAATTGCGCTATCTCAGCGATGGACGCAGCGCTGGCAGCAACCTCACCATCAATATTTGTAATCAACGCGGGCAACTACTGGGCAAAGTCATCGTCAACAATGTTGGACGCCCACGCAGCGAGCGTTACAGCGGCACCGCTCCCTGCCCGTTTTAACCGGCTGAAAAGCATCTGTTTTGGCATGACCACGCCTACCCAATCAATTTATCCATCATTTTTCAGCATCACCTCTTGCCCAATTGAGCAACCCGCCCTACAATGCGCGCTCCGCCCGAATAGCTCAGCCGGTTAGAGCACTTGACTGTTAATCAGGGGGTCGTTG
>CAYZUG010000043.1:0-11853 GCA_964481865.1 uncultured Thermomonas sp. | reverse complement strand
CCGTGAACGGGGAGAAGGCAAGAGCGAAAAGCCAAAAGCGCCCCTCATCCGCCCTTCGGGCACCTTCTCCCCGTAAACGGGGAGAAGGGAGAAAGCGGAAGCGCCCCACTGGCGGGGAGAAGGGAGAGGGAGTGTGTGTTGTCCAGACTTCGCGTGTTATTGCGTTTGCGTTAAAGTTGGTCTGTTTCCAAACATTGATGCATCGCCTATGAGCAGCCCCGCTTCAGCAAACTTGATGGGTATTACCGGCATTGCCCGCCGCCTTGTGCTTGACGGCATGCTTGATGAGGCCAATGCCCGCAAGGCCATGGAGCGTGCCACCGCCGAAAAGGTGCCGTTGGCGAATTACCTGATAGAACACCGCATGGTGTCTGCGTCGTCTTTGGCTGCAGCCAATTCTGCTGAGTTTGGCATGCCGCTGATTGATGCGCTGGCCATTGACCCTACGCAGTCAGGTATCAAATTGGTGAAAGAAGAACTGCTGCGCAAGCATCAGGTCTTGCCGCTGTTCAAACGTGGTAATCGGCTGTTTGTTGGTACGTCAGACCCCACCAATAACCAGGCGTTGGAGGAGATCAAGTTTCATACCAATTTGGCGGTTGAACCTATTTTGGTGGATAGCGACCAAATTCGCCGTTGCCTCGATTTATGGCAGGAAAGCGCAGAAAGCGATGGCGACTTTGGCGATGACGAGGGGCTGGACGGGCTGGATGTCAGCGGTGGCGATGACGAGCTGGCCAATGACTCGGGTGTGGATGCCAGTGGCGACGACACCCCCATTGTGAAGTTTGTGAACCGTGCGCTGGTGGATGCCATCCGCCGTGGTGCTTCGGATATTCACTTTGAGCCCTACGAAACCGATTACCGCGTGCGTTACCGCATCGACGGTATTTTGCGCATTGCGCGACGTGCGCCCACCAAGATGAGTGCGCGTATTGCCGCCCGTTTGAAGGTGATGTCGCAGTTGGACATCGCCGAAAAGCGCATCCCGCAAGATGGTCGTATCAAGTTGAACCTCAGCAAGACCAAGCAGATCGACTTCCGTGTCAGCACCCTGCCCACGCTGTTTGGTGAAAAGATCGTGCTGCGTATTCTGGACGGCAGTGCCGCCAAGATGGGGATTGAAAAGCTGGGTTACGAAGAAGACCAGCAAAAGCTCTTTCTTGACAATATCCACAAGCCCTACGGCATGGTGCTGGTCACAGGCCCCACGGGTTCGGGTAAAACGGTCAGTCTTTATACCGCGCTGGGTATTTTGAACGACGAAACCCGCAACATCAGCACCGTGGAAGACCCGGTGGAAATCCGTTTACCCGGCGTCAATCAGGTGCAGCAAAACGCCAAGCGCGGCATGACCTTTGCCGCTGCTCTGCGCAGCTTTTTGCGCCAAGATCCGGACGTAATCATGGTGGGTGAAATCCGTGACCTGGAAACCGCCGAAATTGCAATCAAGGCAGCGCAAACCGGGCATATGGTGCTGTCCACCCTGCACACCAATGACGCGCCACAAACTATTGCCCGTTTAATGAACATGGGCATTGCCCCGTACAACATCACCAGTTCGGTGAACTTGGTGATTGCCCAGCGCTTGGTGCGCCGTTTGCACAATGACTGCAAACGTGCGGTGCATCTGCCCGAACATGCGCTGCTGGCTGAAGGCTTTACCGCCGATGAGGTTCACGAAGGCATGACGCTTTATGAACCCGGGGGTTGCGACGAATGTACCGGCGGTTACAAGGGGCGTGCGGGGATTTACCAAGTGATGCCGATGACCGAAGAAATCCAGCAGATTATTCTGGCAGGTGGTAATGTCCAGCAATTGACCGAGGCCTCAAACGCCAGTGGTGTGCGTGATTTGCGCCGTTCTGCATTGGATAAGGTCAAACAGGGCATCAGCAGCTTGGTGGAAATCAACCGCGTCACCAAGGATTAACGGAGAGCGAATATGTCGGCACGCAGAGCACCTGTGAACAAAGCACGCGAACGCGCAGAAGCCCGCCGCATGCCCGCCATGGAAGATTTCATCTGGACGGGCCGTGACCAACGCGGCAAGGTGATGAAAGGCGAGCAGTTGTCACGCAATGCCAACTTGCTGCGTGCCGAACTGCGCAAGCAAGGCATTACCCCGCTGACTGTAAAGCCCAAGCCCAAGCCCTTGTTTGGTGGTAGCGGCAAAAAAATCACCCCCCGCGATATTGCTGTTTTTAGCCGACAAATCGCCGCGATGATGAAATCGGGCGTGCCCATTGTGCAGGCCTTGGAAATCATTGGGGGGGGCAACAAAAACCCCAACATGAAAAAGATGGTGAACAACCTGCGCACTGATATCGAGGGCGGCGCGTCCATCTATGAAGCGCTCAGCGAATACCCCGTGCAATTTGATGACCTGTACCGCAACCTGGTGCACGCAGGTGAATCGGCGGGTGTGCTCGAAACCGTGCTGGACACCATTGCCAGCTATAAAGAAAACATTGAAAGCATTAAGGGCAAGATCAAAAAAGCCCTGTTTTATCCGGCAGCCGTGATCGCCGTGGCCATTATCATCAGTGCTGGTTTGATGCTTTTTGTGGTGCCTATTTTCAAGGAAACCTTTGCTGATTTTGGTGCAGAACTACCGGCATTCACCAATTTGGTCTTTGGTATTTCCGACATTATTGTGGCGTGGTTCTGGCTGATTGGTCTGGTGATTGGTGCAGCGGCGGGTTTCTTTATTTATACCTATAAGCGTTCAAAAAAATTGCGGCATAGCGTTGACCGAACGATGCTGAAATTGCCCATCGTGGGCAAAGTGTTGAATGAATCGGCCATCGCCCGTTTTGCCCGCACCCTTGCCATTACCTTTGCCGCGGGCGTGCCCTTGGTGGAAGCCATGGACAGTGTGGCTGGTGCCACTGGCAGCGTGGTCTATGAAGACGCCGTTATCAAAATGAAAGACGACGTGTCTGTGGGCTATCCGGTGAATGTGGCGATGAAACAGGTGGGCTTGTTCCCGCATATGGTGGTGCAGATGACCGCCATTGGTGAAGAAGCCGGTGCGCTGGACACCATGCTGCTGAAAGTCGCTGAGTTCTATGAAGAAGAAGTCAGTAATACCGTGGATGCACTCGCCAGCCTGATTGAACCCATGGTGATGGTGATTATTGGCGGCTTGGTGGGGTCGATTATCGTGGCCATGTACCTGCCAATCTTCAAGCTTGCAATGACAGTGATGTAAGGCAAACACCCTTCATGGCCTTTCTTGATTTGCACCCAGTATTGGGTTACCCCGCAGCGGCTGGTTTGGGTTTGTTGGTGGGCAGTTTTTTGAATGTGGTGATTTTGCGCACCCCACCGCGCCTGGAATGGCAGTGGAAGCGTGAGGCGCGTGCCATTCTGGAACAGCCCGAATTATATGAACCACCGCCGCCCGGTATTGTGGTGGAGCGCTCCCATTGCCCGCAGTGCCAGCATGGGCTGGCGTGGTATGAAAATATCCCGCTGGTGAGCTGGCTGCTGCAAGGTGGGAAATGCCGCCACTGCCAGACGCCTATTTCCAAACAATATCCACTGGTAGAAGCCTTGACCGCGCTGCTGTTTCTGGCCTGCGTGTGGCGCTTTGGCTTTGGCTGGCAGGGCTTTGGCGCGATGGTGCTGACCAGTTTCCTGATTGCGTTGTCGGGTATCGACTTCCGCACCCGGCTGCTGCCTGACCAACTCACCCTGCCGTTGATGTGGCTGGGTTTGATTGCCGCCAGTGACAATCTGTATCTCCCGGTGAAACCCGCGCTGCTGGGTGCCATGGCGGGCTATATGAGCCTGTGGTCGGTGTATTGGGTGTTCAAGCAATTGACCGGCAAAGAAGGCATGGGCCACGGTGACTTCAAACTGCTGGCGGCACTGGGCGCATGGACGGGGCTTGCCGGGATTTTGCCGACGATTTTGCTGTCATCGCTGGTGGGTGCGGTGGTGGGTTCCATTTGGCTGACAGTCAAAGGCCGCGACAAAGGCACACCCATTCCATTTGGCCCGTATTTAGCGGTGGCGGGCTGGATCAGTTTCATGTGGGGGCAGGACTTGATTGACCTGTACCTGCGTTATGCGGGGCTGGCCTAATTGAGCCGGTTTGTCATTGGCCTGACGGGGGGCATTGCATCTGGCAAAACCGCCGTTGAGGGGTTTTTCCGCCAGCATGGTGTGTTTGTGGCTGATGCCGACGCCTTTGCGCGTGCTGTCGTGGCCGCAGGAAGCCCCGGGCTGGCCGCTGTGGTGGAAGCGTTTGGCGCATCGGTTTTGACCGAAGACGGCCAGCTTGACCGCCCCGCCATGCGCCGCCGGGTGTTTGCTGACCCCGCCGCCCGCAAACGGCTTGAAGACATCATCCATCCACGTGTGCGTGCAGCACTGACACAGGCCTGCCAAGACGCACCGGGCGTGTATGCAGTGGCGTCGATTCCCCTGCTGGCAGAAGGTGGTGGACGGCAGATTTACCCCTGGCTGGCGCGGATTTTGGTGGTGGATACGGGCGATCACGTCCAACTGATGCGGCTGCTGCAGCGCGATGGCATCGACACCGCACTGGCCAATACCATGATCGCCAGCCAAGCCAGCCGGGCGCAGCGTTTGGCCATTGCCGATGATGTGCTGAATAATGACGGCAGTTTGGACGCACTGGAAGCGCATGTGCGCCAACTCGACACCTTGTACCGCCGCCTCGCCACTGCGCAGGCGTCCTGATTGTTTGAAACCCCCCCCATGACTGCATCTTCCACGGCGCTGGACGCCACACATCATCGCCGTAATTTACGTTTGCTCGTTGGCGCACAAGCCTTGGGCGGAGCGTCGCCACCAATCATCATTTCCCTTGGTGGTCTGGTCGGGCAGCAGCTTTCCACAGACCCGACACTGGCCACCCTGCCGGTGAGTTTGTTCAATCTGGGCTTGGCACTGTCAACCATCCCCGCCGCGCTCTTGATGCGGTTCTGGGGACGCCGACACGCCTATGTACTGGGCGCTGTGCTGGCCATTGCGTCGGGCTTGTTGGCCACCTATGGCATTTTGCAGCACAGTTTTTCCCTGTTTTGTGCGGGGACGGCGATGGCCGGGTTTTATGCGGCGTGTGTGCAGAATTACCGCTTCGCTGCTTCTGACAGCGTGCCGGTGATAGAACGCCCGCGGGCGATTTCCAAGATCATGTTGGGCGGCTTGGCCGCTGGCATCATTGGCCCGCAGGTTGTGATCTGGACGCGCGATGCCTGGGTCAGCCATCCGTTTGCCGGAAGTTTTCTCAGCCAGGCGGGCTTGGCGCTGCTGGCATTGCCATTGTTGCTCCTTTTGCGTTTGCCCAGCCTGCAATTTGCTGCCGACAGCGGCCCTGCACGTTCATTGGTGCAGATTGCACGGCAACCCACCTTCTTTGTGGCGGTGATTGCCGGGATTTTGTCGTATGGCTTGATGGCTTTCATCATGACTGCCGCGCCGATGGCGATGGTGCAACATGGCTATAACCCATCGCAGGCCACCTTGGGGATTCAATGGCATGTGCTGGCGATGTTTGCCCCCAGCTTCTTTACCGGCGCCTTGGTAGCACGCTTCGGCAAAATCCCCATGACAGCCATTGGCCTGCTGATTCTTGCGCTGTCTGGTGTACTGGCAATGTCAGGCACTGGCTTGCTGCATTTCTGGGGCTCACTGATTTTGCTGGGTCTGGGCTGGAACTTCGGCTTCATTGGTTCAACGGCTTTGGTTACTGACACTTACACGGCCAGTGAGCGCTCCAAAGCACAGGCAATGAACGACTTTCTGATTTTTGGAACAGTGGCGGCGTGCTCGTTCAGCTCGGGCATGCTGCTGAATACATTGGGCTGGGTGAAGATCAATCTTTTCATGCTGCCCCTGCTTGGCGTCGGTCTGTTGTTGCTGGGTTGGCTGGCAGTGCAGCAACGCAGCGCGCAACCCAAGCTGCGTTTGATGCCGGATCATTCAGCCCCATGATTTCGTTTCGTCATTTTGCCCTGCGCCGTGGTGAGCGCTTGCTGCTATCGGATGTGGACTTAACCCTGCACGCCGGTTGGCGAGTTGGCGTGGTGGGACGTAACGGCACCGGTAAGTCCTCGTTGTTTGCCGCATTGATGCGCGAGCTTGAAGCCGACAAGGGCGACCTTGAGCTGCCAGGCAAAGCCCGCATTGCGTCCGTGGCACAAGAAACGCCGCATTTGCCGAACCCCGCCATTGATTTTGTTCTGTCGGGTGATGCGCAGGTGCATGCGGCCATTCAAGCCGAGGCCAATGCATTTGCCAGTGAAGACTGGGAAGCGGTGGCAGTGGCGCATCAGCGCTTGGAAGAACTGGGCGGTTATGACGGCACGGCACGGGCGGGGCGGCTGCTGCACGGGCTTGGCTTTGCTGCCGAAACACACGACACCGCAGTGGCGGATTTTTCCGGCGGCTGGCGGGTGCGGTTGAACGTGGCACGGGCGTTGATGACGCCTTCTGATTTGCTGTTGCTGGACGAACCCACCAATCACCTTGATCTTGATGCGGTGGTGTGGCTTGAGGAATGGCTGAAGCGTTACGACGGCACGTTACTGGTGATTTCGCACGACCGTGAGTTTCTGGATAACGTCACCACCCATATCCTGCATCTGCATGATGGCAAAGCGAAGTTGTATGTTGGCAATTACACGGACTTTGAACGTCAACGTGCCGAACACCTGCGTCAACAACAGATTGCGCATGAAAAAGAACAAGCCGAACGCGCCCATCTGCAAAAATTTATTGATCGCTTCAAAGCCAAGGCCAGCAAGGCCAAGCAGGCACAAAGCCGGGTGAAGCGTTTGGCCAAACTGGCCGGTACCGAAGCTGTGCGCGCGGAGCGTTCATTGCATATCGACCTGCCCGCACCGCTGAAACTGCCTAACTCGCTGCTGTCACTGCATGACGCCAGCTGTGGCTATGGCGCAGATGCCTGCATCTTGCCGCAGGTCAATTTCGCACTGGAAGCAGGCGACCGCATTGGTCTACTGGGGCCGAATGGGGCGGGTAAATCGACTTTGGTGAAAACGCTAGTCGGCGAACTGCCCCTGATGGCCGGTGAGCGCAAAGCGCACCCCGATTTGCGGATTGGGTATTTCGCCCAGCACACCGTGGAATCACTGGTGGCTGGCACTTCGCCACTGGATCATCTGCGCACACTGGATGCCGATGCACCCAACCAGGTGTTGCGTGATTTTCTGGGCAAGTGGAACTTCCCCGGCGACCGTGCTTTTGAAGTGATTGACACCTTCAGCGGCGGTGAAAAAGCCCGTCTCGCCTTGGCGCTGATTGCCTACCGTCGGCCCAATGTCATGCTGCTTGACGAACCCACCAACCACTTGGACTTGGACGTACGCGAAGCGCTGGCAGAGGCATTGAGCGATTTTGATGGCGCGATTGTGATGGTGAGCCATGACCGCCACCTGATTGGTTTGGTCTGCGACAGTTTTTGGCGCGTGGCTGCTGGCAAGGTGGAGCCATTCAATGGCGACCTTGACGAATATGCCGCGTGGCTACGCAGCCGCCCCGGAAGTGATGCGGGCAAGTCGTCCACCGAAGCTGCCGCCAAGAAAAGCGCATCCGCATCTGCAGCGACGAATGCCGCACCGCCTGCCGCTTCCAGCAAACCCAAGGTCAATGCACACAAACTGCAAAAAGCCGAAGAGCGTGTGGCGCATCTGGAAGCAAAATTGGCCGAATGTGTTGCCCAAATGGCCGACCCAGCGGTTTATTCCGATGCAGGAAAAGTGGCTGACCTGGGGCGTGAGCAAATGCAGTTGCGCGAAGCATTGGACAGCGCCGAAGCCGAACTGCTGCTACTGTACGGGTGACCCGGCCTTTGTGTCGTTTTTTGGTGTGACTGCATGAAATTCCATGATTCTCTGTTGTCTGTCGTGTTCCCCGCCCTTGTATGTGTCGTGACCGCCTGTGCGCCAACAGCCCCCCCTGTTGCGCAGCAAGATGACGCCAATGCAGCATCAGAAGCCCCGCAAACGATAGATGCAGAGGCGAATGTGGATGCGTTTCTTGCCGCCATTGCCCAGCATTGTGGCCACGCATTTGCCGGACGCATCGTTGCCAATACACCCAGCTCGAATACGCCAGACCCCTTTGAAGGTCAGGCACTGGTGATGCATGTGCGCGGCTGCGACGCGCCCACACAGGAATTGCGCATCCCTTTCCATGTGGGCGATGACCATTCACGCACATGGGTGCTGACCCGCACCGCCGATGGACTGCGTTTGAAACACGACCACCGCCATGCCGATGGCAGCCCCGATACGGTGACCATGTACGGCGGCGATACGGCAGAAGCGGGCGCGTCATCGCGTCAGGTCTTTCCTGTGGATGCTGAGTCACAGGCCATGTTTGAGCGCGAAGGCATGAATGTATCGCTGCAAAATGCCTGGGCCATTGAAGTAGAAGCCGGGCAGCGTTTCCTTTATGAACTCAGCCGCCCCGGTGGACGTTTGTTCCAAGTGGAATTTGACCTCACAACGCCAGTTGACTTGCCACCCGCCCCATGGGGTGCAGAAGCACCATGAGCCGTGAGCTGGTGTATTTGCTGTTGATTTTCGGCCTGCTGGTCATTCCACGCGCACTGCAGCGCTTCAAGCTGCCTGCGCCCATTACTTGTCTGCTGGTTGGTATCGTTGCGATGCTGACATTGGGCAAGGATGTGCATGACCCGGTGATTACCCTGTTGTCCACATTGGGGATTTCCTCATTGTTCCTGTTTGCCGGGCTTGAGGTGGATCTTGAAGCCTTGATGCGCGGCAAGGTGCCACTGATCGTGCATTTGCTGATTCGTACCGGCAATTTGTGCTTGGTCGGCTGGCTGGGGTGGCGTTATTTCGGGCTGGGTTGGCAGGCATCAGCACTACTGGCGTTGGCGCTGTTTACACCATCAACGGGGTTTATTCTCGACACGCTGGAGCGCTTAGGCCTGAGTGAGGACGAGCGCTTTTGGGTGACCAGCAAAGCCATTGCCGGTGAGCTGCTGGCACTGGCGGCGATGTTCTTCGTTCTGCAAGCCAGTGACCCAATGCAGCTTGGGATCAGCACATTGACCATGCTGGCATTGATCGCCGGGCTGCCGCTGTTGTTCATTGCGCTGGGACGCTGGGTGGCACCGCATGCCCCAGGGTCGGAATTCTCGCTCTTGGTGATGGTAGGGTTTATCGCCGCATTCATCACCTACAAGCTGGGCGTTTATTATCTGGTGGGCGCGTTCATTGCCGGTTTGGTGGCGCGTCTGATGCAGCCGCGCCTGCCCAACCTTGCTTCGCACCAGAACATGCAGGCTTTGCGTTTGTTTGCGACGTTCTTTGTGCCGTTCTATTTTTTCCATGCAGGCACCGGGATTTCACCCGATGCATTGAGCTGGAAAGCATTGGGATTGGGGCTACTGATCACGGCAGTGATGGTGCCATGGCGGATTGGCATGGTGTGGCTGCAACGCCGCATGCTGTTTCGTACTGAAGCCAAGGAAAGCGCGTTCCGTGTGTCGCTGGCATTGACGCCAACCTTGGTCTTTACCCTGGTGCTGGCCGACACGATGCATAGTCGGCTGGGGGTGTCGGGTGTATTGACCGGCGCCTTGGTGCTGTACACCACGCTCAACACTCTGTTGCCCTCGCTGGTGCTTGGCAAACCGTTTGATGTCACACCGCAGCATGCACCGCCAGAGGAAGCAGCAGAAGAAGCGCCATCCGCGCCAGCAGATGATGTTTCCGCATTGCCGGTACTGGCAACAGCTGCCGATGAAGCTGTACCTGCCGAGCGTTGAAATCACGGCGCACATCCCCATTATTGTTACGTCTTTCGTTCACTGCCTTGAATCATGCCGATTTATGCATTTGCCTGTGATGCCTGTGGGCATCATTTCGATCGTTTGCAAAAACTCTCGGATGCCGACCCCACCACTTGCCCCGCCTGTGCTGCCGAAGGTCAAGTACATCGGCAACTGACTGCGCCGCAATTCCGGTTGGCGGGCAGCGGCTGGTATGAAACCGATTTCAAGAAAGACGGCGAGAAGAAAAGCAACCTCGCCGGTGAGGCGGCGAAACCGGCGGAAAGCAAATCTGAAAGCAAATCTGAGACTTCATCGAAAACGCCACCTGCAACGGGAAGTGCGCAGTAAGACGGTCAACGGTTGCTTGCCAAGAGCGCCCCTCATCCGCCCTTCGGGCACCTTCTCCCCGTGAACGGGGAGAAGGGATTGAGCTTTTGCTCCCCTCGCCCCGTACACGAGGGATAAGGGATTCGTTTTTCCCCTCGCCCCGTGTACGGGGAGAAGGGATTCGTTTTCCCCTCGCCCCGCTGGCGGGGAGAGGGTGACGCGTAGCGTCGGGTGAGGGGCACTGCGGTGCGTGTTCCGCATCAGCTAAAATACCCAGCTCTGCGTCCACCGGCTGTGGATGTCCTGTGCTTTGGAGTGTTCATGCGTACCCATTTTTGCGGCCTGATCGACGAATCCCTGATCGGCCAAAGCGTTACCCTGTGCGGCTGGGCCGATGTTGCCCGCAACATGGGGCAGATCGTCTTTATCGACCTGCGCGACCACGAGGGCATCGTGCAGATCGTTGCCGAGCCAGCAGAGGTGGAAGGCAATGCCGACATGCTGGCCGTTGCGGCTGATGTGGGCTACGAGGATTGTCTGCGCATTACGGGCACGGTACGCCGCCGCCAGTCGGTGAACGACAAGATCAAGACCGGGCAGGTGGAAATCGTGGCCGAGAAGATCGAGCTGCTGAACAAAGCCGAGCCACTGCCGTTCCATCACCACGAAAACCCCGGTGAAGACATCCGCCTGAAATACCGCTATCTCGACCTGCGTAGCCCCGAGATGCAACGCAAGATGCGCACCCGCACCAAACTGGTCAGCGCGCTGCGCCACTACCTCGATGCACGCGGTTTTCAGGACATCGAAACCCCGATTCTCACCAAGGCCACGCCGGAAGGCGCGCGCGACTTTTTGGTGCCTGCGCGTATGCACCAAGGCGAGTTCTACGCGCTGCCGCAAAGCCCGCAGCTGTTCAAGCAGATTCTGATGATGGCGGGCTTCGACCGCTACTACCAGATTGCCCGTTGCTTCCGTGATGAAGCCCTACGCGCTGACCGTCAGTTGGAGTTCACCCAGCTCGATATGGAGTTTGCGTGGGTGTCCGAACGCGATGTGCAGGCGCTCACCGAAGACATGATGCGTCATGTGTTTCGCGAGGTCATCGGGGTTGAATTGGCTACCGAATTTCCGCGCATGACGTGGGCAGAAGCGATGCGCCGCTATGGCTCCGACAAACCCGATCTGCGCATTGCGCTGGAACTGGTGGACGTGGCCGAGTTGGTGAAGAACTGCGAATTCGCCGTGTTCAGTGGTGCCGCCAATGACCCGCATGGCCGCGTGGCCGCGCTGCGCATCCCCGGCGGTGCAACGCTTTCCCGCAAGCAGATCGACGAATACGCCGCGCATGCTGCCAAGTTCGGCGCGAAGGGATTGGCCTACGCCAAGATCGACGAGGCCGGCGCGGTCAATTCGCCTGTTGCCAAGTTCTTTGCGGACGGGGCATTCGATACGCTGCTGGCACACGTTGGTGCAGGCAAGGGCGATCTCGTGTTCTTCGGTGCGGGCGCGTACAACAAGGTGTCCGACTTCATGGGCGCGGTGCGCCTGAAGGCTGGCAAGGACTTCAACCTGATTGAAGATGGTTGGAAACCGCTATGGCTCACCGACTTCCCAATGTTTGAATGGGATGAAGAAGAAAGCCGCTTCGTGGCACTACACCACCCCTTCACTGCCCCGGCGGTGGATTCGATCGACGCATTGCGAGCGAATGCGCGCAC
>CAYZUG010000042.1:0-13956 GCA_964481865.1 uncultured Thermomonas sp. | reverse complement strand
GAGCCGCCCATAATATCAAGGTTTTGATCGTTGTCAACACCTCAGAGCGATTTTTCCGCCGCTTAAAACGCAACATTGCGTCCAAGCGAGCCGCACATCTTAGCGCAACAAATGTGTTTGTCAACACCTCGCTACACCTAAATCCGCGCCAACCCTCCGCTAAACAAACACCGCCTCAGATCAGACGCGCATTCTGCGCTTGTTTTTTGTATTTGAACAGTCTTGACGTGTTGACGAATTCCATGCATAGCGCGATTGTTCGTCCTTCACCTTTCATCAACTGGATGACACATGCTGCTTCGTTTATTGCTCCCTCTACTTCTACTTGCCATGACAAGCTGCGCCAGCGGGCATGCGTACTGGGTTGAGCTGTCTGGCCAGCGCTACAACGTTGAACTGGCAAAAGACGATGCAGAACGTGCACGCGGGCTGATGTACCGCGATGCGATGGATGATGATCACGGCATGTTATTTATCCACGACGAGCAAGCACCGCAAGCGTACTGGATGAAGAACACTCGGATCCCGCTGGACATCCTGTACTTCGACAATGAGCGCAAGCTGGTTTCACAGCAGCGCAATGTTCCACCTTGCTCGCTTGGTGATGCCTGCCCCTCCTACCCAAGCCATGTACCTGCACGCTATGTACTGGAACTCAATGCTGGGCATGCCGACACGTTGCAACTCAAGAATGGGGAAGCACTGACCCTTTCCCCCAATATCCCCGCTCCATCACCATAACACCGCGCACTGTGGCATCTTGCGGCGATAATGCGCCCTCCTACTACGCACATCTGTGCCTTTGATCGAGTGCTTACCG
Source organism: uncultured Thermomonas sp. (assembly GCA_964481865.1). Classification (GTDB taxonomy): domain Bacteria; phylum Pseudomonadota; class Gammaproteobacteria; order Xanthomonadales; family Xanthomonadaceae; genus Thermomonas. The sequence goes on along the minus strand of CAYZUG010000042.1, from coordinate 13,136 downwards.
TAATGAATACACACCGCTCCCACGCCCTTTTCTCGCAAGCTCAACAGTTGATGCCCGGCGGTGTCAATTCGCCAGTGCGTGCGTTCAAGTCCGTCGGTGGCGAACCATTTTTTGTCCAGCGTGCCGAAGGCGCTTATCTGTTTGACGCAGATGACAACCGCTATATCGACTATGTTGGCTCATGGGGACCGATGATTGTTGGTCACAATCACCCCAAGGTATTGGATGCGGTGATCGAAACTGCGCGCAATGGTCTGTCTTTTGGTACGCCGAACCCATTGGAAGTGACGATGGCGGAAACCATCACTCGGCTGATTCCAAGCTGCGAAATGGTGCGCATGGTCAACTCGGGCACAGAGGCCACGCTCTCGGCAATTCGCCTTGCACGCGGCGCAACAGGGCGGCAACGCATTGTGAAATTTGAAGGCTGCTATCACGGCCACGGTGATTCATTTCTGGTGAAAGCAGGCAGCGGCGCACTAACGTTTGGTGTGCCAACCTCACCTGGTGTTCCCAAAGCACTGGCTGATCTCACACTCACCCTGCCCTACAACGACTTTGACGCCGCCACGCAGCTATTTGATGCATGCGGCAGCGAGATCGCTGCACTGATTATTGAACCTGTTGTCGGGAATGCCAATTGCCTGCCACCGCGAGCTGGCTATCTGCAACATCTGCGCGATCTTTGCACGAAACACGGTGCACTCCTGATTTTTGACGAAGTGATGACTGGTTTTCGTGTTGCATTGGGCGGCGCACAAGCACGCTATGGTGTGACCCCAGACCTGACGACCTTCGGAAAAATTATCGGTGGCGGCATGCCAGTAGGTGCGTATGGCGGACGCCGTGATCTGATGCAGCAGATCGCACCATCCGGTCCGATTTACCAAGCTGGCACGCTTTCGGGAAATCCCGTGGCAATGGCCGCCGGTCTTGCCATGCTGGCATTGATTCAAGCCCCCGGTTTTTATGAAGCATTGGAAGCAAAAACCCATGCGTTGTGCGACGGCCTTGAAGCGGCTGCACAAGATGCTGGTATCGCACTGACAACCCAACGCGTTGGTGGCATGTTCGGTTTGTTCTTCAGTAACGAAAAAGTGGATACGTTTGCACAAGCCATGGCCTGTAATAGCACGCAGTTCAATCGCTTTTTCCATGCGATGCGCGAACGCGGCGTGTATCTGGCACCGAGTGCATTTGAAGCAGGCTTCATGTCGAGTGCCCATGATGACGCGTGTATTTCAGCCACGGTTGCTGCAGCACGCGAAGCATTCTTTGCCATTCGAGCCAGCTAATGTTTGAGCAGCCAACATCAGACAAAGACGAAAGTGAAGGGGGCTTTTTCGAACGCACCTATCTTCCCGGTCGTCTTGATGGGTTGCGTTACCGTTTCTTTCGCCTGCTTTTCCATCACGAAGCACCTGATGAACGCCGTTTTGATCTTGTGCTGACTTACGTCATTCTGGCCAGCGTCTTTATTGTGATGCTGGACAGTGTGCCCAGCATCAAGGCCAACTGGCACTTTCCACTGTATGTGGCGGAGTGGTTTTTCACTTTGCTGTTCAGTGTGGAATATCTGATCCGGCTTTTTGTTGTCAAACGCCCATGGCGCTATGCCACCAGTTTTCTTGGTGTCGTTGACTTACTGGCCATTCTGCCCACGTTTCTGTCACTGCTTTTCCCCGCCAGCACTTCGCTGGCGGTGATTCGCATTCTGCGCTTACTGCGTATTTTCCGGATTCTCAAGCTGGTCAAATACACCGATGAAGCAGGGCTGTTGATTCAGACACTGATTCGCAGCCGCAGAAAAATCCTGATCTTCGTCATCACCCTGATCACCATCGCTATCGTATTCGGCGCATTAATGTATGTGGTGGAAGGCCCAGAACGTGGCTTCGACAGCATCCCCACTGGCATCTATTGGGCGATTGTGACCATGGCGACTGTTGGTTATGGCGACCTGTCACCAGGGTCAATGCTGGGGCGCTTTTTTACCTCAGCATTGATCATCATCGGTTACAGCATCATCGTGGTACCCACGGGAATCTACAGTGCCGAACTGGCCCGAACAATGCGCACACGCGGCCGTATGCATGTGCGCTGCAGCGAATGCAGCCTCGGTGAACATGATGAGGATGCATGGTTTTGCCGCAAATGTGGTGCAGCACTGCCGCACCACGAGCATGACACCATTTAAGCTTTCAGTAGACGCTGCAAGACCTGACGTAACCGCGCCAATCCTTCAACGACATCCTCATCACAGATCGTCAGGGCTGGTACAAAACGCAGAACACCCACCCCGGCCTGCAATAAAAGCAGGCCGTGTGCGGCAGCCAAATCCAGAATCTCACCCGCACGTGCGGCGTAATCGGGCTTCAATACAGCACCCAGCATCAAGCCACGACCACGCACTTCGGTGAAGACAGCAAACTCCTGCTGGAGTTGATGCAAACCATCACGCAATGCCTGCTCCTGCTTTTGCACATTGCTGGCAATGGCATCGGATGCAAGTTGCTTCAAAGCCTCACGCGCAACCGCTGCCGCCAATGGATTGCCACCGAATGTGGTGCCATGCGCACCAAATTGCATCGCTTGTGCAGCCCGATCAGCAACCAACATGGCACCGATAGGGAAACCACCACCCAATGCCTTGGCCAAGGTCACAATGTCGGGTTTGATTTGGTCATGCCAATGCGCAAACAAGGTGCCGGTTCTTCCCATGCCGCACTGAATTTCATCCAGCACAAGCAATGCATCGTGTTTGTCACACAAAGCACGCACTGCTTGCAAATAACCCGGAGCGGCGGGCATAACACCACCCTCGCCTTGCACGGGCTCAAGCATCACGGCGGCCACATCGCCAGCCGCCATCGCCTGTTCAAGCTGGTCGATGGCATTGAAATCCACATAACGAAAACCACCTGGCAGCGGCTCAAAGCCTTCCTGATATTTGGGTTGCGCCGTTGCTGTCACCGTTGCCAACGTCCGCCCATGGAAGCTACCATGGCAGGTCACGATGACACGGTGTTCCGGGCTACGCCCTTGCTGTGACGCCCATTTCCGCACCAGTTTGATCGCCGCCTCATTGGCTTCCGCCCCCGAATTGCAAAGAAATGCGCGGCGAGCAAAGCGCGAGCTTTCCACCAATTCCTGTGCCAAACGAATCGGCGGCTCGCTGTAAAACACATTGCTGGTATGCCACAGCTTGCTGGCTTGCGTTTGCAAAGCGGCATTCAGTGCGGGGTTGCAATGCCCCAGGCTGCACACGGCAATCCCAGATGAGAAATCAATGTATTCCCGCCCCGTGCTATCCCAGACGCGGCTTCCCAGACCGCGCTCAAGGATCAATTCACGCTGTTTGTACACAGGTAAAAAGCAATCACGCCCCAGAGTCAGCAATGCTTCTACATGCTGTTGCTGCGTCATCTCACCACTCTCCCGTGTTCGGCATGGAGACCCATGGTTCTTGTGGTGCAAGGCGACCGTCTTGCAAAAGTTCGATTGAAATCAAATCAGGGGAACGCACAAACGCCATGTGCCCATCACGTGGCGGGCGATTGATGGTGTAGCCCATCGCCTGCAAGTGCGCGCATGTTGCATAGATATCCTGCACCTGAAATGCCAAATGACCGAAATTCCGGGCGCTTCCGTAGTCTTCTTCCGAGCCCCAGTTATGGGTCAGCTCGATTTCTGAATCCGGGTTTTCCGGTGCTGCCAAATAAATGAGCGTGAAGCGTCCTTGTTCATTATCAATACGCCGCACTTCCTTCAAACCGAGGCCTTCGCAATAAAATCGCAGCGAAGCCTCAACATCACATACCCGCACCATGGCGTGCAAATACTTCATTGGTTCATCCTTTGTTGGATCAGTGTGAAGCCGCTGAATACGGCTTATGCATCAAGATAGAGATCGGGCAGAAGTGGTTGCGTTGGGTCAACGATATAGCTGGAAAAATCACTCATCCCAGCCTCACGCAGCACGTCGTCGTCAATTAAGAAATTCCCCGAAAAACCACGTGCCGTTCGCGTCAATACGGCATGCGCAGCATCGCCCATGATGCTTGGTTTGCGCCCATTCCCCCCTGATACACCGGGAATCATGTTCAATGCATCGGTTGCAATCAATGTGCGTGGCCACAAGCCATTGATCGCCACACCCTTGTCGGCAAACTCAGCAGCCAGACCCAGTGTGACTAAACTCATGCCTACTTTTGCAAGCGTATACGCGGTATGCGGCCCCCACCATTTGGGGTTGAGTGAGGGCGGCGGGCAAAGCGTCAAAATATGCGGATTCTCGGCTTTCAACAGATGTGGAAGGCATGCCTGCGCGCATAAAAACGTCCCGCGACTATTGACCTGATGCATCAAGTCAAAGCGCTTCATTGGCGTATCCAGCGTCCCACGCAACCAAATTGCGCTGGCGTTGTTCACCAAAATATCAATGCCGCCAAAGGTATCAACCGTCTGCTGCACCGCTGCATACACTTGATCTTCTTCCCGAATGTCGCACTTCAGCGCCAATGCCTTGCCACCAGCGGCTTCCACTGCTTCTGCAGCGCTATAAATGGTGCCGGGAAGTTTGGGGTTCGGAACATCCGACTTGGCCGCAATCACCACATTGGCACCGTCTTTTGCGGCGCGCAACGCAATTGCAAGACCAATCCCACGCGATGCGCCGGTGATGAAAAGTGTCTTTCCTGAAAGTGTTTGCATAGCCTGATGTCCTCAAAATTAGTTTAGGTAGTGTAGCGCCAGACGCCTATAATCGACCGATGCAAAGTGCTTGGTTCGACAACACTGTTGCCTGGATCGGCACCCACCCTTATGCCGCAGGGCTACTCATCTTTTTAATCGCATTTTGTGATGCGGTGATTCTGCTAGGCGCTATTGTGCCAGCCCTGCCCCTGATGATCGCCATTGGTGTGCTCATTGGCATGGGGGAAATTTCAGGTCTCTATGCCATTGCCTGCGCAAGTCTGGGCGCGCTTGCCGGTGACGGACTCAGCTATTGGGTGGGTCGCCGCTGGGGGGATGCATTACGGGCAGCATGGCCATTCAGCCGGTACCCACAATTGCTGGATCGTGGTGAAAACCTGTTCCGCCGCAATGCGTTCAAAAGCATTCTGATTGCCCGCTATGTCGGTGCTGTGCGTCCTTTTGTGCCTGCCATTGCCGGCATGGCAAAGATGCCGACTCTGCGCTATCTGCGCGCCAGTGGTTTTGCCTGCCTTTCATGGGCAGTGTTGTTTCTGCTCCCGGGCTGGGCTTTGGGGCGCGCCTATGATGCTGTTGCCGCAGTAGCCGACAAACTGGCGCTGGCGCTGCTGGGACTGGGTATTGCGCTTGGTCTGACATGGGCCATCGTGCTTTACACCTGGCGATGGTTCGCTATGCATACCGACAACCTGCTTGCTCGCCTTGTGCAGTGGACGCAGCGCCACCCCAAACTTGGCCGTCATGCCTCGGCGTTGATTGACCAAAAGCGCCCAGAAACAGCACCCCTGCTCATTCTGGCTGTCTGCCTGTTTGCCGTCGCCTGGCTTTGGGCGTGGCTGAGTGCCGCACTGCTTGTACATGGTGGCCCCTTGCGCCTTGATCATGTGGTGTACGAGTTCATGTTTGCCCTGCGCAACCCACTGGCAGACCGCATGATGGCCACATTGGCCGCTATCGGCAGCGCCCCTGTGCTGGGGCTTGCTTCAATCAGTGCCATGCTGTGGTTGCTCTGGCGCAAGCGCTGGAAAGCCGCATTGCATTGGCTGGTGGCGATTGCTGTTGGCCTGGCGCTGACAGAAGCACTGGATGCCGTGATTGATATGCCCCGCCCACCTACAGCGGCGGCCGGATTTGGCTTTCCCTCAATTGCGGTCACCATGACCACCGTTGTTTTTGGCTTTTTCGCCGTTTTGATCGCGCGCGAATTACCGGGACGCCAGCGTGTCTGGCCTTATTTGTTGACTGGTATCGCCACCGCCTTGGTTGGCTTTGCCCGACTCTATCTCGGCGCACACTGGCTTTCAGACATTCTTGGTGGCGTTTTACTCGGCACGCTTTGGGTTCTGATTATTGGTATTGCATACCGCCGTCATACCGAACGCTCATTCTGGATGCGCCCATTGGCATGGACCTTCTACGGCAGCCTTCTGGCTGCTACTGTGTGGTATGCGCCACGCAGCGCCCCCGAGACACTGTTGCAATTCAATCCACCACCACCCGCGTTGACATTGTCGATGTCTGATTGGCAACAGCATGGCATTGCCCGGCATCGACAACGCGTTGATCTGGAAATTGCCGGCGACCTGATCTTGCTCAGGCAGCAACTTGAAACACATGGCTGGGTCGCACAGCCTGCAACCGACTGGGTCGCCGCGCTCACCCTGCTTGATGACAGCCCCCCCACAAACGACTATCCCGTGCTTCCACTTGCACTGGATGCACATCCCGAACGCTTGGTCATGCGTCGTGCAATGCCGGATCACCCCGCGCACATCGAAGTGCTGCGTATCTGGCCAGCACCTGCGTTGCTTGATAACGGAACCGCACTTTGGGTGGCGCGTTATGACGTGATGCAACTCCGTCGCCGCCTACGTTTATTGACGCTGTGGACCCCAGAGCCACTGACACATACGCTTCCCGAAGACTTGCAGGCATTGGGGCAGTCGGATGTCCTACAGATCGTGGCGCACCCGCGTTAAGTCATTCCTAAAGCCGTGCAGCGCAGCGATTAAAGCGCAGCAAAAAACCGGCGTGGCGCATTGTCGAAACCGCCATTGGACATGAACACCACATGGTCACCTGCACGCACGCGCCCACGCAACTCCACAAGCAACGCATCCACTGTTGCCACAGCCAGCCCATGCCCACGCAAAGCCGAGATCACCTTGCCGGCATCCCACGGGAGTTCAGGACGCGCCAGAAATACCACTTCGTCGGCAATCGCCAGTGACGGTGCCAACGCGTCGGCATGTGCGCCTAAACGCATGGAATTGCTGCGCGGCTCCATCGCTACAACGATGCGCGCATCGCCCACCTTGGCGCGCAAACCCGCCAACGTGGTGTGAATAGCGGTTGGGTGATGTGCGAAATCATCGTAAACCGTGATTTCATTGTGACAGCCAATCCATTCCAGCCGCCGCTTCACACTATGAAAGCGCGACAACGCTGGAATGACCGTTGCCACGTCCACACCTACAGCCGCACACGCCGCTAACGCAGCCAGACCATTGAGAACATTGTGGTTGCCAAGCAACGGCCACTGCACCACACCGACTTCGTTACCGTTATGCAGCACAGCAAAGCGGCTGCCATCATCGGTCAGTTTGCGGGCGCTCCATTCAAAGCTCAGGTCAAACCCGAAACGCTCGACCGGTGTCCAGCACCCCATGGCCAGCACTTCCCGCAGGCGCTCATCGTGGCCATTGACGATCAATCGCCCGCGGTGAGGTACCGTGCGAACCAAGTGGTGAAATTGCCGTTGAATTGCTGCCACATCCGGGAAAATATCGGCGTGGTCATATTCCAGATTATTGAGAATGGCGACATAGGGGCGGTAATGCACAAACTTGCTGCGCTTGTCGAAGAATGCGGTGTCGTACTCGTCCGCCTCAACCACAAACTCACGCCCCTGCCCCAAGCGTGCCGATGCACCAAAATTCTCAGCCACACCACCAATCAAAAACCCGGGGTTACGCCCAGCAGCATCCAGTAAAAAAGCCAGAATACTGGTTGTGGTGGTTTTACCGTGCGTCCCTGCAACCGCCAAGGTATCGCGCCCCGGCAAAACATTCTCACTTAGCCACTGTGCACCAGAGGTATAGCGCATCCCCGCATTCAGAACATGCTCGACAGCCGGGTTTCCACGTGAAAGCGCGTTGCCAATAATGACTTGCTCACAATCATGCGCAAGATGCGCAGGTGTGTACCCTTGTTTCAGGCCAATACCCAGTGTTTCCAACTGGGTGGACATGGGCGGGTAGATATTCTGGTCACTGCCTTCAACCGTGTGACCAAGCTCGCGCGCCAATGCTGCCACGCCCCCCATAAAGGTGCCGGCAATGCCGAGAATATGCACGTTCAATGCGTTGTGTTCCTACAGATCAACCGACGTCTTTACCCGGCTGAATCGCCTCAACGATGCGCGCAAACACATCGTCCAACGCACCCACGCCATCCACCACTGTCAACTGTCCTTGCAAGCGATAGAAATCAATCACCGGTGCGGTTTTTTCGTCATACACATTCAGGCGATGACGTACCGACTCTGGCGTGTCATCAGCACGGCCTTCTGCCTGCGCTCGCCCTGCCAGACGATCAATGATGAGTTCGTTGTCCACCACCAGCTGCACGGCTGCATCAAATTTTTGCCCGAGGCTTGCCAAGAGCTTGCCCAATGCATCCGCCTGCGCCAAGTTGCGCGGATAGCCATCCAGAATGAAGCCTGTCTTGGTGTCTTCGCGTGAAAAACGGTCTTTCAGCATGCCAAGCAAGATTTCATCGCTGACCAAATCACCACGCGCCATCACTTCTTTGGCTTGCAAACCCAATGGTGAACCTGCCGCCACTTCCGCACGCAACAGATCACCCGTCGAAATGTGCGGAACCTGCAGATAGTCCTTCAGCCGTGCAGCCTGTGTACCTTTACCAGAGCCTGGTGCCCCCAAGAGAACTAAACGCATCCAATCACTCCCAAATAGATTAATGAACAGAGCAGTCATTCGATGCATACTGCTCCCACCTAACCAGCTTACCGCATTTGGAAGGGTTTACTGGCTCCAATTTGAAGGATTTTTGCATGCCAAAAGGCAATCTTCTCTATGCTCAAAGTGGCGGCGTCACTGCCGTGATTAATGCAACCGCGTCTGCTGTTCTGCAAGCTGCGCGCCGCAAAAAGGTCAATGTCCTTGCTGCCCGCAACGGCATCTTGGGTGCGCTGCGTGAAGAGCTGATCGATACCAGCAGCCTGAGTGCCGCCGAAATCAAAGCACTTGCTCACACCCCGGGGGGTGCGTTTGGCAGCTGCCGCTACAAGCTCAAGTCACTGACCGACGACCGCAGCAAATACGAGCGTTTGCTGGACGTACTGCGTGCGCATGATGTGCGTTGGTTTCTCTATAACGGCGGCAATGATTCGGCTGACACCGCACTGAAAGTGTCGCAACTTGCGGCCGAGTTTGATTACCCCTTGACCTGTGTCGGCATTCCCAAAACCATCGACAATGACCTTGCCTTGACCGACTGCTGTCCCGGTTTTGGCTCGGCAGCAAAATACACTGCTGTCTCTGTGCGTGAGTGCGCATTGGACGTTGCCGCAATGGCCGAAACATCCACCCGTGTGTTTGTTTACGAAGCGATGGGGCGCCATGCGGGCTGGTTGGCTGCGGCCTCTGGGTTGGCGGGTGAAAGCAAGTCCGATGCTCCACATCTGATTCTGTTCCCGGAGCGTGCCTACGATGAAACCGATTTCCTCGCGCAAGTGGATGCGGTGGTCAACCGTGTGGGCTATTGCGTCGTCGTGGCCAGCGAGGGTATTCGCACTGCCGAAGGACGTTTTGTTGCCGATGCAGGTGGCGGCAAAGATTCCTTCGGTCATACCCAGCTTGGCGGTGTCGCCTCGTACCTTGCCAGCCGCGTCAAAGATGCGCTTGGCTATAAAGTGCACTGGGCAATGCCTGATTATCTGCAGCGTTCAGCACGCCATATCGCCAGCCAAACGGATCTGGAACACGCCATGGCGGTGGGTCAGGCTGCAGTGGAATGCGCACTTGCGGGGCAAAATGCAGTGATGCCGGTGATTGTGCGTGATAGCGATGCGCCGTATCGCTGGCATATCGATATCGCACCACTGAAAAAGATTGCCAACCACGAAAAAACCATGCCAAACCAGTTCATCCGCAAAGATGGCTATGGCATCACCGCTGCTGCACGGCGCTATCTTGCGCCATTGATCGCCGGTGAAGCGCACCCCCCTTATGACCGGAATGGGCTACCGATTTACGTTACCCCAAGCATGTCCACTGTACGAAAGAAACTCCCGCGTTGGCAGGCTTGAGCATTACACTATAAAAAACCAAATAACCTCTCTTATTCCACAGGAATTTTATCCATGAAGACCGCTTTAATCACGTCCGCGATTGCACTGGCGATTGCCGCAACCAGCAGCCCGGCACAAGCGCAATGGAGCAAAAAGAAAAACGACCCGCAAGGCGCTGCCGCAGGTGCAAACTCCACAGGTGCTGCCGCCAACCTTGAATACTGCGATGAGCCGCTGGGCACGATTGCTGTTGTTGAAGAACAGGAAGGCGATTGGTACCGCTATCTGACATCCGACTTGCGCCTGCCTTCCACCATTCCTGTCATCCGTATGCTGATTCAGCAATCCAATTGTTTTGTTGTGGTTGAACGCGGTCGCGCCATGCAAAACATGATGCAAGAACGCGCGCTGCAAGACAGTGGCGAAATGCGCTCAGGCAGCAACTTCGGTAAAGGGCAAATGGTTGCCGCCGATTACACGCTGAACCCCAGCATTAATTTCTCGCAAAGCAATGCCGGTGGCATTGGTGGTGCACTTGCTTCTTTCGGGGGCAAATTGGGGGCTGTTGCCGCAGTGGCTGGTGGGTTGAAGTTCAAAAAAGCGGAAACCATGTTGACCATGATCGATAACCGTTCCGGCGTGCAGATTGGTATCGCGCAGGGTAACGCCACCAAGACCGACTTCGGCTTGGGAATTGGCGGCGGCGGCGGCGGTGGTTTCGGTGGCCTGGGTGGCTATACCAATACACCGGAAGGCAAAGCCTTGGCCGCTGCATTCGCCAATGCTTATAACAATCTTGTTGTTGCCATGCGTGACTACAAACCGCAAGAAGTTCAGGGCGGTTTAGGCAAGGGTGGCAGGCTGAAAGTCGGCGACTGATCGCCAATGACTGCTCTCGAAAGCGCCCACGATTGGGCGCTTTCTTTTTCTACCCGTGTTTTCAGCCACAACCATCACCTTCAACCATGCCGGTTCTATTGATCAAAGCCAAACCGAACGCACGCACGTCCTCGCTCACCCAACAAGAGGACGGCACTTGGCTTGCACAATTGAAATCCCCACCCGTTGATGGCAAAGCCAATGCAGAACTGATTACCTTGGTTGCACGCCAATTTGGTTGCGCCAAAAGCGCCGTTGATATCAAAACCGGTGCAGGCAGTCGATTGAAGCGGGTCAGCTTCCCCGATTGAAGAATATCCATGCAGGAGATGATGATTTCTCTCCAGCGGGTACACATCCCCCTGCTTGCTATGCGATAGTCACTGCAATGTCCGCCATCTGCGCAGACAGGCCATCATCATCCAAACGAATACCCGGGGAGGGGTTTCATGCTGGAGCAATACGGATTAATTCTGGCGCTGATCTGCGCCGCTATCGCCATTCTGTATGGTCTTTGGACCACGGCATGGATCAATCAACAACCTGCAGGCAATGAGCGCATGCAGGAAATCGCAGGAGCCATTCAAGAGGGGGCAGCGGCTTATCTCAACCGCCAATACAGCACGATTGCAGTGGCTGGGGTGGTGTTGCTCGGGCTGATCGGTGTGTTTATCGGCTGGCATACTGCAGTTGGTTTTGCCATCGGCGCGGTGCTGTCCGGCGCGGCGGGTTACATCGGCATGAATGTCTCGGTGCGCGCCAATGTGCGTACTGCGGAAGCTGCGCGCCAGGGCATGGGGCCAGCGATGAACGTCGCCTTCAAAGGTGGCGCGATCACCGGCATGTTGGTGGTGGGTCTCGGCCTGCTGGGGGTTGCCGGTTACTACTACCTTCTTGGGAAGATGGGTGTCGCGGAAGCCGATGCGCTGCACGCGCTGGTCGGCCTGGCCTTTGGCTCTTCGCTGATCTCGATCTTCGCACGCCTGGGCGGCGGCATCTTCACCAAGGGCGCCGACGTCGGCGCGGATTTGGTGGGCAAGGTTGAAGCCGGCATTCCCGAAGATGACCCGCGCAACCCGGCCGTGATCGCCGACAACGTGGGCGATAACGTCGGTGATTGCGCAGGTATGGCGGCCGATCTGTTCGAAACTTACGCGGTGACGGTGATCGCCACCATGCTGCTGGGCGGGCTCATGACCGCCACTGTTGGCCAACATGCCGTGCTGTATCCGTTGGTGCTGGGCGGTGCCTCGATCATCGCCTCGATTATCGGCGCGTTCTTCGTCAAGGTGTCCGGCAGCAACCCGAACATCATGGGCGCGCTGTACCGCGGCGTGATCGTCTCGGGCGTATTGGCGGCCGTGGCGTTCTACCCGATCACCACGTCGCTGATGGGTGACTCCAGCTTCGGTGCAATGAACCTGTACTGGTGCGCGCTGATCGGCTTGGTGTTGACCGGCGTCATCGTATGGGTGACTGAGTACTACACCGGCACGCAGTACAAACCCGTGCAGCACGTGGCACAAGCCTCAACCACCGGTCACGGCACCAATATCATCGCCGGTCTTGGTGTGTCGATGAAGTCCACCGCATTACCCGTGTTGGCCGTGTGTATTGCCATTCTTGCAACGCACGCGCTGGGCGGCCTTTACGGGATCGCAATTGCCGCCACCTCGATGCTGTCGATGGCCGGTATGATCGTGGCACTGGACGCTTATGGGCCGATTACCGACAACGCCGGTGGTATTGCCGAAATGAGCGAATTGCCCCCCGAAGTGCGTAACGTCACCGACCCCCTGGACGCAGTGGGCAATACCACCAAGGCAGTGACCAAGGGTTACGCAATTGGCTCGGCGGCTCTTGCAGCATTGGTGCTGTTTGCCGACTACACCCACAACCTGCAGGCGGCGCATCCGGGTGTGGAATTCACTTTTGACCTGTCCAACCATATGGTCATCATCGGCCTGCTGATCGGTGGCCTGATTCCTTACCTGTTCGGCGCGATGGCGATGGAAGCCGTGGGCCGTGCGGCGGGCAGCGTGGTGGAAGAAGTACGTCGTCAGTTCCGTGAGATCAAAGGCATCATGGACGGCAGCGGCAAGCCCCAGTACGACAAAGCCGTGGACATGCTGACCAAGTCCGCGATCAAGGAAATGATCGTGCCGTCACTGCTGCCGGTTGCAGTGCCCGTCGTCGTTGGTCTGGTTCTCGGCCCGCAAGCGCTGGG
>CAYZUG010000041.1:10035-15166 GCA_964481865.1 uncultured Thermomonas sp. | reverse complement strand
GTCTTGCCGTAGCGTGCCTTGAACTCCTGCAGCTCGCTGCCGTCGGTGATGCGGGCGATGACTTCGCGGATGTCGAACGGGCGGCGCGCGTCCTTCGGGACGATGCCGTACAGCTCATCGCTTGCGTACAGCGGCTCGCGCGACGGCTGCGTCGCCACCGGCAGTACCTTCTTGCGATTGAAGGTGCCGACGATTCCGCGCGCGATTTCCAGCGCGTGGCGGTCGTCCTCGGCGAAATGGTCGGCAACCCCCGAGATGCTGGTGTGCACGTCCGCGCCGCCCAGCGTTTCGGCGTCCACCACTTCGCCGGTGGCCGCCTTCACCAGCGGCGGGCCGCCGAGGAAGATCGTGCCCTGTTCCTTCACGATCACCGATTCGTCGCACATCGCGGGCACATACGCGCCGCCAGCAGTACAGCTGCCCATCACCACTGCGACCTGCGGGATGTTCTCGGCGCTCAATCGTGCTTGGTTGTAGAAGATCCGACCGAAGTGCTCTTTGTCCGGAAACACCTCGTCCTGCATCGGCAGGAACGCGCCGCCGGAATCGACCAGATAGATGCAAGGCAGGTTGTTTTCACGCGCCACTTCCTGCGCACGCAAATGCTTCTTCACGGTCATCGGGAAATAGGTGCCGCCCTTGACGGTGGCGTCGTTGGCAACGATCACCACTTCCTGCCCCATCACTCGGCCAATACCACAGACCATGCCAGCAGCAGGCGCAGCATCGTCGTACATGCCTTCGGCGGCCAGCGGTGCGATTTCCAGAAACGGCGAACCGGGGTCGAGCAGGGCGTCGATGCGCTCACGCGGGAGCAGTTTGCCGCGTTCAACGTGCTTGGCGCGTGCCTTCTCACCCCCACCGTCAGCTGCGCGAGCCAGTCGCTTATCCAGCTCCGCCACCAAGGTGCGGTGGAAGGCAGCGTTGTCCAGAAAATCCTGTGAACGCGGGTCGAGTTGCGATGTCAGGGCAAGCATGCGGGCATCCAATACGGGATTCAGTGGCAAGGATACCCTGCCATTCCAACTTCTTGCCCACAGTCTGCGACAATAGCCTGCCATTTGCAGTGTATTTGGCCGTGGCTCGTTTCGATCAAACACCCCAAACTCTTGTTATCCAGCATCTCAACGAAGATGGTCGTGGCATGGCGCAGTGGCCGGAAGGGCATGCGCAGGCAGGAAAAAATGTCAGTGTCTTTGGCGCTTTGCCGGGGGAAACGGTCAGCGTGCAACAAACGGCACGTTCACGCGAGGCGGATCAAGCCAGAACACTGGACGTGCTGCAGGCATCAGCGGATCGTGTCACGCCACGTTGTCCGCATTTTGGCGTTTGCGGCGGCTGTGTATTACAGCATTTGCAAGAAAATCAACAGATTGCCTATAAACAGCACTGGCTCATGGAAGCCTTGCAGGCCAGTGGGCAAGTAACCCCAGCAGCGCTGCTTCCGCCATTGCAGGCTGATGCGTTTGCGTATCGCCGCAAGGGGCGGTTGTCAGTGCGTCGTGTGGAAAAGAAAGACAAAACCTTGGTGGGGTTTCGTGAAACGGATCCCCGCTTTGTGGCGGAATTACGTGAGTGCCACGTCATCATTCCCCAATTGGGCTTCAAATTGGATGTGCTGGCAGCGCTGGTGAATGGATTGGAAGCGCGGCGTGATATTCCACAAATCGAATTCATTGCCGGTGATGCCGATACCGCATTGATAGTTCGGCATCTGCAACCGTTGTCGGAGGCCGACAAGAGCAAATTAGCAGCGTTTGGGCAGCAATACGGGTTTGTGATCTTTCTGCAGCCCGGTGGTCATGATTCGGTACATCCTCTGGCTGGTGAAGCGCGGCAACTTGCATTCCGCTTGCCGCAATGGGACGTTGAACTGCTGTTCAAGCCACTGGATTTTATTCAGGTCAATGGCAAATTGAACGAGGCGATGATTGCGCATGCATTGGCGTTGCTGGACGTACAGCCGGGCGAGCGTGTGCTGGATCTGTTCTGCGGATTGGGCAATTTCACCCTGCCGTTGGCGAAATGTGTTGGTGATGCTGGAAGCGTGATCGGTGTGGAAGGCGATGCAGGTCTTGTTGCGCGAGCCCGTCTTAATGCAACGCATAATCAATTACACAATGTGCAATTCCATGCTGCTGACCTGTCACAGAATCTTGCCGATCAACCGTGGTTGAAGCAGGGCTTCGATAAGCTGCTGCTGGATCCCGCCCGGGCAGGTGCTCTTGAAGTGCTCAAACAGTTGCCATTACAGCAGTTCAAACGCATCGTGTATGTCAGCTGCAATCCCATTTCGTTGGCGCGTGATACCGATTACTTGGTTAATCACGCTGGCTGGGTGCTGCAACAGGCGGGTGTGATGGACATGTTCCCGCATACTGCGCATGTGGAAAGCATTGCCGTCTTTGAACCTGGTCAGAAGAATTGAGCATGGCGATTGAAATCGAGCGTAAGTTCCTTCTGAAAAATGATGCATGGCGCGCCCAAGTACACGAGAGCGTGCCGATGGCACAGGGCTACCTCAATGATCTTGCCTTGGTGAACGCGGGTGCTATGCGGGCTTCAATTCGCGTGCGTTTGGAAGGTGAGCAGGCGCGTTTGAACATCAAATCGCGTGAACTGGGGGCAAGCCGGCAGGAGTTTGAATACCCGGTGCCTGTTTCCGATGCCAATGCATTGCTCGCACTTTGTGTAGGTGGTTTGGTGGAGAAAACCCGCCACTATCTCCACCATGCGGGGCATTTATGGGAAATTGACGAGTTTCATGGCAGCAATGCCGGGCTTGTGGTGGCTGAGATTGAGCTTCAGGATGAGAACGAGGGATTCGCACATCCAGAATGGTTGGGAGCAGAAGCCACCCACGCGCCGCGCTACTACAATTTGGCTTTGGCCGATCGCCCGTTCTCGGCGTGGAATGATGCAGAACGGCAGGCCTTGGATTTGAAGGATGACGCAGCATGTTGCTAATCGGTATTGCAGGACATGAGTTAACCGCGCAAGAACGCGACTGGCTGCAGCATGATGCGTGTGCCGGTCTGACCTTGTTTTCGCGCAATTTCGCATCGCGGCAGCAAGTGGTTGAGCTGACCCAAGCCATTCGTGAGGCTGCGGTGCGCCCTGTGTTGATTTGTGTTGATCAGGAAGGCGGGCGCGTGCAGCGGTTTCGTGATGGCTACAGTGCGCTTCCTGCCTTGCATGGCTTTGAAGCGGAATATGAAAAACACCCTGAAACCGCGTTGCAGCGTGCCAAACAACATGCGTGGCTGATGGCCAGCGAAGTGCGTGCCAGTGGCGTGGACTTAAGTTTTGCACCGGTGGTGGATCTGGCCTTGGGAAACCGTGCGATTGGTGATCGTGCTTTTGCGGCTGATCCACACGTGGTGGCGGCATTTTCCCGCGCCTATATTGAAGGTATGCACGAAGCTGGTATGGCCGCCACGCTCAAACATTTTCCTGGGCATGGCTCGGTACTGGAAGATACCCATTTTGATGTGGCAGTGGATCCACGTTCGCTGGAGCAATTGCGCAAGACCGATCTGCTGCCTTTCGATGCGGGAATTGCAGCGGGCGCCGATGCCGTGATGATGGCGCATGTGGTGTACCCACAGGTTGCCCCTGAACCTGCTGGTTGTTCAGCGCGCTGGATCAACGACATTCTGCGCGGGGACGTGTCCAGCGGCGGCTTGGGCTTCCGTGGTGTGGTGTTTTCGGATGATATCGGTATGGCGGCCGCGCAGGCCGTTGGTGGCGTGAAAAGCCGTATTGATGCGCATTTGGATGCAGGTTGCGATGTGGTCTTGATCTCGCAACCAGAGCTGACAGAAGAAGCGCTTGCGGCAACTGGACAACGTCAGCTCAATACCTTGGCACTCACGGCGCTGCTTGGTCGTGGCGCGATGGGTTGGGACGGATTGCTGGCCGACACGCGGCGCGAAGATGTGCAACATGAGTTGCGTGATATACAGGCACCTGTAGCAACATGTAGTGCGATTTCAGGTGCGATCAATTCTGGAGATGTGGCATGAGCATGCCCAAGTTGGCGGATGCATTGGAAGCATCACGCGTATTGTTCGACAAAGACGAGCTGGCAGAAGAAATTTCCCGTTTGGCCGATGAGCTTTGTGCGGTGTATGCCGAAGATGACGTGCCTTTGTTCCTGACCGTCATGAATGGTGGGCTGCCCTTTGCGGGGCAGTTGGCATTTGCCTTGGGTGAGCGTGGTTTGGACCTGCACTTTGATTATCTGCATGCCACACGTTATCGCGGCAGAACACAGGGAAGCGGCCTGGCATGGTTGCATCGGCCAGCCACCCCATTGCATGGGCGCAAAGTATTACTGGTGGATGACATTCTTGATGAAGGGCATACCTTGTTGGCTGTTAAACAATGGTGCGAGGATCAAGGCGCAGCAGAAGTGCGTATCGCGGTGCTGGCGGAAAAACAGCATGAGCGCCGTGTTGAAGGCATTGCCGCTGAACATGTCGGCGTGCAAGTCCCCGATGCTTATGTCTTTGGCTACGGCATGGACTATTACGAACAAGGGCGCAATTTGCCGGCCATCTACGCATTGAACGATTGAATCTGTAGCACTCTGATTTTCAAAGGATCTGGGTATGAGTATTGAGCTGGCCATTATTGGTGGCACGGGTGTGTATGCATTGGGTGAGCTGAGTGATGTGGAAACACACACACCCAAGACTGCTTATGGCGTGCCTTCCGGGCCTGTTCGTATCGGTAGTTTTGCCGGGAAGCGGGTGGCTTTCCTGGCACGGCATGGCGAAGCGCACGCATTGCCGCCGCATAAAATCAATTACCGCGCCAATCTTGCGGCATTGAAGTCGCTGGGGGCATCACAGGTGTTGGCACTGAACACGGTTGGGGGAATGACTGCGTCATTTGCACCGCGTGTATTGGCGTGTCCCGATCAGTTGATTGATTACACCTGGGGGCGTATCAGTACCCTGTGTGAAGAACCCGGTAGTGACGTGCTGCATGTGGATTTTGGTGAGCCCTATACGCAATCATTGCGTCAGCGTGTGCTGGATGCGGCGCGTCGTGCTGAAGTGGCGCTGGTAGATCATGGCTGCTATGGCGCAACGCAGGGGCCGCGCTTGGAAACCAAAGCAGAAAT
>CAYZUG010000041.1:1068-9935 GCA_964481865.1 uncultured Thermomonas sp. | reverse complement strand
CAGCTTCTTCAGCAGGAGCAGCGGCTTCTTCAGCAGCGGCTTCGGCGCCTTCAGCAGCCTGTTCAGCAGCATCGGCAGTAGCGTCTGCAGCTTCTTCAACAGCAGCGTCAGCAGCAACCTGCTCTTCAGCAGCCGGGGCTTCAGCAGCAGCGGCGTCAGCAGCCGGCTCAGACTGGCTGCAAGCGGTCAGTGCAAAGCCGAGGGCCATTGCCAGCAGGATCTTGTTGATCGACATGGTACGTTTTTCCTTGGTTAATTAAATTCGGGGGGGCGCTAACATTGCGCGCCCCTAACATGATGACGCGATCAGCGCTGGTGTCAAGCGGTTGATCGAAAAAAGCATAAGAAATTTTTGGGCAGCTTAGAGCAATTCAATCGCCATGGCTGTTGCTTCACCGCCACCGATGCACAGCGATGCCACGCCACGCTTGCCGCCACGGGCTTGCAAGGCATGGATCAAGGTGACCAGCAAACGGCTACCTGATGCACCAATGGGGTGCCCCAATGCCAAGGCTCCGCCATTAACATTGAGCTTGTCGTGGGGGATGCCAAGGTCGGTCATGGGCGCCATGGCGACGCAGGCAAAGGCTTCGTTGACTTCAAACAAGTCCACGTCAGCAACAGTCCAGCCGGATTTTTCCAATACGGTCTTCAGTGCGCTGACTGGAGCCGTGGTGAACCATTCCGGAGCTTGTGCGTGAGTGGCATGCGCCACGATGCGGGCCAATGGCTTGGCACCCGCTGCAGCAGCAGCATCGGCCGACATCACGACCAGTGCGGCAGCGCCGTCAGAAATTTTTGAAGAAGATGCGGCGGTCAGCACGCCTTCCTTGCCAAATGCAGCGCGCAATGCCGGGATTTTGCCGGTATCGATTTTGCCAGGCTCTTCATCTTTATTGATGACCACGTCGCCTTTGCGGGTTTTGACGGTGACGG
This sequence comes from uncultured Thermomonas sp., assembly GCA_964481865.1. Lineage (GTDB taxonomy): Bacteria > Pseudomonadota > Gammaproteobacteria > Xanthomonadales > Xanthomonadaceae > Thermomonas. The sequence continues at coordinate 8,999 of CAYZUG010000041.1, read as the reverse complement.
AGGCGATTTCTGCGTCGAATGCACCCGCTGCCTGGGCTTTTTGGGCGCGGTTGGCACTTTCAATGGCAAAGCTATCAACTGTGGCACGGTCATAGCCATAGTTGGCGCAAGTGGCATCGCCAAATACACCCATGGCCTTACCGTCATCCGGGTTGGTCAGACCGTCGAAGGCCATGTGATCAAGAAGTTCGCCGCTGCCGTAACGAATGCCCGTGCGTGAACCATTGAGTAGATGGGGGGCATTGGTCATTGACTCCATGCCACCAGCAACAACCGTGGTTGCCGAGCCTGCCTTGATGAGATCATGAGCAAGCATGACCGACTTCATGCCGGAGCCGCAGACCTTGTTGATTGTTGTGCAGCCTGCAGCATCAGGAATGCCAGCAGCACGTGAGGCCTGACGCGCCGGGGCTTGTCCCAAACCTGCAGGCAGAACACAGCCCATGATGACTTCATCAACGCTGCTGGCCGATACGCCCGATTGTGCCAGTGCAGCCTGCATGGCGGCAGCGCCCAGTGTTGGCGTGGGTGTGCCAGTGAATTGACCTAGGAAAGAACCAATGGCGGTGCGCTTGGCACCAACGATAACAACGTCAGTCATGGAAACTCCGGTGTTGATGAAGCCGACAGTGCGGCGAAAACCCGATTATGGCGCGAATTGTGAGCGAACTGCCAATCTTGCCAAGAAGTGATGGGCAAATTACAAAGGACGATGTGAAGTTTCGTGAATTGTCGTAGGCTGCCAAGAACGTGGAAAAAAGCGGGAGTAAGCAATGAAAAAAGTGGATCAAACGAGACCTGACAGGCAGTTGGGAACGCATTTGCTGCCTGCATTACTTCCCTGTGTCATTGCGGTGACATTAGCCGCCTGTGGTGGTGGCAGTTCGAATGTCAAATCGACGCCAATACCATCGACGCCGCCGCCCACAACACCCCCACCTACAACGCCCCCACCAACAGGCAGTGAATTTACACCAACGGTCAGTCATGACACCTCGTTAGTGGTGGCGCCGCCTTCAGTTCCCACTCTGGCAGCCGCCAGTGTATTGCCGCAATACAGCACGCATCTTGAGCTGACTAATGCGGCAGGCGCGCTGGGTGCGGGTTTGACGGGGCAGGGCGTTACCATTGGTTTTGTCGATTCAGGGGTAAACCGCGATCACCCTGCATTGAGTGGACGTGTGACACGTCATTTCATTCATGTCAGTTCAGCCAATAACACCAGTGTGGATGATGTGGTTGGGCATGGCACGGTGGTGGCGCAGATGGCTGCTGGCAAAGGCAGCGGCAATTGGGGCGGTGGTGTAGCTCAAAGTGCCGGTATTGTTTCTTCGCGCATCATTGCTGACAGACGCCCGGAGGATGATGGTTCGGGTGCAGGAAATGAGATTTTTGCAGGTCAGGGCTATGGCGGCTTCTTCCGCGATATCAATAATGAATTGGCCGATGCGGGCGCAAAAATCATCAATAACTCGTGGGGCGGGCTGTATTGGAATGACCCTGCACTGACGCGTGAATTAGCGATGGCATGGAAGGACTTTGTGGTGCGTCGAGGCGGCATCGTTGTGTTTGCCAATGGCAACAGCGGTACGGATTCACGTTATGTGGGTAATCCTTCCGATAATGCGCGTCTGCCCACGCTTGCCAATGATGCCGAGCTTGAAAAAGGCTGGTTGACGGTGGGGGCGTTGGATCCTACCAACCCAACGCAACTGACTTCGTATTCACAGCACTGTGGTACGGCGATGAACTACTGCCTGGTAGCGCCTGGTAATGCCGTTTTCATTGATCCGCAGGCCAAAGTGGGCGATACCAGTATCTCGCTTTATCAGGGGGGCGGGACGTCATATGCCGCACCGCAAGTATCCGGTGCCGCAGCAGTGGTCTGGGCGGCGTTCCCCTATTTCACGAATGATCAGGTACGGCAAACCATTTTGGGTGGGGCGAAGGATCTTGGGGCGCCGGGTGTGGACCCTGTGTTTGGCTGGGGCTTGTTGGATGTAACGAAAGCAGCCATGGGTCCCAGTCATTTTGCATGGGGTGATTTCAGCGTTTCGTTCACTGGGCACTCGATCTGGCGCAATGAAATCATCGGCAGTGGTGGGTTGGTTAAGAATGGTGCGGGCACATTGACACTTACCGAAGCAGCCAAGTTCACTGGAGCAACGCAGGTCAATGCGGGTGCCTTGGATGTTCGCAAGGGCATGCAATCGTCTCTTTCTGTTGCGGCTGCTGGAAGCGTGTGGGCAAGCGGCGTTTTTTCCGGCAACGTCAATAGCAGCGGTAAATTCCTGAGTGCGGCGAATACACCCGCCAGCATCAAAGGAAATTTCACACAAAGCAGTACCGGGAATACCGGTGTTTGGTTAGGCAGCCCGTTACAGATTGATGGAAGTGCAACACTCAATGGCACGATATCAATTTTGGGTGTGAAGTCGGGCTATGTCACATCCAGCAAAGAAACCCTGTTGACCGCTGAGTCGGGTGTCAACGGGACGTTTTCAACAGTGAAAGCAGCATCCAATGTGTTTCTTGATGCCTCACTGGCGTATGACCCGAAACATGTGTTCCTCAACATCAATCGGATTGATGTCAGCAAGGCAGTGGCAGGAGCAGGGCTGGGGGGAATTGCGTTGATGTCTGCAGGACGCGTGGAATCGGCGATGCAGGCGATTGATACCCTACTGACAGACGTGTCGCCGGGTGGCTTGAGCGTGAGTGATCGCTTTATTGGTGCTGCGGGTGCATTGCAACAATCCGCCACATTGCAACAGGCGGATGGGTCGTTGCGGAGTGTCTCCGGTGAACTGCATGCAGCATCTGACGCATTAACGATGGATGGCATCGCGGCGGGACGGCGGGCGTTGATTTCACGACTCGATACATTGACTGCATCCCCTGTGGAACAAGGAAGTTGGGCGCGTAATCTGTCCAGTGGAGGGGAGTTGGCGCAGGCTGGCTTCGACAGTGTGGGGTTGAGTAGTAGCGGCGACATGGTGGGCCATGATTGGGCGCTTGGCCGAACCAGCAAGATCGGTGTGGCGATGACGCGCATGCAGCAACATAGCTGGTTAAGCGCCTTGGGTGACCAAAGTCGTGGGCATCAGCAGGACATGCAACTGTATGCCAGTAGCACATTGGGGACATGGCAACTGCGCGGCGCATGGTCGGCAGGGCAATACCAACGGCAGATGCAGCGAAACCTAATGTTGGGTGATTTGCGTGAACAAGTGGCGACACAGTTTTCGGGCAATTACCAACAGACGTTTGCTGAGCTTGGGCGGCATTTCAGTGTGGCTGGTATTTCGATGACACCTTATGTCGGTGTGCAGCAAATGCTGGTACGGCATGATGCGTTTGCCGAGCAAAGCGAAACCGGGTTTGGGTTGCGTGCCTCTGCTTGGACAACAGAGCGAACACAGGGACTTGCTGGGGTTCGGGCAACACGTGCATGGCAGTTGGGTGATATGCGGCTGCAGGCAGATGCGTATGCCGAATGGCAGCGGCAATGGTCGGCGGATGGGCAGGCATTTGCGGCCAGCTTTACTGGCATCGAACAGTGGCTGCCATTGCAAGGTGTTGCCTTGGCGCCACGTGAACAGCATATGGGTCTTGGTGTGACAGCCGTGGGGCAGAAAACACGGTTGCGCTTTGATCTTGCACAGCGACAAAGCGCGGTGGGGCGATTTGGTTCGGCGATGCTATGGGGCAGCTATCATTTCTGAGCTGTTTTACATGCTGCAGAGACAGGAAACGCCGCGATGCGGCGTTTCTTTTGTTCGCTGATCACCTGATTGACTGGCTTAATGATTGCCAGCAAATAATTCACGACCAATCAGCATGCGACGAATTTCATTGGTGCCAGCCCCAATGGCATACAGTTTGGCATCACGCAGAATGCGACCCGTTGCAAAGTCATTGATATACCCATTGCCACCCAAGGCTTGAATGCCTTCCAGTGCAACTTGCACGGCGGCTTCACTGGCATGTAACAAGCAAGACGCCGCATCAATTCGACTTTTGTAACCAGCGTCGTAATCGCGTGCCACTTGGTAGGCAAACGCACGAGATGATTGCAGCGCGGTGTACATATCGGCAACCTTGGCTTGCATCAACTCAAACATGCCAATGGCTTGACCAAACTGGCGACGTTCGCGCACATAGGGCAGGGTGATATCCAGTGCTGCCTGCATCAAGCCCAGCGGCCCGCCAGACAAGACCAAACGCTCGGTGTTCAGCCCGCTCATCAGTACTTTGACGCCGTTGTTCACTTCACCCAGTACGTTCTCTTGCGGGATTTCGCAATTTTCAAACACCAGTTCACAGGTGTTGCTGCCGCGCATGCCCAGCTTGTCGAGCTTTTGTGCGGTGGAAAAGCCTTTCATGCCACGTTCGACAAGAAAGGCGGTCATGCATTTGCTGCCCAGTTCACGGCTGGCGGTGCGCATGTAAACGATAAGGACATCGGCTTCAGGGCCATTGGTGATCCACATCTTGTTGCCATTGGCCACCCATACATCACCCTTCAACTCGGCACGGCAGGCCATTGAACCCACCACGTCGGAACCGGCACCCGGCTCGCTCATTGCCAAAGCACCTTTGTGTTCGCCGCTGCATAACTTGGGCAGGTATTTGCGGCGCTGGGCTTCGTTGCCATTGGCATAGAGATTGTTGATGCACAGATTGGAATGCGCGCCATAGCTCAGGCCAATCGAGCCAGAAGCGCGGCTGATCTCCTCCATCGCCACCAAATGCGCCAAATAGCCCATTTCACTGCCACCGTATTCACTTGGGATGGTGATGCCCAACAAGCCCATCTCCCCGAACATAGGCCACAGTTCCTGTGGAAACGCATTGTCGGTATCGGTTGCGGCAGCACGTGGGGCAATTTCTGCTTCAGCGAAGCGACAAACGGCATCACGCAAGGCATCAATCTCTTCACCTAAAGGAAATGGGCGCATGGGCTGGCTCGTGGCAGTGTGACAAGAAGACCTGCCCCAACGTATTGAGGCAGGCGGGAGACATCAACTATTGCGAATACGACCTTGGAAGCGGGTACGACCACGTCCCAGAGGCAGCTTCAGCTTGCCGATTTTTTCGATGCGTTCTTCCGCCAAGCGGTCAGCTGCACGATAGGTGGGAATGTTGTCGCGCTCTGCGATTTGATAGATGCGCGACAGATTGTGATAGATCGTGCGCATCATGCGCATCGCACGTTCACGGTTGTAGCCATCAAGTTCCAAGGCCACGTTCATCACGCCACCGGCATTCACTGCGTAATCCGGGGCATACAAGATGCCGCGCTTGCTGACTTCATCACCGATCTCATTGGTGGACAGTTGGTTGTTGGCGGAACCGCAAATGACCTTGAACTTGAAGCGAGATAAGGTTTGCTCGTTGACCGTACCGCCCAAAGCACAAGGCGAATACACATCGGCATCGACATCGTAAATGTCATCAAGCCCCACGGCTTCTGCGCCATATTCACCCACTGCCTTGTCAACCAAAGCCTGGTTGATATCGGTGACAAAGATTTTTGCACCACGTTCTTTCAGTAGCTTCACATATTCCATACCCACATGGCCAAGGCCTTGCACGGCATAGGAATACTTACCGACATCCTCGTCGCCAAACTTCTTGTTCAGGGTTGCCATCAGGCCTTGCAAGCTGCCGTAAGCGGTAAATGGTGACGGGTCACCCGAGCCACCGTGGACTTGGTGCACGCCAGTGACGTATTCGGTTTCGCGGTACACATATTCCATGTCATTGACATCAATGCCCACATCTTCGGCAGTGATGTAGCGGCCACCCAAGGCTTCAACGAATTGGCCAAAGGCACGGAACAGGGCTTCGGATTTGTCTGTTGCCGGATTGCCAATAATGACCGCCTTGCCGCCACCGATATTCAGACCGGCCACTGCATTCTTATACGTCATGCCACGGGACAGACGCAGTACGTCGTTCAGGGCTTCCTCGTCGCTCTTGTAAGGCCACATGCGGGTGCCGCCCAAGGCAGGGCCAAGAACGGTGTTGTGAATGGCGATAATCGCCTTCAAACCAGCATCTTTGTTGTGGCAAAACACGACCTGTTCGTGGCCGTAGGTATCAAGCGTTTCAAAGATCATTGCAAAAGCTCCAGCCGGAACAGCATGACAGGCATCGGTTGCGGCGGCAGTCAATGGGAAAGAAAACAACACCTGCTGCACAGCACTTAATACATCAATGGCGCAGTGCCGCCATTCTAAGCTATCTGCAGAAAAGACGATGGGTGCCTAAAGGGCCGGGTGCGCACTTTACCCTGCAAGGTACAATGCGGAAATGTTCATCTTTGGGGGGTGATCTATGCGCATTTCAGTCGAACACTTGCCTGTGTCGCATTCTCAAAGCACGCCTTTGCGCTTTATCACCGCCGCCAGTCTATTCGATGGCCACGATGCCGCGATCAATATCATGCGCCGCTTGATTCAGTCGCAAGGCGCAGAAGTTATTCATCTGGGGCATAACCGCAGCGTGGAAGACGTGGTGCGGGCGGCATTGCAGGAAGATGCCGATGCCATCGCGCTGTCGTCCTACCAAGGTGGCCATGTTGAATACCTCAAATACATGGTGGATATGCTGAAAGAGCGCAACGCGGCGCATATCCGCGTGTTCGCTGGTGGTGGCGGCACCATCACCCCAGAGGAAATCCGCGAGCTGGAAGCGTACGGCGTTGAGCGCATCTACCACCCCAACGACGGCATGAAGATGGGATTGGTAGAAATGATTGAAGATGTGGTGCGCCGTGCAGGTGCGTCGCGTTTGCCTGCAGAGCTGCCGCATCACGTGGCCTTTGAAGATGAAATCACCATTGGTCGCATGCTGTCTGCCATTGAAGAAGAAGCACTTGATGCCGCAACACTTGAACGCTTGCGTAAAGAATGGGCGTTGGCTGGCAGCAAAACACCGGTTGTGGGAATTACCGGAACCGGGGGCGCGGGCAAATCGTCGGTGACGGATGAGCTACTGAATCGTTTTTTAGCGAATGCACCAGATATGCATATCGCGGTGATCTCGGTTGACCCCACCCGGCGGCGTACCGGCGGTGCATTGCTGGGTGACCGCATCCGCATGAATGCCTTACGCAGCCCGCGTGTGTTCATGCGCTCCATGGCCACCCGTCGCCAGCACATGGCCACCAACGTCGTGCTGAAAGACTGCATCGCGCTATTGAAGTCACTTGGCTATGACCTGGTGATTGTGGAAACCGCAGGTATTGGCCAGTCGGATTCAGAAATCGTTGATTTGGTGGATTTCCCGATGTATGTGATGACCTCCGACTTTGGCGCACCCAGCCAGTTGGAAAAAATCGACATGCTGGATTTTGCCGAACTTGTGGTGCTGAACAAGTTTGATAAGCGCGGTGCAGAAGATGCATTGCGTGATGTGCGCAAACAGTGGAAGCGCAACCGCGTTGCCTTCCAGATGAAGGATGAGGACGTCCCCGTTTATCCCACCATTGCCAGCCAGTTCAATGACCCAGGTTTGAACTGGATGTTCAGCAATTTGTGTCGCCTGCTGCGTGAAAAATTGCATGTCGCGGATGCTCATTGGGTATCCACATTGGATGTCAGCCTGAAAGAACCGCGTGCGACGGTATTGATCCCCGGAAACCGTGTGCGTTATCTGGCCGAAATTGCCGAGCAGGGCAGGGCGATCAATGCGCGTATTGAGTCGCAGGCCGAGATCGCCGACCGCGCACAGTCACTTTGGCAGGCGTTGAAGGAACTGGATGACGAACAGTTACCCGCTGCCCTTGGCCTCTACGCTGCCGATGCCCTTCTCCCCGCAGGTGCAGAGAAGGTAGCCACAGAACAAATGCGGGGTACCTCTGCTTCTTCCCTTCTCCCCGCAGGTGCAGAGAAGGTAGCCACAGAACAAATGCGGGGTACCTC
>CAYZUG010000041.1:0-968 GCA_964481865.1 uncultured Thermomonas sp. | reverse complement strand
TGCTTCTTCCCTTCTCCCCGCAAGCGGGGAGAAGGTGCCCGAAGGGCGGATGAGGGGCGAACCTGCCGACCGCAGTCTGCTCACCCTTCGCCAGCGCTACAACGACGCCATCCAATCGCTGGATTCCGACGCCCTGCGCCTGCTGCGGCAATGGCCGGCCCGCCTGAAATCCATCACCGAACCGGTGAACGAATACCAAGTACGCGACAAAACCATCCGCGTCGAGAACTACCGCGAATCGCTCAGCCACCAACAGATCCCGAAAATCGCCGCGCCCACCTACAAGAGCTGGGGCGAACTGCTGGTCTTCCTGCAAAAGGAAAACCTCCCCGGCGCCTACCCCTACACCGGCGGCGTGTACCCGTACCGCCGTACCGGCGAAGACCCCATCCGCATGTTCGCAGGCGAGGGCACGCCGGAGCGCACCAACCGCCGCTTCCACTACCTCAGCGTCGGCCAGCCCGCCGCACGCCTGTCCACCGCCTTCGACAGCGTGACCCTGTACGGCGAAGACCCCGCAAAGCGCCCGGACATCTACGGCAAGATCGGCAACTCCGGCGTCAACATCCCCACGCTGGACGACATGAAGAAGCTGTACTCCGGCTTCGACCTGTGCGCGCCCACCACCTCGGTGTCGATGACGATCAACGGCCCCGCGCCCATTATTTTGGCGATGTTTATGAACACCGCCATCGACCAGCAGGTGGAAAAGTATCTGAAGACCGACCCGGCGCGCTGGGCGCAGGCCGAAGCCACCATCGCCAAGTTCTTTGAAGGCCGCGAGCGCCCGCGCTACCACGGCGATCTGCCGCAGGGCAACGACGGCCTCGGCCTCGCGTTGCTGGGCATGACCGGCGATCAGCTGGTCGATGCCGACACCTACGCGCAGATCAAGGCCGACACCCTCAAGACCGTGCGCGGCACCGTGCAGGCCGACATCCTGAAGGAAGACCAGGCGCAGAACACCT
>CAYZUG010000040.1:0-15585 GCA_964481865.1 uncultured Thermomonas sp. | reverse complement strand
TGCCGCCAATGCGAATGCGCGCTTATCGGCACAGTTGCAATACATTTTTGCGGTAAGCCGTATTGCGCATTACTTGAAGTCCATGATGCGCGACAAGATTGGCAGCTTTGCGTCCAAGTCCAGTGTTGAGCTTTTTCTCAATAACTGGATCTCGCAGTATGTCTTGTTGGATGACAACGCATCACAAGAGGCGAAAGCGCAATATCCACTGCGTGAAGCACGCATTGAGGTGGCAGAGATTCCAGGTAAGCCTGGGGCGTACAAGTCGGTGGCTTTCCTGCGGCCACATTACCAATTGGACGAATTGAGTGTCTCGCTGCGTTTGGTAGCAGAGCTGCCGAAGTCCGCACGCTAAATGATTTCCTATTATTTTCAAATCTAAGGAGTAACTGAAATGGCTTCCGATTATTTACTCGAGCTTGATGGTATCAAGGGTGAGTCACTGGATGAAAAACACAAGGACAAGATCGAGATTGATTCGTTCTCTTGGGGTGTCAGTAATTCAGGCAACATGGGGCGTGGTAGCGGTGGTGGGACAGGCAAAGCCGATTTCCAAGACCTGATCTTTACCAAGCAAACAGATAAGTCGAGCCCTTTGTTGGTGAAGGCTGCTGCAAGCGGTGATCACATCAAGAAAGCGGTATTGATTGCCCGTAAGGCGGGTGGTAAGGCAGGGCAGGTGGAGTATTTCAAGATCACTCTAGAGGACGTCATGGTGAGTTCGTTCACAACTGGCGGCAATGCCGGTTCAAGTTCGATTCCTGTAGATAGCTTCAGTTTGAATTACACAAAAATGAAGTACGAGTATCTGCCGCAAAAGGCCGATGGCAGCTTAGAAGGGGCGATCGTTGCGCAATATGATCGCGCTATCAATAAAGCCACCTAAGTGATGTTTTATTGCAGCGGCTCGCTAAGGCGAGCCGTTTTGCATGTGTTTCAACAGGATGAACTATGCGCGGCTTGATGGATCGACTGGTTGATGCATCACTTCCTGAAGACACAGGGCGGCGTACGTCTGTCACTGACTTCCGCACCAGTGTGTCGCATGATTTGGAGAACCTTCTCAATACACGGTCAGAAGGCGCACGGTTGATTCCTGAGGTGTTCAAGGAGTGTCGCGCGTCATCACTGACGTATGGAATTCTCGATTTTTCTGCATATAGCCTGTTAAGCCCACAAGATCGCGATCGTATTCGGCGTTCACTGGAACAGGCAATCGCCTTGCATGAGTCAAGACTGACACGCGTTCGCGTCACTCTGGAACCGCAGCGTGAACTGGATCGTGCACTCCGCTTTCGCGTTGATGCGTTGATGGACTTGGGTGACGATAACGAGAAAGTGCAGTTTGATGCGGTGCTGCAGCTCAATACACAGACCTATGTTGTTCGCTGAGTTAGCCGCAAGCAGCCGTACACGTTCATGATTCCAAAGCCTGTTCGCGGCGATGCATCACCCAACCGGCAATCAATACACCAATACCAACAACTGACACGATCAGGGTGGCCAGTGCGTTGATTTCTGGGGTCACCCCAAGTTTGACCTTTGAGTAAATCAGCATCGGCAGTGTGCTGGCACCTGGGCCAGAGGTGAAACTGGCGATGACAAGGTCATCAAGTGACAGGGTAAAAGCCAGTAGCCAGCCAGCCAGCAGCGCTGGAGAAATCAGCGGAAGCGTGATCTGAAAAAACACGCGCCATGGTTTAGCACCTAAATCCATGGCGGCTTCTTCTAGGCTGTCATCCAGTGCCGTCATGCGCGAACGTACAACAACCGTGACATAGCATGTGGTCAGCGTGATGTGCGCGATCATGATGGTCGCCATACCGCGCTCTGGCCAGCCAGTGAGCTGTTGCAGAGTGACGAAGAGCAGAAGTGAGGAAAGCCCCAGCATGACATCCGGCATCACCATGGGTGCGGAATTCATCAGGCTCAACAGACCGCGTCCCGGGAATTTACCAAAGCGCGACAGTGCCAGCCCACAGGCAGTTCCCAGCACGGTAGCAAAGCTAGCAGCAACCGCAGCAATCGTCAGACTGCGTGCCAATGCCTGCATGATTTGTTCATTGGCAAATAGCGACACATACCAGCGTGTGGAAAATCCAGCCCATACCGTGGCCATGCGCGAAGCACTAAAGGAATAGACGATCATGGAGATGATCGGCACATAAAGCAGTGCGTAGCCAATAGCCATGGCTGTCCACAGCCCCCAAGGACGACGTTTCATGCGTGTCCCTCACGGCGTTCACGGCGGTTTTCCACGTATTCAAACAGTAGCGTGGGAATGACAAGTAACAACAGCATTGCAACAGCCACAGCAGAAGCCAGCGGCCAATCGCGGTTGGTAAAGAATTCGGTCCAGAGTACGCGACCGATAGTGAGTGCATCCGGCCCACCGAGAATGTCAGGAATGACAAACTCACCGACCGCCGGAATAAAAACAAGCAAAGCACCAGCGATGATGCCCGGCATGGAAAGCGGTAAGGTGACACGCAAAAATGCCTGCCATGGTTGCGCCCCCAAGTCGGCTGCGGCTTCAAGCAAACCAAAATCCAAGCGCATCAGCGTGGCTGTTAATGGCAGGATCATGAAGGGCAAATAGTTATAGACGATACCGATATAAACGGCGAGGTCGGTATGCAGAATCGCCGTGCCCGGTTCCATCAAGCCAATGGCGGCGAGCATGCTGGTCAAAACACCATTGGCTTTCAGCATGCCAATCATTGCGTAGGTACGCAGCAGTGAGCTGGTCCAGAAGGGAAGAATGACCAGAACCAGCAACAGCATGCGCCAGACTGGGCGAGCGCGGGCGATGCCATAGGCAATGGGATAGCCAAGCAGCAGGCAGAACAGGGTAGAAACACCAGCAAATAGCATTGATTTCAAATACGCGCCGATATACAGTGGGTCTTGCAGCAGCAAGAAGTAGCTGGAGACTTGCAGACGCAGGCTGGTTGCCCCATCTGCTGTACGCTCAAGCAGTGAAGTGTATGGAGGTGACTGACCGAATACCGCCTCGGCAAAGCTGATTTTCAGCACAATCAAAAAAGGAACGGCGAAAAACAGTAGCAGCCACAGCATGGGCAACATCGTGGTTAAGAAGCGCCCACGCCGTGTGCGGAATTCGCGGCCAACAGCGCGAAACCAGCCAAATAGATTGCGAACCACTTCGGCCCATAGTGACCAGCCTTGGCCTTGCGCATGCTGTGTCATGTGGTCAACACCACGGCACCGCTTGCTGGCCAGCTGAGCCACAAGGTTGAACCCCAGTCGTAATGTGGCTCGGAGCTGCGTTCAACATGTGTTTCTTGTACGCGAACAATGGCACCCGTTTCGGTTTCAACGTGATAAACCGATACATCCCCAAGGTAGGCAATATCGCGTACTTTGCCGACAGCCACATTATCGGCATCGGGGCGTGCTTCATGCACATCAATTTTTTCAGGGCGCACTGCAATACTGACCGCTGTGCCCTCGGGCAAGGGATCCGCATAGTGTGCAAGCAGGGCACCACCTTCCACGGCATCACAGGCGATGCGTGCGGTCTGGCTGTCGGCATCATGTGAAAGTACGCGGCCTTCAAACAGGTTGATGCCGCCAATGAATTCAGCCACAAAGCGCGTGGACGGATATTCATAAAGAGCTGCAGGTGTGGAAACCTGAATGATGCGGCCAGTGTCCATCACGGCAATCCGGCTGGACATGGTCATGGCTTCTTCTTGATCGTGGGTGACCATGAGGAAGGTCGTGCCAACGCGCTCTTGAATATTGACCAATTCAAACTGCGTGCGCTCGCGCAGACGCTTATCCAATGCGCCCAGCGGTTCATCCAGCAATAACAGCTTGGGTTGCTTGGCAAGTGCGCGTGCCAGTGCAACACGTTGGCGTTGACCACCAGATAGTTGCGCAGGCTTGCGGTTGCCCAGCTGTGGCATTTGCACCAAGTCCAGCATTTGCTGTACACGATCACGAATATCGCTGGCGGGCATGCTGTCCTGCTTGAGTCCAAAGGCAATGTTCTGCGCCACAGTCATATGTGGGAACAGCGCATAACTTTGGAACATCATATTGACTGGACGCTGGTAAGGCGGCAGATGCGTCACATCCAGACCATCAATGAGCACGCGGCCACGGTCGGGTGTTTCCAGCCCAGCCAAAATGCGCATCAATGTACTTTTGCCAGACCCCGAGCCACCCAGCAAGGCAAAGAATTCGCCGCGATAGACATCCAGTGAAATATCATCGCAGGCATAGATCTTGCCAAAGGTTTTGGTGACCCCTTCAACCCGCAGAAAGGGTTGGGCGGCGGGGTCTTTCCATGGCTCTAGTGCCGTTGCAGGACGATTCGCCAGCGCCATTTCAACGCCCGCTCTTGATCGCAGTCCAAGCACGGACGCGCTGGCGTTGCGTTGTTTCAGGCAGAGAAACTGGGTCAACCAGCTTTGCCTTGACCGCATCCGATGGATACACGCCCGGATTAGTCGCGATGTCTTCATCAACGAATGTTGTGGCGGCATTGTTCGGGTTGGCATAGCCAACCGCATCGGTAATCGCTGCGGCGGTTGCAGGTTCGAGAATATAGTTGATGAAAGCCAATGCATTATTCGGGTGCTTGGCATCGCGGGGGATTGCCATTACGTCAATCCAGCGAATGGCACCTTCCTTTGGAATGACATAGCGGATATCAGGAGCTTGCTTGCCTGTTGCTTCCGCTGCTTCTTCGGCCGCATCTGCCGCCCCAAGGATGTCACCGGAATAGCCCATTGCCACGCAGACATCGCCGTTAGCCAGCGCATCTTTATATTCGGCGTTGTTGAATGTGCGGATATATGGGCGAATCGCAGCATAGACCTGCTTTACAAGGTCGATCTCGTCTGTGGCACCGGCATTCGGGTCTTTGCCTTTCCAGATCAATGCAGCACCAAAAGCTTCTTGGTCATCATCCAAGACGCTGATGCCACACTTGGCCAGTTTGCTGGCATTGGCGGGGTTGAACAGTAGATCCCAGGAGTCAATTGGGGCATCTTCGCCAAGAGTCGCCTGCACTTTGTCGACATTGATGCCCAAACCGGTTGTGCCCCACATATAAGGCAGGACATGCGCATTGTCGGCGTCAATATCCGCCAAACCCTGAAGGATGTCCGAGTCAAGATTGCCCAAATTCGGAAGCTTGCTCTTGTCCAGTGTTTTCAGCAGGCCAGCTTTGATCTGCCGTTGTGCAAACGGGCGGGCAGAGGGAAACACCAAGTCGTAGCCACTGCTGCCTGCTGTCAGTTTGGTTTCCAGTGTTTCGTTTTCCGAATACACGTCGTAATTCACTTTGATGCCGGTGGCTTTTTCAAAGTTGGCGATAGTGTCTTCCGCGACATAATCAGACCAGTTATAGACGTTGAGCACTTTTTCTTCGGAGGTCTGGCTTTGGTCGGCTGTTGCTTCAGTGTTTGACGATGTACCGCCACAGGCAGACAGCAAGATCACAGCACAGGCAAGAGGGGCAAAACGCAGTGTCACGGCAATCTCCTGAAAACAAGTGCGCTAATGGTACGCCCTGAGAACGCTGTGTGGGGTATTTTGCAAAATAGACGCCAAGAAAACGCAGCATGCAGGCAGTGTGCATTCCACGTTGCCTGAGAAATAATATTGTCAGAGGAAGCGCTCTCTGTAGCGTGAGTGTTTGGGCAGTTGCGCGCTTAGAAATGCCATCTGATCCGCCAGGATATTGCGATTGGAAAGAATCAAATGTTCAACCCAGCTTGGGCGATACGGTACTGCAAGCAGGGGCATATGGGCTTGTTGTGGGGTGCGATTACCCTTGCGGGAATTACATTGCACGCAGGCAGTGACAACATTTTCCCATGTATCCCGGCCACCTTTTGAAACCGGATGAACATGGTCACGGGTTAGCCCGTTGCGTGCATGGCGCTGTCCGCAATACAGGCAAATGTAGCGATCACGGGCAAACAGCGCTTGGTTGTTTAATGCTGGGGTTGGGTCGATTGCACTTGGGCGCGCATGGCTTCGTGCAGCAATGATCGGGTGAAGCGGGATCATACTGCGCTGACCACTTTGCCGATTGATACCGCCATGAATGTGCAGGCATGGGTCACCGAGTGTCCATGCAATAGCACCGCGTGCATAGAGTGTGGTGGCGTCTTGCCAGCTCAGCCAATCCAGTGCACGCCCATGCGCGTCTAAGCCTAATGGGCGGACAGTATGGATGGGTTGGGGAGGGAGCGAAGAAAAACTCACATCTGCCGCAGGTAGTGCTGCAGCGTGTTGAGTGCGGAAGGTCGCTCTATCGGTCTCCATTGGGATACCACTTATACGCCGTTTTACAGCGCGTGGGTAGCACAGCAGCGAATGCTGCTGTGCACCTTTTCTAATCAGGCATCGAAACCTGCATCTGGTAGTGCCATGAGAACATCAGCGCCACTTTCAATCGCAGCTTTGTGCGCCAATGTGCGCGGCAGAATGCGTTTGAAGTAGAAGTTGGCAGTATCGCGCTTGGCATCTTTGAACGCTTGTGAATGTGCCGATTGCTGGGCAACCGCAACACTGCGTGCCCACCAATACGCCAGTACCACATAGCCGGAATAGAACAAGTAATCGGTACTGGCTGCGCCGAGCTCGTCGGGGTTGCTTGCCGCACGCTGCAGCACTTGCATGGTCAGTTTTCCCCATTCCTCGCACTTGGCGCGAAGTGGGGCAATGAACCCACTCAGTGCAGCATCATTTTCATGGGCTTGTGCAAAGCGTTCGACTTCTGCCAGAAAAAGCTTCAGCCCCGCGCCTTGTGTTGCAGCTGTTTTGCGCCCGATTAAATCCAGCGACTGAATGCCCGTGGTGCCTTCATAGAGTGTTGTGATACGAGCATCGCGTGCGTATTGCTCCATGCCGTGCTCGGCGATATACCCGTGTCCGCCAAAGCATTGCAGCGCGTTGTAAGTGTTCTCGATGCTCCATTCGGTGAGACAGGCTTTGGAAATCGGTGTCAGAAAGCTCACCAGCGTATGGGCACGTTCGCGTTCTTGCGGATCGGTGGATTTTTCTGCCACATCAATCAACGAGTACGCATGCAGCGAAAGCAGGCGGCCACCTTCAATCAGGGCTTTTTGTGTCAACAGCATGCGGCGCACATCGGGCTGTACCAGAATGGGATCAGCCGGTTTATCGGGGTATTTCGCCCCAGAAAGTGAGCGTGATTGCAGGCGCTCACGGGCATAGCGCAGCGCATTCTGATAAGCGCGTTCGGACAAGCCTAGCCCTTGAACCCCCACGCCAAGACGGGCGGAGTTCATCATCACGAACATCGCTTGCAGGCCTTTGTGGGGCTCGCCAACAAGGTAGCCTTCTGCGCCGTCGAAATTCATCACGCAGGTGGCAGAGCCATGGATTCCCATCTTGTTTTCAAGAGCGCCGCAGCGCACCGCATTGCGTTCACCCACGCTGCCATCGCGTTCAACCTTGAATTTGGGGACAACAAACAGGGAAATTCCCTTGGCGCCGGCTGGTGCATCGGGCAGTTTTGCCAGTACTAAGTGGATGATGTTGGGAACAAAATCATGCTCACCCGCAGTAATGAAAATCTTGGTGCCGGTAATCGAGTATTTGCCGTCGGCCAGTGGTTCTGCGCGGGTTTTGAGCAGGCCAAGATCCGTGCCGCAGTGCGGCTCGGTCAGGCACATCGTCCCCGTCCACTTGCCTTCCACCAATGGCTTGAGGAAGACCTCCTGTTGCCACGGCTCACCGTAGGTTTCCAGTGCTTTTACTGCACCATGTGACAGCATGGGGAAGTTGCCCCACGCCAAGTTGGCACCATCCACCAGTTCAGTCAGCACACCCCCCAGCAAGGTTGGCATGCCTTGACCACCGTGTTCGGGTGCATTGGTTAGCCCCGTCCAGCCGCCTTCGGCAAATTGTTGAAAGGCTTGCTTGAAGCCAGCGGGTGCTGTGACGTCGCCGGTGGCGCTGTCGAAAGTGCAACCTAGCTCGTCGCCTACTTTGTTCAAAGGTGCTAAAACAGTTTCCGTAAAACGTGCGGCTTCATCCAGCACGGCATTAACCAATTCGGAGTTAGCCTCATCAAAGCCAAGTTTGGCAAACAGCTTGTCGGCTTGAAGGACATCAAACAGTGCAAAACGGAGATCGTTAAGGGGGGCTTTGTAGCTGCTCATCAGGTGGGCTCCAAACGAATCAGGGTTGTGAGCATACTATACCGTATGGTTTGGGTTAGCGTAATGCCCCAGGCAAGCCAGGAACGGGAGAAAGTGCGCTCTTATAGCGAATTGGCCAGCGCTTGCTTTTGCCATCCAGCGGTCCTGCTTCGATATGTCCTTCAAGTGTGTAATTCAGGCTGCGGCCATCGGCAAGTGCATTGGCAATGCGGGCACGACCGGCAGGCAGCGGAGTTAATGTGAACGTATGCACATCGGCAGACTCGCCGCCAATATCCAGTGCAGGCTGTACATCCAGGGTGGCCGCTGCGCCATGGTCAAATGCAACCTCAAGCGTCAATTGCTGAAAGCGCATCGCCATGCTGCTGTAGTTGTTCAGCCGCAACTCCAGCACCCATTGCCCGTCGGGGCGTACAGTGAGCTGCTGGATACTGGCGGCTGGTTCCGAAACACGGCGAACAGGGCCGCTGCTGCAACCCAGCAACACAAAAGCAAGCATCAACACAGTGATGAGCGAACGCATCATTCGGTAACTCCGTCAACAGAAACGTGAAGCAGGATGTACGAGCAGGCAATCAATAGCCTTGCTCCATCTCGCTGATTGGTTGCTCACGGATATACACGTCTTTGGCAGCAATGAAGGCTTCGGCATAGCGATAGGCTTCACGACCCAAGGCAAGACGCGCGGAGTCATCAAGTTGCGGGTTGTGATGTGCGCCGACCAATTGGGTAAACAACGTCAGGGCGATGTCATGGATGTCCATAAAGAAGCTCCTGTAATCATGCGCCAACCATACACCGCCTAGGCAAGATCGGGAACCCAATGCGGGTGTGGAAAATACAGTGATATGGGAACGTGGGCATCCCGTCTGCAAAACAAAACCCGCCGAGGCGGGTTTTGTTGATGCGATATGACGAGAGCAATTACCAGATCACGACGCGTTTATCGCCATCGCGCACCATGGGGTCACCCACTTTGCAACTAAATGCCTGAGCAAAAGCAGGCATATTGCTGGGTGTGCCGATGGCACGGAAATTGGCGGGTGCATGTGGATCGGTGGTGAGACGCACTTTCAGCTCGTCTGGGGTAAAGCTGCGACGCCATACGGTGGCCCAGTTGAGGAAGAAGCGTTGGTCGCGACTTAGACCATCAATAGTGGGGTCGTCTTTGCCAGCATTGGCTTTTTGCAGGGCATCGTAAGCAGTGGCAAGGCCGCCAAGGTCTGCAATGTTCTCACCCAGTGTCAATTTCCCATTGACCCGCAGCTCTGGTGTGGCTTGATAGCCATCGAACTGTGCAACCAGTTTTCCGGTCAGCTCGGCAAAGCCTTTTGCATCATCGGCTGACCACCAGTTTTCAAATTTGCCGCTGGCATTGAAGCGGCTGCCTTGGTCATCGTAGCCATGTGTCATTTCATGGCCGATCACCGCGCCAATACCGCCATAGTTCAACGCGTCATCG
This sequence comes from uncultured Thermomonas sp., assembly GCA_964481865.1. Taxonomy (GTDB): domain Bacteria; phylum Pseudomonadota; class Gammaproteobacteria; order Xanthomonadales; family Xanthomonadaceae; genus Thermomonas. The sequence continues at coordinate 5,952 of CAYZUG010000040.1, read as the reverse complement.
GCATTGGGATCAAAGAACGGTGGCTGCAAAATAGCGGCGGGGAAGACGATTTCATTTTGCAGTGGGTTGTAATAAGCATTCACCGTTTGTGGACTCATGCCCCATTCGGCTTTGTCCACGGGCTTGCCGATTTTTGCCAGCTGCCACTGGTGGTTGAATGCACGCGCAGCCAAAATGTTGCCGAGGTAGCTGTCGCGGTTGGTGGCAAGCCCACTCCAATCACGCCATGTGTCGGGGTAGCCGATTTTTGGCGTAAAGCTGGCCCATTTTTCCAGAGCTTTCTGTTTGGTGGCATCACTCATCCATGCCAAATGCTCAATGCGTGCTTTCAGTGCATCCGACAGATTGCTCACCAATTCCTGCATGCGATGCTTGGACTCGGCCGGAAATGCGATTTGCACATAAAGCTGACCAAGTGCTTCACCAGCTTCATTGTTTACCGTATCCAGAACTCGCTTGCTGCGCGCCTTGATTTCTTGCTGGCCGCGCATGGTTTTGCCATAGAAGTTGAAATATTCATTGGCAAAATCATCTGATAGATACGGCGCGGCATCATCAATGGTGTGAAAGCGCAAATAGCTTTGCCACTGTGTGGCGGGGGTGTCGGCCAGCATCTTGCTGAATTCGATATGGAAGGCTGGAATGGCCAGCGAAAACATCTCGGGAACTGCGATGCCTTGCGCTTCAAAGAAAGCGGTCCACGGGAAATTGGGGGTCAATTTATCGGCATCAGCAGGGGATATCGGGTTGTAGAACAGTGATACGTCACGCGACATTTCTTCGCTGGATTTGGACGCCTTTGCCAGACGTTTTTCGAATGCAATCACTGCCTTTGCCTGCTCGGCAGCATCTTCAGCGGCAATGCCAGAAAGCTGCAACGTGGCGCGGATATGCGCTTCATAAGCGGCCAATTTGTCGGCTTTGTCTTTGTCGAAGTAATAGCCACGGTCAGGAAGACCAAGCCCCGCTTGTGCGGCGTAGGCGATATTCATTGAGGGGTTCTGGAAATCCGCTTCCGGCCCAAAACCAAACAGCACATTTTCACCTTGTGCGCTGCGGCTGCGAATGTAATCTGCCAGTTGTTCTGGGGTGCTGAGTGCTGCGATGGCATCCAGTGTGTCTTGCAGTGGTTTGATGCCTTGCGCATTGATGGCATCGGCATTCATGCCGGTGGCCCAGAAATCACCAATAATTTTGTCGATACCTGTGGCGGAAGCCTTTGCCGCGGCTTGCTCGGCAAGCTGGCGCTGAATCGCTTGCGAGCGCTCATCCAGCATTTCAAAGGCGCCCCAGCTGGTACGGTCGCCTGGAATAGGGTTGGCGGCCAGCCATTGGTCATTCACATAGCTGCCAAAATCGGTGCAGGCCATGGCTGGGTCACCAAGATCGGCGGCGTTGAACTGATTGAAGGGCGGCAGTTGTGACGCATCCAAGGTGTAGCCTGATGCGGTGTCAGTTGTTTGGGACGGGGTGGCCGCTTGCTCGCCTTTGTTGCAGGCGGAGAGTGCGGCAGCAATCGAGAGGGACAGCAAAAGAAGGCTGGGACGTTTCACGGGCAGGCTCGCTGTGGAAAGGGCAAAGGATAAAACACTGTAGGAAGCGATGTCGCCCTTGACGGGTGCCAGTGGTCATATTGTTTCTGATGTGTACAGCGTGCAGTTATCGTTTGTCCGAACAACACCGCTCTGCGTTACTCTGCGTGTTCCAAGTGGGAGGTGCTGGATGCGCGTGCATTGTCATGGTGGTGCGGGTGAAGTCACCGGATCGATGCATCTGGTGGAAGCGGCTGGCAAGAAGATTCTTCTGGACTGCGGCATGGTACAGGGAAGCCCTGAAGCTGAAGCGCGCAATTTTTCCGCATTTCCGTTCGATCCCGGCACAGTCGATGCGTTGGTGCTGAGTCATGCGCATATCGACCATGTTGGGCGTGTGCCGCGACTGACGATGGCGGGGTTTTCTGGTCCGATTTATGCGCAGCGGGCCACGGTGGATTTATTGCCCATCATGTTGTTGGATTCGGCATCGCTGCAAGAACATGATGCCGAACGCAGTAACCGGAAACGCCGCCCAGGGCAGCCCAAGGCGATGCCGCTATATACGCGCATGGATGTGCAAGGCATGTTGTCGCTTTTGCGGCCACTGGGATATGGCCAGCGCACCACGATTGCTGACGGTGTGGAGATTGCGTTTCGGGATGCGGGGCATATTCTTGGTTCGTCCATTGTCGAGCTATGGGCAGAAGGCAAGAAGCTGGTGTTTTCCGGTGATCTTGGCATGCAAGGCACCCCGATACTGCGTGACCCCGAGCCAGTTGAATCCGCGGATATGCTGTTGATGGAATCGACTTATGGCAACCGTAATCATCGGCAGCGACACGATACCGTGCGTGAGCTGGGCGAGATCTTGCATCAAGCCTGGGATGACGGTGGGAACGTGCTGATTCCTGCGTTTGCGGTAGGGCGCACACAAGAACTGCTGTACTGGTTTGCCCGGCATTGGGACGACTGGGGGATGAAGCGCTGGCGTATCTTTCTGGATAGCCCGATGGCATCGAAAGTGGTGCAAGTGTATGACCGACATCATGCGCTTTTTGATGAAGAAGCGCAGGCGATATGGCGCACTGTGCCGAATCCATTTCGCTTGCCGAATCTGCATATCACGCAAACGGCGGAAGAATCCATGGCCATCAACCGGATACAGCGTGGTGCCATCATCATCGCGGGCAATGGTATGGCAAATGGCGGGCGGATTCTGCATCACATGCGGCAACATTTGCCACGACGGCAGACGCGCATCATTTTTGTGGGCTATCAGGCACAAGGCACCTTGGGGAGGCGCTTGGTGGAAGGTGCGCGTTGGGTGCGTATCTATGGGCATGATGTGCGGGTGAATGCACATCGACATACGGTGGGCGGGCTGTCCGCGCATGCCGATCAACATGCCTTGCTGCAATGGTATGGTGGATTTTCAACGCCACCGCCGCTGGTTCTGGTACACGGTGAAGATTTGGCGCGCGAAGCGTTGGCCGGTGAAATTCATGAGCGTTTTGCTGTGCAGGCGACGTTGGTGCGGCCTGAAAGCGTGATCGAGTTCTGATGGCAGCTTTTGATGGTAATGCCATTGGTTCAGCTGGTGGTTCAAGGTTTCCCGTACAATGACGACATTCTGCGCACGGCGGATCGTTTTCCCGGTCACGCCCGCCGCCTTTGCGGCTAGCTTGCTTTCCACGCCTTTCGTTGCGCAGACACGGCTCAGATAACTGAGCGCGTGCCTTCTGCCAACTCGTGCGCGGTCTTGGGAAACGCTCGGGTTGCCCACGCTTCTTAGCGTGGCCTGCATTATCTGGAGCAAAACATGACATTTGAACAACTGGGCTTGGCGCCCGCGTTGCTGCGTGCGCTGGCTGATTATGGCTATGCCACCCCAACCCCCATTCAAACGCAAGCCATTCCTCTCATTCTTGACGGACACGATGTGTTGGGTGGGGCGCAAACCGGTACAGGTAAAACCGCAGCATTTGGTTTGCCGATGTTGCAAAAACTTGCCGAACTACCCAAGCCACAGGGGCTGCATCGCCCGCGCGTCCTGGTGCTGACACCCACGCGTGAGCTGGCTGTGCAAGTCAGCGACAATCTGCGCAGTTATGCCAAGCACTTACGCCTGAATGTCACCGCCTTGTTTGGTGGTGTGGGAATGCAGCCGCAGGTGGAGGCATTCCGCCGTGGTGTGGATGTGCTGGTGGCCTGCCCGGGGCGTTTGATTGATCATCTTGACCGTGGTACCTGCAAGCTGGGTGATGTGCAGATGTTGGTTCTGGATGAAGCTGACCGAATGCTGGATATGGGCTTTTTGCCTTCCATCAAACGCATCATCAAGCATGTACCGCATCAGCGGCAGACTCTGCTGTTCTCGGCAACGTTCGAGCCTCGCATCAAAGCGCTGGCACTTGAATTGATGAATGACCCGAAGCAGGTGCAGGTTGCTGCACAAAATACAGTGGCGGAAACCATCACCCATCGTGCGCACCCGGTGGATGGGGCGAAAAAACGCGATTTGTTGATTGATATCCTGGCAGCCCGTCATACCGAGCAAGTGCTGGTCTTCGGCAAGACGAAACATGGTTGTAACCGTCTTGCCGAGCAACTGGAAAAAGCCGGTTTGCCCGCGTTGGCGATTCATGGCAATAAGAGTCAGGCTGCCCGGCAAAAGGCATTGAGTGAATTCAAAACGGGCAAGACGCGGATTCTTGTGGCCACCGATGTGGCAGCACGTGGGTTGGATATTCCCGATTTACCCCTGGTCATCAATCATGACTTGCCGATGGTGGCCGAGGACTATATTCACCGCATCGGCCGCACTGGGCGTAATGGTGCTACCGGCGAAGCGATTTCATTGGTTTCACCCGATGAAGGCGGGTTGCTGCGTCAAATCCAGAAGTTGCTGGGACGGGAAATTGCAATGGAAACCGTGCGTGGCTTTGAGCCAAGTCGTGCGATTCGTAGTGATGCCAAGCCATTTGACAATGCACCACGCAGCCCACGTGCACCGCGTCAACGTCGTCCACATGGCAAACCACGGAGTGCGGAAGCACATGCCCATGCGCACACGGGGCAAAAACCCGTGCGTGATGGACAGCGGGTTGCACGAAAAGCCAACCCGCGTTCTGCAAGCTAAACATGATCTGCGTCAACCTGATGGGGCTAGTCAATCACTACCTATTGGTTGCACACTAACGGGGTGCATGTCGCCCCGTTGATGGGCGCGCCTTTTAATTCTTTGAGTGAAGGTATTGAGCGATGTCTTCTATGACGATGCGTCAGACAGCGAACGGTTCCAGTATTGCAACACGCCTGATAGGCGGTGTAGCCATTATTGCCTTGTTGGCGTTTGGTATAACGGCAGCGGTGTCGTACTGGAAAAGCAGCAATGCATTGCTTGCATCGGCAAAAGGTGCACTGGAAAGCCAGGCAGAGCTTGAGGCGCGGCGTGTTGAGGCCAGCTTTGATTCGGCTTACAACACGGCAGACAACATTGCGCAAACATTCTTACTGGAACGCAATGAAAAAGTGGCGACACGTGCCGTTGCCGACAAGTTGATGCGTGCGCATTTGCAAGCGCATCCTGAGTGGTTGAGTGTCAGCACGATGTGGGAGCCGAATGCATTTGATGGCCGCGATGCTGATTTCGTGCGTAGCAAAGGGCATGACGATACCGGGCGCTTCATGAGCTATTGGGCGTGGGACGGAACTACGTTGGTGCTTGAACCCTTGCACGATTACGAAGTTCCAGGTGCGGGTGATTGGTACCGCAAACCACGTGAGCTGAAGAAAGCCGTTTTTATCGAGCCTTACACCTATGAAATGGGCGGTAAGAATGTCTTGCTGACAACGATTTCTGTACCCGTATTAGATAACGGCACATTTTTGGGGACGGTATCGGTTGATTTTTCATTGGAGGGGTTACAGGAGCAAATTTCCAAGCTCACACCCATGGAGCAGGGGCGCGTTGAATTGCTTTCTGCAAAAGGCATGGTGATGGCATCGCGCAAGGCTGATGAAGTCGGCAAAACGCGAAATGATGAAGTCACACGCGCCATTTTGAATGCCATTGCGCAAAACAACATCTATAGTGATTTCAACGCGAATGCTGAAGGCATGGTGGAAGCCTATGTGCCGCTGCGTGTTGGCAAAACAGGTGAAACCTTGGCATTAGGTGTGCTGGTGCCGCGTAGTCTGTTGACCGCGCAAGCACGTAGTCAGATTTTCATCACTGTATTGATGGGTTTGTTAGCTGCCGCAGTCATGTGTGCTGCTGTGTTTTGGTTGTTGCGCCTTTGGGTTTTACGTCCCCTGTCGGATGCTGGGCGTTTAGCCAGCGACGTAGCCCAAGGCAAGCTTGACACAGCGATGCCTGCGGTGGGTAACGATGAAATGGGTCGCTTGTTGGGTGAGC
>CAYZUG010000039.1:0-16142 GCA_964481865.1 uncultured Thermomonas sp. | reverse complement strand
AAGGTCTGCGTTTCGCAATTCGCGAAGGCGGCCGTACCGTTGGTGCTGGCGTGGTAGCGAAGATCATCAAGTAACCCCTGCGTTTTCCGCCATCTTTGCTTGCAAAGATGGGTTGGGGTAAGGGCAGGCGGCGCAAGCCGCCATTGCCTTTTTCGGAAGTGAAGTAATTTCAATACGCCAGTAGCTCAATTGGCAGAGCAGCGGTCTCCAAAACCGCAGGTTGGGGGTTCGAGTCCCTCCTGGCGTGCCAATACATTCTTGCTTCGGCGAGTGATTTCCAAGAGGTCGTGTTTTGACCAGTAATACGTTGCCCAATCAGCCCGCAAATACTGCGGATATGGTGAAATTTGTCGCTGCCGGTGTGTTGGTGGCTGCATCTTTGTTTGCCTATTACTGGTTTGAACAAGCTTGGCCACAAGGTGTTCGCATCTTGGTGGTTGTGGCTGCATTGGCGGTCGCAGGTTGGCTGTTTCTCAAGACAATGAAGGGCGGGCAGGTGCGTGAGTTCCTGTCTGAGGCGCGCTTTGAGCTGCGCAAGGTTGTCTGGCCTACCCGTCAAGAAGCAACTAAAACGATGTGGGTCGTGGTGATCGCAGTCATCATCATCAGTCTGATTCTTGCAGCCTTTGACTGGGTTATTCAGCTTGCAGTGAAGGCGCTGCTGGGTTCTTGATGTGGAGCATGTTGTGACTGATCACGAAAATCAAAAGCGTTGGTACGTTGTTCACGCCTATTCCGGTTTTGAAAAGTCTGTGGCGCAAGCCTTGCGTGATCGTATTCTGCGCATGGGCATGGAAGAGCGTTTCGGTGAAGTGCTGGTGCCCACCGAGGAAGTGATCGAAATGCGCGCTGGGCAGAAGCGCCGTTCTGAGCGCAAGTTCTTCCCAGGGTATGTGTTGGTGCAAATCGCCACGCATATCGAAGACGGTATTCCGCGTATGGATAGCGAGTCATGGCACTTGGTCAAGGAAACTCCCAAGGTGATGGGGTTCATTGGCGGTACTGCGGATCGTCCGCTGCCGATTCGTGATGACGAAGCTGATGTCATTCTGCAACGTGTGCAAGATGGCGCCGAGAAGCCGCGTCCGAAGATTCTGTTTGAGCCGGGTCAGATGGTGCGTGTCATCGATGGTCCGTTCAATGATTTCAATGGTGTTGTGGAAGAAATCAATTACGAAAAGAGCCGCCTGCGTGTTGCAGTGCTGATTTTCGGTCGTTCCACACCGGTTGAATTGGAGTTTGCTCAGGTCGAAAAAGCCTGAACGTGAAGCTGGAGCACGTGTTTCTTCCAGTCCGATGGGGAGCCTAAGTGTTAGGCGTTTGCACCCGGAGATAAAACAATGGCAAAAAAAGTAATTGGCTATATCAAGCTGCAGGTGAAGGCCGGTCAGGCCAACCCCTCGCCGCCCGTGGGTCCTGCGCTGGGTCAGCGCGGCCTGAACATCATGGAATTCTGTAAGGCATTCAACGCTGCCACACAGAAGATGGAGCCGGGTTTGCCGGTGCCGGTGATCATCACCGCCTATTCCGACCGCACCTTCACCTTCATCACAAAGAGCACCCCAGCGGCTGTTCTGTTGAAGAAGGCTGCCGGTATCAATTCGGGTTCGAAGAAGCCGAACAGTGAAAAGGTTGGCAAGGTCACACGTCAGCAAGTAGAAGAAATCGCCAAGGCGAAGGAAGCTGACCTGACAGCAGCGGATCTGGAAGCGGCAGTGCGTACGATTGCGGGTTCGGCCCGTTCCATGGGCATCGTGGTGGAGGGCTAAGGCAATGGCATTGAATAAACGACAAAAAGCAATCCAGGCTGCCACCGTTCCAGGTAAGGTCTATGCGATTGATGAAGCCCTGAAGATTCTCAAGGCAAATAGCAACGCCAAGTTTGTTGAAGCCATCGACGTGGCTGTGCGTTTGGGTGTGGATGCGAAGAAGTCCGACCAGCAAGTACGCGGTTCCACCGTGTTGCCAGCAGGTACCGGTAAGTCGGTACGCGTTGCCGTGTTCTGCCCAGCAGGCGCGAAGGCGGATGAGGCATTGGCTGCCGGTGCGGATGCAGTGGGTATGGATGACCTTGCCGAAAAAATGCAGGGCGGTGACCTGAACTATGATGTGGTCATTGCAACTCCCGATGCCATGCGCGTGGTTGGTAAGCTCGGCACCGTGCTTGGTCCGCGTGGCTTGATGCCGAACCCGAAGGTTGGCACCGTGTCGCCAAACCCGGCTGAAGCTGTGAAAAATGCCAAGGCTGGTCAGGTGCGTTACCGCACAGACAAAGCGGGTATCATCCACTGCACCATCGGCAAGGCAAGCTTCGATGATGAAGCACTGAAGGGCAACCTGCAGGCCTTGTTGGCTGACTTGGTCAAGGCCAAGCCAGCAACATCGAAGGGTCAATACCTGCAGAAGATTTCGCTCAGCTCCACCATGGGTCCGGGCGTCACTGTGGATCAGTCCACATTGAGCTTCAAGTAATACGCGTCAAGCAACACAAAAATTTTGAAGGCCCCGCTCAGTCATTCGTACTGAGTGGAAGCCGTCAAAGACCGCAGGTGCGGTTCACGCAGGGCAACGACGGGCATGGAGGCTCATCAGGCATGGAGTCGCCGTTGCACAAAGCAGAACCACTTAATTAACCGCCAACAAGGGGTTGCCCGCGTAGATGGTGATGCCTTTCTGGAATGTACTTGCGAAAGACAGATCTAGATGGCCACCGCTGGGATGCATGCATCCCCGATGCTAAGGATTAGCGTCGTTCAGGACCGCTAACGGCAGGAGCCGTATGCGGCGTTCTCATATAGGAGTGACTATGGCTCTTAATCTGTCCCAGAAAAAGGACGTTGTTGCAGAAGTGGCGGAAGTTGCCGCCAGTGCACACTCCCTGATCGCTGCCGAGTATGCAGGCACCACCGTTTCGCAGATGACTGCGATGCGCAAGAAAGCGCGTGAATCAGGCGTTTTCTTGAAGGTTGTCAAAAATACATTGGCCGCCCGTGCTGTTGCTGGCACTGAGTACGAAGTAGCTGCTGACGCAATGGTCGGCCCGTTGCTGTATGCGTTCTCAACAGAGGAACCCGGTGCTGCCGGGCGCCTGATCAAGGAATTTGCCAAGGGCAATGACAAGCTGCAGCCGAAGATCGTTGTGGTCGGCGGTCAGCAGTATCCTGCAAGCCACGTTGAAGTGCTGGCCTCGCTGCCAACACGCGATCAAGCGCTGGCCATGTTGGCTCGCGTATTGGCCGAACCTGCAAGCATGTTCGCCCGTGCGGTCAAGGCAATTGCCGACAAGCAGGGTGGTGGCGAAGCTCCGGCAGAAGCCGCAGCAGAAGCCGAACCGGCTTAATACGTACACCGTTCTGACAACGTATCCCATTCAAACGAAACATATCCAGAGGTAATTACAATGTCCCTGACCAACGAGCAAATCGTCGACGCCATCGCCGCCAAGTCGCTGATGGAAGTGATGGAGCTGGTAAAGGCTATCGAAGAAAAGTTCGGCGTCTCTGCCGCTGCCCCAGTAATGGCTGTTGCCGCTGCTGGCCCTGCCGCAGCTGCTGAAGAGCAAACCGAATTCAACGTCATCCTGAAGTCCGCTGGCGACAAGAAGGTCGAAGTGATTAAGGCCGTTCGCGGCATCACCGGCCTGGGCCTGAAGGAAGCCAAGGACCTCACCGAGGCCGGCGGCACCGTGAAGGAAGGCGTGTCGAAGGAAGACGCTGAAAAGATGAAGAAGGACCTTGAAGCCGCCGGCGCAACCGTCGAAATCAAGTAATCCTGACTTGCGTCGCCGGGCTGCACTTGCTGGCGACCACCGAAGGCTGGGGGCGAAAGCTCCCGGCCTTTGGCTGTTGTAACGGACAGGTTTTGTCCGACATAAATCGCATCACCCAATGTGTTGAGTTGACAGTTGGAAGTAGCGGGAGAAGGCGTGCTGGTGCCGGCAATACCAGCGACTTCCGACTGTCAGTTCTTGTTTTCCCATCAGGCCGTTTGCACGGCCATTGCAATGAGGCGCACGCTCCATGACGACTCCCGCCAAACATTATTCATTGACTGAAAAGAAGCGCATCCGCAAGGATTTCGGCAAGCGCCGTTCCATTCTTGAAGTCCCCTATCTGCTGGCGATCCAGATGGACTCGTATCGCGAGTTCCTGCAAGAACATGTTGATCCTGCCAAGCGTGAAGACAAGGGGCTGCATGCTGCACTGAAGTCAGTGTTCCCCATTTCAAGCTACACCGGCTATGCCGCACTGGAATATGTGGGCTACAAGCTGGGTGACCCCGCGTTTGATGAACGCGAATGCCGTACCCGTGGCCTGTCTTACGGCGCTCCTTTGCGTGCGACGGTTCGTCTGGTGATTTACGACCGTGAATCCTCGGCGAAGGCAGTGAAGTATGTGAAGGAACAGGAAGTCTACATGGGCGAAATTCCGCTCATGACCGACAACGGTACCTTCATCGTGAACGGTACCGAACGCGTCATCGTGTCGCAGCTGCACCGCAGCCCAGGCGTGTTCTTTGACCATGACCGCGGTAAGACACATAGCTCAGGCAAGTTGCTGTTCTCTGCACGTGTTATTCCGTATCGCGGCTCATGGCTGGACTTCGAATTTGACCCGAAGGACGCCCTGTTCACCCGTATCGACCGTCGTCGCAAGCTGCCGGTCAGCGTGCTGTTGCGCGCACTTGGCTATAACAACGAAGAAATGCTCAATGAGTTCTTCGACATCAACACCTTCCATATCCAAAGCGAAGGCGTGCAGATGGAGCTGGTGCCAGAGCGCTTGAAGGGTGAAACCCTGGATTTTGACCTGACCGATGGCGACAAGGTCATTGTTGAGTCGGGCAAGCGCATTACTGCGCGTCACGTTAAGCAATTGGAAGCGGCTGGCGTTTCTGCTCTGGCAGTGCCAGATGATTACATCCTTGGCCGCATCCTCTCGCACGATGTGATGGACGCCGCCACTGGTGAGCTGTTGGCCAATGCCAACGATGAAATCACCTTGGATATCCTTGAAAAACTGCGCAATGCGGGTATCGAGACAGTTGGTACGCTTTGGGTCAACGACCTTGATCGTGGCGCCTATCTGTCCAACACCCTGCGTATCGACACCACCCGCACACAGTTGGAAGCGCTGGTGGAAATCTACCGCATGATGCGTCCTGGTGAACCGCCCACCAAGGATGCGGCGCAAAACCTGTTCCACAACCTGTTCTTCACCTTTGAACGCTATGATCTGTCCACCGTTGGCCGGATGAAGTTCAATCGTCGTCTTGGTCGCAAGGAAGTCACTGGCGCGCCCGTGCTGTATGACGCCAAGTACTTTGCTGATCGTAAGGACGAAGAATCCGTACGCCTGCGCGAAAGTGCGACCCATGATTCGGACATCTTGGATGTCATGAAAGTGCTGTGCGAAATTCGCAACGGCCGTGGTGTGGTGGATGATATCGACCACTTGGGTAACCGCCGTGTGCGCAGCGTCGGTGAAATGGCTGAAAACGTGTTCCGCGTTGGTCTGGTGCGCGTTGAACGTGCCGTTAAGGAACGCTTGTCGATGGCCGAGTCCGAAGGCCTGACGCCGCAAGAACTGATCAACGCCAAGCCTGTTGCGGCCGCGATCAAGGAGTTCTTCGGCTCCTCGCAGCTGTCGCAGTTCATGGATCAGAACAACCCGCTGTCGGAAGTGACCCACAAGCGCCGCGTGTCGGCACTTGGCCCGGGTGGTTTGACGCGTGAACGCGCCGGCTTCGAAGTGCGCGACGTGCACCCGACGCATTACGGTCGCGTCTGCACCATCGAAACACCGGAAGGCCCGAACATCGGCCTGATCAACTCATTGGCGGTGTTTGCACGCACGAATAAATACGGCTTTCTCGAAACGCCGTACCGCAAAGTGATCGATGGCCGCGTCACCGATGACATCGAATACCTGTCCGCCATTGAAGAAAACGAATTCGTGATTGCGCAGGCGAATGCGCAGCGCGATAGCAAGGGCAACATTACGGCTCCCTTCGTGGCATGTCGCTTCCAGGGTGAAAACTTGCTGAAGCCACCGGCAGAAATTCACTTCATGGACGTGTCGCCAATGCAGACCGTATCGGTTGCTGCGGCGCTGGTGCCATTCCTTGAGCACGACGATGCAAACCGCGCGCTGATGGGCGCAAACATGCAGCGTCAGGCGGTGCCGACGTTGCGTGCGCAAAAGCCGCTGGTCGGCACGGGGATTGAGCGTGCATTGGCGCGTGACTCGGGCGTGACGGTGAATGCGCTACGTGGCGGCGTGGTCGAACAAATCGACGCAGCCCGCATCGTGGTCAAGGCCAATGAAAATGAAATCGTGGGTGAAACCGATGCTGGCGTGGACATTTACACGCTGACCAAGTACACCCGCTCCAACCAGAACACCTGTATCAATCAGCGTCCGCTGGTCAATGTGGGTGATGTGGTGGAACGTGGCGACGTGCTGGCTGACGGCCCTTCAACCGACATCGGTGAATTGGCGCTGGGGCAGAACATGCTGGTCGCGTTCATGCCGTGGAATGGTTACAACTTCGAAGACTCCATCCTGCTTTCCGAGCGTGTGGTGGAAGAAGATCGTTACACCACGATCCACATCGAAGAACTCACCGTGCAAGCGCGTGATACCAAGTTGGGGCCGGAAGAAATCTCTGCCGATATTCCTAACGTCAGCGAAAATGCACTGAACCGTCTGGATGAATCCGGCGTGGTGTATATCGGTGCAGAAGTGCGCGCAGGTGACATTCTGGTCGGCAAGGTCACCCCGAAGGGTGAAAGCCAGCTGACACCAGAAGAAAAGCTGCTGCGTGCGATCTTCGGTGAAAAAGCCTCGGACGTGAAGGACAGCTCGCTGCGTGTGCCGCCAGGCATGGACGGCGTGGTCATTGACGTGCAGGTGTTCACCCGTGACGGCATCGAAAAAGACAAGCGTGCCCGCCAGATTGAAGAAAGCGAAATCAAGCGCGTCAAGAAAGACTTTGACGACCAGTTCCGTATTCTGGAAAACGCCATTTATGCGCGCCTGCGTGAGCAGCTGTTAGGCAAGATCGCCAATGGCGGCCCTGGCGTGAAGAAGGGCGACACCGTGTCATCGCTGGTATTGGATGGCATCAAGAAGTCGGATTGGTTGACCCTGCGCATGAAGGATGATGACGCAGCGGAAGCTATTGAACGTGCATCCAAGCAGTTGGAATTGCACAAGGAAGAATTCGACCGCCGTTTCGCTGATAAGCGCGCCAAGATCATGCAGGGTGATGACCTTGCACCGGGCGTGTTGAAAATGGTTAAGGTATTCCTTGCAGTGAAACGTCGTATCCAGCCGGGTGACAAGATGGCGGGTCGTCACGGTAACAAGGGTGTGGTGTCGACCATCGTGCCGGTGGAAGACATGCCATACATGGAAGACGGTCAAACCGTGGATATCGTGCTGAACCCGTTGGGTGTGCCGTCGCGTATGAACATCGGTCAGGTGCTGGAAGTGCACTTGGGGTGGGCAGCGAAGGGCCTGGGGCAGAAGATTCAGCGCATGCTGGAAGCACAGACCAAGGTGGCTGAGCTGCGTAAGTTCCTCGGCGAAATCTACAACCATGATGCCAAGACACACATCGAACGCGTTGATCTTGACCTGTTCAATGATGAAGAACTGCTGGCCATGGCGAAGAACCTCATCGACGGTGTGCCGATGGCCACACCGGTGTTCGACGGTGCTGATGAAGCTGAAATCAAGGCGATGCTGAAGTTGGCTGACTTGCCGGAATCCGGCCAGACCCAGCTGTATGACGGCCGCACTGGTGAAGCGTTCGACCGCAAAACCACGGTTGGCTACATGCACATGCTGAAGTTGAACCACTTGGTGGACGACAAGATGCATGCCCGCTCCACAGGCCCGTACTCACTGGTCACCCAGCAGCCGCTGGGTGGTAAGGCGCAGTTCGGTGGTCAGCGCTTCGGTGAAATGGAAGTCTGGGCATTGGAAGCCTACGGCGCGGCTTATACCTTGCAGGAAATGCTGACAGTGAAGTCCGACGACGTTCAGGGCCGTAACCAGATGTATAAGAACATCGTTGACGGCGAGCACGAGATGGTGGCGGGGATGCCTGAGTCCTTCAACGTGTTGGTGAAGGAAATTCGCAGTCTGGCCATCAATATGGAACTCGAGGAGAACTGAGATTCATCGCGGCGCGCTGCATGCGGCGCGCCACATGCTGAACCTCATCATCCTTGACCCGGAGAAACCCAATGAAAGATTTGCTCAACTTGTTCAACCAACAGCGTCCAACGCTGGACTTCGACTCCATCAAGATCGCGCTGGCCAGCCCAGACATGATCCGCTCATGGTCGTTCGGCGAAGTCAAAAAGCCTGAAACCATCAACTACCGTACTTTCAAGCCGGAACGCGACGGTCTGTTCTGTGCTGCCATCTTTGGTCCAATCAAAGATTACGAATGCCTGTGCGGCAAGTACAAGCGCATGAAGCACCGTGGTGTGGTCTGCGAAAAATGTGGCACGGAAGTCACCTTGGCCAAGATGCGTCGTGAGCGCATGGGGCATATTGACCTTGCCAGCCCGGTTGCCCACATCTGGTTCCTGAAGTCGCTGCCGTCGCGTATCGGTTTGATGCTGGACATGACGCTGCGTGACATTGAACGCATTTTGTACTTCGAAGCCTATGTTGTGACCGAGCCAGGCTTGACGCCCATGGAGCGCGGTCACTTGCTGACCGAAGAACAATTCCTGCAGGCGCGCCAAGAATTTGGTGATGACTTTGATGCAGCCATGGGTGCGGAAGCGGTGTATGACCTGCTGCGCACGATTGATCTGCAAAGTGAAATGGTGCAGCTGAAAGAAGAAATTGCTTCCACCGGCAGTGAAACCAAACTGAAGCGTTTGACCAAGCGTGTGAAGCTGGTTGAAGCCTTCCTTGAATCTGGCAACAAGCCCGAGTGGATGATCATGACCGTGCTGCCGGTGCTGCCACCGGATCTGCGTCCGTTGGTACCGTTGGATGGTGGCCGTTTTGCGACCTCCGATCTCAACGATCTGTACCGCCGCGTCATCAACCGCAACAACCGCCTGCGTCGCCTGCTTGAACTCAATGCGCCCGACATCATCGTGCGTAACGAAAAGCGCATGCTGCAGGAATCGGTGGACGCGCTGATGGACAACGGTCGTCGCGGTCGCGCCATCACCGGCACCAACAAGCGTCCGTTGAAGTCGCTGGCCGACATGATCAAGGGCAAGCAAGGGCGTTTCCGTCAGAACTTGCTGGGTAAGCGCGTGGACTATTCCGGGCGTTCGGTGATTGTGGTCGGTCCGTACCTGAAACTGCACCAGTGCGGTCTGCCGAAGAAGATGGCGCTGGAACTGTTCAAGCCCTTCATCTTTGCCAAGCTGCAAGAAGCTGGAAAAGCCACCACAATCAAGGCCGCCAAGAAATTGGTTGAGCGCGAAGAAGCTGAAGTCTGGGACATCCTGGAAGAAGTGATCCGCGAACACCCCGTCTTGCTGAACCGTGCGCCGACGCTGCACCGCTTGGGTATTCAGGCATTTGAACCGGTATTGATTGAAGGCAAGGCCATCCAGTTGCATCCGCTGGTCTGTACTGCATTCAACGCCGACTTCGACGGTGACCAGATGGCTGTGCACGTTCCGCTGTCGCTGGAAGCACAGTTGGAAGCACGCGCGCTGATGATGGCGTCCAACAACATCCTGTCGCCGGCCAACGGCGAGCCGATCATCGTGCCATCGCAGGACGTGGTGTTGGGGCTGTATTACATGAGCCGTGCGCTGGAAAACAAAGCCGGTGAAGGCATGGTGTTTTCCAATGTCGCTGAAGTGAAGCGTGCCTACGACAACCGTGTGGTAGAACTGCACGCCAAGTGCAAAGTGCGTATCACGGAAACGGTTAAAGCCGAAGACGGCAGCAGCAACCAGCAGACGTCCATCGTGGAAACCACAGTTGGTCGTGCCTTGCTGCGCGAGATTCTGCCTGAAGGCCTGCCGTTCGCGCTGGCTAACGTTGAGCTGACCAAGAAGAACATCAGCCGCCTGATCAATAGCTGCTACCGCATGCTGGGTCTGAAAGACACGGTGGTGTTCGCCGATAAGCTGATGTACACCGGGTTTGCCTACGCCACTCGCGCGGGTGTGTCGATCGGTATTGACGACATGACCATTCCGCTGGAAAAGAAGGGCATCCTGGACGAGGCCGAAGCCGAAGTTCTGGAAATCCAGGAGCAGTACCAGTCGGGTCTGGTCACCGCTGGCGAACGCTACAACAAGGTGGTCGATATTTGGTCGCGCACCAACGAGCGTGTGGCTAAGGCGATGATGGACACCATCGGTACTGAGAAAGTGGTCAACGCCAAGGGCGAGACGATCGACCAGAAGTCGATGAACTCGATTTACATCATGGCCGATTCCGGCGCCCGTGGTAGCCAGGCGCAGATTCGTCAGCTGGCAGGGATGCGTGGTTTGATGGCCAAGCCAGATGGCTCGATCATCGAAACCCCCATCACCTCGAACTTCCGTGAAGGCCTGAACGTTCAGCAGTACTTTATTTCCACCCACGGTGCACGTAAGGGCTTGGCAGATACCGCGCTGAAAACCGCGAACTCGGGTTACTTGACCCGCCGCTTGGTGGACGTTGCGCAGGACGTGGTCATTACCAGCACCGACTGCGGCACAGTCAATGGCTTGAGTCTGACACCGATCGTTGAAGGCGGTGACGTGGTGGAAGCACTGAAGGATCGCGTGCTTGGTCGCATCGTTGCGGAAGATGTCTTCCTGCCGGGTAATGACGAAGATCCGTTCATCACCCGCAATACATTGATCGACGAAGTCTGGGCCGCCAAGCTGGAAGAAGCCGGTGTTCAGCTGATCAAAGTGCGCAGCACCATTACCTGTGAAGCGCCGTTTGGCGTCTGTGCGCATTGCTATGGCCGCGATCTGGGTCGTGGTCACTTGGTCAATCACGGTGAAGCCGTGGGCGTGGTTGCTGCGCAATCCATTGGTGAGCCTGGTACCCAGCTGACCATGCGTACCTTCCACATCGGTGGTGCGGCATCGCGTGCTGCTGCCATCGACAACGTCACGGTGAAGACCACCGGTTCAATCAAGTTCAACAACTTGAAGTTTGTGCAACATGCGCAAGGGCATGTGGTGGCTGTGTCACGTTCAGGTGAATTGTCAGTGCTGGATACGCACGGCCGTGAGCGCGAACGCTACAAGCTGCCTTATGGTGCGGTGATTGATGTCAAGGACGGCGGCGAAATCAAGGTTGGTCAAACCGTTGCACACTGGGATCCACATAACCACCCCATCGTTTCGGAAGTGGCGGGTTTCATTCGCTTCGTTGACTTCGTTGATGGCGTCACGGTGATCGAAAAGCTTGACGAACTCACTGGTTTGGCATCGCGTGAAATCACCGATCCGAAGCGTCGCGGCAGCCATGGCAAGGATTTGCGCCCGTTGGTGCGCATTGTCGATAAGAATGGCAACGACCTGAACATCCCAGGCACTGACCTGCCAGCGCAGTACATGTTGCCGCCGCGTTCCGTGGTGAATCTGCAAGACGGTGCGGCTGTAGGCGTGGGTGACGTGGTGGCGAAGATTCCGCAGGAAGCTTCCAAGACCCGCGACATCACCGGTGGTCTGCCACGTGTTGCTGACTTGTTTGAAGCACGCAAGCCGAAAGACCCCGCCATCTTGGCTGAAATCTCTGGTGTGGTCAGCTTCGGTAAGGACACCAAGGGCAAGCAGCGCTTGATCCTGAAGAATGCTGACGGCACCGAGCACGAAGAGCTGATTCCGAAGTATCGCCAGATCATCGTGTTCGAAGGCGAACATGTTGAGAAGGGCGAAACGATTGTGGACGGTGAACCAAGCCCGCAAGACATTCTGCGTCTGAAGGGTGTGGAAGAATTGGCGGCTTACTTGGTCAAGGAAATCCAGGACGTTTACCGCCTGCAGGGCGTGAAGATCAACGACAAGCACATTGAAGTGATCATTCGCCAGATGCTGCGCAAGGTGGAAATCACCGACCAGGGCGATTCGAAGTTCCTCAATGGCGAACAGGTTGAACGTCAACGTGCCATCGAAGAAAACGATCGTTTGGCACGCAAGGGTGAAGTTCTTGCTGCGGTTGAGCCCGTCTTGCTGGGGATCACCAAGGCTTCGCTGGCCACGGAATCCTTCATTTCGTCGGCTTCGTTCCAGGAAACCACCCGCGTATTGACCGAAGCGGCTGTGCGTGGAACACGCGATACCCTGCGTGGTCTGAAGGAGAACGTGATCGTGGGTCGCCTGATTCCGGCTGGTACCGGTCTGGCGTATCACAATGCGCGTCGCCGCAAGGCAGCGGCATTGTCGGATGCTGAAATGGCAACCCTTTCGGGTGAAGCGACATCAGCAGAAGAGACAGCAGCCGAGTAATGCAATACCCCCATGCGCCTTCGGGTTGCATGGGGGTTGTTTTTTTTCAAACTAGCCGCTATAGTTCCGCAGCTAATTGATGGCTTTTGCCATCCAGATCACCAAAAGAGGCGCAGGGAGCGCTTCGTATTGGGCCTAAGGATAGGCGGGATCGCAGATAATCGTGACCTTGCCACTAATGTGGCGGGGTTCGGTTTTGTACGACTTCGTTTGATCGAAAGATCAGGCGATAGTCGTGTTTTCGTCTTGTTCGGTCAGATGTTTTGATCGGCTTTTCCAACAATGGGCCTCAGGCCCACTAATTGAGCCCCGAAATGGCAACGATCAACCAGCTTGTGCGCAAGCCGCGCAACCCGGAAACCTACAAGAGCAATTCGCCAGCACTGGAGAATTGTCCTCAGCGTCGTGGTGTTTGCACCCGCGTGTACACCACCACCCCGAAGAAGCCGAACTCGGCTCTGCGTAAGGTGGCAAAAGTTCGCCTGACTAACGGTTACGAAGTGATTTCGTATATCGGTGGTGAAGGCCATAACCTGCAAGAACACAGCGTCGTGTTGATTCGCGGCGGTCGTGTGAAAGATCTTCCAGGTGTGCGTTACCACACCGTGCGCGGCTCCTTGGACGCTGCGGGTGTTGCCAAGCGTAAGCAGGCACGCTCGAAGTACGGCGCGAAGCGTCCGAAGGCCTAAGCGGGCCTGTGGTCACTTGATTGTGGCCGCTAGGTTCAGTCCGAAATACGGCGGATGATCTCCGCCTCACGAGAGAAGCAACATGTCCCGTAAAGGCAATACCCCGCAGCGTTCGGTGCTGCCGGACCCGAAACACGGAAGTGAGACCATCGCTCGCTTCATCAATATGGTCATGCAAAGCGGCAAGAAGTCGATCGCAGAAAAGATCGTCTATGGCGCGATGGATGTGATCGGTGAAAAAAACCCCAATGCTTTGGAATTGGTTGAAAAAGCACTGGGTAATGTCGCCCCAACGGTTGAGGTGAAATCCCGCCGTGTTGGTGGTGCCACCTATCAGGTGCCAGTGGAAGTGCGTGCGTCACGCCGTTTGGCGCTGGCCATGCGTTGGACCATTGAATCTGCGCGTAAGCGTGGTGAAAACAGCATGCCGCGCAAGCTGGCAGGTGAATTGCTGGATGCGGCTGAAAGCCGTGGTGGTGCCATCAAGAAACGCGAAGAAACTCACCGTATGGCCGATGCCAATAAGGCATTCGCGCACTATCGCTGGTAATCAAGCGTTTAAGCAGCAGGCGGCATGTTTACGTGTCGCCTCGCACCTCAAAGGTTTGAGGTGCATTCTTCCGAAAGTCGCCTAAGGGCGATGTTCGATCATTTAAAACGACATATTGAGAGGCGCCCCGTGGCCCGTTCCACTCCCATTGAGCGTTACCGCAACTTCGGCATCATGGCTCACATCGATGCTGGTAAAACGACGACATCCGAACGCATCCTGTTCTATACCGGCAAGAACCATAAATTGGGTGAAACCCATGATGGGTCGGCCACCATGGACTGGATGGAGCAGGAGCAAGAGCGCGGTATCACCATTCAGTCCGCTGCAACGACAGCGTTCTGGAAAGGCATGGATAAAAACCTGCCAGAACATCGCTTCAACATCATCGACACCCCCGGGCACGTTGACTTCACCATTGAAGTTGAGCGCTCGCTGCGCGTGCTCGACGGCGCTGTTTTCGTGCTGTGTGCCGTTGGTGGCGTGCAGCCGCAGTCCGAAACCGTGTGGCGTCAAGCCAACAAGTATCGCGTGCCGCGTATCGCGTTCGTTAACAAGATGGACCGCACAGGTGCCAACTTTGTCAAAGTGCGCGATCAGCTGAAAGCACGCTTGGGTGCAAGCCCAGTGCCGATGCAGGTGCCGATTGGTGCTGAAGACGGTTTTGAAGGCGTGATTGACCTGCTGAAGATGAAGGCGATCCATTGGGATTCGGCTTCACAAGGTCTGACCTTTGAATACCGCGATATTCCAGCTGATCTGCAATCGGAAGCAGAAGAAGCGCGTGCATTCATGATTGAATCTGCCGCTGAAGCCAGCGAAGAACTGATGGACAAGTACCTCAATGACGGTGATTTGTCTGAAGAAGAAGTGATCAAGGGCTTGCGTGAGCGCACCTTGAAGACTGAAATCGTGCCGATGTATTGCGGTACCGCGTTCAAGAACAAGGGTGTGCAGGCGATGCTGGACGGTGTGGTCAGCTTGCTGCCATCGCCAGTCGATGTGCCGTCCATCAAGGGTACTGACGTTGATGACGAAACCAAGGAATTGGAACGTCATTCCAGCGACAAAGAACCCTTCTCGGCACTGGCGTTCAAGATCATCACCGACCCATTCGTGGGTTCGCTGACCTTCTTCCGCGTTTACTCCGGTACGCTCAATGCAGGTGACCAGGTATTGAACTCGGTCAAGGGCAAGAAAGAACGTATTGGCCGTATTCTGCAGATGCACTCCAACAACCGTGAAGAAATCAAGGAAGTGTTGGCAGGTGATATCGCTGCAGCGGTGGGGCTGAAGGACGTGACGACGGGTGACACCCTGTGCGCCACGGACGCACCGATCATTCTGGAACGCATGAGCTTCCCAGAGCCAGTGATCTCGATGGCCGTCGAACCCAAGACCAAGTCTGACCAGGAAAAGATGGGCAACGCCCTGAGCCGTTTGGCGCAGGAAGATCCCAGCTTCCGTGTACGTACCGACGAAGAATCCGGTCAGACCATCATCGCTGGTATGGGCGAACTGCACTTGGACATCATCGTTGACCGCATGAAGCGTGAATTCAACGTGGAAGCCAACGTCGGTAAGCCGCAGGTGGCCTATCGCGAAACCATCCGCAAGTCGGATGTGAAGAGCGATTACAAGCACGCCAAGCAGTCGGGTGGTAAGGGTCAGTACGGTCACGTGGTGATTGAGCTGTCGCCAATGACCGCTGAAGATCGCGCCAATCCTGATGTCAAGAACGACTTCCTGTTCATCAACGACATCACCGGTGGCGTGATTCCCAAGGAATTCATTCCTGCCGTTGAAAAGGGCATGCGTGAAGCCATCACCAGCGGCCCGCTGGCTGGCTACCCGGTGGTGGGTCTGAAGGTCAAGCTGGTCTTCGGTTCGTACCACGACGTTGACTCCTCCGAAATGGCGTTTAAATTGGCCGCTTCGATGGCTTTCAAGGAAGGCTTCCGTAAGGCCGATCCAGTGTTGCTGGAGCCGATCATGAAGGTCGAAATCGTCAGCCCAGAAGATTATCTGGGTGACGTGATGGGCGACGTGAGTCGTCGTCGCGGTGTGCTGCAAGGTCAGGACGATAGCCCCTCGGGAAAAATCATCAATGCGATGATTCCGCTGGGTGAAATGTTCGGCTATGCCACCTCGCTGCGTTCGATGTCACAAGGCCGCGCCACCTTCTCGATGGAGTTCGATCATTACGATGAAGCACCGAACAACATCGCTGAAACGGTCATCAAGAAGGCATAAGCCCAACGAATCGGGCAACGGATGCTCGCTCAAACCTGAGCGAGCATCACAACATCCAAAATTTGAAATTCACACAATTTACTGAGGTTAAAGAACATGGCAAAGGGTAAGTTTGAACGCACCAAGCCCCACGTGAACGTGGGCACAATCGGTCACGTTGACCACGGCAAGACGACGCTGACAGCGGCGCTGACGAAGGTGG
>CAYZUG010000038.1:0-16640 GCA_964481865.1 uncultured Thermomonas sp. | reverse complement strand
GGTCACGAGTTCGTTGGCCGCATCGCCCAACTCGGCTCGGCAGTCACCGGCTACGAGATTGGTCAGCGCGTTTCAGCCGAAGGCCATATCGTCTGCGGCCATTGCCGCAACTGCCGTGGCGGCCGCCCGCATCTCTGCCCCAATACGGTTGGCATTGGCGTCAACGTCAATGGCGCTTTTGCGGAATACATGGTGATTCCCGCCTCGAATCTCTGGCCGATTCCCGATCAGATCCCATCCGAACTGGCGGCCTTCTTCGACCCCTACGGCAATGCTGCACACTGTGCGCTTGAGTTTGATGTGATTGGTGAAGACGTACTGATTACCGGCGCAGGCCCCATTGGCATCATTGCTGCAGGTATTTGCAAACACATCGGCGCGCGCAACGTGGTCGTGACCGATGTCAACGACTATCGTTTGAAATTGGCTGCCGACATGGGTGCGACCCGCGTAGTCAACGTTGCCAATGCGTCGCTCAAAGACGCGATGAAAGATTTGCACATGGAAGGCTTTGATGTCGGATTGGAAATGAGTGGTAATCCACGCGCATTCAATGACATGCTCGACTGCATGTACCACGGCGGCAAGATCGCCATGCTCGGTATCATGCCCAAAGGCGCTGGCTGCGATTGGGACAAAATCATTTTCAAAGGGCTGACCGTACAAGGCATCTACGGGCGCAAAATGTACGAGACTTGGTACAAGATGACGCAACTTGTGTTAAGTGGCTTCCCGCTTGGAAAAGTATTAACACATCAACTGCCGATTGACCGCTTCCAGGAAGGCTTTGACCTGATGGAACAAGGCAAGGCCGGTAAAGTCGTGCTGAGCTGGAATTAAGCACGAGACAGGCGTACAACCCAAGTAATCGAAAAGTCATGCATCGCTGTTACAAACAAGGCGCCAATGGCGCCTTGTTTCAGCAACGACGGTAGTGCTTAGTTTGAAATCGACACCGTCAGCAGCAAACGGTTATCCGCCAACTTGCCAAAGTTGTTGCGTCCATTTCCATCGGTGCCGTAATACCCCAGCGACACATTGAACAAGCCAATGCTCTTGCCGACAGCGACACTCCAATCGGTGTAATCATCGGCTTCGACTGCTGCCTTATCGCGGAACACGCTGCGCCCCACATTGGCCGAGAAACTGAAGTCGTTAGGCAAACCCCACTCCCCACCCACACCGTAGTAGAGGCCAGTGGTGCCAGTATTCCAGACGTCATTGCTATAGCCCACCGTCACACTGTAGGTTTCGGCGAATGTGGTCGTAGCCAGAAATTCGTTATACGAAAGCTCATTGGCCCCTGGGTAGCTGTAACGATTCAATGAAATATCCAGTGCTGCGTTGTCACTCAAGTCACGCGCATAACCGATGGTGTAATCCACTTCCATGTTCGGCTTGCCCGCGCCAAAATCCACGCCCGACAAACCACCACTCAGATAAATACCTGACGCCGAAGTCCAGGTTGCATTGGCCTGCAATGTTGCGTTTTCATCGGTTTGTGATGCGCCACGAAACAGATAATCCGATACAGCACTGACTTCCCAGCTCAAGGAAAAAGCAGGTGCTTCTTGTGCCATGGCAGCGCAAGGTGCGGCAACAAGAAAGAATGACAGCAGCGATTGACGAAGATTCATGATGAAGTAACCGGCTCGATTTTCACTATAATTTAACATTATAGCATTGCATCCAGCAGTGACAGCACCAGCCCGTTAGACTAGTGGGTGTTTTCTTTGTGAATAACCGCCATGACCAGCTCCCAGCCCGCCCATCCCCTGACCGCCCGCTACCTTGACGAATTGAATGCGATCCGCGAGCAGGGATTGTTCAAATCCGAACGCATCATCACCAGCCCGCAATCAGCCGAAATCACCTTGGCCGATGGTCGCCGTGTGCTGAATTTCTGCGCCAACAACTACCTGGGGCTTGCCGACCATCCGGACATTATTGCCGCCGCCAAACATGCGCTGGATACACACGGCTTCGGCATGGCCAGTGTGCGCTTTATCTGCGGCACACAAGATCTGCATAAAACACTGGAAAAAACGATTTCAACCTTCTTCGGAAAAGACGACACCATTCTGTATGCCGCTTGCTTTGACGCCAATGGTGGCCTGTTCGAGCCATTACTCAGTGAAAACGACGCCATCATTTCCGATGCACTGAATCACGCATCCATTATTGATGGCGTACGCCTGTGCAAAGCCAAACGCTACCGCTATGCCAACTGCGATATGGCTGATCTTGAAACGCAATTGCAACAAGCCAAGGCCGATGGTGCGCAAACCATCATGATCACCACCGATGGCGTGTTCTCAATGGACGGTTTTATTGCCCCTCTGGATCAGATCACTGCACTCGCCGAAAAATACGGTGCGCTGGTGCATATCGACGAATGCCATGCCACCGGCTTCCTCGGCGAGACTGGACGTGGCAGTGCTGAGGTCAAAGGTGTGCTGGATAAAATCGACATCATTACCGGCACCTTGGGTAAGGCCATGGGCGGTGCACTAGGTGGGTTCACCACCGCCCGCAGTGAAGTCATTGAAATGCTGCGCCAACGCTCACGCCCTTATCTGTTCTCCAACTCACTGCCACCGCATGTTGCTGCCGCTGGCACCAAGGCGTTTGAAATGCTGTCATCTGCGGGTGAACTGCGTACCCGCCTGCGCGAAAACACCGCTTATTTCCGTGAAAAGATGGCAGCCGCTGGTTTCGATATCAAACCTGGGGTGCACCCCATCTGCCCAGTGATGCTGTATGACGCACCCTTGGCACAACGCTTTGCTGAGCGCCTTCTGGAAGAAGGGATTTACGCCATCGGCTTTTTCTTTCCGGTGGTTCCCAAGGGACAGGCCCGCATTCGTACACAAATGAGTGCCGCCCATACGCGGGAGCAACTGGATCATGCGATTGCTGCTTTTACCCGTATCGGCCACGAGTTAGGCGTCATCCATCCTGGCGCTTAATTGCAGACAAAACAAAACCCCGCGCGCGGGGTTTTGTTTTTCCATCAGAAAGCAATGAAGACTTAGTCCGCCTGCTTTTCTGGCTGTGTCGCAGGTGCGGCTGCATTCCCGCCCACAACACGCACACCGCGTGCTTTCATCCACGCATCGAACTCATCCGCAGTCATACGCTTGCCGTTTTGTGTCATGTCAAAACGCCACGGCGCGTTATCGAACTCGGTTCGCGGCTTATAGGCAGCAGGGTCTGCAGAAGCGACCGCAGAGGTTACCGTCGCCGCTTTGGCTGTGGCGCGGCAACCATCCAGACGAATCCGCGAAAGTACGTTATCGACCGACAAGGCTTCATCAAAAGACTGCGTCAGCACACCACTCGCCCCCCCCAATTGCGTGGTTGCCGGGGCAAACTCAATGGCAATCGTTGAAAGCAAGGTCGGCCGCACCGGTGCTGATGTCAGCAATTCTGAATGACAAACAGTTCCGGCGGCTTGCGCAGCCATCGGCAGCGATAACAGAAGCCCTGAAAACAACAGCGGACGCAACGACATGACGCACATCTCCTTGTGTGATAGCACAGTGTAAGCCGAGGCTATTCTTCTATTCAATGCAAAAAAGAAGCCCGGTTTCCCAGGCTTCTTTTTGTACAACATGCAGCGTACCGAATTACAGGCTGTTCAGCTCTGTACGACGGTTGGTTTCGCTCTTACAACCTGGCAGTGTCTGCGCGGTTTGTTCCAGCGGACGGCTTTCACCGTAACCCACCGGGCCACCCAGACGCGATGCAGCCACGCCCTGACCGGTCAGGTAGTCATACACAGTCTTTGCACGACGCTCGGACAGCGATTGGTTGTAGGCGTCCTTACCGCACAGGTCGGTATGGCCAGCCACTTCAACGCGCAGGTCGGGGTAACGCTTCAGGATTTCAGCCGCTTCGTTCAGGATGGCCACAGCGTCAGGACGCAGGGTTGCCTTATCGAAATCGAAGTTCACACCCTTCAGGTCAATCGACACTGGAACCGGGCAGCCGTCCGGACCGATGGTCTGGCCAGGCTGAGAGTTCGGGCACTTGTCGTTGCAGTTGTTGACGCCATCACCGTCGTCATCCAGGTCTGCACAGCTGGGCGGAGCCGCCGGAGCCGGAGCCGGGGCAACCGGAGCTACTGGGGTTGGGCCCAGTGCCAAGGTCAGACCCACCGAAACGAGGTAATCGTTGAAGCGGTTGTACTGCTTGCCAACGTGTGCCTGTTGATCGTCGAAGTCAAAACGTGTGCCGATTTCAGTACGCACGTTCATGCGACCCATATCACCCTGCAAACCAACGCCAAGGTTCAGCGCCAGGTTGGAGTCTTTATGGTCAGCCGGCGAGGTTGGGCCTGCGATCACGTATTCTTCTTCGTGACGCTGCAAGCCAACACCACCACGCAGGTAGGGCCACCACTTGGAGTCTGCATTACGGAAGTGGTAACGACCGTCAAGCGAGACACCGTACTGGCTCCACCACAGGTTGCGGTTAGCATTCTTGTTCGGATTCTGATAGTTCAACTCAGCATCCAGCGAGAAACGCTGGCTGAGGAACTTGCCCATACCGATGGTGCCGAAAGCAACATCATTGGTTGCGCGATCGCTGTCTTGGAAATTGACGCCTGCTGAACCAGACACATACCAGCGGTCGTCGAACTCCTGAGCAGACGCAGCCTGCGCAAGCCCCAAACCGCCCAACAGGGCAGCGCAGAGGAGTTTTTTATTCATAAGTTGAGCTCCTTGAATTTCGGTTCAATATAAAGAACGTCAGTGACGCAAAACAAACTATAACGTATGCACCTGACAGCAGCTTCTGTACATTTTCAGCACAAGTGGCTGCCGGGCAAATGAAACGCCGAGTTAACATTAACATAACGGTTTTGCGCTTGCAAAGCGTATTTGTAAAGCGCCCATAGCCGCCATTCAGGTAGAGCCCATTCAGCTTAGATTCGGAATTACCCCTCTAAGGTTCGCCCGTTTTTGTCCTGCAGGATCCTTTTCCTGCGTTATTCACCGAAAGCCGGCATGCTCACCTGAATCTGATGTTTCGAGCATGCTTGGGCAAAGGTTGCCACAAGAGCAATCGCCCTCCCCAGTACGCCCCGTTGTCAACCCGCGTTTTTGATGTGCATGGGCTGGCAGCAACGGAACAAGGAGTTATGTATGAAATTGGCCTGGGCTCTTTGGCTGTCACAGGTTCTTCCACAACCTGCAGCTGATTCACTCTGCCTCTCAACAACGGTTTATCTGGAAGCACGCAACCAGTCCATTCTGGGGCAACGTGCTGTTGCAGAAGTGGCACTCCGCCGCCGCGATAGCGGTTTGTGGGGAAAAAATATGTGTCAGGTGGTGACCTCGCGCAAGCAGTTTGCGCCTACCATCGTGCCGACCAATACCCGCATGTCGAATATCGACGCATGGTCGAGAGCGGTCAATATCACCCTGGATTCACAACGCAACTGGGCACTTCCCCAAGCCCAACGCAAGCTGGTGGTTCCTGGTGCAAGCCATTTCGCGGCAACCGCTATCGCCAATCCGTCGTGGAGCAATGCGTTTCAAGTGGCCACCATTGGTGACCACACCTTCTATCGGGTTGTCAGCCTGAAGCCACGCAAAAACAGCTGAATCAGCGTGTCGCATACAACGCAGTGTTGCATGCGCTAGGATCGTCTTTTTCGTCATCACACTAAATAGTGATGACTTTTATACTGATGACTTTCCTAGGAGACAGTAATGAAGCTCTACACATCCCCCGGCGCATGCTCAACTGCCGACCACATTGTGCTGCAATGGATCGGTCAACCGTTTGAATGTGAGCTCATCACCCGTGAACAGCGGGCGAACCCTGAGTTCCGCAAGCTCAATCCCTCGGGTGCGGTTCCTGTGCTGCAAGTCGGTGATTGGGTATTGACGCAGAATTCGGCCATCCTGCACTACCTCACGGATCGCTTCCCGGAAGCAAAGTTATGCGGTGACGGCACATTGGAAAGCCGCGCCGAAGTGAACCGCTGGTTGGCTTTCGTCAATGCTGACGTACATCCCGCATTCCGCCCCTTGTTTGGTGCAACGGCCTACCTTGAAGATCCAGCCGCCATCGCAAAAAGCCAAGAGCATGCGCGTGCGCAGTTACGCAGCCTGTTTGAACGTGCTGATGCCCAACTTGAAGGCAAAGACTGGATAAGCGGAAGCCGCTCGATTGCTGACCCCTACCTGTTCATGACCGTGCAATGGGCCAAAATGACAGGCGTGGATCTATCAGGTTTTGACAACCTGGCACGTTTCAGTGAGCGTATGGCAAGCGACCCAGGTGTGCAGGCAGCGATGAAAGCCGAGGGCTTGATTCAATAAGCACCTCATATCACCCTGAAATACAAAAAGCCCTGTAATTACAGGGCTTTTTGGTTTCTGCAACAGATTAGTTTCGACTTACTTTTCCACAAACGGCTTGCGTGGCAGCTTTTGTGGACGCATTGCGGTGTTGTACACAAATGATGCAATGATTGCCGACGCCTGCTTCAGATCATCTTCAACGGCATGGTCCTGCACATCCAAATGGGTGTGATGCACATGGCTGAAGTAATCAAGCTGATCCTGCACAAACTGGAAGCCCGGGATTCCCACTGCATCAAAGCTCACATGGTCGGTGCTGCCGGTATTGCGCTGAGTCACAATGGTGGCACCGACATCGTGCCAAGGCTTCAGCCATTCCTCAAAAATCGGCGCGGCTGCCAGATTTTCCTGAGCATAAATCCCACGAATCTTGCCGCTGCCATTGTCGAGGTTGTAATACGCCGAAATTTTTTCATGTTCGGCGGTACGCATCAGCTTCCCCTTGTTCTGGCGGAACATTTCCGGAAGGGCTTTTTCTTCGGGATCGGTCGGCTCAGCGTACTTGCCAAAATGCTTGGCCACATAGTCACGCGAACCAATCAGACCTTGCTCTTCACCCGTCCACAAAGCCACACGAATGGTGCGATTGGGTTTTGCACCAACGGCCTTAAGAACACGCATCACTTCCATCATGACCGCCACGCCAGCGCCATTATCATTGGCACCTGAACCGGTATGCCATGAATCCATGTGCGCACCCAGCATCACGACTTCATTTTTCTGTGGCCCAACACCGGGGATTTCTGCAATCGTGTTATAGCCCGGCTGATCGGTCTCATCGAGGAAACGCGAGTCTGCCTTCAAGCGCAGCTTGACGGTTTCATTGCGATTTAATGCACGCATCACCGTGTTGTAGTGCTCTGCCATCATCACAAAAGACGGCACGCCCACTGATTCGCCTGCTTTGCGGGAACCACCGCCCATCACACGCACGATGCCATCATTCCAACTGCTAATCGACACCGTTGCAGCCACCCCTTCATCAATCAGGAATGCATTGATCAAAGGCGCCATTTCCATACGTTCACGGAAGCTCGCCATCATGGCCGCATCACTGTTGCGGGCCGTTGGTAATGGATAAGAGAGCAATTCTTCCAGACTGTTGTGGTCGTGACGATTGAAGTCCGACTTTTCATTCGGCTTATACGGACGCAACGCATCGGTGAACACCACCTTGCCTTTCAGCTTGCCTTTCCACTTTTCCAGATCGGCCTTCTTTTCAAGCTTGGCAAAGATTGCGTCGCCTTCAACAGCGCCGCTTGTTCCGGGGGTCCACGCTTTGGGCAGTGCATGCAGCGGCATGTGGCGTGGTGTCAGCATTTCCATGCTGGCCTCGCTGAATTGCCAGCCGCGGCCAAGATCGGCAACGGCTTCATCATGCACATTGGCCAATCCCCATTCACTGAACTTGGAACGTGACCAGCGATTGGCTTCTGCCATTGCCGGTGAGTTCGTCAGGCGCGGACCAATCACATCCGTCAAGTGATTCAGCGTTGCCATCACTTGCGAACGCTGGAATGCCTCTTGGCGAATTTTTGCCGTCATGTCCAGATCAACTTTTTCTTGCGCATGCGCCATTCCTGCCACAAGCAATGCCGCAGACAGCATCAATCGTTTCATCCCCCACTACCCCTTTTAATAACAGACTTGCCGAGTCTGCCTGCTTTATTAGGAATTCGCCTAGGTCATCGGTCATGTTGACACTGTTTTATTCTTTTTCTGCGTGCCGAAAATACGCACTCTCAGGCGTCAACCACCATTCAATGTCAAACTATGGTGATGAATTATCGCCACGCCTTTCATGCCGGCAACCATGCAGATGTACTCAAACATGTGGTTGTCCTGGCACTTTGTGATGCCTTAACCAGCAAAACCAGTGCCTGTTTTGCTCTGGATACACATGCGGGCCGTGGCGTGTACCAATTGGACGATGTGTCGGCACAAAAAACCGGCGAAGCGCAGGCAGGTATTGCGCGGCTGCAATCTGCAGCCATTACGCAACAGGTACTTCAGCGCTATCTGCAGGCAGTTGCCGCATGCAAAGGACAGCATGGTGCACATGCTTACCCAGGCTCGCCATGGCTGCTGACACATGCGTTGCGTGCAGAAGACCGTATTGCCGCGTGTGAGCTTCAGCCCGAAGAAGCCACCGCCTTGAAGCAGTATTTCCGCGACGAACCGCGATTGCATGTGCATCATCGGGATGGCTATGCGGCGATCAAAGCCCTGCTTCCCCCGAAGCAAGGCACACAAAAATTCACGCGCGGGCTGGTGTTGATCGACCCACCGTATGAAGCACAACTGGATGAATTTGAAACCGCCTTGGCGGCATTGCAGGATGGCCTGACGCGCTGGCCACAGGGTATGTTCGCGTTGTGGTACCCCATTAAACAAGGACGTGCGCTCCAACCTTTTCGCCGTGCGGCGGCGCAGCTTCCCTGCAAATCGGCTCTGCTACTGGAGCTATTGGTTCGTCCTGATGACTCGCCACTGCGTATAAATGGCAGTGGCATGCTGCTTCTCAATGCCCCCTGGCAGTTTGATCAGCGAATGCAACCTGTCTTAACGGCGTTGCAGCACGCCTTGGGTGAGCAGCAACCCAGCAGCCGCGTGGAATGGTTGCGCACACCACCGTAATCGTCGTGTAAAAATAGCGTTCCTTTGCTTCGGCATCCCTCGATGGCTTCCAGTTTTTTTGCGCTTTTTGACGACATCGCCAGCCTGCTGGATGACATTGCCTCAATGACCAAAGTTGCCACCGGAAAAACCGCGGGCGTCTTGGGTGACGACCTCGCACTGAATGCCGAACAAGTCTCCGGCGTGCGTGCAGAGCGCGAGCTGCCCGTGGTTTGGGCAGTTGCCAAAGGCTCCTTGGTGAACAAGACCATTCTTGTTCCTGCGGCATTGTTGATTGCCACCTTGGAGGCTTGGCTGAAAACAAAAGGCATCAGCATCCCGTTGATTCTGCCCTTGCTCATGATCGGCGGCACTTACCTCTGCTACGAAGGTGCTGAGAAGTTGGCACACAAGTTTTTGCATCAACCGCAAGCGGCTGAAGATCAGCTAATGCGAAAACAAGTCGTTGCCGACCCCTCCATGGATATCCTTGCCTTTGAACGCGACAAGATTAAAGGTGCCATTCGCACCGATTTTATTCTTTCTGCAGAAATCATCGTCATTGCGTTGGGTACTGTTGCCGCACAACCTTTTATCAAGCAACTGGGTGTGTTGTCGGCGATTGCCGTGCTTATGACCGTGGGTGTTTATGGCTTGGTGGGCGGCATTGTCAAACTGGACGACATCGGCTTGTACCTGATTCGCCAGCCTGCACGTCGTATTCAAACAGCATTAGGCCGCCTCATCCTCGGCATGGCGCCACGGCTGATGACGCTTCTCTCGGTGGCTGGCACGGCTGCCATGTTCCTGGTGGGCGGTGGCATTCTTGTTCACGGCCTTCCACCTGTGCATCACGTCATGCAAGGGTTTGCACAAGGGCATCTGGCCTGGCTTTGGAGCAATGCATTCAATGCCTTGTTCGGGCTGCTGGCAGGCGCTCTTGTGCTTGCCTTGCTTTCGCTGCGTCACTGGGTCAACAGAAACAAAGAGCGCCCACCCGCGTGAAACCCGCGATCGCCCACCGCACAACCGACCTCGCGTTAGGGTATACACTGCAGCTTCCCTTTCCTGCTTTGCGCAATGACGCCCGATGGCCATACGCAATCAAATGCCGCCCTGGCATGAAAATATCCGCCTCGATAATGGTCGCGAACTGCTGATTCGCCCCATTCGGCCGGAAGACGCAGATCCCATGCGAGCAGCGTTCACGCTCTTGCAGCCTGAAGAAATCCGCGATCGTTTTCTGCACTCGATGAACGAGCTCAGCCAACAGCATGCCGAGCAACTGGCTCGCCCCGATCCCCGCCGTGACTTTGCCCTTGTCGCTGCCGAACCTTTGCCTCCGGGTGAAGCCTTGGTGGGTGCCGTCGCGCGTATCTGCATTGATGAAGGCGGTAATGATGCTGAATTCGCTATTTTGGTCAGCCACTACCTCAATGGCATGGGGCTTGGGCGACACTTAATGCAGCGTCTTGTGCGCTGGGCCAAAGGTCGGAAATTGCGCAGTGTGTACGGGGATGTATCCGAGCAGAATCAACCCATGCAAGCACTGGCCAAATCACTTGGGTTTGCGCCTGAACCAACCAATACACCGGGGTTGGTGCGCATGGTATTGCAGCTTCCCGAACATCATCCATAACCCGCCAATGCTGCATCGCGGTACACTGACTGCACAATTTCATTCCTAATTAAAGCGCTGGCGCATCGCGTTCCGGCGCTGTTTTCTTTGTTTGCGCCATGCCTGACTCCCCACTTCCCTTTTCTGTTCCGCTGCCACGCACGGGTCAACACCGCGCATGGTGGCGCACCCCTGCGTCATCCACCGCGCTTGCCTATGCGGCCTATGCCGCCGCCAAGCAACATGCAGCACCCTTGCTGCTGATTGCCCAAGACAACCACAGCGCACACCAGCTGGAATCAGATTTACGGGTGCTATCGCAAGCAGATAACAGCCTGCCTGTTCTCGGGTTTCCTGACTGGGAAACCCTGCCCTACGACCGTTTCAGCCCGCATCCTGAAATCGTTAGCCAACGCTTGGCCACCTTGGCGGCACTCCCCGAACTGAAGCAAGGCATTCTGGTTGTTGCCGCTGCCACGTTGATGCAACGCTTAGCACCGCGACAGCACATTCTTGGCAATCGTTTCAATGTGCATGTAGGCCAGCACATGGACATGGATACCGAAAAGCGCAAGCTGGAAGCCGCCGGGTATCGCAATGTGCCGCAAGTCTATGACCCAGGTGACTTCGCTGTGCGCGGTGGGCTGCTGGATATTTTCCCGATGGGTGCCGACACCCCATTCCGGATTGAACTGCTGGATGACGAAATCGACAGCATCCGCACTTTCGACACCGACAGCCAGCGCTCACTGGAAAAAATCAACGACATCGCGCTTTTACCAGGGCGTGAAGTGCCGATGGATGAGGCGCATATCCAGCATGCACTGGATGCCCTGCGTGATCGTTTCGATATCGACACCCGCCGCAGCGCACTGGTACAAGACCTCAAAGCAGGGCTGGCCCCTGCCGGGGTCGAGTACTACTTGCCGATATTCTTTCCAACCAAACGCGGCGAAACCATCGGCACACACACGCTGTTTGATTACCTGCCCAGCAACACCCTGCCCTGCATCTGTGAAGGTGCGATGGACACATGGGAAACCGCTTG
Organism: uncultured Thermomonas sp.; assembly: GCA_964481865.1. Lineage (GTDB taxonomy): Bacteria > Pseudomonadota > Gammaproteobacteria > Xanthomonadales > Xanthomonadaceae > Thermomonas. The sequence goes on along the minus strand of CAYZUG010000038.1, from coordinate 4,981 downwards.
GCAGCAGATCAACCACCGCTATGAGCAACTGCGGCACGACGTTGAACGCCCGCTTTTGCCACCCACCGAACTTTGGCTTGCGCCTGATGCCCTTCGTGAGCGCTTGAATCAAGGCGACCGCATCGAAATCTGTGGCAACCAACATGCCCGCCATGCCGATGCACACGCGCTTTCCGTGCAATCTGCACCCAACTTGCCTCTCACCCCGAAAGACGGCCACCCAAGTACGGCACTGGCTGATTTCCTTCGCCATTATCCGGGGCGCGTGCTGATTGCCGCCGACTCTGCCGGTCGCCGCGAGGCGCTTCTGGAAGTGCTGCAGGCATCAGAATTACACCCCAATGTGCTTGCAGATTGGTCGGGCTTCGCCGGATGTCTCGCTGCGAGTATCGGGGGACAGCCCGACCAAGCGAGTATCGGGGAGCGACTCGGGCTGTCCCCCGATACTCGCAGCGAGGCAAGCAAATTCGCCATCACCGTTGCTGCATTCGACGATGGTTTTGCGATCACCGAACCTGCGCTGTGCGTGCTTACCGAACGTCAACTGTTTCCCGAGCGTGCCGCACTGCCCAAGCGCCGCAAACGTGCAGGGCGCGAACCAGAAGCCATCATTCGTGACCTTGGTGAACTCTCACTGGGCGCACCGATTGTGCATGAAGACCACGGCGTAGGACGCTATCGTGGGCTACTCAGCATGGATGTTGGCGGCATGCCGGGCGAGTTTCTGGATATTGAATACGCCAAAGGCGACCGCCTGTATGTGCCAGTGGCGCAACTGGACCGCATCAGCCGCTATTCCGGTGCCAACCCCGATACCGCACCACTGCATAATCTTGGTGGCGAACAGTGGGCAAAAGCGAAGAAAAAAGCCGCCGAGAAAGTCCGTGACGTTGCCGCCGAACTGCTGGAGATTCAAGCGAAACGGCAGGCGCGAAAAGGGCTGGCCATCGACGTGGATCGTGCGATGTACGAACCCTTCGCCGCTACCTTCCCATTCGAGGAAACCCCCGACCAACACGCTGCCATTGAAGCCGTGTTACGCGACCTGGCTTCTTCGCAACCGATGGACCGCGTGGTCTGCGGCGACGTGGGGTTCGGCAAAACGGAAGTCGCAGTGCGCGCTGCCTTTGCCGCCGCCTCTACCGGCAAGCAAGTGGCCGTACTTGTGCCCACCACGCTGCTGGCCGAGCAACACTACCGAAACTTCCGTGACCGTTTTGCCGACTGGCCGCTCAAGGTTGAAGTGCTGTCACGTTTCAAGACCAAGAAGGAAATTGAAACCGAGCTGCAGAAACTGGCAGAGGGCAAACTGGATGTGATGGTTGGCACCCACCGCCTGCTGCAACCGGATGTGAAGTTTGCCGACCTTGGCCTTGTTATTGTGGATGAAGAACAACGCTTCGGTGTGCGGCAGAAGGAAGCACTGAAGAAACTGCGCGCCAATGTGCATCTGCTCACGCTCACTGCCACGCCCATTCCACGCACGTTGAACATGGCGATGAGCGGGCTGCGTGACCTGTCGATTATCGCCACCCCACCGGCCAATCGCCTCGCAGTACAGACCTTCGTGCATGTCTGGGATGATGCACTGATCAAAGAAGCTTTTCTGCGCGAACTCTCGCGTGGTGGCCAGGTGTACTTCCTGCACAACGACGTGGAAAGCATCGGCCGCATGCATGACGAACTGCAAGCACTGGTACCCGATGCGCGTATCGGGATTGCGCACGGCCAGATGCACGAGCGTGAGCTGGAACGCGTGATGCTGGACTTCCACAAACAGCGCACCAATGTATTGCTGTGCTCGACCATCATTGAATCCGGCATCGACATCCCCAATGCCAATACCATCCTGATCAACCGCGCCGATAAATTCGGGCTGGCGCAATTGCACCAGCTGCGTGGACGCGTCGGCCGCAGCCACCATCGCGCCTATGCCTATTTGCTGGTGCCCGACGGCCGCAGCATCACCGCCGATGCCAAAAAGCGACTGGATGCCATCAGCTCGATGGATGCACTGGGTGCGGGCTTCACCCTGGCCACACATGACCTGGAAATTCGCGGGGCTGGCGAGCTATTGGGCGAAGACCAATCCGGGCAAATGGCGGAAGTGGGCTTCAGCCTTTACACCGAGCTACTCGAACGCGCCGTGCGCAGTATCAAGCAAGGCAAACTGCCGGATGTGGATGGCGACGACCGTTTCGGTGCCGATGTGGACCTGCATGTACCCGCATTAATTCCGGACGACTACCTGCCTGATACCCACGCCCGTCTGACCTTGTACAAGCGCATCAGCGCCGCCCGCGATGCCGAGGCGCTGCGTGAATTGCAGGTGGAAATGATTGACCGCTTCGGCCTGTTGCCAGATGCAACAAAACACCTGTTTGCCACCGCCGAACTAAAACTGGACGCCACACGTCTGGGGGTTCGCAAACTGGACTTGGGCGAACAAGGTGGACGTATTCAATTTGTCGAAAAACCCAATGTGGACCCAATGGCCATCATTCAATTGATTCAAGGGCAGCCCAAGCATTACAAAATGGATGGCCCTGACAAATTGCGCATTACACTGCCACTACCCGATGCAGCATCACGTTTGCATGCCGCACGTGGACTGCTGACAGCTCTACACCCCCACCCCCGACAAGGCTGACCCATGCGTATCACCCTTCTCCTACTGTGCTCACTTTTGGCCGCCTGCGCACATACCGCACAAACAACCGCTTCTACCGCCAGCTATCTGCTAGTGCGGCATGCAGAAAAAGAAAGTCATGCGGGGGAAAACCCACCGCTGACCACCGAAGGGAAAGCACGCGCACAACGTCTGGCACAATTGCTTGACGACACCCCGCTAACCGCCATTTACAGCAGCCCCACATTGCGCACCCAACAAACCGCCGCACCCACGGCGGAAGCGCATCAACTGCACATCGTGGACTACGACCCCAGAAACGCCGCCGCGTTTGCCGCGCAACTGCGCAGCCAACATCCCAGCGGAACCGTGCTGGTGATTGGTCACAGCAACACCTTGCCAGAACTTGCGCGGCAACTTTGCCAATGCCATGTCGATGAAATGGACGAAGCGATTTACGGCATTTACTACACATTGACTGTGGATGCCGCTGGGCGCACGCAGATTCGGGAATCACGAAACTGATGGAAGATAATCAAACCCACATCGAACTCCCTGCCTGGACAGGTGATACAGCAACGCTGCGCGAGCAACAGAAAGAACTGGCAAAGCAAGTCTGCTTGCGTGATCAGTTTTCATCACCCTTACGCACGATTGCCGGTTTTGATGTGGGGTTTGAAGAAGGCGGCAGTATTACCCGCGCCGCCGCCGTGTTATTGGATGCCAATACGCTGGATGTGCTGGAGCAACATATTGCCCGCCTGCCTACCCGCATGCCTTATATCCCCGGGTTATTAAGTTTCCGCGAACTCCCCGCCCTACTTGCTGCACTTCAGCAATTAACACAACCGCCCGATTTGGCATTCATTGATGGCCACGGCATTGCCCACCCCCGCCGTCTTGGTATTGCCGCACATTTCGGCGTCATTACAAACCTTCCAGCGATTGGCGTGGGAAAAAAGATTCTTGTGGGTGAACCACGCATGGCGCTGCATGAAATGCGTGGCGCATTCACCCCGCTGCGTGATGGCAAAGAACACATTGGCTGGTTATTGCGCAGCAAGCCTGGCTGCCTGCCGCTGATTGTTTCCCCCGGTCACCGGGTTGCCATGGCTTCTGCGGCGGAACTTGTGATGCGTTTTGTCACCCGTTACCGCCTTCCCGAGCCTACCCGTCTTGCTGACCGGCTGGCGTCGCGCCGTGATGAAAAAAGTAAATCATTTTATTGATCAAGTGGGCTGCGCACCCCGCGCCCACCACGATTTAACACATGCGTATAAATTTGTGTCGTTGAAACATCTTTGTGCCCAAGTAACTCCTGAATGGTGCGGATGTCATACCCCGCTTCCAGTAAATGCGTTGCGAAACAGTGCCGTAACGTGTGGCAGCTGGCTGGTTTGTCAATCTCGGCACGTTTCAGTGCCTGCTTGAGCGCGCGCTGCACCACGGACTCATCCAGATGATGTCTGCGCTCGACACCCGTACGCGGATCCACGCTGCGAACACGTGCAGGGAAAACATACTGCCACGCCCACTCCTTGGCCGCATTCGGAAACTTTCGTGATAGCGCATCGGGCATGAACACCGCCCCAAATCCCATATCCAAATCACGCTGATGTATTCGCCGCACCTGTGCCAAATGCGCCTGCAAATCCTCAACCACCATCGCCGGCAGCATTGTGCGGCGGTCCTTCCCTCCCTTCCCATGGCGGACCGTAATTTCACGACGAGCAAAGTCAACGTCTTTTACCCGCAGCCGCATGCATTCCATCAAGCGCAAGCCGGAACCATAAAGCAGCGCCGCACATAGCCACGCTGTACCAGACAGCTCGCCCAGCAATGCAGCCACCTCATCTTGGCTCAATACCAAAGGCAAACGCTTCGGCTTTTTCGCATGCCGGATATTCTCCATCCATGGCAACTCAATTCCCAACACCTCGCGATACAGAAACAGCAGCGCCGCCAGCGCCTGATTCTGCGTTGACGCCGCCACATTGCAGCGGGAAGCCAACACACTCAGAAATGCCTCCACTTCCCTTGCACCCATCTCCCTCGGGTGCCGCTTGCCATTGCTTAAAATAAACCGCCTAATCCAGCCAACGTACGCCTCCTCTGTCCGCAACGAATACCCCAAACGCCGAATACGCGCACGCACCTGATCCAGCAGCTTTGGCGCACGTGCTACGCCATCGCCGTGCCCCAACCCTACGACTTGATTCAAAGGTCTGCTCATTGCCACACCACCAATCTGAACACCTCCAGATTAGGCGGCAGGATTACATCTCACAATTTCTGTAACCCTGTGTTTTATGTAGGATTATTCTGATCACACCAGAGCAAAAATTTGAGATA
>CAYZUG010000037.1:0-18959 GCA_964481865.1 uncultured Thermomonas sp. | reverse complement strand
TGCCGGTTGCAGTGCCCGTCGTCGTTGGTCTGGTTCTCGGCCCGCAAGCGCTGGGCGGTCTATTGATCGGCACCATTGTCACCGGGATCTTCGTGGCCATTTCGATGACCACTGGCGGCGGCGCCTGGGACAACGCCAAGAAGTACATCGAAGACGGCCACCACGGCGGCAAAGGCTCTGAAGCACACAAAGCCGCGGTCACCGGTGACACCGTGGGCGATCCCTACAAAGATACTGCCGGTCCCGCCGTGAACCCGTTGATCAAGATCATCAACATCGTTGCTTTGTTGATTGTGCCGCTGCTGCCAGTCACTGCCAGCGACGGTCAACAGGCGCCGTCAGCTATTTCGGCACCCGTGATGAGTTCAACGATCGAAGCGGATGCTTCGGTGCCTGTTCCTACCGCCGAAGAACCGCCTGTTGCCGAGGACGACAGCAGCACTGAGGGCGAACCTGAAGAAGCATAAGCACTGCATCAACAACAAAAACGGCGACCGAAAGGCCGCCGTTTTTTTATGCTTCAAGGTGGCATCACCACCTTGGATGCACTTACTTTGCCAGACGCTTGGCGATGGCAGCACCCAAGTCACCAGGTGACTTGACGGTGGTGATACCCGCTTTTTCCATCGCAGCAAATTTGCCTTCTGCCGTGCCGGAACCACCCGATGCAATCGCACCGGCATGACCCATGCGCTTGCCCTTCGGTGCAGACGCACCGGCAATGAAGCCCACCACCGGCTTGGTGACGTGCTTGGCGATGAACTCAGCGGCTTCTTCTTCAGCGCTACCACCGATTTCGCCCACCATGATGATGCCTTCGGTCTGTGGATCCGCCTGGAACAGCTTGAGTGCGTCGATGAAGCTGGTGCCGTTGATCGGGTCACCACCAATACCGATACAGGTACTTTGCCCCAAGCCCACGTCTGTGGTCTGCTTCACTGCTTCATAGGTCAGGGTGCCGCTGCGCGACACGATACCGATTTTACCGGGTACATGGATGTGGCCAGGCATGATACCGATCTTGCATTCGCCGGGGGTGATCACGCCGGGGCAGTTCGGTCCAACCAGCACAACATCCGAATACCCCTTCAGCACGTTCTTCACGCGCAGCATGTCCAGCACCGGAATACCCTCGGTGATGCACACGATCACCTTGATGCCCGCCGCCGCAGCTTCAAGAATCGCATCCGCTGCGAACGGTGGTGGCACATAGATCACCGACGCATTGGCTGCGGTGGTGTTGACTGCATCTGCCACGGTGTCGAACACCGGCAGACCCAGATGTTGTGTCCCGCCCTTACCCGGGGTCACACCACCCACAACCTTGGTGCCGTAATCCAGCATTTGCTGGGCATGAAAGGTGCCTTGCGAGCCAGTAAAGCCCTGCACGATCACCTTGGTGTCTTTATTGATCAAAACAGACATTTCAAAATCCTTCGTATTGAACGAATCAGGCGGCAACCGCAGCAACGGCCTTCTTGGCGCCGTCGTTGATGTCATCAGCAGGAATAATGGCCAACCCAGAGTTCTTCAGCAGCTCTTTGCCAGCTTCCACATTGGTGCCTTCCAGGCGCACGATCACAGGAATCTTCACACCGACTTCCTTGACCGCAGCAATGATGCCTTCGGCAATCATGTCGCAGCGCACGATGCCGCCGAAGATGTTGACGAAAATCGCCTTGACCTTATCGCTGGACAGAATCAGCTTGAATGCTTCGGTCACGCGTTCCTTGGTTGCGCCGCCGCCCACGTCGAGGAAGTTGGCAGGCTCGCCACCTTCCAGCTTGATCACGTCCATGGTGGCCATCGCCAAACCCGCACCATTGACCATGCAACCGATGTTGCCGTCCATGGTGACGTAGTTCAGGTCGTACTGGCTGGCACGCACTTCGGTTTCGTCTTCCTGACGAATGTCGCGCATCGCGGCCAGATCGGCGTGACGGAAAGTCGCGTTATCGTCGGAGTTGATCTTGCCGTCCAGCACCGCAAGGTTGCCGTCGGTGAGAATTGCCAGCGGGTTCAGTTCCACCAGCGCCAGATCTTTGTCGTTAAACAGCTTGAACAGACCCAGCATGATTTTGGTCAGCTGACCGACCTGCTTGGCATTCAGCCCCAGTGCAAAGCCAAGATCACGGCATTCATATGCCTGCAAACCCTGCACATAATTCACATTCAATGTCTTGATGGCGTCGGGCTTTTCCTTGGCCACTTGTTCGATGTCCATGCCGCCTTCGGCCGACGCAATGAACGTGATCGAACGGGTATCACGATCCACCAGCACCGACAGATACAGTTCCTTGGCGATGTCGGTACCTTCGCAGACCAACACGGAGTCGATCGGCAGCTCAACACCAGCGGTCTGATAGGTCGCCATCTTGCTGCCTAACATGCCCTTGGCGTATTCGCGTACTTCATCCAGATTCTTCGCCAGCTTCACGCCGCCAGCCTTGCCTCGGCCACCTGCATGAATCTGCGCCTTGATGACCCACAGGTCACCAGGAATGGTTTTCGCCGCGTCAACGGCTTCTTCCGGTGTGCGTGCAACGCGACCGGTGGGAACGGCAATGCCGTAGTCGGCAAATAATTGTTTCGCCTGATATTCGTGAAAATTCATGAGACACCCAGGGTGAGAACGGACGCGCCGCGCTGCCAATTCTGCAATCGAACAACGCAAGCGAACTCCTATTTTAGCGTGTTGCGTCGCATCATGCTTTACCGCTTATCCAGAATGCGCATACTGCGTGTTGATGAGCACCGTAATCACCCCAGAAAACCGCCCGAACTTGCAGCTCGCTATCCGACGAGAGCTGCACTATTACTCGCTTTACCGCATTTTAGAGGCGGCACTGCTTTGCCTTGCAGTGTTCAGCCCGTTCGTTCTGAGTCAGGTGGAAGTACCGCCATCCCCGCTTGCGCAATCGGTGGCCATCGGCTATTTCGTTGCCGCCTGCGTCCTGTTTTTTCTGCGGAATCGCGGTGATGTACATGATTTAGTGCTTCTCGGTATCGGCACCGATATCTTGGCTTCCGCAATTGCCGCGTATGCCCTGCCTGATATCACCGCCAGCATCGCCACCATGATGCTGTTCAATGTCGGTGCTGCCGCATTGCTTCTCCCCTTGCGCACCGGGCTTGCCGTTGCAGTGATTGCTGGGCTTTCTCTGCTTTTACTGCACTTGCCTGCCGCACAAAGTGGAGAACCTCTGCTGCACTTCACCGCCGAAATGGTGATGTTCTGTGTCAGTTATCTGGCCATCGCCACCCTGACCGGCATCCTTGGCAAACAAATGCGTGCCAGTGAAGCACTCGCCGAACAACGCGGCAGTCAGGCGGCTAATCTGGCTGAAATCAATGAGCTGATTATTCGCCGCATGCGCACAGGGGTGTTGCTGGTGGATGGTGAGGGCAATATCAGGCTCGCCAATGAGGCAGCGCTTTTACACCTTGGTCATGCTGGTGAAGGACGCCGCCTGCTTGCACAAGCAGCACCAGAACTTGCCGCACGCTTGCAACGCTGGTTGCTGACCCAGCAATCCGACAGCAGCCCACTGCAACTGTCCCCCGAACTTCCACAAGTGCTGCCACGTTTTGCTCGCCTTCTGGTCGATGACGATCAAATCCTGATTTTTCTGGACGATACCGAGCTTGCCTCCCGTCGCGCTGAAACCCTGACACTGGCAACACTGGGGCGATTTTCTGCCAGCCTAGCGCACGAAATCCGCAACCCACTGGCTGCAATCAGCTATGCCACGCAATTACTTGAGGAGTCGCAAGAGATTCCTGAAGCCGACCGCCGCTTGCTGGAAATCATCTATCAGCAAACCCGGCGCATGAACGGCATCATCGAAAGCGTGCTCAGCCTTGCCAGACGCGAACGCGCTCAGCCTGAACATGTTGAACTTTGCAGCTTGGCACGGCAGTTTGTGGCTGAGTATCAGCAAAACCACCCACTGGAACATGACACGCTGGAAGTGCGTACCCCATCATTCCCCATTCAAGGCCTGATTGACCGGCAGCAATTGCTGCAAATCATGACGGTTCTTGTGCATAACGCCCTGATCTATGGGCGCAAACCCAATGCGCCAGCACGCGTGACACTGCATGTGCATCGTGATGAACAACACGCGCCATTGCTGGATATTTTAGACAGTGGCCCGGGGATTCCTGAAGCTGTGGCACAGCAGCTCTTTCACCCGTTCTTTACCACCTCCAGCCACGGTACCGGGCTTGGGCTTTATATCGCACGCGAGATTTGTCTGGCCAATCAGGGCGATCTGCTCTATATCCCGCTTCCTGCAGGTGGCTCATGTTTCCGCATCCGCATTGCTGGCGTGCGCACCATCCAGACATCCTGAATAAGCAACACTCGTTTGTCCTTTGGTTTTGCTCAGACTTTACTCAGGCTTGGATGCACCGTAACAACGGGTTATCTTGCAAGGTAATGAGTACAGCCCCAACCACCCAGCCCTCTGCCTCCGTTTTGATTGTCGATGATGAACGCGACATCCGTGAGTTATTGGTGCTTACATTCAGCCGGATGGGGCTGCACTGCGATACCGCTGCCACATTGCAGGATGCCCGTGCGCTGCTCCGATTCAATACCTATTCCTTGTGTTTGACCGATATGCGCCTACCCGATGGCTCAGGCATTGATTTGGTACAGGAAATCAACCAGCACTACTGCAAGACCCCAGTTGCCATGATTACTGCATTCGGCAACCAAGAGGCGGCGGTTGCCGCGCTGAAAGCCGGGGCATTCGACTTTGTCAGCAAACCCGTTGACCTGGCAGTTTTACGCGGACTGGTGCAGCACGCGCTGAATCTTGAAAGCAAAGCCCCTGCACAGGAAAACAAACCACCTGCACTCACCGCCACATCACCACGTCTGCTTGGTCACTCAGAGGCGATGAATGCCTTGCGTGCCACATTGAACAAAGTGGCACGTAGTCAAGCACCGGTTTATATCGCTGGTGAATCTGGGGTAGGCAAAGAACTGGTTGCACGCACCATTCATGCGCAAGGCGCGCGTGCGGCCGGCCCCTTCATTCCGGTCAACTGCGGTGCCATTCCAGCAGAATTGATGGAAAGTGAATTTTTCGGCCATAAAAAAGGCAGCTTCACGGGTGCCCATGCCGACAAGCAAGGGCTGTTTCAGGCTGCACAAGGCGGAACACTGTTTCTGGATGAAGTGGCAGAACTGCCCATTCCGATGCAGGTCAAACTATTGCGTGCGATCCAGGAAAAATCGGTGCGCCCCGTGGGTGCCAATGCAGAAATCCCTGTGGACGTGCGCATTCTGTCTGCCACCCATAAAAATCTTGCGCGGCTGGTGGAAGAAAGCAAATTCCGCCATGACCTGTATTACCGCATCAATGTGATTGAGCTGCGTGTTCCGCCACTTCGCGAACGTCTTGAGGACTTGCCGCTGCTCACCCGTACTGTCTTGACACGGCTTGCAGACAGCCAAGAGCGCAGCCTGCCAACCCTGCACCCCGATGCAGTTGTAGCCCTGCAAAACTACAGTTTCCCCGGCAATGTGCGTGAATTGGAAAACATTCTGGAACGCGCCTTCGCATTGGCTGATGATGATGGCATCCACGCCACTGATTTACGCCTGCCTGCCGCCCCACCACAAATTGCAGATGATGCGGCGCTGAATACCGATGCGCCGCGACCTGCGTTCACTCAGGCATCGCTCGCCAATACGGCATTACCCGATGCTGTGGAAGGCATGGAGCGTACCGCGATTGAACAAGCGTTGGTCGCCAATCGCTTCAATAAAACCAAGGCAGCGGCCCAGTTGGGCATTTCGTTCCGTGCCCTGCGTTACAAGCTGAAAAAACTCGGTATCGAGTAAGCCTGCCGTCATCGCCACAAATAGTGAACAGGCTACAATAGCCGGGCCGAGGGGCGCTGCGATGGGTATCCACCAGGCTCGGTCAATCAACAACGGCGCCCGTGATGTGTATGCGTTTTTTCGCAGCATTCTGTCTTGCCCTGTGCAAGCCTCTTTATCACTCACGGAGTTACTGTATGACCGCATCAAGCACGACGCTTGCCACCCAAGGTAATTACAAAGTCGCCGATATCTCCCTTGCCGACTGGGGTCGCAAGGAAATCAACATCGCCGAACATGAAATGCCGGGGCTGATGTCCATTCGCCGCAAACATGCACAAGCCAAACCGTTGGCAGGTGTGCGCGTGACCGGCTCACTGCATATGACCATTCAGACCGCAGTGCTCATTGAAACCCTGAACGACATCGGTGCCGATGTGCGCTGGGCTTCCTGCAACATCTTCAGCACACAAGATCATGCCGCTGCCGCCATTGCCGCCACCGGCACACCGGTTTTCGCATGGAAAGGTGAAACACTCGAAGAGTATTGGGATTGCACGCTGGCAGCACTGTCGTTCCCGGATGGACAAGGTGGCTTTCTCGGCCCGCAACTGGTGGTTGATGATGGTGGCGACGTCACCTTGTTGATCCACAAGGGCTTTGAGCTGGAAAACGGAAGTGACTGGGTCAACACCGTCTCCTCCAACCACGAAGAGCAGGTCATCAAAGATTTGCTGAAGCGCGTCGCCAGTGAGCGTCCGGGCTGGTGGCATCGCGTCGTTGCCGAATGGAAAGGCGTTTCCGAAGAAACCACCACCGGCGTCCACCGCCTGTATCAACTTGCTGAAGCTGGCAAATTGCTGGTGCCTGCGATCAACGTCAATGACTCAGTGACCAAGTCCAAATTCGACAACCTGTATGGCTGCCGCGAATCACTGGCAGATGGCCTGAAGCGCGCCATGGACGTGATGCTGGCCGGTAAAGTCGCCGTGGTCTGTGGTTATGGCGATGTCGGCAAAGGCAGCGCGCACTCGCTGCGTGCGTATGGTGCGCGCGTCATCGTCACCGAGATCGACCCGATCTGCGCATTACAAGCGGCGATGGAAGGGTTTGAGGTCAAGACGGTTGAAGACACCCTGGGCATGGCAGACATCTATGTCACCACCACCGGTAACCGCGACATCATCACCGCCACGCATATGCAGGCGATGAAAGATCAGGCCATCGTCTGCAACATCGGCCACTTCGACAATGAAATCCAGGTGGATGCCCTGAAGGCGCTGCCGGGCATCACCCATACCAATATCAAGCCACAAGTTGACAAGTACACACTGGCCAACGGCAATTGCTTGTTCTTGCTGGCAGAAGGCCGCTTGGTCAACCTTGGCTGCGCCACGGGTCACCCCAGCTTTGTGATGAGCAACAGCTTCGCCAACCAGACACTGGCGCAGATTGACCTTTGGGAAAACAAGGACAGCTACCAGTCCAAGGTCTATATCCTGCCGAAGAAGCTGGACGAAGAAGTAGCCCGTCTGCATCTGGAAAAGATTGGTGTGAAGCTCACCACACTGACGCAAATGCAAGCCGATTATCTTGGCGTTCCCGTGAATGGCCCCTTCAAGCCTGACCACTACCGCTACTGATTTGTACGCGCCCAGGCCGACAGTTCACCCTGCCGGCCTGGGTACCGGCAACGTGTAATTTCTCTTTATCCGAATAAAAAGATATATTAGAAACTCTTTTTTCGTACCCTGCCGCATCATGTTGCCGATCAGCTTCGAGTTCTATCCACCGAAAACCGATGACCAACGCGCCCAGCTGGATCGCACGGTGCGCAAGCTCACCCCCTATTCACCGCATTTCATGTCGGTCACTTTTGGTGCAGGGGGTTCAACCCTGAGCCAAACCCCAGAAACCGTGCAACATATCCGTGACCAACACGGTATCCCCAGCGTTCCGCATCTGACATGCGTCGGCGGGAGCCGTCAGGAAATTTGCGACCTGCTGAATCATTACCGGCAACTTGGCTGCAACCGTATCGTGGCGCTGCGTGGTGACTTACCTTCGGGAATGGCACGCAGTGGCGACCTGCGCTATGCCAATGAACTGGTTGCATTGATCCGCGCAGAACATGCCGATCACTTCCATATTGAAGTGGCCGCCTACCCGGAAACACATCCGCAAGCCGAGGATGCAGCCGCTGATTTACGCTATTTCAAAGCCAAGGTCGATGCTGGTGCCGATAGCACAATCACCCAGTACTTCTACAATGCCGACGCGTACTTTCGCTTTGTTGATGACGCACGGGCACTTGGTATTACCATTCCTATCGTGCCTGGCATCATGCCAATCACCAACTTCAACCAACTGCGGCGTTTTTCGGAAAGCTGCGGCGCAGAAATCCCGCGCTGGCTGGTACAGCGCATGCGTGCTTTGGGTGACAACACCGAGGCGATTCGTGAGTTAGGTGCCGATGTAGTGGCCAAGATGTGCCAACGCCTGATTGATGCGGGCGTACCTTCACTGCATTTCTATACGCTGAATCTTGCCAAGCCAACATTGTCGATTTTGCAGCGCCTCAGCTAAGTCCACTGGGCTTTACAGCACAGCAAATCCGCGTAGTCTGGATGGATGCGCGGCATACTGACTTCTCTGCTGATTCTCTGGTGCGTCACTGCGCACCCATTGGCCTCGGCACAGATTCGTCGCTGCGTCACCGCCGATGGCACGCGTATTTTTACCGACCGCCCATGCGCAGACGTGGATGCGCAAGAAGCTATTGCCCCGCCTACTTCCAGTGCAGGTGAGCCTGATCGTCGCCCTCCTCTCTGCCCTCGCAATCTGCAGGCGCTGACATTGGCATTGAGCACCGCCATTCAATCCGGTGATGCAAACCGAATCTCCTCGCTGTACGACTGGTCGGGAACAAGTACTGCATCGGCCAATCGTTTGATGGATCGGCTGCAACGTATTGCGGACCGCCCACTTGTCGATATTCGCCCGATTTATCGCCCTGTCGAAGCCGCAACAGAGGGCGGCACAGCCAGACCAGAAGAGCGCCCACGCGCAGCCCCCATTGGGCTACGCATAGAGCAAGTGCTGCGCAACCAATCCACCCCCAGCCAAAGTGATGTCTTCATCCGTAAACGCATGGGCTGCTGGTGGATTCATTTCTAAGCGCGGCACAACGCGCCGCAACTCAGCGCAACTTCACCATCCAGCCATGGCGATCTGGGGCGCGGCCATACTGGATATCCGTCAATTCCTTGCGAATGGCCATGGTGACCTCACCTGCTGGCGCATGGATGTCACCCACCACAAAGTCTTTGCCCTTCAATTCACCAATCGGTGTGACCACCGCAGCGGTGCCACAGGCAAAGACTTCCGTGATTTCACCCGATGCCACACCCTCTTTCCATTCATTGATGGAGACTTTGCGTTCTTCGACACGCAAGCCACGATCGCGCGCCAATTGCAGAATACTGGCGCGGGTAATGCCTTCCAGAATGCTGCCGGAAAGCGCTGGGGTCACGATGTGGCCATCCTTGTACACCAGAAACACATTCATCCCACCCAGTTCTTCAAGGTATTTGCCTTCCACCGGGTCAAGGAACAAGACCTGCGAGCAACCCTGCGCCGCCGCTTCCTGCTGTGGCAGCAATGACGCGGCGTAGTTCCCTCCGCACTTTGCTGCGCCCGTGCCACCCTTGCCAGCACGCGCATAATCTTCCGACAACCAGATCGACACTGGCGCCACACCCTTAGCGAAATACGCACCTGCAGGGCTGGCGATCACGTAATACGCTGCTTCCTGTGCTGGCCGCACCCCGAGGAATGCTTCGGTGGCAATCATGAAAGGACGGAAATACAGGCTGCTTTCCGGTGCAGAAGGCACCCAGGCGTGGTCGACGGCAATCAACTGCCGCAGTGATTCCACAAACTCCGACACAGGCAGTTCCGGCAAAGTCAGGCGCGCCGCCGAGCGCTGCAAGCGCGCACCATTGGCCTCCGGGCGAAATGTCCAGATCGAACCATCGGCATGCCGGTACGCCTTGATGCCCTCAAAAATTTCCTGTGCGTAGTGCAGCACAGAAGCCGCCGGATCCAATGCCAAAGGGCCATAGGCATGCACCTTGGCATCATGCCAACCGTTTGCCTTATTCCATTGAATTTCCACCATATGGTCGGTGAAGTACTTACCGAAACCCAGCTCACCAGCAAGAAGGGCGGCACGCTGTTCATCGGTGCGGGCATGGCCTGAATGCGCAACGTCATAGGCCAGTGGGGCGGCAGTAGTCATGCAAAATCCTTGGTTGACTGTGAGTTGCCTATTATGACGCCGAAGCCACCTGCTTGCTGCCCATGCGTGCAAATGTCAGCGTTGCGACTACACCTTTTTCTTCGCCCGGGCGCACCTGCACATCCCAGCCATACAACGCGCACAACCGGCGCACGATGGACAAGCCAATCCCGCCACCTTGCGAGTGACCCGCATGTGTTCCGCGATAGCCACGGCTAAACAATTTCGCGGCATCTTCTTCACTCAAGCCGGGGCCTGAATCAATCACTTCCACTGCGCTACTGTGTACACGCACCACCACCTCACCACTTGGCGTGTATTTCACAGCATTGCCGATCAAATTGCCCAAGGCCACAGCCAGCGCTGAGTCGGGGACATCCAGCATCACGCTGTCGTCACCTTCTAGGCGCAATTCCACTGGCTTGCCGCCCAATTGTGCGCGATGGCTTTCCAGCTGATGCTGCGCCACTTTCGCCACATTGCACTGCCCCACCGCACGCTCATTGCGCGAAAGCAGCAACAACGCACCAATCAGGTCGGTGCATTGCTGCTCAGCACGCTGAATACGTTGCAGACGGGTACGGGTGCGTTCATCCAGCTCCGGCCTTGCCAGCAACAATTCCACCGCACCACGAATCACCGCAAGCGGTGTGCGCAACTCATGACTGACGTCAGCATTGAACTCGCGGTCGCGCTGCACAACCTCTGTCAGGCGTGCGGCATAGTCATCCAGCGCCTTGGCCAATTCACCCACTTCGTCCTCAGAAAAGTACGGTGCCAATGCTTCCGGATTCGAGCTGGTTCCAGAACGCCGCAGCCGACGCGCCAAATCCGACACCGGCGACATCACCTTGGCGGCAGACCAGCGCCCCACCAAAAGTGCAAACAGGGTAAAGGCCAACACCGCACCCCATAACCAATGCCGCAAAAGGTCAGACGCCTCGGCAGCATCGGTGACGTCATAACGGATCAGGCTGGTAAAAGGCTTGTCATCGCGGCTCATGCCACGACGCACTGCCACCTTATAAACGCGCAACTGGCCTTCTTCGTCAGGCTCACGGATCTCGTTGATGCCTTCTTTCAGGTCACGATAAAGCGGGTTGATCTTGTAAGCGTTCTCATCACTGAATGTTCGTGCATCGAACATCAGGAAAAAAGGTGGAACCTCGGGCTGGGTTTCCACCTGCTGCACAAGATTACTGACCTCGCGCTGCAGGGTTCGCTCAACCAGCTGGTTTTCCAGGCGGTTGCGCATATTCAAAATGACCACCGCAAACAGTGCGGTCAGGCCAAACCCCAGCAACACAAAAGACACGATGATGCGGGTGCGTAACTGCCGCCTGCGCCGAATGGGCTTGGCGGGCGGTGCTTTATGTTCCAGCATCGGGCAGAGAAATCCGATAACCAATGCCATGTCGCGTTTGGATCATGGGTGCGGCAAACGGCTTATCCAAAACGGCACGCAACCCATGAATGTGCACACGCAGCGAATCCGAGTCTGGCAGCGTTTCACCCCAGACGCGGTTTTCCAAATCCTGCCGGGTCACTACCGCCGGTGAAGCCTCCATCAGCGCCTGCAGAATACGCAGCGCCGTTGGGTTGAGTTGAATCTGCACGCCTTCGCGCCGCACTTCCAGCGTCTCAAGGTTGTATTCCAATGGACCAACGGTGAGTACGCGTGCTGGCACGCCGCGCCCACGCCGCGCCAATGCTTGCAGGCGTACATTCACTTCCTGCAAGGCAAACGGTTTGATCAGGTAATCATCGGCACCGGCATCAAACCCATCGAGCTTGTTATCCAAAGAGTCACGGGCAGTCAGCATCAACACAGGGGTTTGCTTGCGCGCTTCGTTGCGCAGTTTTTTGCACACCTCAAGGCCATCCATCCCCGGCAGATTCAGATCCAGCACGATGGCATCAAAATCATGCACCACAGCCAGGTGCAGCCCAGTGATGCCATCCGCTGCAAAATCCACGGTATGCCCGCAGTCTTCCAGATAATCGCCCAGATTGGCGGCGATATCGGGGTTATCCTCGATGACTAAAATTCGCATATTCTCGTCCTGAAATGCTGTTTCAATCTGCATAAGACCCACGCAACCAAGATCAGTTCCATGAGATGACACGCAGGGGCAATGTGGATTCTTGCACAAGCATCGCCGCGTGGTAACGGTGACACAAAAATAAAGGCTCGGGCGTTATTGCGCCCGAGCCAAAGGTCACTTGCTGCCCCACATGGTCTACCGCGGGGGAAACACAGCAGACCACGCACACAGAGTGCCTGAAGCAGAATTAAGAATCTGTCAATTCAATGTTTCTCTTACGTTTTTTATAGGCGACTTGCTGCCCAACGTAATCCATCACCGCACCAGCCACATCCACACCCGTAACAGCCTCAATGCCTTCCAGCCCGGGTGATGCGTTCACCTCAAGCACCAATGGGCCACGCTCACTGCGAATCACATCCACCCCTGCTACACCCAAACCAAGCAATTGCGCGGCGCGCACTGCAACACCCACTTCGTCATGCGTCAGCGTGATTGCCTTTGCGCTACCGCCACGATGCAGATTCGAACGGAAATCGCCTTTTGGGGCTTGCCGCTGCATCGCTGCCACCACACGCTCACCCACCACAAAACAACGCAGGTCTGCGCCTTTCGCCTCAGCCACAAACTCTTGCATGATGAAGCTGGCATGCAGCCCCCGCAGGGTTTCAACGGTTGCCTTTGATGCCACTTTCTTTTCCGTCAGCAACACCCCAGCACCTTGCGCACTTTCGTTGAGTTTGATCACATGCGGCGGTTCGCCCAGCATTCCCAACAGATCATCGGTGTCGTCAGGGTTATCACCAAACACCGTCACTGGAATATCAATCCCTGCTGCCGCCAATTCCTGATGACAACGCAGCTTGTCACGCGCCCTGGCAATGGCCGCCGCGCTATTGGGTGTGTAACAGCCCATCAACTCCAACTGCCGTAACACGGCGCTGCCATAGCGGGTGATGGAAATACCGATGCGTGGCAATACAGCGGTATACCCGGTCACTGGCTTGCCCTTGTAATGCAGGGCAAACGCCCCTTGCCCGATGCGCATATAACAGCGCAATGGGTCCAGCACCCGCGCACTATGCCCTGCGGCACGCGCCGCTTCGACCAAACGCCGCGTGGAATAAAGCGAACCATTACGCGACAAAATGGCCAACTTCATGGTTCACCCTCGACACATGCTGAGCAAAAGAAAAGGCGGCACCCTGCCGGATACCACCTTGTTCTTGGAAATGGAGCGGGTGATGGGAATCGAACCCACGCTAGCAGCTTGGGAAGCTGCAGTTCTACCATTGAACTACACCCGCAGAGGCGACAAGTCTATGCTGCGCCTTCTGGTGATGCAATGGTTCACGCATCACCAGACGCACAGCGACGGCGGTTAAAACGCCCCGCTCAAGGTCAGATAGACGCTGGCATGGCTGCCACCGCGCTGTTCAACAGACACATTGCTGCCCGCCGTCACATCCAGACCAAAGAGCTTGCTGCGTACGCCCAAACCCAGCACACCATAGCTGTCATCGGCACTCAAGCCTGGAACGGCATATGGCAATGCGTTGGGCATCGACAACGACTGCGCCCAAACTTGCGCCGGTGCATCTTCAAACTCGCGGTTCCATGTCAGCTGCGCAAAAGGCGTGACGTGCGCGTTGATGGCATAGCTGGCCTGCCAACCAACGCTACCCAGCAGCGAATCCACGCGTTGCTTGTGGTACGCCAAGGCCGTCGATTGCGTGCTGTCTTCCGCATAAGCATCCACACGCACCTGCTGTGACAAGACACTCAACACAGGGCCATGCTGCAATGCACCGCTTTCGAAGCGCCACCCCATTGCCAAGCCTGCGCTGACATTTTCGCCATCCGGCGCACCGTGATGCACACGGGTAGCCGGCCCAAGATGCACTTCGCGGTCAATCTTGTAACGCAGCTTGGTCCATTCGGCCTGCCCGCTGACCCAGGCACGCTCACCCGACCAGCCCAAGAAGCCGCCAAGTGAGGTATCTGTCTGGCTGTAATGGCCACGGCGATAACCGAAGTCAGTATTTTGCTGGCCATGCCCTGCAGTCAGCCCATAGAACAGTGCGCCAGACTTCCAACTCAAGCCCAATGCCCCTGAGCCGCCTGCACCATCAAAACCCGCCGAACCATTGAAGCGTGGCTGCAGGCCGCGCACATCCGCCCACCACCGCATGCCATCGCCATCACCCACACGGCTTGTGGCCACACCTTGCAACATTCTGGCGCGTTCCTGCCCGGTGATCAGCGCCGACTGCGACAGCACCGCATTCAACTGTGGCGCTTCGATCAGCGACACCGCAAATTCCGACAGAATCTGATGTGCGCCACTGGTGGGATGCACGCCATCAGCAAACAAATAAGTATTGGCACCCCCCGGCACCGTGGACAATGGATTGCAGAACAATGAGGAATCACCTGCGGGTGCAGGCTGCGTTAAACAGGCCTGACCGGTGACATTGCTCAAACCATATGTCCCCGGGCTGGCAACAATTTCACGCAAGAAGGTGAACGTATCCATCGGAATGACATGCGTATTCGATGCCGCCAGCCCCGCGAACAGGGCGTTGTTATACGCCACCGTCAATGCTGTTCCCAAGGCTTGTGCGGCAGCGCCCTGCACCAGATAGGAAGGCGTCATGCCCAGATCAGGAACGGTGGGCAGCAGAATGTAATTTGCGCCTGCCGTTTTCAGCGCACCGACCAAACCGATGTGCGCAGTGACCGCGGCCCCCACTTCTGCCTGTGCTGCGGCTTGTGCCTGTGCGGCAGTACCGCCGCCAAGCAATGTCGCCTGATACACACCCGTGGCGTAGAACAAATCATTCGCCCCGCCCCACACCGTGTAGAGCGCTTGGCTATCAACCTTGTTTCCGGCTGCCAGATACGCGGCATATTGGCTGCGTAAGGACGGCGTATAACCAAGGCCGCCCACACTATCAACCGCCACACGGGCGCCACCAACCGACCAGTTCGTGCCTTCTGCTGATGCGGGTGTTGCACCCGTTGCCTTCCATGCCACTTCGGCATTGCTTCCGAAATGTTGTGCCAAATGCTGCGACCAGACCAACCCCGGATTCGTGGTGAACTGCCCTGTGACAGACTGCGAGGCAGCCGGCAGCAACGGACGGAAAAAACCACCATCGGTCAAACTGTCACCGAAGAACACCGTCTTGGAAAACGGGGATGGCGGCACCGACTGTGCCAGCGCAGGTGCAACCGCAGCCAGCAGACCAACCGTCAATAACGAACGACGCAATAAACGCTTCATATCTACTCCACAAAAGGTTGGCAGCACGCAGATGAGAGGCGTGCTGCACAGTAAAACGGAACATCTGGCAATAACGATACTCGCTTATGGCAGCGGCATACAGGCATGTTTGCTTCGCAACAGCTCGGCGATGTCGGCATCCACCGTATTGGTGACATGCACAGCAACACCAAGCTGATGCGCCGTTTCCAACATCGCCACCAGCAATTGACGCAAGCCCGGGCTGGTTGCAGCCTGCCCGGCAAAATCGCCACCCAGCTTCACATAGCGCAATGGAATGGCATGCAACAAGCCCAGTGCCAATGGCGCCTGATCCAGACGACGCAGTGCCACGCCAACACCCAATGCCTGCATGGCCTCACCAAATGCCACGCTTTCATCGGCATAGCTTTCCAGCCCGTGCGCATCCAGCTCAAGAATCAGCCGTTCTCGAACTGCCAATGCGGCTGGTTGCAACAAGCCTTGCACATGCGGCAGGAAGCTGGGTTGTAATAATGAAGGCAAGGACACACGCACCATCAACGCAGCATCGGCATGTGTGTCAAGCCACTGCAATGCCAAGGCAATCGCCCGCTGATCAAACTCGGCAGACAAGCCCAGGCGCACCGCCACCGGCAAAAACAAGGCCGCTGCCAAGGTATCTGCCTCGCTTTCACCACGCAGCAGCAAACCCGCTTCATGCCGCAACACCACAGCATCACGACATTGGCTGCGTACATCCTGCACTTGCAAATACAAGCCATCCTGCCGCTGCAGGGCTTCGCCCAGTAACTGCTGCCATTGCCCTTCACCCAACACATCGCCCGGCTTGCCATCAGCTGCACAGGTCAAAAACTCCACGTCGGCATGCCCGGCACTTTCTACCCGCATCAATGCCTGATCCAAGCGCCCCAACACATCAGCGACGGATGAGGTGGAAACATAATCGGTCACCGCATATGCCCAGCGGCTGTGCTGCCCATCGGCAAGAACTGCACGCAGACTTTGCAGGCACTGCCGCAACTGTTGCACCAACAGCAATGCCTGTGGCCCTGGCAATGCTGGCAGCAACACCACAAAGTCGGAACCATTCAAGCGCGCCATCAAGGTGCCCTTGCCGGTTGTTGCATGCTTGGCCAATTCCGCCTGCAATTTCTCACCCACATCAGCCAACCACGCATCTGCGTTGGCGCGTGTGAGGTGGGTATTAACGGCATGCAAGTCACGTTGACGGAACAAGAACACATGCCCATGTTGCGCATCAGGCCCCAGCTCACCTGCCAATGTGCGGCGCAGTTCATTCACCAGATACTTGCGGTTGGGCAAGCCCGTCACCGCATCACGGTGTAACTCAAGCTGCAGTGATTCAATTCGCGCATCCTGCTCTTGCGCTGTTGCCCGCACCCGTTCACGCGTATCACGAATGGCACTGACCACCGCATCTAATTCCGCCACACGCGAACGCGACACCGCCGCAGCCGGGGTGATCTGCATCCCTGCATCTTGCTGACCAATCGCCATCACTTGCGCTGCCACTTCCTGTTGCAACACCCGGCGGAACCAGCGCAGCAGCGCCACCACAAACATCGCCCACAGCAAACCTGCCGCCAGCACCCATGCTGCCATGCGCGTACTGCTTTCCCATAAGGCGTCATAGGCGTAGGCATTGCCCACCGCCAGCGTCAACTGCCCCACTTGTTGCCAACCATTGCTGACCCCGCGCTGGGCTTCTGGCTGATGCAGCGGCAGCCATTTCACAAACCATGCAGGCGCCTGCCCTGGCTGCACTTGACTGGCTTCCTGTGCGCGCTCAAACAACAAGGAACCATCGGTTGCGGTGAAGCGGAGATAGGAAAACTGCCCGCTGTCATACAACGCCATCATCAGCAATTCTCGAGTGATCTCATCCTGGTTGCTTGGTTGCGACAGCGATAGCGCCAAGGCCGATGCCGCATTCTCGCTTTCAGATTGCAACTGCCCGTCCAGATACTGACGTGCACCAGAAACACTCCATGCCAGTGTTCCCACCAAGATGATGAGAATTGCCACCGTCACACTGAGTAAAAGCCGCTTTAATAAAGACATCGTATGCCGCCTTTTGTCCTAAGTTGTCAGCACAAATCCCTCTTGCTGCATCCGCACCAAGAGGTCACGCCAACGGGTAATTCGGTCAACAGAAGACACCGCACCACCCGGCGCATAAATACCTTCCGCGTTAAAACTGAAGACCGGTGTCAGATCGCTGCGCTGACTTGCCGGTGAAATCGTGTCAATCATGTTATCCAACACCAAAGGCTCTGCCTGTGGTGTGCGGTAATGGCCAAGCACCATATGCGCAATACTTTGCGTGCTGCCAACACCGCCCATACGTGCACGCACATAAATCAGGCGCAAGCGTTGTACAGGCACGCCCAGATAAGCCAGCGAAAAATACTTGCCAATCACAAAATCTTCGCAATCGGCCGCCCCCTTCCCCAAACTTTCCAGCGGCGTTGCCCAGTAATCGTTTTGCCCCCAGATAATGCTGTCTTCCGAACCCAGCACCTGCGTATTCCAAAACGTATTCACCGCTTCCAATTGCTGGGCTTCGTTCTTGCCGGTTTGTGCTGCAAGCATCGCCTGCCATGCACGCAAGCGTTGCACCCCCGCATTGCCGTATCGCGTCTGCATGCTTTGCTGCAACCGCGCTTCATTCAATTCAAATGCCCGCGCCTCAGGCCAGCGGTGCAACAACGCGCCTGCGGCACCTGCCAGCAACGCCTGCATCCATGCACGCCGCGTTAAACGCAGCCCTGTACATGATTGATGCGTTGCCTGTTGCGTCACAGCGCGTTCTTCCTTTTCTTGTCCATTCCTGCCCCGCATTGTGCGACAACTTGCCATACGCGTGGGCAAAAACAAGGCGCATGCCATCACAGCATGCGCCTTGCGAACAACCTTACAACAACGGGTGAATCCGATTACGGGCTAACGTGACCATCCACCTTCAACTTACCTTGCTGGATCAGCTGGTTGATGATGGCGTTCTGATCCGTGCTGCCACCCGTCAAGTCCACACCTTCCAGAGTGATGACCTGGTCAGCATTGCTACCGCTGCTATCCAACTGACCATTGCTGGACACCTTGATGACGGTGTTGCTGCCATCCTTGCTGATGTTCAGGTAGTTCAGCAACGAACCATTTTCTTCACCTTGCAGCAGGTCGCTCAGATCCAGCTTGTCATTGCCGTTACCGAAGTCCTTGACCACATCATGTGCAGGCGCAGAAGTGGTGCCCTGGTCGCCAGCCTTCCACATGAAGGTATCGTCACCCGTACCACCGTACAGGATGTCGTCGCCTTCACCACCGATCAAGGTGTCATTGCCACCCTGGCCGTAGAGGATGTCATCGCCCTTGCCACCATCCAAGAGGTCGTTACCACCACGGGTATCACCAGCAACGTTGAAGTCTTCGTGATGCCCCTTGATGTAGTCGTACACCGCCTTGTTCATATTGGCGGATGTGACGCCTTGC
>CAYZUG010000036.1:0-19112 GCA_964481865.1 uncultured Thermomonas sp. | reverse complement strand
TTTGCTGTGTAAAGTAGCGTTGTCTCTAAAGGGGGCGTGGATGCCATTTGCAAATCACGAGACGTTGAATTTGAGCGGCGCAAAGCCAGGTTCAGGCTTTGTTTTTTCAGCCTTGCTATGGGCTGGGATTGTTCTGATTTGTTGTTTGGCACTCTCCATTTGGCTTGCGCTGTATCAAAAGCAACGCACGGAAGACGAGACGGATAAGCGCTTCCAGCAAGAAGTCGAAATGATTGCTGGCGCCATTACCGGACAGCTTGCGGCAAGTGAAAACCTGATTCGCGCATTTCAGTCCATCTTTCTTGCCTCTGATGAAGTGACTGCAGAGGAATACGCTCTGGCCTATGAAAATATGCGTGCAAGCAGCGCAGCTGGGATCAGTCTGCAAGCCTTGGCGTATGCAGAAGCAGATGGTACAGGGCATTACATCACCACACGGTTGCAACCCATACAGGGGAATGAAGCCATTGCAGGGCTGGATGTTGCAGAGCAATCAGAAAACCTTGAAGCCCTCTTGCGTGCCCGTGATAGCAATGATGTGGTGATGTCGAGGCCATTTCATTTGCGACAAAGTAAAGCCGAGGACGAGGCGTATAACGGTTTGATTTTGCGTCTGCCGGTGTATGCATCGGGAGCTGTGTTGCACACTGTGGATGAGCGTCGCAGTGCATTTCAAGGCTCAATTGGCGCTTCGTTTCGTATCAAGGATTTGATCAATACCGCGCTGGCGCTCCCGCCGGAAAGCTTGGCGGATTTGCAGATTGTTGATATCACTGAAACGCAACCCATTCCCCTGTTCGTAAAAACCTATAGTGATGCCAAGGTTGCGCAGGTGCATGAGGTGAACTTGCAGTTTGCAGGGCGGACGTGGCATGTAATCGCCCATATGCGCCAGAGTTATCTGGTGACCGGGCAATGGCTACTGGTACTTGGATTTGGTGTGCTGATCAGTGTCTTGCTTGCTGCCTTGGTATGGGCATTGGGAAGTACACATCAACGCGCGCTGACGCATGCCAAGCTGATGGGGATTCGTTTCCATGCCAGTGAAGAGCGCTTTCGTTTACTGAATGAGCTTCTGCCGTGTTTGGTCTTGCTGGTACGCCACGATAATGGGCAGATTGTTTATCGAAATGCGGCAGCGCGTACAAAGCTTCCCGTGGAAGATGCACTTGCCAGGGTATCGACAGAGCTTGATCAGCGCCGCCGACAGGGGGTGTGTGCTGTTGGTACTGGGCTGGAGCTTCAGCTTTATGACGCAGAGCGCCGTTTGTTTTGGGCCAATGCATGGATCACGAGTATTGAGATTGATGGCGCCCCCATGTGTTTGTTGGTGGCCAACGATATTTCCGAACAGCGACATTTGACCGAGCGTTTGAGCTACCAGGCAAGCCATGACTATTTGACCAAGCTGTTCAATCGGCGTGAGTTTGAGTTGCGCATACAACAACTGTTCACAACATCCACACAGCACGATACGGCGCTGCTGTTTATTGACCTTGACCAGTTCAAGTTGATCAACGACATCTCCGGGCATGAAGCTGGCGATGCACTTCTTGTGCAACTGGCAATACGCATTCGTGAGGAACTTCGTCCCAGTGATTTGCTGGGGCGCATGGGGGGTGATGAATTCGGTGTGCTGCTCTATGGGGTGAGCAATGAAACGGCGGTGCTGCAAACAGCAGAACGCTTGCGCCGCAGTATCGAAAGCTTTTCATTCAATTGGGATAACCGCATCTATACGGTGACGGCAAGTATCGGCGCGGTGATGCTCAATGACCTGAAGACGCCGAAAGAACTGTTCACGCTTGCAGACAGCGCCTGTTATCTGGCAAAAGAAGCTGGGCGTAACCGCACACATTTCCATTCTGGTGAGGATGGTGCGGTGGTGCGTCGCTTGGGTGAAATGGAGTGGGCCAACCGTATTCGTGATGCGCTGCGTGATGGGCGTCTGCTGCTGGACTATCAGGAAATTCATCCACTTGCCCCCACCGATGAAGGGGTGCATATCGAGCTGCTACTGCGCTTGCAAGACGATGATGGCAATGTGGTGTTACCCGGTGCCTTTCTGTCCGCTGCAGAGCGCTATGGCTTGATGCCGATGATTGACCGTTGGGTCATTGAAACCGCACTCGGCAACTTGGATCGTTTGCATCCAAAAGGCGCAAAACTGACCCGCTGTGCGATCAACCTTTCTGGCGCGAGTCTGGAAGACGATGGGTTGCTGCAGCGGATTGAACACCTGCTGGATATGTACCGTATCGACTCCAAACGAATCCTGTTTGAAATCACGGAAACAGTTGCCATTCGCGACTTTTCTGTTTCCAGTCAGTTGATTTCCGGGCTGCGTGCGCGTGGCTGTCATGTGGCACTTGATGATTTCGGTGCGGGAATGTCGTCGTTCGGTTATTTGAAAAAACTGAAAATTGATGTGCTGAAGATCGACGGTGGTTTTGTGCAATCGATGCTGCATGACCCGATGTCATTTTCCATTGTCAAAGCAGTGACTGAAATTGGCCATCAGCAAGGATTGGATGTGGTGGCCGAATGGGTATCATCACCTGAGTTGTTAGAAGCCTTGTCAGGCTTGAATGTGGATTTCGTACAGGGTTTTGCTTTGCATCGCCCAGAACGTGTGTTGTTTCAGCGGGTGAGTGATGAGTGAAGAAGGTTCTGCGGTATATCAGCCATTGATTGTGGCGATTACTGCGCGTGCGCTGTTTCATATGGAAGACAGCCATCAGCTGTTTGAGCGTGAAGGGATCAAGGCGTTTGCCGATTACCAGCGTGAACGCGAAGATGATGTGCTGCCGCCGGGTATTGCGTTTCCTCTGGTGCGTAAGCTTTTGGCGCTTAATGCCGGTTGCCAGGCAGAAAACCCACGGGTAGAGGTCATTCTGCTGTCGCGCAATTCATCGGATACGGGGTTGCGGGTGTTCAATTCCATCCAGCAGCATGCGTTGGATATACGCCGCGCAACATTTACTGCTGGCGCACCGGTTTGGCCTTATATCAAGCCTTTTGGTGCGCAGTTATTTTTGTCTGCCAATCCTGAGTCGGTGCGCGCTGCACTGGCAGCAGGCGTGGCAGCGGCCACAATTCTGCCAGAACGTGCCAGTGAACCACGGCAATCACAACTGCGTATTGCCTTCGATGGCGATGCGGTCATTTTTAGCGATGAAAGCGAGCGTGTATCGCGTGAGCAAGGTGTAGAAGCCTTTGGCCAACACGAACAGGCATTGGCGCATCAGCCGTTGTCCGGTGGTCCTTTCCGCGGTTTCTTATCGGCACTGCATGATCTGCAGGTGGCGTTTCCGGCAGGTGAAGGCTCCCCCTTGCGTACCGCGCTGGTGACAGCACGCTCAGCCCCAGCACACGAACGGGTGATTCGCACGCTGCGCGAATGGGAGGTGCGGCTGGATGAAGCCCTGTTCTTGGGGGGGCGCGAGAAAGGGCCGTTTCTGGAAGCCTTTGGCGCAGACATCTTTTTCGATGACTCACCGCATAACATCGACTCGGCACGGCGTCATGTCGCGGCTGGGCATGTGCCGCACGGCGTTGCCAATGATGGTTGATGCGTGGATGACTTTACGGTGTATCGGGAAGTTGCAGACCCGCCAGCTTCCAACTTAACCCGTTGCGATGAAACTCGAAAACAACCGGCTGGCCATGTGTGTTTTCAACGGTGGCGGTGAATAAAGAGGGCGACACAAACCCAAGTGTTGCACTCTCCAAGGCATCTGCAGGTACAGCAGCTTGGTTTGCCTCTGGCGCATCCTGTGTGGGTTTGTTCAATGCACCGCCGCGTAACAGGCTGGCGATTCCTTGGGGAGAGACCATGGCATCAATGGCAGGCTCGGCAATCAGGGCTGTGACATCGGCAATGTTGCTGGTGTTGTCGGAGGGAGGAAGCCGCCCCATCAGGCCACGTGCAATACGTTCATGAATTTGTGGGCGAAGGTGGGTGCGCAGTTGCCCGAAATCGACAAAACGCCAGAGCTGGTCGTACTGCTCGTGTTGCACCACGTTGCGAATGCCGTTGACCGCCAGATATGGGCCTGCGATGCCATAGCCAAGTGTGAGCACAAACAGCAAAAGCAAAACGCCAAGCAGCCATTTGATTGCTTTGGGCATGAGTGATGTCCTGTCTCTGGCGAAAAGAAGATAGCAGGCAGTGTAACGATCAACCGCTTAAATCGGCAGCCACTTGTCGTCCCCAAGCGTCCAGTTGTTCAAGAAGGTGCAACACCTGCGGATTGCTGACGTGCTCACTGCGCAATGCTGCGATTTGTTCGTGATAGTGAGGGAGCGTTATTTCTGATTGCCCCGTATCGGTTAACAAGCGCTGTTGCCGATAAGCGTTCCAACGTGTCTGCTCATGTGGCAGCAGTTGCTCTGGCCAGTTGCGTGCGCGATAGCGAAACAGCAGCTCCGGCAAACGTGGGTCACGGAAGCTGTAGGTGGCTTGAGTAAGCAGATGCGGCGGTGTACTGCGAATCTGCGTGAGCAGGCGTTTATCCGTATCCCCGATAAACCCCTCATACAAGGCGGCATCTGCATCTGCAGGGGCAAACGCAGATTCACGGGCAAACACACGGCGTATTTTTTCCGCAAGGGCAGGGCCTGCCTCATGCATTTTCTGGGCATGACGCAAGATGCGTTCAGGATCGATGTTTAAGCGTTGAAAATCGGCATCGCGTAAATGTTTCCATTCCACTAAGGCGGGGCATTTGTTGGTATGCACTTCTTTCAGCGGAATGCGGGAAATGCCTTCGGGTAAATCGTCTTGTTTGACGTACAGGCGGGCGGCAATGCCGTCGGCATCAAGTTGAAGCAGAGGCGTTGGGTCGCAATCCAAATCAAACACAATCACCCGTGTTGAATAAGCAGGGTGCACGGCAAGTGGCAAGACGGGGGCGGCGCACATGCGGCTGGCGGGATAGCGTTGTGAAAGATGCAGCACTGGGGTCATCTGCACGGTATCCAGAAGATTGGCCGCGGTACGTTTGTCACGCAGGCGCAGGGCGTAGTCCCAGAGTTTGGGTTGCGCCGTTTTGAAGCGTTTGGCCACACCAATCAATGCGCGGACATCAGAGAGTGCCTCATGTGCCATGCCTTCACGAAGACCGTTGTCTTCAGCAAGATGTTCCAGACGAAAACTGGTGCCTTTGCCGTCGTCACGCTGCCGCCAGGTGATCCCGTCAGGGCGCAGAGCGTGCATCAGGCGCAGGGCGTCCAGCAAGTCCCAGCGTGAATTGCCATTGCGCCATTCGCGTTCATAGGGGTCGTAAAAGTTGCGGTACAAACCGTAGCGAATGAACTCATCATCAAAGCGCAGCGAGTTATACCCCAAGCTGCAGGTTTGTGGGCGGCTCATTTCTTCTGCAATTCGGGCAAAGGCTTCGGCCTCGGTCAGCCCGTCACGCTGCGCCGCTTGTGGGGTAATGCCGGTGACCAGTGTGGCGTAAGGGGAGGGCAGAAGGTCATTGGCAGGTTTGACAAAAAAACTGATCGGCGCACCGATGATGTCCAGCTCAGGGGTGGTACGAATGGCGGCAAACTGCGCAATGCGGCTTTGCCTTGGGCTGATGCCAAAGGTTTCAAGGTCGTAGAAAAGAAAAGAAGCAGACATGGCCGATAGTGAATTCGCTTTCTGTGCTTAATGGCTTTCAAGTAAACGCTTTGCCGCGGCGCGTGCCTCATCACTGACATCCGCGCCGCCCAGCATCCGTGCGATTTCATCAATACGCCCGGCAGGATCAAGGACGCTGACTGACGATTGCGTGATGCCAGCGTGTGCTGCCTTGCTGACTTGGTATTGCGTATGTCCAGCCGCCGCAACTTGCGGCTGATGGGTCACGCACAAGACTTGCCGATGTGCAGCCAAGGCACGTAGTTTTGCGCCAACAGCGGCAGCAACTGCCCCACCGATGCCGGAATCGACTTCGTCAAAGAGTTGTGTCGCCACCGCATCCTGCCCTTGCGTCGCCACTTCAATGGCCAGAGACAAGCGTGACAGCTCGCCACCAGATGCCACTTTGCGTAGTGCGCGAGGCGGCTGCCCCAGATTGGCCGACACCAGAAATTCGGCGCGCTCTGCACCTTGCGGGTCGGGGTCTGTATTGCTGTTCGGTTCAAGCTGAATGACAAAGCGCCCGCCTTGCATCCCCAATTCACCGATCAATGCGCTGACCTGCGCGGCCAGCGCCGCAGCGGCGTTCTGACGTGATTGGCTGAGGTGTTGCGCGGCCTGTTGCCAGTGTGTTGTGGTGGTGCTGATGGCTTGTTCAAGTTGCTGCAAGCGGATATCGACATCCGCCAATGAAGCAAGTTCTTCTGCCAGAACATCGCGGTGTTCGGCCAGCTTGTCAGGTGTGACACGATGCTTGCGTGCAAGATCCTGCACACGCACCAGTTGCTGTTCAAGTGTTTGCAGGGTATCCGGGTCAAGATCAAGATCATCATGGATGCGCTGCAAAAGTGATGTGGCTTCATCCAGTTGAATCAATGCCGAATCCAGCATGCCGTCCACATCATTCAAACGCGGCTCGTGTATGGCTTCACGTTGCAGATGCTGGCGCAGGCGTTGCAATTGTCGGCTAACGGCATCGTCACCCTGCAGTGTTTGCAGTGCATCACCGCAGCTGGCAATCAGTGAAGCGGCATGCGCATGACGGCGGTGATTCGTGTCTAGCTCGGCCAATGCGGCAGGTTCAAGTGCCTGTGCATTGAGTTCATCCAGTTGATGCTGCAGCCAATCCTGCCGATCTTGAACATCACCGCGCGCTAACAGTGCAGCACGTTCTTCGTGAAGGTGTTTCCAGTGTTTGGCGTGTTGCTCAACGTCACGCAACAGGAGCGGGTGACGTGCAAAATGATCTAACAGGACGGTTTGTTGCGCGCGTACCAGCAGTGCTTGCTGTGCGTGTTGGCCATGAATTTCCACCAGCAGGGATGCCAGTTCGGCCAATTGCGATATTGGAACTGGGCGGCCATTGATCCACGCACGTGACCCACCATCGGCGCGTAATGTACGGCGCAATTGGCAATGGGTGTCGTCGTCCAGTTCATTTTCGGCCAGCCATTGCGCCGCCGCCGGGCTATCGACCAAGGAAAATTCGGCGCTCAGTTCGGCGCGTTGCGCCCCATGCCGAACAGCACCGGCATCTGCACGGGCACCTGAGAGAAAACCCAGCGCATCCACCAGCAGCGATTTACCAGCGCCAGTTTCACCAGAAATCACCGTCAGCCCCTGCCTGAAATCCAGCTCGGTATGGGCAACAACGGCAAAGTCACGAATAGAAAGTCGAGTCAGCATGACCGTGCATTGTGCCTGTGCCTTGCGCGAACGGGTAGCGGTTGTTACAACCTTGTCTATGCGCCGCCATCCTGTCCACGACATTACCTACGATCCACGCGCCAGACAGGTGCTGCGAACCCTTGTGGCCAGGCATATCCGCAGTGGCGAGCCTGTGGCCTCGCATACCTTGGCGAAACATGCGGGGCTGGATGTCAGCCCAGCCACCATTCGCAATATTCTTGCCTCACTGGAAGATGCCGGGTTACTGGCAGCACCACATACCTCAGCGGGGCGGGTGCCAACCGCGCAGGGGTACCGCTTGTTTGTTGACTCGCTGCTACAGGTCAAGCCACTGCAAGGCCCGCAAGTGGCACAGCTTCGGCACACGCTACCCGCAGGTGCCGGAACACAGACGCTGTTGGCGGCGGCGGGCGAGGTGTTATCAGCAATGACCCATTTTGCCGGCATGGTCAGTGTGCCGAAGCGTGCGGGTTTCGCATTCCGGCAAATTGATTTTGTGGCACTGGATCCGCAACGTATTCTGGCCATCGTGGTGTTTGCCGATGGCGAAGTGCAAAACCGTATCGTGCAGACCCAGCGCGGGTTTTCTCCCTCAGAGTTGGAACAGGCCGCTAATTATTTGAATCAGCATTTTTCCGGTCAGCCGCTGGCGTTGATCCGCAGCCATTTACTGAATGAGTTGCGTGATGCGCGTAGCGCCATGGAACAACTGCTGGCGACATCCATTGCATTGGCCGAGCAAGCCTTCGCCCCATTGGAGCAAGATGACATGCTGGTGGCCGGGCAGACACGCTTGATGGGCTTGCAGGATCTCGGCGATTTGGAGCGCCTGCGCACCTTATTTGAAGCCTTCGCAGAAAAACGTGAACTGCTGCAACTACTGGAGCGCACAGCCAAAGCGCCTGGTATGCGCGTCTTTATTGGTGAAGAAACAGGTTTTGCCTCGCTGGAAGGCATGTCATTGGTGACCGCACCTTATGGCAAAGAGGGGCAGATATTAGGTGTGCTTGGGGTGATTGGGCCAAGTCGAATGGCGTATGAGCGCGTTATCCCGGTGGTTGAGGCGACAGCAGATATTTTGGGTGCTGCCTTGAATCCCCAGACATAAGCCCCCATTGCTCATGGCAGTGCGGAATAAGCCGCGAATCAAACCACGGTCATGAGCAACGAGCCAACGCAAGAAGTGAATGAAACGCCCATCGAACAAGCGCCGGTCGAGCAACTGGACGAATTGGAAGTCCTGCGTGCCGAAGTGGAACAGTTGAAAGCGCAATCCTTGATTGAGCGCGCTGATCTGGAAAACCAACGCAAGCGTCTTGCCCGTGATATTGAAACAGCGCGTAAGTTTGCCAACGAACGCTTGTTGTCTGATCTGTTGCCGGTATTCGACAGTCTAGATGCAGGGCTTACGGCCGCCGCTTCGGGCGCCGATGCCTTGCGACAAGGGCTGGAGCTGACCTACAAGCAGCTGTTGAAAGTGGCCAATGACAATGGCATGAGCGTCTTGAACCCGGAAGGCGAGCCATTCAATCCGGAACACCACCAAGCCATCAGTCAGGATGTTTCGGAACATCTCCCGCCTGGGCATGTGATGACTGTTTTCCAGAAAGGCTACCTGCTGAATGGGCGCCTACTGCGCCCGGCGCTGGTGATCGTGGTCAAGCACGATTGAGGCTTGAACTCTCAAGCGCAATCCCCAAATAGCAAGCATTGGCGCACGACGCCACCCGTATTCAAGTATTTCAAGAGGATTTCATCATGGGCAAGATTATCGGTATTGACCTGGGCACCACCAATTCCTGTGTGTCCATTATGGAAGGCGGCAAAGCCCGCGTGATCGAAAACAGCGAAGGCGACCGCACAACGCCGTCGATCACCGCGTGGACGAAAGATGGCGAAGTATTGGTGGGTGCCTCTGCCAAGCGTCAGGCAGTGACCAACCCGAGAAACACGTTCTATGCAGTGAAGCGCCTGATTGGTCGCAAATTCACCGATGCAGAAGTGCAAAAAGACATCAGCGTTGTGCCATACGGCATTTCTGCGCATGACAATGGCGATGCCTGGGTTGCACTGGCCGATGGCAAAAAGCTGGCACCGCAAGAAGTGTCTGCCAAAGTGCTGGAAAAGATGAAGAAAACCGCAGAAGACTTCCTGGGTGAAAAAGTCACCGAGGCTGTCATTACGGTGCCTGCCTACTTCAACGACAGTCAGCGTCAGGCCACCAAGGATGCTGGCCGCATTGCGGGTTTGGACGTCAAGCGCATCATCAACGAACCCACCGCTGCTGCACTGGCCTACGGTTTGGACAAGGGCGACAACAAAGATCGCAAGATCGTGGTGTATGACCTCGGCGGCGGTACGTTCGACGTGTCGATCATCGAAATCGCCAATATTGATGGCGAGAAGCAGTTTGAAGTGCTGGCCACCAATGGTGACACCTTCCTTGGTGGTGAAGACTTCGATAACCGCGTGATCGACTATCTCGTGGAAGAGTTCCAGAAAACCGATGGCGTGGACCTGCGCAAGGATCCGCTGGCGCTGCAGCGTTTGAAAGACGCAGCCGAGCGCGCCAAGATCGAGTTGTCGTCCAACCAGCAAACCGACGTCAACCTGCCTTATGTCACCGCCGATGCCAGCGGTCCGAAGCATTTGAACATCAAGCTGACCCGCGCCAAGCTGGAAGCCTTGGTGGATGATCTGGTCAAGCGCACCATCGAGCCATGCCGTGTGGCATTGAACGACGCAGGGTTGCGTGCATCTGACATCAACGAAGTGATTTTGGTGGGCGGTCAAACCCGTATGCCGAAAGTGCAGACGGCAGTGGCCGAGTTCTTCGGCAAGGAACCACGCAAGGACGTGAACCCGGACGAAGCCGTTGCCATCGGTGCGGCGGTGCAGGGTGGCGTGCTGGCGGGTGACGTGAAGGACGTATTGTTGCTTGACGTGACCCCGCTGTCACTGGGTATCGAGACGCTGGGCGGTGTGTTCACCAAGATCATTGAGAAGAACACCACCATTCCCACCAAGGCTTCGCAAACCTTCTCGACTGCAGAAGACAACCAGAGCGCAGTGACCGTGCACGTGTTGCAAGGTGAGCGCGAACAGGCGCGTTACAACAAGTCGCTGGCCAAGTTCGATCTGACCGGTATTGAACCAGCAATGCGCGGTATGCCGCAGGTGGAAGTGAGCTTCGATATCGACGCCAACGGCATCGTGCATGTTACCGCCAAGGACAAAAAGACCGGCAAGGAACAGAAGGTTGAGATCAAGGCGGGTTCGGGCTTGAGCGATGATGAAATCCAGCGGATGGTGCAGGACGCTGAAGCCAACCGCGAGGAAGACAAGAAGTTCCACGAACTTGTCACCGCGCGCAATCAAGCTGATGCGCTGATTCACGCAACGCGCAGCACCATCAAGGATAACGGCGACAAACTGCCCGGCGAGGCAATTGGCGCAGCAGAAGCAGCTATTGCCGAGCTGGAAACAGCCATCAAGGGTGATGACAAAAACCAGATTGAAGCAAAAGCCAAGGTGCTGGAAGAAGCCAGCCAGGCATTGTTTGCAGCCGCCGCTGCGGCGAGCCAGCAGCAAGATGCCGCAGGTGATGCCACGGCGAAGCCTGCCGATGATGTGGTGGACGCGGAGTTCACTGAAGTCAAAGACGACAAGGCATAAGCGGTACTGCGTTTTTGTCCTGTACCTCAACCCTCTCCCCAGCCATGGGGAGAGGGTGTTTCAAGCCCACTTCCTAAGCATCTGATACATGAGCAAACGCGATTACTACGACGTTCTTGGTGTTTCCAAAACAGCCAATGACGACGAACTGAAAAAAGCCTATCGCCGGTTGGCGATGAAGTATCACCCTGATCGCAACCCAGGGGATGCCAGCGCGGAAGCGTCGTTCAAGGAAGCCAAAGAAGCCTATGAAGTGCTGAGTGACGGCGGCAAACGCCGGATGTATGACCAGCATGGTCACGCTGCGTTCGAGCATGGCATGGGCGGTGGGAATGCAGGGCCGGGTTTCGGTGGCGCCGATATGGGCGATATCTTCGGCGATATCTTCGGCAATATTTTTGGTGGTGGTGGCCGACAGCAAGGGCCGCGTCGTGGTGCCGATGTGGGTTATTTGATGGAATTGGATTTGGAAGAAGCCGTTGCAGGCATCGAAAAACAAATCCAGATTCCTACCATGGCAAATTGCGAGCCGTGCAAGGGCAGTGGCTCGGAAGATGGCAAGGTGGATACCTGTTCTACCTGTCAGGGACGTGGACAAGTGCGCATGCAGCGCGGGCCTTTCATGATGCAGACACCGTGTCCGCATTGCGGAGGCGCTGGCAAAACCATTGCCAATCCATGCAAATCCTGCCGTGGGCATGGGCGTGTGGAAGAAGAAAAAACATTGGCAGTGAAGATTCCTGCCGGTGTGGATAACGGCGACCGTATCCGTTTGGCGGGTGAAGGTGAAGCCGGCCCAGCAGGTGCACCTGCCGGTGATTTGTATGTGGAAGTGCGCGTGCGACCCCATGAGATCTTCGAGCGTGATGGTGATGACCTGCATTGCGAAGTCCCTATTCGCATTTCGCAAGCCACACTGGGCGACAGCGTGCGTGTCCCGACCTTGGGCGGTGAGGTGGAATTGCGCATTCCATCGGAAACACAGACCGGAAAAGTATTCCGCTTGCGCGATAAAGGCGTGAAGTCGGTGCGTAGCCGTCAGCCGGGTGATTTGTATTGCAAGGTTGTGGTGGAAACCCCCGTCAACCTGACAGCAGAACAGCGCGAACTGCTCGAAAAGTTCGAGGCCACTTTTGTGGGTGAAGGCGCCCGCCGACATTCGCCTAAATCCAGCACCTTCCTGGATGGTGTCAAAGGGTTTTGGGATCGTATGGTTTCTTAAGCGACCAAGATCGCCAGCCGCACTGCCAACCGCTACCATGACCGGCTGCATCAACGGGGCGCGTTTGTTTTGGCTATTTCACATCCTGTAATCGGTATTGTTGGCAGCGCTGGCGCTTATGGGCGCTGGCTGCGTACATTTTTCACGCAGCGCATGCAGTTGCGTGTGCTGGGATATGACCCGGCAGACCCCGCATCTAATAGTGAAGCCGACGTGCTTGAACAGGCCGATGTGCTGCTGTTCTCAGCACCAATTCGGCAAACAACCCAGCTCATTCAGCGCTATGTAGAGAATGCCGCAGGGCGTGAGGCTGGCAAGTTATGGCTGGATGTGACCTCCATCAAGTCGGCACCGGTTGCAGCGATGTTGCAGTCGCAGGCCGATGTGGTGGGCTTGCACCCCATGACCGCCCCGCCAAAATCCCCCACCTTGCGTGGCCGGGTGATGGTGGTGTGCGAAGCACGCCTGACATCCGCATGGCGCCCTTGGCTTGCGACATTCCTTGCTGCTTCGCAGGCCGAATGTGTCAGCGCCACACCTGAGCAACACGACCGTGTGATGGCACTGGTGCAGGGAATGGTGCATGCCACGCATCTGGCGCAGGCGGGTGTATTGCGCAATCAAGCGGCGCATGTGGGCGATTTGCTGGCACTGATGCCATTTCGTTCGGCTTCGTTTGAAATGGATGCGGCGATCATGGCGCGTATTTTGTCGCTGAACCCGGCAATCTACGAAGACATCCAGTTCGGCAACCCCTATACCCAGGATGTGCTTGATGTGCTGGCCAGCCAGTTTCAACAATTGTCGCAATGGGTTAAACAGGGTGATGACGATGCGCGGGCGCAGTTTCGTGCGGTTTTTCTGGCACAAAACAAAGCCGCGCTGGGCGCGCAGGCATTGGCTGAAAGCAACTACACCTACGAACGCGTTGGCTATTTGCTGGCCGACTTGGCCGATGCCCGCACCATGAGCGTGCATCTTCCGGAAGACCGCCCAGGCTCATTGCGTGCCTTGTTGCATGTCTTTGAAGCGCATGATGTCAGTATTGCCTCCTTGCACTCATCACGAACGCAGGCAGGTGAACTGCATTTTCGCTTCGGGTTTACTGCGGATACCCGCCCAGAACAATTGGATGCCGTGAAACTGGCATTGATGCACAATAAGATTGGCCGGGTACTTTCAGAATAAGTCAGACGCAAACAGCAATGCGATTCACGAAATCGGTGGCGACTGCATTCCAAGCAAAAGTCGAAACCATGATGACCATCAACAACTTGAAATAGCGTTTGCAGTATGGTGAAGATAGGCCATACCCGGCAGGCCAGAGCATGACCACACAAACCACACAACCTGTTTCTGCTGCTTACGCCGCACTTTTAGACGCATTGCAAAAACATGTGGTGGATCGTGCTGTGCCCGCATTGGATAGTGCGCTGGCGGGTGTGGATGACTACCTGTTCGATCGCAGCCAGAACAGCGAAGAAATGCAGGCGATGATGACCCTGCGTGAAATACGGCGTGCGCGTGGTCAGGTGGTACAGACCTTCAGGCAAAATATTCTGAATCGTTTCCGCGAACTGCGTGAACGGCAGGCACTGGGCGGCGGCGAAGGGGCAGGGCTGAACCTGAGTTTGCTGTCAGATCAAGCGCTTGAGGCGCAACTGGCGGTTGAGCAACTGGCAGCTTCCGTATTGCGTAACCATGCTTCCGCTTATGAATTGGCCAGTAAGCGGCTGAGTGTGGTGGTGGGCTTTACAGAGCTGCAGCCGCGTGAAAACCCCATTGCTCCGGTATTTCTGGCAGATGCACTTGGCCAAGCCATTTCCCAAATGGAGCTGGATGACGACGTGCGTATCGTCATGTTCAAGTTCTTTGAACGTGAGCTTGGCAAAGTACTTGGCGATATTTACGAGCGTTGCAATACATTGATGGCCACCGGTGGCGTGCTTCCTGAACTACGCGCCAGTGCCCCAGCGGCACGGATGCCGCAGCCTCGCGCCTCCGGTGCATCACCGATGATGCAGGCAGGTGAAATGCCTGCGCAGATGGCCATGCAGGGCATGCCGCCGCCGCATGCCCCACAATTTTCAGCTGCGATGCCTGATGCAGGCTATGCGCAGCCTGCTAACCCAGCGGATCAGATGATGTTGGCGAACATGCTGGGGATGTTGCAAAACTGGCGTTCCACCGTCGGCATGCCGCTGCACGATTCGCAAGCAGCTTCTGCACCGGTTTTGCCCACCCAAGACCTGATGTCGGTTCTGTCATTGATGCAACACGATGCCGCACCCGCATTCAGTGTGGGCGATGACAGCAATCAATCCTTGGCAAGTCAGTTGCGTCTGCAATTGGCGCAAAGCGCGAAAAAACTTGGCGTTGCGCATCAAGGGGTCAAACTGGATACCTTGGATAGCGATGCTGTGGATCTGGTGGCCTTGTTGTTTGATGTGCTCTTGGACGGGCCGCAATACGACAACCAAATCCGCCAGAAAATTGGCCGCATGTTGATTCCCTATGTGAAAGTGGCGCTGAAAGACCGGCGCATGTTCTTGTACAAAGAGCATCCCGCACGCCGCCTGCTCAATACCGTGGCAGAGGCCTGTGAAGGCAACCGTGGTGAAGAGCCGCAAGAAAAAGAACTGTTGACGCAAGTGGATCAAACCATCGAGCGCCTGGTGGTGGAATTCAATGAAGATGTCGCCATCTTTGAAACATTAGAACAAGAATTACGTGCCTTCATGGCACAGCACCGCAAACGCTTCGAGCTGGCAGAGCGGCGCACTGCCGAAGCGCAGCGTGGCCGTGAGCGCCTTGATGATGCCAGGCAAACCGTAGCGGCTGACTTGCAAGCGCGGCGCGCTGATCGTCAATTGCCATTGGTGTTGGATAGCTTTCTCAGCAAGCACACAACTCATCATTTGGTGCAGGCGTTGTTGCGTGATGGCAAGACATCGCCACGCTACCGCGATGGCCTGCATACCGTCGATGATCTGTTGACGGTGTTTGATCTGGCAGCGTCCGATATTTCTCCAGAATTGCTGCCAAAGCTACCCGAAGCTGGCTTGTTGGAGATTCTTGCCAGTGCAGGCTGCAATGATGAGGTGGCACAAGAAGCGCTTACGGCCATTCGTGATGCCTTGGCGCGTGCAGCCTCGGGTGTGACGCCGGTTGAAGACGATATCCGTATCCCTGTTCAGGCGGATATGCCAGAGCTGGCGCCATTGCCGCCCGAACCGCTGGAGCCATTGCTTGAAGTGGTGTCCGACAATGCCAGCCTTGATTTTGATGCCGCCATGTTGGAGCGCATCCGCACATTGAAAGTGGGTGACTGGGTGCAATTGGCGGGGGGCGATGGGCATTTTGCACCTGCGAAGGTGTCATGGATCAGCCCGATTTCTTCACGGCTGTTGTTGGTCAACAAGCGTGGTATTCGCGTGCTTGTTGCATCCGCACAAGAGCTGGCGGTGATGGCCAAGCTGAATAAAGTGATTGTGCGTGAAGCAGACAACGCCTTTGACAATGCCATGCAGCAAATGGCGGATCGCTTGCAAACAGCAGCACAGCAGGTTATTCCATCCGTATGAGTAACACGCCTCACCCATTACGCATTGTCATTCACGGCGCATCGGGGCGCATGGGGCAGGCGTTGCTGCGCTTGTCGCAAGAAAGCTCACATGGCGTTAACGTGGTTGCAGCGGTGCGCCGTCAGGTGAGTGAAGGCACGCGGGTTGACGGTATCCCGTATTACCCCGCCAGCGCGCTTGCTGACTTGCCAGATTTCGATGTGGCGATTGATTTCAGTTTGCCAGAAGGGTTTGACGCCATGCTTGCACTGTGTGTGCAGCGAGGTGCGGCTTTGGTGTCAGGCACCACCGGCCTAAGCGCAAACCAGCAGGCAGCCTTGCAAGTGGCGGCGCAAAAAATCCCCTTGGTATGGGCAACTAACTTCAGTCTGGGCGTTGCGGTGCTGACCGACCTTGTGCAACGCGCAGCCCGTCTGCTGAATACCTGGGACTGCGATATCGTTGAAGCCCACCACACCCGCAAATTAGATGCCCCATCAGGAACAGCACTGACCTTGGGTGAAGCGGCACAAACAGCGGGTGTGCAGCCGCATTACGCCTCGCTGCGTGCTGGCGATATCGTTGGCGAGCATACGGTGCAGTTTGCCGGGCAGGGCGAACGCATTGAACTTGTGCACCGCGCCACCAATCGCGACATCTTTGCCCGTGGCGCCTTGCATGTGGCGGCACAACTTGCGCAGCGCCCAGCAGGGCGTTATCAGGTGGCAGAACTACTGTAACCCACGCACTGCAACCGCCTGTACGCTGTAACACCCCACTCGTCGGATGTGGATGGACGCCAGCAGGCTCCGCCATCTATGGTAATGGAGTAAAACCAGACGAGGTGTTTGTGCACGATTTCGCTCATCATCGAACAACACGGCCAGCCCAAGGCTTTACCTTGGTTGAGCTGATGGTCACTGTGGCTGTGATTGGAATCTTGGCCATGATTGCGGTGCCCAGCATGACAAGCTTGGTCAGTACAAGCCGCGTCAAGGGGCAGTCAGAAGAAGTCACCAGCCTGATGCAAGTCGCACGTTCCGAGGCCATTCGTCGCAATCAACGTGTGACTGCGTGTGCTTCTGCCGCTGGCACCACGTGCTCGGCATCGGCTGGGCGCTTTGTAGTGTTTAGTGCCAACCCCGCAAATCCAGCCGTTATGGAAGTTGTACGTGAAATTACATTACCCGCAAGTATGCAGGTAGCAGGGTCAGCTACTGGTGTGATTTTCAAGGCATCAGGAATTACTGAGGGCGCCAAAAAATTTGAAGTCGCAACATCCACAGATCAGCGTTGCCTCACCGTATCGGTTGGTGGGGTGGTCACCGTAGCTAAAGGAGGCTGCTAATCATGAGGGTTCCACAGATGAAAACCTCTCCGCATCATGCCGCGGGTATGAGCCTCATTGAAGTCTTGGTATCGGTACTTGTGCTTGGTGTTGGCTTATTAGGAATTGCGGCGATGCAGGCATTGGCCTTGCGTGGCGGGCAAGGCTCACTGGAAAGCAGTCAGGCAGTCATGGCAAGTAATTCAATTATTGAGGCGATGCGTACGAATCGTAGTAATGCAGCTGCGTATGTATATAACGGGCTTGCATCTTGTGGTACGACCCCGCCGGCAGGAAGTACCTTGGCTTCCAATGATTTGAATCATTGGGTTACTCAACTCAAGGCAACCATTGGCTCGGGGGCAGGGGACACAACAACCTGCGGAAGAATTAATGCTGTGGGTGCCGGTGGGCGCTATCAGATTACTGTGCAATGGGATGACCGACGTGCAGGCGGCGCACAAACACGCACAGTGGTGACGGAGGCGCAAATATGAAGCATCTGACCTCATCCAATTATGCCTCAGCAAAAGGCTTTGGCTTGATTGAACTGATGATCGCTATGGTATTGGGGCTGCTGGTATTAGGGGCTGCTATTGCCGTATTTCAGTCAAACCTGCGTACTTTCAATGCCAATGATGGGCAAAACAGGGTGCAGGAAAATGCGCGTGTGGCCTATGAACTACTATCCACTGATGTTCGGGCAACGGGCAGTTCAGCGTGTTCAGTCGAAGCGCTTGTGCTGGGTGATGACGCCACAAGTATTGCATTCAAGAGTCCCCTGACAGGAAGTGCGACAGCACTTACCACGATGTCGGCAGATGATGTTTCGTATCGAGTTAAGGAAGCCACATTATCATCTGTTACTTTGCTTGAAAGCACGCCTGCTGCCAGTGATATTTTTAAAGCTGGTAATACGGTCATGATCTGTAATGGGGCAATGACGGGTTTTGCAAAAGTTAATTCTACTTCAGGGCAAACTATCAACTTTGTAGGAAATCTTGACTTTGACCCAACAGATACAACATATGGTGATGCTGCAAGTATTTCTATTTCGCGGTTGCGCAACCATAACTGGCTTATAAAATCTAATGGGCGAGCCAGTGGTAATTCACTTTATGTGAATCGTAATGATGGTGCGGGTGATCAGGAAGTTGCTGAAGGCGCACAAAGTCTTGGTCTTTCCTATCACCAATATGCGAATGGCAATTTGACTGCCTATGTGGCTGCACCTTCAAATTTTCAGTATGTCGATGCAGTACGCATGAATATTCCAATGCGTGCTGTTATGCCTGCAAAAAATCCGGGTGAAAATGATGTTGTTAATCGTAATATTTCCACAACGGTAAGTATCAGGAATCGCAGCTTATGAAACACCATCCGTCTTATTCATTTAACGCAAGGCAGCAGCATGGGATTTCGCTGTTGGTGGTATTGATACTTTTGGTTGTCATGTCGGTTCTTGGAGTGGCTGTGTTACGCAGTTCTGCTTTGCAAGAACGTATGAGTGCTAATTTGCGTGATCGCAGCCTGGCCACCCAGGCGGTGGAGGCGGCGTTGAATGCGGGGCGGGCGGCTCTCGCCGGCGCACCGAAGTGGCGCACCACAGTGCCGACCATCACTGACTGCAATAACGAGGGAATTTGTCCGTCCTACACGGCAGAGCCTGCCCCTGAGAGTGCGCGATGGCAGGCAGGGCCAACGCTGGGCGGGGTGGAAACACGATACTGGATCGAATATCTGGGCGAAAACACGACCGCAATGGAAACCACGGGCGTGATCCCAGGCTCGGAAACCACCAACCGTGGGCCGATGTTCCGCATCACCGCGCGCAGTAAGTCCACCGGCCGCGCGCTGGTGGTCCTGCAAACCGACGTCATCTACCGCAATCCCAAGCTGTGAGCGCAGCCATGAAGACCAGAATCAACTACTCCCGTGCCAAACCCCATGCCGTGGCGGAGCGCCCTTGGTGGGCGATGCCCGTTGCCTTTATGGTGACGCTGCTGG
>CAYZUG010000035.1:10965-19205 GCA_964481865.1 uncultured Thermomonas sp. | reverse complement strand
TGTCTGGCATCACGTGTTGCCTGTAACAAAGCATCTTCATCGTCTTGCAGAAGGCGTTGCGACTCTAACAGCGCTTCATCCCACTCGCGGAAATGCTGCATATGTATTTCCGCCTGCTCACGTTCGACCCCCAAAGCAACCAGCACCTCGCGCCCCATCTCCAGACTGCTGCCAAGCATTTCACGCATGACCTCAGCACCCAGATCCACCAACTGCCAGGCATGGCTTCGGTCACGCGCGCGCGCAAAAATTTTCGCATTCGGGTAATGCTTGCGCACCAAACGCACCATGCGCAGACTGGCTTCTACACCATTGATCGCCACCACAAAAACCTTGACGTTGGCAGCGCCAGCAGAGCGCAGCAAAACAAGCCGGGTGGGGTCACCGTAATAGATCTGGTCTGAACCCAATTGCCGTGACAGGTTCACTTGTTCGATATCAGGGTCAATGGCGATAAACGGCACACCCTTCGCACGCAGCATACGCGCCACAAT
Source organism: uncultured Thermomonas sp. (assembly GCA_964481865.1). Lineage (GTDB taxonomy): Bacteria > Pseudomonadota > Gammaproteobacteria > Xanthomonadales > Xanthomonadaceae > Thermomonas. Next base: position 18,711 of record CAYZUG010000035.1, on the reverse strand, counting down.
TTGCCCAAACCGACCAAACCCGGCGATCAATACTTGTGGATGCCGATCTTCATTGATGATGTCGTATTCCTGTTTGGTTGTTTTTGGTTTTTTCAAAAGCAATTTTGACGCCAGCATCAGCAACAGCGGCGTGAGTGCCATGGATAAACCCACGATCGCGGTTAACCGATCACGCGTTGCCACATCCAGAAGTTTTGCTTTCTGGGCTTCGGCAAACACCACAAATGCAAACTCCCCGCCCAACCAAAGCAGGCCCGACAAAAGAACCGCGTTGCGTGCCTGCAAATGCCCCGGCCGCAAACCAAGAAGAAACAGCAGCAGCGACTTCACAAAGAGCAGGATCAATAAGCCGGCAAGAATCAGCAGCGGCTCTGCCAGAACACGCTGAACATCAATCCCCATGCCCACGGCCATAAAGAACAAGCCCAATAACAACCCTTCAAACGGTTTGATTTGCGCTTCAAGCTCATGCCGGTATTCCGATTCGGCAAGCAGAACTCCCGCCAGAAATGCACCCAACCCCGCACTCAAGCCCGCCACTTGCATCAACCATGCACTGCCCAATACCGTCAGCAACGCCGCACCGGTGAATACTTCTGGCAAATCCGTACGGGCAATTACCCGAAACAAATGTTTCAACAGATAGCGCCCACCAATGATGAGCGCCGCAATCAACGCGATCGCTCGGAACACCTCATCCACACCCAAGCCTGTGGCCTTGGCTTTTCCCAATAATGGAATTGACGCCAACAATGGAATTGCCGCGAGATCTTGAAACAGCAAAATCGCAAACGCCAAACGCCCATGCTCAGATGCAAGCTCTTTGCGTTCGGCAAGCAATTGCAAGCCAACCGCTGTGGATGACAGTGCCAGCCCCAAGCCAACCACCAGCGATGCCTTCCAGCCATGTCCTGCCACGAGTGTGATACCACCCAGTGCCGCACCAGTGAGCATGACCTGTAAACCACCCACCACAAAAATCGGCTTGCGCATCAACTTCAGGCGAGGCAGCGACAGCTCCAGGCCAATGACAAACAACAGCATGACCACACCGATTTCACTGGCCGCAAGAACGCGGCTTGGATCACGTACCAGTGCCAGTTCGTGTGGACCAAGCAAAACACCGGTCAAGAGATAGGCCAGCACTGCACCCAAGCCAAACCGCTTGAACAGCGGCACAGCCAGCACGGCTGCCAACAGAAAAACGAGTGCCAGTTCTAGAGCGCCAGTATCCATTCCTTCCTATCTCTTTTTGTTCTTGCTCGTTGCTGTTATCAATACGCTCACGTGGTGCTGCCCATTATTCCTTGGTTGCATCCATCTTCGGCACCTCGGTCGTGCAAAAACTCTCCTGAATGCGCGTGGCGAGTGCATCACGCACTTGCTGCCGCTGCCGACGCGAACGCGCATCGGCATAGCGCAGTTTGAATTCCGCCTCATCCAATCGGCGATACCAGGCATCACAGCGCTGCCCCTCAGGAATGGCCGTGCATTGGTCTTGCTGCATTTCACATGCACTGCCCATGCCTAATGCAGCACTGCCATCAATACCGACAACTTCCAGTGGCTTACAGCGCGGTGCGGGGGTGTCTGTCTCACTGTAATAGGTTTCACCCTCCCAACTTCGGCATTGAAACAAGTCAGGTGGTGGCGGCAAGTCTTTGGCTTCTGGGGCAGGTTGGCGTTTTGTTTCCGGACCACTCACCAAAACAAAGGTTCCGTAAGCGGGGCTATCTGCTGGCGTTTTCTGTTCTTCTGGTGGTGATTGGCGTACAGGTGCCGTTTGCACCGACCCCACCCGCCGGATTTCCTGCTTCATATGCGCAGGACAAGGCGTACCGTTTTGCATCGACACATGTCCTTGTGCATCGGTACAGCGATAAAACACGGTTTCCTGTGCCAGCCCCGGCAAAGGCAGCATGAGAACAGCAACAACAAAGGCAACAAGGCGCAACATTAACTTGTCTGAATGATCAACCAAATACAGTGTGCGAAACCTGACGGTATTGCAGATTAACGCAAGATATCGCCACTGCGTGCATCACGAATACTGCTGGGTTGTGAATTGCCTAGTGTTTCACCCTCGCAGATCGCATCAACGCCGGCGATGATGCGTGGATCCAGCGCTTGCCTGTGCTGTGCCGATGGCTGACTGGCAAGATTGGCACTGGTGGACACCAGCGCACCGGAAAATGCTGTGCACAACGCACGCACCTGCGGATGTGCGGTTACACGCACCGCGATACCGTCATGCGCACCAGTAATCCAGCGCGGCGCGGCCGCAGAAGCCGGAACCACCCATGTATGTGGCCCTGGCCAACTGGCATGGATGGCGTGACGCTGCGCCTCCGTGAGATCGGATAGCACGATATACGGTGCCAACTGCGCCTCATCTGCCGCAATCAAGATAAGGCCTTTGGCAACATCCCGCTGCTTCAATGCCAACAGACGTAACACTGCCGCTTCATTCTGTGGGTCACACCCAAGCCCCCACACGCCTTCCGTCGGGTAGGCAATCACCCCACCCCGACGCATCCATTCAGCACAGCCAGCTGTATCCATCAGAAAGGGGCATCTTCACGTGGTGCTTTCTTTACAGCTACTTTTTTTGCCACGGTTTTTTTCGTGGCCTTCTTGGCTGGCTTTTCAGTTGCTGCGCTCTTGCTTACTGTTTTCTTGGCGACAGCCTTTTTCGCTGGCGCTTTTTTCACGGCTGCTTTTTTCGCCACGGTTTTCTTTGCAGCAAACCCTTTGCGTGCTGGCTTACCGGTTTCTTCAAGCAGCTGCAGGGCTTCTTCCAGCGTCAATGATGCTGGCTCACGATCCTTGGGAATCTTGCCGTTGAGTTTGCCATCCGAAAGATACGGACCAAAGCGCCCATTGAGCACCTGCACATCATGCCCATCCCATGCTTTGATGATGCGATTACGGGCGATTTCCTCTTTTTCCTCGATCAAGAAAATCGCACGGGCAAGGTCGATGGTGTATGGGTCATCTTCTTTCTTCAGTGACGCATACGTGCTGCCGCGTTTGGCAAATGGACCAAAACGGCCAATCCCCACACTGATCGCTTCACCATTGGCATCTGCACCAAGTTGCCTTGGCATTTCAAAAAGTTTGAGCGCTTCGGCAAGGCTGATGTTGTAGATGCTTTGTCCTGGGCGCAACGACGCAAAACGCGGCTTTTCCTCATCCTCAACCGTACCGATTTGCACCAAGGGACCAAACCGCCCAATGCGTGCACTGACCGGCTTGCCACTGACCGGGTCGGCACCCAGCACACGCACGCTGCCAGCGTCCGCCTTATCCAGTGATTCTTTCTTGTCGTCCACCAATTCTTTAAAAGGCCCCCAGAACTTTCGCATCAGGGGAATCCAATTTTCTTCACCACGGCTCACTGCATCCAACTCATCCTCAAGATTGGCAGTGAAATCGTAGTCCACGTATTTCGTGAAGTGGCTGGATAGAAACTTGGAAACAGCACGGCCAATATCCGTCGGCTTGAATGCGCGACCTTCCAGAACCGCATATTGCTTACCAAGCAAGGTCTGAATAATCGCCGCGTAGGTTGACGGGCGACCAATACCGTATTCTTCCAGCGCCTTCACCAACGCAGCTTCGGTAAAGCGTGGCGGTGGCTGGGTGAAATGCTGATCCGCATGGATGCGATCAAGTGGCACATTCTGCCCTGGCTGCATTGCCGGAAGCTTGCGCCCTTCGTCCTCATCGTCCTTGTTTTTGTTGTCCTTGCCTTCTTCATAGACGGCAAGAAACCCCGGCACCACCACCGTGGTACCACTGGCACGGAGCGCATGTTGCTGACCCGCGGCCAATTCCACACTCACCGTATTCAGTGTTGCCGGAATCATTTGGCAGGCGACCGTCCGCTTCCAGATCAGCTCATACAGCTTGCGCTCGTCATCAGAAAGAAAACGCGCCACTTGTGCAGGCGTGCGTAATGCCGAGGTTGGACGGACAGCTTCGTGTGCTTCTTGTGCGTTCTTGGATTTTGTCTGATAAAAATTCGGTTTATCGGGTAATGACTGCGTACCGAAATCGCGTGCGATCACATCGCGCAGCTCACTCAACGCATCCTGCGACAAACTCACCGAGTCGGTACGCATATAGCTGATAAGCCCCACACTCCCTTCTTCACCAACTGCCACGCCTTCATACAACTTCTGCGCCACCTGCATCGTTTTGCGCGTGGTGAACCCAAGCTTCCGTGCGGCTTCTTGTTGCAAGGTTGACGTGGTAAACGGCGGTGCAGGGCGGCGCTTACGCTCTTTGCTTGCCACATCGGTGACATGCAACACACCTGCCGCCGCCTGCTGAATCCGCATACGTGCAGCTTCTGCAGCGGCTCCATCGGTGATGGTGAATTGCTCAACCTTCTGCCCATCCAGCTTCACCAGCTTGGCGGTAAATGCCTGCGATGGATGCGCGCACTCGGCTTCGATTGTCCAGTATTCACGCGCCTCGAATGCTTCAATTTCTTCTTCGCGCTCCACAATCATGCGTAACGCAGGGCTTTGTACGCGCCCAGCCGACAGACCAGCCTTGATTTTTCGCCACAGCACAGGCGAGAGGTTAAACCCCACCAGATAGTCCAACGCACGACGCGCTTGCTGTGCATCAACAAGCTCGGCGGCAATAGCACGCGGATGCGACATCGCCTCGTGAATCGCACGCGGGGTGATTTCTGTAAACACCACACGCTGCAATGACTTGTCTTTCAGCAACCCGCGCTCTTTCAGAATCTCCACGATATGCCAGCTGATCGCCTCACCTTCGCGGTCCGGGTCAGTGGCCAGAAACAAATGATCTGCTGCTTTTGCCGCCTTGGCGATGGCATCGACATGGCGTTCATTTTTTTCGAGGGTTTCATAACGCATGGCAAACCCGTTTTCAGGGTCCACTGCGCCTTCCTTCGGCACCAAATCACGGACGTGGCCATAGCTGGCAAGCACGGTGAAGTCCTTGCCCAGATATTTGTTGATCGTTTTCGCCTTGGCAGGTGACTCAACGATAAGCAGGTTTTTAGCCATGGTGGCGTTATTTCCAAAGGTGCTGTGGGGCAGCAATCACGACTGCTGCAGATGCCAACGCCCGAAGCAAAAGCCCCGGGCGCTATATATAGTGGAATCACGTCAGGGGCAGGCTGTCAAGCTTTGCTTGCGAAATACTCAACCACGGCAGACTTCCGGAAGCAATTTATCGTCAAGATCCGAGGTACATTCCCACTCTGTTTCCGAAAGCTGCTCCCACCATATTTTATGGGTGTTGAGTGCCTCGAACCGAGAACCACCGATTGTGGCCTCCAACCCACAGTTGCCACTCTCGAACTGTCCGATGATGACGTTTGTAAGGTGCGGTGATTGCGCAATCATTGCCTGCACACTGGGGTCGATGGCATCGGTTGTAATGCATTCACCATCTGTATCGCGGTAATACATTTGTGCGTTTTTGACGGCGTTGACTTCCACCAGCGCCACATTCAGTTCTGTGCGCTGTTGATATTGCTGATACGCAGGAAGGGCAATCGCCGCCAAAATGGCCAATACCATGACCATAACCAAGCCAATGATCCCGATGATGAAGACCACCAAGCAGCCGCCCAACCCTTCTTGCTGGCGTTCTGGGGTTTCGGTATAAGCCCAACGATCCACCACAAGCGTGCCAGCGACCATATCGTGTAACGCACGCTTCTGATCGGTAAATGCGGCCATCAAGAACCCAACATACAGGGTGATGTATGACAAACCAGCCGAGCACCAGCGTGCCAGTGCGTGCGAAAAGGACAAGCGCCCACCCTGCGCATTCACCACCTTGATACCAACGGCACGCTTGCCCAATGAGGCTTGATGCTTCGAGCTTTCGGACAAAGAAAAATAAAGCGCCGCTGCCACGTAGTACAGCAACAAGGAACCGAGATATGCCGCTACCAGCCAAGCTGGTGGGTCTTCACTGTTGAAATCGTTGCCCGACAGTAAACCTGTCACTGCCGCTGCAATCACCAGTACAAACAGCACAGCATAAAACGCCACGCCCAAAATCAACTGGTCAAGAAACAGGGCAGCCCAACGCCGCCAAAAACCGGCATAGACCACTCGCCCTGCGGCATGGTCTTTTGTTGTTGCCTCCATCACTGGTGATGGAAGAGGTGTTTCGGGTACATCAGGTGGCTGAGGCGGTGGCGACCACGCAGCACTCTCTACGTCGCGCATCGGCTGCCATTGCGGCATCCCTTCTCGCCAAACCAGACTTTCCCACTGGATCAGCCCTTGTGTACGCAATTGAAGTAAGGCCTCGGTGCTGACCGGGCCTGCCGGCTGCCCGTTTGCATCCACATAATGCCATTCTGTCACTGTAGAAACTCCTTTTTCTGATGCCTGATGGTTGTCTAACGACGTGCTCTAATGACACATGGCCATATACCCCGCAAACGCCTTGCTTAATGTACGGAATCGGGGTCATCCAGATACATTTGTGTTTCCATCCATGCATATGCTGCTTCAGCACCTGGTTGGTTGAAAAGCACCATCAAGACGACCCATTTGAGATCATCCAGATCCAAGACATCTTGCTCCAAAGCCATCACACGATCGAGCACAAGTTCACGCTGCGCCACATCCAAAATGTTCTGCTGTTCGAGATACAGCAAAAACCCACGCGCCTCCAGATCAAGACGCTGCAATTCTGTTGGATGAAATACCCGTGTTGGCCTGTTAACACGCACCACCCCTGCAACCGGTCGCTGTCTTGCCAATGCATCCAGCCAATCAAATGCCTTGTGTACCTCGTTTGATGAAAAACCAGCGGCAGTTAATTCACTGAGTAATGACCCATCCTGCACATTGGAAACAAGCTCAGTTGGCTCAATGTCATCGTTTGCGAAGTAATGCTCAAACAAATACAGCAAGACATCAAGAATGCTTTCTTTCATGCCGTTTGCGCTTGCTCCGTCCATTTTCATGCACCCATGCTACCCACCACCGGAAGCGACAAAGGGCTATCAACGGCCAACGCGATGATAACGGCCATGTTCGGCTGCAACCCTGCCTTCCAGTTCCAATGTCAGCAGCATGGACGACAGTTCACTTGCGGTCAATCCAGTGCGCTGCTCAAGTTCATCCATAGAAGTTGGGTCATAGCCCATGGCGTCCCACAATTTATTGTGGTCTTGCCCTTCTTCAACAAGATGATTGACGGGCTTTGGCATCATCAATGATGCCGCCGCTGGCATGGCATTCAACTCACCCTGCAGACTGCGTGCAAGGTCAACAACCATCGGGGTCAATGCCTCAATCACTTCTTCAGGACTTTCCACCAATGCAGCACCTTCACGTATCAGACGATGGCAACCTTTTGCCATCGGGTTATGGATGGAGCCTGGCAAGGCAAAAACCTCGCGTCCGGCTTCCGCTGATTGACGTGCGGTAATCAAGGCGCCGGACTGCTGTGCCGCCTCAATCACAACTGTACCCAAGCTCAAACCCGCCAAGATACGGTTACGACTCGGAAAGTACGAACGGAGTGGACGCGTTCCCGGTGGATGTTCACTTACCAAAGCGCCTGCATGCGCAATCTGATCCATCAACTGCCGATGCGCCACCGGATACGCAATATCTGGACCTGTACCCAAAACTGCGACGGTGCTGCCTTGTATTGCCAAGGTGGCACGATGTGCAGCCGCATCAATCCCAGCCGCCAGCCCGCTGGCAATGCACAGCCCCGTGCGTGCCA
>CAYZUG010000035.1:0-10865 GCA_964481865.1 uncultured Thermomonas sp. | reverse complement strand
CAGGCGCATTGAGTGCAGCGCACGCCTGAGCGTTCAGCCCGTGACTGGCCCAATCACGGCGCCCAGCAACAAGTGCTGTTTTGGCGTCACCATGCGTTTCCAAAAGACGGCGCAACGCAGATGCGGGCGCACCACTGAGCAATAATCGCAATAACGCTTCATGTTCGGTTTCTATCAACATGCAGCGAGTGTTGCGCAAAACCAACAACGGCACCCTCAGGTGCCGTTGTGAATTTCAGTCAGGAAACCCTGATTCAGTAAGGTGCATCCGGATGCTTCAGCTCGTAACCGAGATGCGTAGGTTTGATGCTACTCATCACCAAGGCATAGCTGACCGTATCGAAGGTACGAAAGACCATGGCATGACCAGCAAACTCATCCGGAAGACGCACTTCATTTTCGAACAAGGTGAGGTCTTCATCACGCTCCAAACCCGATTTGACTTTGTCGGTGACTGAGTCACCACGCCGCCAGATCGAAAACACCGTGCCATTATCAATGCCTTCACGTGCCCCACCAGAAATGGCGATCACATCATGCGTGCCGCCAAACTTGAAGCCATCGGCCACGGCCATCACCGTCAAACGGCCATAATCAGCCTGCTGCTTGGGTGGATGCGGGAAGAACTGCAGATCATAAGACTCTGCCTCAACAGGAATCAGCCGATCACCAATGCGCACATCACGGCCTTCAACATCCAGCATGACCGTCGATGCCTGGATACCGGCAACTTCACCGCGGGTGAGTGTACCGATGGTTTGCGTCATCAACTCATAACCCAGGAACTCGGTATTCTTGCTCGGGAAAACCGCATTACTCCACAAGGTGCCATCGTCCATGCCGCGACGACCCCGTGCATCCAAGTCAAGCGTTTGGAACAGGTCGCAACACAGCCCAGCGCGTTCCAGCATGCGGTAACGCTTTTCAGGGCGAACGATTTTGTAGCGTTGGCCAACTTGCACGCCTTCCAAGCCGCGTACATACACCACATGCCCACGCACACCACGCAAGCGGTTATCTTCCAACCCCACCACATACGGCAGGCTGTCGATTTCGTGGACGATGCGGGTGTCTTTCAGGAATGGTTCGATTTCCGACAACGGCAGTGCATTGATCGGGCTTGACGAACGCTCGCCTTGTTGTGAAATCACCGCACGATTCATATAGGCCAGGCTGATGACATCGCCAGGGTATACAAGATGCGGATTCTTGATTTGCGGATTGGCTTGCCAGATTTCCGGCCACAGCCAAGGTTTGTTCAAGAATTGCGCCGAAATACTCCACAACGTATCACCGCGTTTGACGACATAGGTCTGCGGATGATCGCCGCGCAGCTCTACAGCTGCAGCATAGGCGGCCACCATCAACAAGGCAGCAGCCAGCATAGTGCGAAAACCGCGCGGCCTTGTAGCAGCCGTACGCATAAGGTTAGTCACCTTTTTCAGCATGTTTGCTCTCTCCCCGCCTCGTTGAATTGGTAAAACTTTGTAAAAGCTCGTCAATATAGTCCATAAACAGCGTCATCTGGCAAGCTTTTGTGCAGTTTTTCGACGTTACAATAATGCTTTACGGCACATTCCTGCCGAATTGATACGGATCTTGCCATGGCTCTGCTCCCCATCCTTGAATTTCCCGACTCACGCCTGCGTACCAAGGCGGCCGCTGTTGACCCAGCAGAGTTGGCCACGCCCGAGTTTCAAACATTATTCGACAACATGTTTGAAACCATGTACGAAGCACCCGGCATTGGGCTTGCGGCCAGCCAAGTGGATGTCCACAAGCGCTTCATGGTGATAGACGTAACAGAGGACCATAGTCGGCCACTGGTATTCGTCAACCCGGTCATCACCGCACGTGATGGTGAGCAGGTTTATCAGGAAGGTTGCCTGTCCGTCCCCGGTATTTTTGCCGATGTCACCCGTGCCAATACCATCACCGTGACGGCCTTGGATCGCCATGGTCAACCTTTCACGCTTGACGCTGACGGCGTGCTGGCGGTATGCATTCAGCATGAAATGGATCACCTGGAAGGCAAGCTATTTGTGGATTACCTCAGCCCGCTCAAGCGCGAAATGGTGCGCAAGAAGCTGCTGAAAGCCAAGCGCGCCGCCTGATCCATGCGTATTGTTTTTGCTGGCACACCTGAATTTGCCGTTCCCTGTTTGCGTGCTGCCGCCAACAAAGGTGAGGTGGTGGCGGTATATACCCAGCCGGACCGCCCAGCAGGGCGTGGACGTGGGCTGACGCCATCCCCCGTCAAACTGGAAGCCGTGCAACGTGGCATTCCGGTGTATCAGCCTGTCAATTTCCGCACGGAAGAAGCCAAAGCCCAGCTGCGCGATTTGCAACCTGATGTGATGGTAGTGGTGGCATATGGTTTGATTCTTCCGCAATCGGTTCTGGAGATTCCCGCCCACGGTTGCTGGAATGTCCACGCCTCACTGCTACCACGCTGGCGCGGTGCCGCCCCGATTCAACGCGCCATTGAAGCCGGTGACCAACAAACCGGCATTTGTTTAATGCAGATGGAAAAGGGTCTGGATACTGGCCCTGTCTTGCTGGCGCAATCACTTGCCATTGGCGCTGAAGAAACGGGCGGCCAATTGCATGACCGGCTTGCTGAGCTTGGCGCCCACGTCCTTGCCGATGCCCTGGGCCTGTTGCGTGCCACCGTGCATCTTCCACCGCAGCCACAGCCCAGCGAAGGCGTGACGTATGCACACAAGCTGGATAAAGCCGAAGCCAAGCTCGACTGGGCGCTGCCAGCATCACAGCTTGCCAATAAGGTGCGGGCATTCAACCCTTGGCCAGTTGCTGAGGCGCAGTTACTGGGTGAACGTGTTCGTATTCATGCCGCATATGCGCTGGATGAAAGCCACAGCAACACCCCCGGCGATGTGCTGCGCACCAGCCGTGAAGGCATCGACATCGCCTGCGGCAGTGGTGTTCTGCGCTTGCTGACCCTGCAGCGTGATGGCGGCAAACCCATCAGCGCACAGGACTATCGCAACGCCCGTCGCGATGCCTTTGTATGATCCAAGGTGCCGCTGCCCGCGTTGCTGCTGCACGAATTCTTCATGAGGTTCTGCATCGTGGCCGCTCGCTCAAAGCCGCGCTCGGGCAAACCCTGCCGACACTGGCTGATCACCGTGATCGCGCCCTGGTCGAAGCCTGCGTATTAACCGCATTACGCCAACAGGCCCGCTTCAATGCAGCACTCAATCACTGGATGCCACGACCATTAGGGCAGCGCGATGGTGACCTGCGTGCATTGCTGCTTATTGGGTTGGCGCAACTGGAAATGGGGTTACCCGCACATGCTGCACTGGCGGCCACCGTGGATGCAGCACGCGCCATCAAACGCACGCATCAAGCAGGCATGGTGAATGCATTGCTGCGCCGCGCACAGCGCGAAGGTATCCCAGACGCACCAGCAGAAGCCGCATGGCCACACTGGCTGGCACAGCATGTCCGCAACGAATGGCCGCAGCAGGCGGATGCCATTTTCGCTGCAAGTGCGGCACAACCACCGCTCTGGCTGCGGGTGAACACGCGCTGGATAAGTCGGCAGGATTATCTCGCCCTGCTGGCGGACACCGGCATCACCGCACAGCCGCATCCTGCATTCGCTGACGCCTTACGACTGGATACAACGGTTTCACCCACACAGCTTCCCGGATTCGATGCCGGGCTTGTTTCGATACAAGACGGTGCTGCACAAGCCGTGGCTGATGCACTATCACCTGCTGCAGGTGCACGGATATTGGATGCTTGCGCTGCCCCCGGTGGCAAAGCCGCACATCTTGCAGAACGCTACGACGCCTGCCACATCACCGCACTGGATATTGATGCACGCCGCGTGCGCCGCATGCACGACACATTCACCCGCTTGCGGCTTGAAGTCGCTACACGCTGCGCCGACGCCGCACAGCCAAATACGTGGTGGGATGGTGTTCCATTCGATGCCATTTTGATTGACGCCCCCTGCAGTGCCACCGGCATTGTTCGCCGCCAACCGGATGTTCTGCTGCATCGGCGCAACGAAGATATCAGCGCACTACAACACACACAGGCGCAACTTCTGGACGCTCTCTGGCCGTTACTCACGCATGGCGGCACCCTCGTCTATGCCACATGCTCAATTCTGCATGTGGAAAATGCCGAACAAATCAAAAACTTTCTTGTCCGACAACACGACGCTGCACTGCTTCCACTGGACGCACGCTTTGGTCTTGATACCGGTTTTGGTCATCAACGCTTTCCAGGTGATGACCATATGGACGGATTTTTTATCGCCAAACTGCAAAAACATGCCGCATAACACCTCTCGCAGTTTTCCTCTTTTCTAAAGCAGATTCATCAGGCGACTTTATATGCAGCAACTAACGCTCCGATTCTTGATTGCCTCATTTCTTCTACTCAGCTTCAGTCGCTTAGGCTTAAGCCTTTGGCAATGGCCGCGTGTTGAAGCACTTGATGGGTTTTGGCCTGTGCTGTTGGGTGGGCTGCGCATTGATATCAGCCTACTGGCTATTTTGTCTGCGCTCCCATTGCTTGCTTCACCCTGGCTCGGGCATCGCCAACACCCTGCGCAAATCACCGCCTATTGGTACCGCTTCTGGTGGATGCTGCTGGTCTTGATGGAGCTAGCCACCCCACAGTTCATCATCGAATACGACAGCCGCCCCAACCGCCTGTTCATTGCTTATCTCAACAGTCCACAAGAAGTCTCGGCCATGCTGTGGCAGGGCTACAAACTGCTTCTTGCCGTCACCACATTACTTTTGTTCGGGTTTGCCGTTTTGGGCTGGAAACTGTTTTCACCCACGTTACAAGATCAACCCTTACGGATGTGGAAGCGCCTTCCGGCAACACTGGCTGTTTTTCTGATCGCCCTGCTTGCCGCCCGTGGCACATTGGCACATCGCCCACTGAATGCTGCCATGGTCAGCATCGGCAACGACAGCATGGTCAACATGCTGCCATTGAACTCGCTGTACACCGTAATTGACGCGATTCGCAAACAGCGGAAAGAGCGCGCCTCAGCCGATCTGTATGGTGATATGGATGAAGCACAAATGCACAGCCTGGTGCGTAAAGCCGCCGGGCTGGAAGGTGACATGGCAGACCCCATGCGCCCCAGTCTGCATATGCACCACGCGGAAACAACAACCAAGACCCCACTGAATATGGTCATCATCGTGGAGGAAAGCCTTGGTGCTCAATATGTGGCCAGTCTTGGAGGGCAAGCCCTGACACCAGCACTGGATGCATTGGCCAAAGAAGGCTGGTGGTTTACCCGTACCTATGCAACAGGCACACGCTCAATTCGTGGCCTGGAAGCATTAAGCACTGGTTTCCTGCCCACACCGGCAGAGGCCGTCTTGAAACAACCGCGTAGCCAGCAAGGGTTTTTCACCTTGGCGGATTTGCTTGGCCGCGTCGGTTATCGCAGCCGATTTTTGTACGGTGGCGAGGCGCATTTCGACAACATGAAAGCGTTTTTCCTTGGCAATGGCTTTGACGAAGTGATTGACCTTGGCAAATTCTTAACCAAGCCGGATTTTGTTGGCTCATGGGGTGCTGCAGATGAAGACATGTTCGATGAACTGCATGCACGGCTGATGCGCGATAAAGATGTGCCCGTCTTTACCTTTGCATTTACTGTGTCCAACCACACGCCGTGGGAATATCCCAATGGTCGCATTTCACCGATCGGTGAACCTGATAGCGTGGAAAACACCATCCGTTATGCCGACTGGGCCTTGGGTCAATTTTTTGAACGCGCCAAACAATCACCGTATTGGGAAAATACGGTGTTCATGGTGGTGGCTGACCACGATGCACGGGTGACGGGCGCCAGTCTGATTCCTGTTGCACGCTTCCATATTCCGGCACTTATTCTTGGCGCCAGCATCACACCACAACGTGATGATCGGCTGATCAGTCAGGTTGATCTTCCCCCGACATTGCTGTCATTGATTGGTTATCGCGGTCAGCACCCGATGCTGGGTGCGGATCTGACTAGGCAATCACCCAACCGCGCCATCATGCAATACGGTGACAACTACGGTTATCTGCAAGGCGACCAACTTATGGTGCTGCAGCCTGATACGGCACCCCGTCAGTTTCATTACGATTTACCGCAAGAGAAACTCACGCCAACACCCGTTGATTCAACGCTGGCCGAACGGGCACTCGCCCATGCACTTTGGCCAAGCTGGGCTTATTTCAATCAACGCTATAACCTGCCTGATTCAAGCTCCACTCCACGCAATCAGGAATAGAACACCTTCGTGATGCCAACTCCACTCTCCATTGCTCATCTTTTATTGACGCGCCGCTTTGCCGGCAGCGAGCGCTATGCCGTTGAACTGGCGAATGCACAAGCAGAAGCGGGGCATCATGTCACCATGATTCTGCGTGCTGCTGGCGCGCAAGATCGGCCTGATGCCATCGCTCACCGCGTTTCCAGTGCTGTGCGTATTGCAACGGTGAGCAATTTTTTCCCTTCCTGGCATGCACGCCGCCTGTTGAAGACATTGCAGCCGGATATTGCGCACGCGCATTTATCCGGTGGCTGCCGTGCTTTGCATGGTTTGCATACACGCAGCAAACGGCTTGCCACACTGCATATTCACTACAAAGAACAACAGCATCGTCACCTTGATGGGCTGATCGCCATTGCCCCGTGGCAACTTGCGACAATTCCAGAGGCACTGCGTCAACACTGCGTGCAGATTGATAACTGGACACTGCCTAAAGCAGCCAACCCGCAAGCGCGTGACCGGCTACGCCAATCGCTTGGTCTGCAACCGGATGACATCGTGTTCGGCACCCTCGGGCGCATTGAACCAAGCAAGGGGCTGGATGTTCTGATTGACGCATGGAAACAGGCGAAACTTCCGGCCAATGCACGGCTTGTTCTGGTTGGGCAAGGTTCGGCCTGGGCCGCTTTACGGCAACGCGCACCGGATACTGTTCTGATGCCCGGCTTTGCCGACAGCCCGCGTGATTGGCTGGAGGCGTTCGATATTTTCATCAGCCCAGCGCGAAGTGAGCCATTTGGCTTGGTATTGCTGGAGGCCATGAACAGCGGCCTGCCCATTCTTGCCAGCGCCAGCCAAGGCGCTCAGCATCTGCATGCCATGATCAACCGCCCTTTGTTGCCGGTTGGCGATGTCGATGCATTCGCGCGCGCATTGCATGCGGATTACACCGCCATGCCACCACGCCGCCACTATGCGATGGAGCGCTTTCGCATCAGTGATAAGGCACAGGCCATTGAAGCGTTTTATCGGCAACTGCTGCAACAGCGTTAATGCCGATATAAATCCCAGTACGGGTTATCTTCTCCGCTCCCTTCTGGACGCAGGGTGTAGCGTTTATACGTCCATTGATATTGTGCAAAATCACGACGCGCCACATCTTCGACACCGGCATTCAATGCCACCACCGCTTGGCATGGGTCTGCATCGGCTATCCCCTCAGGTGCCTGTTCAATATGCAGGGCAAAACGTGGCACGCCTTCACCAGGAAGCCGCTGGCACCAACACACCAGCACTTTCGCACCACTGCGATTGGCCAAGCGCCCCAGCAAAGTCATCGTCAACGCTTGTTTGCCGAAAAAAGGCGCGAACTCGCCTTCACCGGCTTTAGGCTGCTGATCCGGCAAGATGCCAACCACCCCGCCTTTTTGTAGCCGCTTGAGCAAAGTACGCACCCCAGAAGCCTCTGCCCGAACTTGCTCAACCTGCTGCCCCGCTTTTGCCCTGACGCGCCGCAAAAATGCCTCGCCCACAGCCGACTCAGGGGCGCGATACAAAATCGCCAACGGTGTCTTATGTGCCAGCCATTGATTCAATAGCTCCCAATTGCCCATATGAGGCGCCGCCACAATCAGCCCACGCTGCTCTTGCAACGCCGCATCAAACAAGGCTTCACCATGAATCTGCGTGATATCCGCCAAGTTACGTGCCACCGGCCTTGTCCATAGCCGCAAGGTTTCAATCGCCTGGCGAACCGTTGTACGAATGATGTCGGCCAACAGCGCTTCCTGTGCCTGTGCGTCCAAATCAGTGCGAATCAACTCAAGATTACGGCGTGTTACCCGCACTTCGCGCGCATCACGCACCAGCATCCACTTGGCCAGACCATCCGCCAGCCGCCTCTGTAACGCCCATGGCAGACGCGTCACCAGCCATGTCATGGCATAAAGCAATGCAGCAATCCATTCATTCATCACTGCATTGTAGTCGGCAAACCACACCCACACTTTGCAAACCTTTGCGCACTGGCACGCAGGCACTACACTTTGTTGCATGCTTGCACTTATTCAGCGCGTTTCCCAAGCCTCGGTCACCGTTCATGGCAGCCTTGTTGGCCAGATTGATCGCGGCCTGCTGGCTTTTATCGGCATTGAACCTGGCGACAACGAAGCACAACTGCAGCGGATGGCAGATCGCTTACTGGGTTATCGTGTTTTCGAAGACGATGCCGGCAAGATGAACCGATCTTTGCGTGATATTGCCGGACAATTGCTGCTGGTCAGTCAATTCACGCTTGCTGCAGATACCCGTTCTGGCATGCGCCCCAGTTTCAGCACCGCTGCCGCCCCCGTTGAAGCTGAACGCAGCTTTGACCGTTTTGTGGCGATTTGTCGAGAAAAGCACCCCCCAAGGGTGGAAATTGGCAGGTTTGGCGCCCATATGGAAGTCAGTCTCGTCAATGATGGCCCAGTGACCTTCCTGCTGCGCCCGTAACCGCCATCTCTGAATACACACTGCGGCCATCACGTCGAAGACACCGAATCCAAGGTATAATGCTTGGTTCTTTACTGCGCTGCATGCAGACCCTCAACACGGTGCACCTTCCATGAGCAACGACCGGCAGACCGCCCCCCAGTCCGACATCAAACTCCTGATCAGCAAAGGTCTTGAGCAAGGTTATTTGACCTATTCCGAGGTCAATGACCACCTGCCCGATGACATGGTCGATCCGGAACAGATCGAAGACATCATCGGCATGA
Organism: uncultured Thermomonas sp.; assembly: GCA_964481865.1. Taxonomy (GTDB): domain Bacteria; phylum Pseudomonadota; class Gammaproteobacteria; order Xanthomonadales; family Xanthomonadaceae; genus Thermomonas. Next base: position 1,837 of record CAYZUG010000035.1, on the reverse strand, counting down.
TCAACGGCATGGGTATTGAAGTCCATGAAGTGGCGCCGGATGTAGAAACCTTGTTGCTGGCCGGTCAGCAAGCTGGTGGTCGTGATGTTGACGAAACCGCAGCAGAAGAAGCCGCTGCCGCGCTGACCTCACTGGACGCCGAAGGTGGCCGCACCACCGACCCCGTGCGCATGTACATGCGTGAAATGGGCACCGTTGACCTGCTGACCCGCGAAGACGAAATCGCCATTGCCAAGCGCATCGAAGAAGGCTTGGCGCAGATGAATGCTGCGCTGGCTGTTTTCCCGTGGTCGGCACAACAACTGCTGGAAGATTTCGAGCTGTACAAGGAAGGTAAAAAGCGCCTGGCAGAAATCGTGGTGGGCTTCAATGATGAAGAACCCGAGCCTGAAGCCACTCCTGTCATTGCTGTTGAAGAAACGTCTTCCGAAGAAACTGAAACAGACGAAGACGACGACAGCGCTGACGCAACAGCAGATGAACCCGCTCCAACAGGGCCAGACCCCGAAGAAGTGGCTGCACGCATGAATGAAATGCAGGCCGCGTTTACCCGCTTCCAGAAAGCCTATGCCAAACATGGTGCCGACGCGAAAGCCACCACCAAGGCGCGCGAAGAAATCGCCGCTGTTTTCGTGACATTGAAGCTGCCCCTGCCGCTGACCGATGCACTGGTGAAGCGCCTGCGTGATGCTGTTGGCAGCGCCAAGGACCACGAACGCCGCATTCTTGACTACTGCACCCGCATCGCCAAAATGCCACGCAAAGACTTCATCAAAGCCTGGGAAGACAACCAGACCAATCTGGGCTGGGTGGATGAACTGCTGAAGCGCAAGCAGAAATGGGGCAGCGCCCTGCGTGATGTAAAAGATCAGATTGTTTCCGAACAGGAAGCCACCATCGCGCTGGAAAAGTCGATGCAAGTGACACTGCCGGAACTGAAAGAAATCAACCGCGCAATGGTCTATGGCGAAGCCAAAGCCCGCAAAGCCAAGAAGGAAATGGTGGAGGCCAACTTGCGCCTGGTGATCTCCATCGCCAAGAAATACACCAACCGTGGCCTGCAATTCCTCGACCTGATTCAGGAAGGCAACATCGGTCTGATGAAAGCGGTGGACAAATTCGAACACCGTCGCGGCTTCAAGTTCTCCACCTATGCAACATGGTGGATTCGCCAGGCCATCACCCGTTCGATTGCCGACCAAGCACGCACCATCCGTATTCCGGTGCACATGATCGAAACCATCAACAAACTCAACCGCATTTCTCGTCAGATGCTCCAGCAGTATGGCCGCGAAGCCACGCCTGAAGAACTGGCAAAAGAAATGGAAATGCCCGAGGACAAGATCCGCAAGGTGATGAAGATCGCCAAGGAACCGATCTCGATGGAAACCCCGATCGGTGACGACGAGGACTCCCACTTGGGCGACTTCATCGAAGACACCAATGTGATGTCGCCGATTGAAGCAACCACCGACATCAACCTGATCGAAACCGTGCGTAACGTACTGGCAGGGCTGACCCCAAGGGAAGCCAAGGTGCTGCGCATGCGCTTTGGTATCGACATGAACACCGACCACACGCTGGAAGAAGTGGGCAAGCAGTTCGACGTCACCCGCGAACGCATCCGCCAGATCGAAGCCAAGGCATTACGCAAACTGCGTCACCCGACACGATCGGAAACACTGCGCAGCTTCCTTGACGCGGAATAACCCCATCCGCGCAACGGCAAAACCCGCCTCCACTGGCGGGTTTTCGCTTTTCACCCGTTACAATCCCATGGCGCGGGCCTATAGCTCAACGGTTAGAGCAGAGGACTCATAATCCTTTGGTTCCAGGT
>CAYZUG010000034.1:18121-20496 GCA_964481865.1 uncultured Thermomonas sp. | reverse complement strand
AACACCCCCCGAGCCGCCACGCACCAAGAAGCAGAACCGTGACCGTTCGCGGCCTGACTCTGTTGCGCAAATGCAGGACATTCGCCGGAACCCAGACGCCAGCCGCCTTGGTTTCTCACGCGATGCGAACACGGGCGCACCCCTGATTGAACAATATGAGGACGTGCCACAAGCTGACCTTGGGCGCGAGGATGTTGTTGTTCAGCCCAATGGGCGGCGCGTTAAGGTGCGTTATGCCGTGGTTGAAGCTGACCAGGCGCAGGCATCACACTTTGCCGATGGTCGTGTGAATCCTGATTACGATGGTGCTGGCTTGCTGGCACTGAATAATGGGCGCACGGCTGGCCTGCAGGCCGCATGGGAATCTGGCAATGCCGATGGCTACCGCGCTGGCTTGATGGAAGATGAGGCGCTGCATGGTGTGCCACGGGCGGCGATTGAGGGTAAGCGCAAGCCAATGCTGGTGCGTCTTGTGTCGCCCAATGAAAATATGTCGGGCGCTGAATCCAATGCACGGCAGCAGCTTGGGCTTTCCCCGGTTGAGCAGGCGCAGACGGATGCGGACTACCTGCCCGATTTGACGGGCTTGAAGTGGAATGAGGATGGTTCTATTCCGCTGAATGGCAATGGCGACTTCTTCCGCAAGTGGTTTAACCGCATGGGCGATACGGAAGCGTCCTCGATGCGCGACGCCAAGGGAATGCCGAATGCGCAGGCGATTGCCCGTTTGCGCAACGCGATGATTGCCCGTGCCTACGGGGATGAGCGGTTGTTGACCGCAGCAGCGGAGGATGTGAACCCTGACAACAAGAACATTCTGAACGCATTGGCAAAGGCTTCGGTGGCATTTGCGTCACTGGATCAGAACGATGCGCTGGCCAATGATGTGCGTGAAGCACTGGTGGGCGGGCTTGAGCTGATTCGAGAAGCGGCCAACCACAATGACACGCTTGAGGGGTTGCTTGCCCAAGGCGACATGCTGGGGCGGAATAGCGATGCTGTGGATGTGGCGCGCTACATGGACGCGAACAAGCGTTCTGCAAACAAAATGGCGGAGGTGTTTCGCGCTGTGGCAGACTTCATTGACAGGGCACAGATGCAGGGTGCCACTGTTGATATTTTCGGTAACGTACAAAAGCCAACCGTAGGAGATGCACTTAATGCCGCAGGAATCAGGACTGAAGCCGGGAATGTTGCGCGGGATGCTGATGAAAGCAACAGAGTTAGCGAACCAGAAGCCGGGGGACGAGCCGCCGCTGGTGATTCCTTCCGACTGGAACAGCAGCCAGCAAGAGCCGAGCAAGGAACAGGACGCCGACAAGCCGAGCAAGTAGAGCTGCTTGCGCCACCGACGGCGCAGGAACGCAACAAGGCTGCGCAGGCTGATAAAGATGCGCAGCGCAACGGGCTTGGGCGTGATGTTGTACGCCCAGAGCAGGGCGATGGGGAGTTGCTGGCAGGTAAGCGGCCAGAGCAAAGCCGCGTGGACGATGCGCCACTTGAATCTGCTGGGCGCAGCAAGGCCAGCGAAAGCGATGCAGACGTTGATGCCCTTGTGCGCGATTTTGCAGGCAAGGAGGGCGCACCAACAGAAGCCGAGATTCGCGCAGCACGCAAGGAATGGCGTGAGACTGAGCGGGCGCTGGGTGGGCGTGAAGCCTATGACAAGGCGAAGGAAGCGGGTAAGACCAAGCTGACCTATGGGCAGTGGGTGACGGTACGCGCGCCGCGCTTCAAGGCGTGGTTTGGGGATTGGGAGGCGGTACGCGCCCAGCAGCGCCTCGATGCCATGCAGCCCTTGCAAGTACGTGTGCCGGATGAATGGCGCGGGCTTGGCCATGCCGAGCTGCGCCAAAAGATGGCCGAAGAACTCGACCGCATGGTGCGCGAACAGGTAGAGATTAAGCACCCCGAGTTGGGAGTGATTCGCGTGGGGCGTGTTGGGGCGAAGAAAACGCAAAGCGCATCCAAAGACCCCGCCAAGGTGCTTGTTGCGGCTGATTTGGAAAACATATTGCCTTCAGCGTTCCACGCCAGAAGCAGCGCCCCTGCTGAAAAAGAGCAGGGTGTGCATGGGTACTCAACACTGCTGGCGCGTGTAGAAGTGGATGGTCATGCGCTGGTGGCAGCGTTCTCTATCCGACAGCAGCAAGATGGTGCGTGGTACTACAACACGGTAGCGCTGCACGACGCAAAAGGAAAAGCCCAGGATTCCTATGGGTCGCCTGGTGCGCTTTCGCGCCCTCTAAGTGAGACCCCTATCACTGGGCTTTCCGACTTTGTACGCCACCCGCTTGCACGTGTCAACCCCGACACCGTTTCCAAGGTGGTTGACCAGGAAACCGGCGAGCCGATGGTGGTGTATCACGGCACGG
>CAYZUG010000034.1:2663-18021 GCA_964481865.1 uncultured Thermomonas sp. | reverse complement strand
ATTGGCACGTTTAACGAAAGCGGCAACATTCTGCAGAGTAAGGCCAAGGGCGAAAGCGTAGCTGCCACGGCTACACCCAAGAAGGCAAAGCGCACGGCTGAACAGTCGCAAACCCAAGGCAAGCAGGATGCCGACAAGAACGGCATCCGTAAGGCTGTTGAGGCTTTGCTTGGCAAGGTGGGCGTGCCGGTGGATTACCTGCACGGCATTGAGGGGCTGGAAGGGATTGCCACGCCCGCAACCATTGCAGCACTGAAGGCGGCACAAGAGCGGCGCGGCAGTGGCACTGCAGGCTTGTTCTTGCGTGCGCATGAAACCATGGAGGGCAAACCGCGTGCGGTGATTTTTACCGATGGTGTGCTTGATGCAAACGATGCTGCCTTTGTGGCGGCGCATGAGGTGGCAGGCCACCATGGTTTGCGTGCGCTGCTGGGTGACAAGCTGGACGTGGCGCTGAAGATGGCGATGCAAAACCCAGTGGTACGCAAGCTGGCAGAGGCGATTGCCAAGGAGCGCGGCGTTGCGATGGATGCCCGCGCCACTGAGGAAGCGCTGGCAGAGTTGCAAGGGGCGCTGCGGACAGGTGACTTCAAGGCACTGACTGACCGCTATGGCGTGGATGTGCCTGCGGGTGTGCGCGGTACGCTGGGCGAGGCGGTGAAGAACTTCCTGCGCCGCCTGAAGATTGCGTTGAACAAGGCGCTTGGGCGTGCCAATGATGCGGAAGGTTTCACCGATGCGCAGTTGCGCGACTTGTTGCAAAACGCATGGCGGGCGGCGAAGAACAAGAACGCAAGCGTGATGGTGCGCAATGCGGATGGGGTGTTGGAGCAAGTAGGGTTTGAGCCAGCGCTGGAATCTTCCTCACGCGCTACGCAGCAGGCGTATGAAGCGCGGATTGATGCGTTGTTTGGTGGGGCAAAGCCTAGCCGTGAAGGCGTGCGCATTCTTGACGAAGGAGATGTGTTGACGATTACCGGCTTTGGGAACATGCCGGTGGTTCTGAATGAAAACCATGGATTTGATGATGGCCAATATAACCATCCGCTGACTACTGAACAATGGAAGGCGCTTCCTGAGTGGATAGATAATCCAGCAGCAGTATTTGAGCGGGCGAGTGATGGACATTTAACCGTGATAGCGCCTGAAAAGGTGAACGGCAAGGCGGTTGTGGTTGGAATGGCTGTGGGTAAATCCACCGGGCAAGGGAGCCACTTGGTTCTAACCGTGTACCCCAAAGACCGTGGGCTACTCAATATTGATAGCCAAGTCGAAAGCGGGCATATGGTGCCGCTGTATATTGACCAAAGAAAAGGCTCATCGTTTTACAGCGATGCCGGACTCAAGTTCTCCGGAGACGCTGTAAAGCTACGAGCCTCAAACCGTAATCTAAAAACCGGCCGCGACCTTGTCAAGTACCGCGCCGAGCGTGACGCTGACGCGCCGCTGGAATCCACACGACGCACACCTGCCGATGCGCACGCGCAACGCGGGCAACTGCTTGGCAGCCTTGCTGCACAGGGTTATGCACAAGGCAGCCCAACCCAGCAGCCTAATGGCAGGTTTGTGACTGTAGCCAAAGCTGCGCAAGCGGTACGCGGCAACTTGTTTGACCGCATGCAGGCAGGGCGCGACATGATGCGCCGTGTATCGAAGGAAGGGAAAGGCGTGACTGGTGTTGATATTGACGACGCCATGAACTTCTACCGTCTGGAAAATGCAATGGCAGGTGCGCAGCGTGATGCGAACAACAAGCTGCTGAATGCGCATGTGTTGCCCATTCAGGCGGGGCTGCGCAACGCGGGGCTGACGCTTGAGCAGTTTGAGGACTACCTGTATGCGAAGGCGGTACCGGAACGCAATGCCGAGATTGCCAAGATTAACAAGGCGATGCCGGATGCAGGGGCGGGCGAGACAGCATCGTTTCAAATCCATGCGGCTGCGATGGAAGCGGGAGCATCGCGCGTGCATGGGGGTACGTTTGGGGGTACGATGGTTTTTTCGAATTGCGAAACTCGCGCATTTTCTACGTTTCAAGGCATTTTGTGAGTCCCCCTTTGGCACCATTTACCGGTCTTACCGGAAACACTTTAACCCCTGATTTCAGGGGTTTTTTATTGTCTGAAGAAGACTGACGGCTAAGCAACGCAGCAAACAATCAGGCAAAAAAAAGCCCTGCATGCAGGGCTTTGTAAAATGTGCCAGCAGGGACTCTATCCGTGATGCCCCCCGTGCACGTGGATGACCTTACGGCGTTGCACGTTGCCGACCCAACTATAGTGACGTTTTGCGGCGTTATCGACGATCAGAGAATGCCTGATATCGGGGTAGGAAAAATCCTACTTCTGCTGTTGCAGTTCAGAGACATCTGCTGAAATTTGTTCGCTGCGGGCTTGTGCTGCTGCTTTCGACCAATCGCGCCAACCCTTGATAGCCAGACCAATAAACCCGGTGTAAAGCACAGCGGTGACATACAGTTCTTTGTTGATGAACATACCGATATACAGGACATCCACAGCAATCCACATCCACCATGCAGCGATATGGCGGCGGTTTTGCCAAAACTGGGCAACAAGGCTGAGGGTTGTCAGCATGGCATCCAGCCAAGGCAACGAGGCATTGGTGTGTTGTGCCATAACATAGCCCAATGCAAGGCCGCAGCTGATGCCTAAACCAAGGTGCGCCAACGCATAGCGCGGTTGCAAAGAGGCAACACGCGCATGTCCGGTGCGGTCAAGGTTTTGCCGCCAGCGATACCAACCCAGCAGCAGCATGCCCACCCAGATGATTTGCAGCAGGACTTCCGAATACAGGCGTGCGCCCAGATACACCCAGATATAAGTGGAAATGGACACCAAGCCCACAGGGAAGCACCACGGGCTGCGCCGTGTCCCCAACCAGACGCTACTGGCACTGAGGCAGGCGGCTGCCAGTTCATGCAGTGCCATTACAAAGCCACCCGCACACTCAGGCGTGTCAGACGGGGCGTACCCGGGAAGAGGTAATGATCGCCCTGTGAGCTGCCGGTATCACGCCAATAGAAACGATTGCCGAGATTGTCCACGCCCAGCACAACCTCCACATCATGCTGATGCACCTGCCCACGGAAGCGTAGACCCGCATCGAATACATGATAGGCATCAACGGAAATACTCCCATCAGCGGTGGCGGGATTGCTGGCGGCATAGCGCCAGCCCGCCAGCAGGCTCAGTTGTGGATGCAGGGCATAGTCAACATGCAAGGTGCTGCGCAGTCGGGGCACATTCACAACCTGATGGCCTTCAATCGCAGCGGTACCAGTGGCATGGGCTTGTGCGCGCACATAAGCAAGGCTGGCCTGTAGGTGGAGTGCCTCATGTACGCGACCATTGGCAGAAAGCTCAATGCCATCGTGAACTTCCTTGCCCTGTTGGACGAAGGTGAAGCCAGCACTGGAGGAGTCAGGCTTCGCATATTGATAAGGCTGCTGAATGCGAAAGAGCGTGGCATCAAGATCAAACTGCTGCCAGCGATACTTGCTGCCAATTTCCCATTGGGTGGATAAGCGCGGGGCAAGAAATTCGCCATCATTACTCGTCCAGGAAGGGGCTTCCTTGCCTAGCGCCAAGCCCTCGGCGTAACTGGCATAAACGGTCAGTGCAGATTCGGGTTTCCACAACACTGCAGCCTGTGGCAGGGTTTTACTGAGCCTGCTTGTGCGTTCAAGTTCGCCCCGCTTGTTGCGAGCCTGTTCGCGCAGCTTTGCATGATGCGCCCCCAACACAACATCCCAATGTTCGGAAAGCGTCAGCCGATCCATCACGAACACCGCGTCTTGTTTGCTGCTCAAACGGCGCACACGTGGGCCGATTTGCTTGGGAGAGGGCGAAAAGTCGGGAACGATGCTGTCGTCAATATTGCCGGTGCCAATGTAGTCATTCACGTGGAAGTGGCGGGTAATTTTACGATGCAGTGTGCTTGCACCAATGCTCAACTCATGCTGGATGCGACCGGTATCAATAACCCCTTGTAGGGTGACGCGGCCACTATCGGCAACACGTGTGTCATCGGGGTTGCGGTAATCGTAGATGTCATAGCTGCCATCGGGGGCGAATGTGCTGGGAGGGCTGTCACTCCAACAGGCTGAGACATACCAGCAGCCATAGGCAAAGGCGGCGTAGTCATCAATGACGCTTCGGCTGCTGCCAATCGCGGTACGTAGCGTCCAATCATTGTCGAAAACATGAAGGAAGCGGGCGCTGGTGTTGGTGGTGTGAATGGAGACAGGCTTTTGCCAGGACTGATACCCCAGAAGTTGGCTGATATCGACATCCTGCGGCAATTGGTTACCTCCCAGAAGCTGGTACCCAGGTGCGGAGCGCTGCGCGCTGCTGTGATAACTGGTGTCAAGTTCCAGCGTCGTACGTTCGGAAGGCTTCCAGTCGGCAGCAAGCGAATAGAACTGGCGATGCCCATCGGCATGCTTGACAAAAGACTGCACGTCTTCCCATGCCATGTTCAGACGAACCCCGACGTGTGGTGTGAGCCATGTGCCTGCATCCAATGCGCTGTAAAGCGAGCCTTCCGAGTCGCCGCCCAGGGTCAGGCTGCGCACTTCTTCGGGACGTTTGCTGATGAAGTTCAGCATGCCGCCTGGCGCCATGATGCCAGCCGTCACACCCGCCAGCCCTTTCAGGACTTCCACCTGCTGCTTGTCTTCCATCGCGATGCGCTGTTCGCCGGTCATCGCCAAATTATTGAAACGGTAGCCAGTGCCAAGATCAAGCGCATATCCGCGAATGGCGATGTTCTGGTAGTAGCCCACTGGGGCGTAGTTGTCGCCTAACGATGCGTTTTCGCGTGCCAGTTCACTGAGCGTGCGAATTTGTCGGTCATCAATCGACTGCCGACCCACGATATCCAGCGCCGCAGGGGTGTCGTGGCGTGCGCGGTTGCCCCAGCCATCGGTGCCTGCATCACGGGTGTTGTCGCCATCATCGGCCTGCGCTCGGACTGGCGCTAAACGGGTGACCTTGTACGACGCATCATCATCGACGCCCGCCCAGGCAGGGGCAATGAATGGCAGAAGTGCAAGTAAAAGTGGGGTGTGCTGCAGTTTCATCGTCAACCTCATCAAGACAAGTGATGAAGCGACGGAAGCCAAGTGGCATGCATGGCCACTGGCTTTAATCAAGCTCCCTACGCCGGTACAAACCGGATCAGGTTCCAAGGGACTCTCTCAGCTCGGTATTTTCCGAGCACCCCCGCTTCAAGCGTGTATTGAAACATGAATAGGCTGCTAGAGCCAGTTTCAGCGCAGCGGACTGCTGCTTTCTTGGCGCGTTTTAATACTCACCTTGCTCGTAAACCGCATTGGCACGACCAACAATCAGCGGGTCAAGATTACCAATATGCTGTGTTTCCTTATTGGAGTAAGGCAGTTTGTGCAGGATGTAACGCATGGCATTGAGCCGCGCGCGTTTCTTGCAGTTGGACTTGATCACCGTCCAAGGTGCATCCGCCGTATCGGTATGGAAGAACATTGCTTCCTTGGCCTTGGTGTAGTCATCCCATTTGTCTAACGATGCCATGTCGATGGGCGAGAGTTTCCACTGTTTAAGTGGATGCACTTCACGCTCACGAAACCGGCGGCGCTGTTCCTCGCGACTGACAGAAAACCAGAACTTGATGACATGCATGCCACTGCGCACCAGCATGCGTTCAAACTCTGGTGCCTGACGCACAAACTCGGCATATTCCTGATCGGTGCAGAACCCCATCACGCGCTCAACACCCGCGCGGTTGTACCAGGAGCGGTCAAACAACACGATTTCGCCATGGGTTGGCAGGTGTTGCACATAGCGCTGGAAATACCACTGGCCGCGTTCGGTTTCAGTGGGCTTTTCCAATGCAACCACGCGTGCGCCACGCGGATTCAGATGCTCCATAAAGCGCTTGATGGTGCCGCCTTTGCCTGCCGCATCGCGGCCCTCAAACAAAATCACCACCTTCTGCCCGGTTTCCTTCACCCAGGCCTGTAGCTTCAACAGCTCAACCTGCAGCCGATATTTCTGCTGCTCATAGTTGCGGCGACGCATCAGGTGTTTGTAAGGGTAGCCACCTGCACGCCAATTCGGCATCAATTCGTCGTCGGAATTGGGCAAGGACTCGGCACGTGTTTTGCGCTGCTGTTTCAGCAAGTCTTTGAGAAGACTCACGGATTCATCAACCGGCATGCCCGCCAGAATGTCATGCATGGCATTGGACTTTGATTTTTGCGCGGCATTCACCGAGGCATCAACGGTGAATGCCTCAATGGCGGGCGGGGTCAATACCGGTGGCACATCTCCTGTTGCAGCGCGACGTGAGCGAGTGCGTGGCGACGTGGCAGAAACGGATGCGGCTTTCGTTGTGGAAGCGGGAGATGCCTTTTTTCTGGTCGCCATACACGCGTTGCCATTTGATTGTGAGTATTGGGTGTTATTTCATGCCTGAATGAGGCGCTTGTCTAGCCCTAAAAGTGCCCGCGCATCGCTGCCAATTGAAGCCTGATCGATTTTTTGAAAGTTTTGGAAAGAAAACTTTTACGCATTTTTCTATTTTTGACCTGAAAAATCCGATTGTTTCGTAATGGTGACTCCAGTTCTTGGAGCGTGCATGGAAGGTCGTTATGTACCGTCGAAAAATGCTTCTGCCCCTCAAACATGCGTTGGTTCTGTCCTTAGCAACGGCATCGGTGTTTTCAATCTCCCCGGTTCTTGCGCAACAAGCGATTGATGCAGGTGCACTGCGTCAGCAGATTGAACAGACCCGCGAACAGCCTTTGCCGCCTGTTTCACCTGCGCCTGCAACCGTTGCACCGCCAGCGGAAATGAAGGTAGCAGCGGGCATCACCGTTACTGTCAACGCCTTTCAGTTTGCGGGTAATACGCTGCTCACCGAAGCGCAATTAGCCCCCAGCGTTGCAGACTTCTTGAATCGCCCACTCAGTTTTAACGACCTGCAACGCGCCGCTGACGCCGTTGCCGCCACTTACCGTCAGGCGGGTTGGATTGTTCGTGTCTATTTGCCGGAACAAGACGTCAGTGCTGGCAGCATTACGCTGCAAATCATGGAGGCTCGCTTTGGTGGCCTGCGTTTTAATAGCGAAGCTGCGTCATCAGGTGCCAGTCGCATTGATCAAGCCTTGATCGAAAAGTACATCCATGCCCGCCAACGTATTGGCGAACCACTTGCTGCGCCTGAGCTTGACCGCGCCATTCTGCTGGCCAATGACCTTCCCGGTGTCAGTGTTTCCGGCACGCTGGTGCCGGGTGAAAGCGAAGGTGAAACCGCACTTCTTCTCAAACCCAAGGATACTGCGCTGATCAACGGCGATCTGGGGCTGGATAACACCGGCGCTCGTGCTACCGGCAGAACCCGATTCACTACGAATTTCTACCTCAACAACTTCATTGGTCATGGTGAGCAACTCAGCGCTAACCTCATTCATAGCTCAGGCAGCGACTACCTCCGCGCAGCCTTTGTCACGCCTGTTGGCTATGACGGTCTGCGTCTGATCTTCAGCGCGTCTGACCTGAGCTATCGTGTTGTCGAAGGGACAGGCTCCAGTGACCTGGGCAGAATTAGAGGGAGCTCCAGCAGCTTTGGTGCCGGTTTCAGCTACCCCATGCTGCGTGCCTACCAAACGAACCTTTATGTCAGCGGTGGCATCGAAAACAAGAGTTACGATAACCGCGACATCGAAGTCCACTCCGACTATCAAACCAACACCGTTCACTTTGCCCTGACTGGCAACCGCTTCGATACTTGGGGTGGTGGTGGTGCCAACAATGCCTCCGTGCAAGTGCTCTGGGGGCAGTTGGCGAATATGAACGTGCATCCGCTTGATGCCAGCATTAAGCGCAACTATCACAAGATCAAATACAACTTTTCTCGTCTGCAAAACCTCACCGCCGAGCAGTCGCTTTTCGTCAGTCTGAGCGGTCAATACGCAAACCAAGTGCTTGATTCTTCTGAGAACTTCTATCTTGGTGGTATCAACACGGTGCGTGCTTATCCTGTGGCTGAATTCGGTGGTGAACAGGCCACACTTCTCACCACCGAATGGCAATGGAATTTTGCTCCCAATTTTCTCTTTACGACTTTTGTTGACTGGGGGCAGGTCGTTGCGCTGTCCAGCAACCCGGGTGAACGTGACACCACGTTGCGCGCGCATGGCCATGGTCTCAGCCTGAGTTGGCAGGCGCCCCATGGGTTCTATACAAAACTCACGTGGTCGCACCGCAGCGGCAATAACCCTCGACCCACATTTTCCGGTAGTGACAGCGATGGAACGCTGATCAAGAACCGCGTTTGGCTGAGCGTTAATTGGCGGTACTAAACCTGTTATCGGTTGCGTATTGAGCGGCTCGATTTCACAAGTTCGGAACACCGAATCAAATTTCTGGAAACACACGACGACCATGAATAAGACCTATCGAAGCGTTTGGAACGCCAGCAAACAAACCTATGTCGCTGTCGCTGAGATCTCCTCCACGCGGGGCAAGTCCTGTTCCAGCACCAAGGTTGCGGTAGCACATGTGCTGTGTGGTTTGTTGATGCAGGGGGCATATGCCCAAACGGCACCACCACCGGATGCCTTGCCGACTGGTGGGCAGGTCAGTGCAGGGAATGCCAGCATCAGCCAGAGTGGCTCCAACATGGTCATCCAGCAAAGCAGCAATCGTGCTGCGATTAACTGGCAGACGTTCAATGTCGGCAAGGATGCGAAAGTTGAATTTAAGCAGCCTGATGCCAACAGCGTCACCCTCAATCGGGTGATGAGTAACGACCCAAGCCAGATCTTCGGCCATATCACGGCCAATGGTCAGGTGATCCTGACAAATCCTTCCGGTGTTTACTTCGGCAAAGATTCCCGCGTGGATGTTGGCGGGCTGGTTGCTACCACCAGTAGCATCAGCGATGCCGATTTCATGGCTGGAAACAACCATTATCAGAACAACGGCAGCACTGGCAGCGTTATCAACGAAGGCCAGCTTAAAGCGTCTTTAGGCGGCTATATCGCGCTTCTTGCCCCCGAAGTGCGCAACCAAGGCGCCATCATTGCCCAGATGGGCACAGTGGCCATGGCAGCGGGTGATGCCATCGACCTGCATTTCGACAGCAATAACCGACTCACCAGCATCCGTGTTGAGCCCAGCCAGCTTCAGACCTTGGTGGACAATCGCTATGCGGTGCAAGCACCTGGTGGCCTCATCATCCTCAGCGCTCAATCGATGGATCGTCTGGTGGGTGGTGTTGTCAAGAACAGTGGCATCGTTGAAGCCGCGGGTCTGCAACAAGGCGAAGGCGGGCGCATTGTGCTGTCGGCCACGACGGTTGAGAACGCCGGTACGCTGGATGCCAGCAGCAGCGCCAGCAACGGTGGCCAGTTGAGCTTGCAGGGAACACAGATTGCCCTGTTGGATGGCAGCCGCATTGATGCACGTGGTGCCACTGGCGGTGGTGACGTGCGTATCGGCGGTGGCTGGCAGGGAAGTGCCGACCCGTTGTTGCAGGCAACAAACCAGCCAACACACGCCGCTACTACTGTCAGCATGGCGGAAGGTGCACATATCGACGCCAGTGCCACGGTCAATGGTGACGGCGGTACGGTGGTGCTGTGGAGCGACCTTGATCAGGTTGACGGTAGCACCACGGCTCTGGGGAGCGTGCTGGTGCGCGGCGGCGAATTGGGGGGCAATGGCGGGAAGGTGGAGACTTCGGGCCACACGGTACACATGGACGGCTTCCACGTGGATGCACTTGCACCCAAAGGCGAAGCAGGGCTGTGGCTGATTGACCCCTACGACTACACCATCGGTAGCAGCCAAGCCAGCACCATTGGCAGCGCATTGAACAGCGCCAGCGTGACTGTCACGACCGCCAGCAGCAATACCAGCTATGGTTCCAACGGCAACAACGGCAGCAACGGCGACATCACGCTGACCTCCAGCATCACCAAGACCGGCAGTGCAGATACAACGCTCACGCTTCAGGCGGCGCGCCATATCGCGGTGAACAATGGCGTCAACATTACTGCCACGGGTAGCGGTAAGCTCAACTTGGCATTCCAGGCCGATACCGCCAAGAACGGTGCTGGTATTAACCAGATCGGCGGCAATATCAACACCAACGGTGGCAGCCTCGCCTTCGGCACCAATCAGTCCATCGCGATCCAGGGTATTCAAACGCTGGTCGGTGGCGATGTGTTCTTCAATGGCAGTAGCGCGCAGACGCTCAACACCGGCGGTGGTCAGCTCAATATCTACGGCGAAACCATCATCAGTAACACCGCTGGTCTGTCGATTCTGACGGGTGCCGGCAATGCCACCTTCCACGGTGAGCTGAACTCGGGCAATAAATACACCTTCGTCAGCAAGACCAGCGGTGGCAGCTGGACCGACGCCCGCACCGATGCCAAGAACGGCACAGCTGGTGGCAGCGCGGTGGGCGATAGCTATCTGGTCAATATCACCTCGCGCTTGGAGAACGCCATCGCCGGTCTGGCTGCTGGCTACAAGGGCGCCTGGATTGGTGCCCATCGTCCGAATACCAATAATGGCAACTGGGTCTGGGCGGATGGCCCCGAGAAGGATCAGCAGTTCTTCAGCCAAAACGCTACCGGTGGCGGCGGTACTGCAGTGGGGAATTTGTACAACAACTTCGCTAGTGGCGAGCCCAACGGCAGCAGGAACGCTGACGCGTCCAAAACCGAAAGTGTCGGCCAGTTCTTCGGTACCCAAGGGCAGTGGAACGACCTCACTATTGGCACCAACTACACCACCAGCGCGACCACTTATGCGGTGACGGGCTTTGTGCGCGAAACCAATCTCGCTCCCTCGAAATTGACGGTGACCTCCACCGGCAACGTCACTTTCGCCAAGGCGGTGGGTACCAGCAAAACACTTACCAATTTCTCTGTTACAGGCAACCAGGTCACTTTCAATAATGCGCTCAGGTTCGACAGCACTGGCGCTACCATCACCCATACAGGCACCAGCCTGATTGCTGGTGTCGTCTCCGGCCCTGGCGCATTGACCAAAAATGGCACAGGTACCCTCACCTTGACTGCCAATGGTACTTACACGGGTGCCACTAATATCAACGGCGGCACCTTGGTGCTGCAGAATAATGCACCGACGAAAGCCACCAGCGGGTTCAATGGCGTGGGTGCGTTGCGCATCGAGTCCAGTGCTAACGCGTTTTCCAGCGCTTTCAGTACCAGCGGCTGGGCATTTGCCTCGACGTTGAGTGGCCTGACCATCGGCAAAACAACCAATACCGCCAATGTCACGATTGCAGGTGCTACCACCATCGCCGGGCCAGTGACGATATACGGCGGTAATGTTGCCATCAATGGCGCGCTTACGGCCACGGGCAATAACACCATCACCCTCAAGGGCAGCAATGCGGTGACGCAGAGCGCCGCCTTGAGCGCCAACAATTTGTTGCTGCTGGGTGGCAACGTCACCCTGACCAATTCAAATAACGCTATCGGTACGTTGGCTGCCAGTGGTGTGGGGAATCTGGCTTATATCGACAGCAATGCCCTGACGCTGGGTACCGTGGGCACGACCAATGGCATCAGCGCCACTGGCACGGTGAATATCGGTACCCAAAGCGGCAACCTCACTGTGGCAAAGAACGTTGCTACCACCAATGCCACGGCATCTGCGTTGGTGCTCAATGCCGATATTGCCAAGGCGGCGGGTGACGCCACCGGCGGCAACTTGCTTTTCAGCGGCGGTGCAACCGTCAGTGTGGGTGGTGGCGGTACCGCGAAGCTCTACAGCGGCAGCATTGCCGCTAGCACGGGGCTCACCGATTTGGTGGGTACTGGCACGGGGCGCTTCCGCTATAACAGTGACGAAGCCGCTACCAACTACACCACTGCATTGGCACCTGGTTTGAATGCCATCTACCGCGAAGCGTTGGATGTTTCGGTCACGACCGACAGCAAGTCAATGATCTATGGCGATAATCTGCCCTATTTGACGGGTAGCGTCACGGCGGGTGTGCTTGCCAATGGTGATACGCCGAACTACGGCGTGGCGTTGGCTGCCAACCAGAAGTCCAGCAGCGGCAACTACAAAGCTAGCACTCATACGTTGACCGAAGAGACATTGGCCGGTCTGGGTTACAACGTTACCTATACCAATGGCACGTTGAGTGTGGCGCAGCGTGAGGTGGGGCTGACCGGTTTGCGGGTTAACAACAAGGTCTATGACGGCAACACAACGGCAACGGTAGGCAGCTACGGCACGATCTCCGGCAAACTGACAGGCGATACCGTGACGCTAAACAGCAGCGGTGTAAACGCCAGCTTCACCGCGGATAGACATGTGGGTGCCAATAAGGCTGTGACGGTCAGTAACCTGGCTCTGCAGGGTACCGACGCCGCCAATTACACCATTGGGACGCAATCTGCCACTGCCGCCATCACGCCCAAGACACTGACACTGTCGGCCACAACGGCCAGCAAGACCTACGATGGCACCACGGTATCGGGCAGTGCCCCCACGGTGTCTGGGTTGGTGGCGGGTGACAATGTGAGTGGTCTGGCACAATCCTATGACAGCAAGAACGTGCAGGGTGCCAATGGTTCGTTGTTGTCGGTGGGGTCAGGCTATACCGTTAGTGACGGCAATAGCGGCAACAACTACAGTGTTGTGCTGAAAACGGCCAAGGGCACCATTACTCCCAAAGCATTGAATGTTTCCGGGCTTAGCTCAGCTGACAAGGTCTATGACGCCACCACGATTGCTGCAGTCAACGGCAGCGCCGCGCTGGAAGCTGCCATTGCCGTTGGCACAGGCAGCAGTGCCGATGGCAAGCCCTACGACAGCGACACCGTGGGTTTAGGTGGTACGGCTTCCGGTGCCTTCAACAGCAAAGACGTAGCAAGTGCCAACACCGTGAACTTCACCGGTCTTTTGCTGACGGGGACAGACGCGGGCAACTACAGCCTGAACCCGCATGCAAGCGCTGCTCATAGCATCACGCAAGCAGCACTCACTGTGCGTGCCAATGATGATGCCAAGCTGTTTGTGGAGGCGGCCGATCCACACAACTTCAATGGCGTGAGCTACAGCGGTTTCGTTGGCGGTGACACGGTTGCAGAGGTGAATGAAACCGGGCTTACGGTGACACGCTCCGATACTGATAGCGCTGCCGGAACCTATGAACTGACGGCGGATGGCTTGTCCTCAAGTAACTACGCAATCGCATACCAGCCCGGCACCTTCACCATTGTGCCGGCAGATCAGTTGCTGGTGCGGGTGAACAATGTGAGCGATGGCTATGGCACAGATACGGCCTATTCCATTACTGAAGCCAAATATTATTTCGATGACGACGGTGAGTTGGTCATTGTGAATATCGACCCTAGTGCCATCACGTTAGGCGGTGATAACCAATACACCGTGGCAGACAGCAGCGGTGAAGTAGCGTTCACACTGACTCCGAAATCAGGCGGCCTGTCGACGGCTGGAAAATTGCGTGTTGGTGCTTATCAGCTCGGCGCCACAGACATTAACAATACCAGTGTCAACTTTACTGGCGATCTGGTCATCGTCGGTGCGCACCAGGTCAATGCCGCTGGCTTGACCGCTTCGGCCACCAGTGGCATCAGCAAAACGTATGACGGCACTACCGCCATGCTCGGCCTGACCATGGGCCTGGCCGGCAAGCAGGTCGCCGACACGGTGACGGTGGATGGCAACGGTACCTTCGACACGAAGCATGTTGGCAGTGGCGACCGCAGCTATACCGTCACAGACCTGAAACTTAATGGTGACGATGCCAGCAACTACTACCTGACGCAGGGCAGCAGTTTCACCGGCAACAACGGCACCATCACGCCCAAGGTGCTCACTGTTACCTACACCGGTACGAATAAGGTCTATGACGCCACCACCGACGCGGTTGTCACCACCACCGACGACCGCATTATTGGTGATGGCCTGATCCTCAACCACTCGGCGGCTTTTACCGACAAGCATGCGGATGACGATAAGATCATCAATATCACTGGTGTCAGCCTGGGGGGCGTGGATGCTAGCAATTACACGGTGGCATCCACTGGGACTGCCCGCGCCGATATTGCCAAGGCTCAGTTGGTGATCTCCGGCATTACCGGCACGGAAAAGACCTACGACCAGACCACGGGTGCCGTGCTGGATGTGAGTGGTTTGCAGAAAAACGGGTTGCTGGGTGCAGATAGCGTCAACCTTAATGTTACCGGCAGTTTCACCGATGCCAATGCTGGTTATGGCAAAGGCGTGACCCTTGTCAGCAGCTATAGCGGCGCTGACGTAGGCAACTACATCATCACCGATCAGAACGCCACCACCGGCACCATTTTGCGTCGCCCGGTTGCCGTAACAGCCACCGGGGTAAGTAAGACCTACGACGGCACCACGGACATGAACGACGTTGTCATCGGGCTGGGTGCGGTGGGCGGTACACCTGCCTCTGGCTTGATGGCGGGTGACAACCTCACCGTGGCCGGTGTTGGTAGTTTCGATACCGCGAATGCCGGTACCGGCAAGAGCTATACGCTGGCTGGTCTTGTGCTGAGCGGTGATAGTGCGTCCAACTACATGCTGGCTGGTGGTGCCACCAGCGTAGCGGGTAACGACGGTGTGATTCTGAAGAAGACATTGACACTGGCTGGCTTTCAGGCGAACGACAAGGAATACGACGGTAATACCCTGGCTACGCTCATCAGCAACGGTACGCTGCAGGGTGTGGTGGGTGCAGATAATGTGACGTTCAGTGATGCGGGAGCCAGCTTCAGCGACAAGGATGTTGGTCAGGACAAGGCCGTTACCCTGGGTGGTATCACGTTGGGTGGTGCCGATGCAGCTAACTACAGCATCGCCAGTACTGCCAGCACTCAGGCTGACATCACGCCCAAAGTAATCAGCGTTTCAGGGCTCACTGCCAGTGACAGGGAATACGATGGCACCACTGACGTCACCATTACCAACTGGGGCAGTGTCAGCACGGGTGTGGGAAGCGAAACGCTGGTTCTTAATCACGGGGCGGCGAATTTCATCGATAAATCAGCCGGTGGCAACAGGACAGTCATTGCCGCTGGTTACAGCCTGAGCAATGGCAGCAACGGTGGCTTGGCGTCCAACTATAAGCTGGAAAGCAACAGTGTCAGCACCACGGCCAGCATCAGCCCCAAAGCGCTGACCGTCAGCGGCATTACTGCTGCCGACAAGGTGTATAACGGCGATATCGATGCGGACGTCGATACCGCTGGTGCGGTGTATGGCGGTCTGGTGAGTGGTGACGATTTGAGCGTCAGTGCCACGGGGACGTTCGA
>CAYZUG010000034.1:0-2563 GCA_964481865.1 uncultured Thermomonas sp. | reverse complement strand
CCACGGGGACGTTCGACAATAGAAACGCTGGCACTGGCAAGACAGTCGCTTTGGTCAGTAACTACAGTGGTGTTGATGTCGGCAACTACACGATCACCGATCAGGTCAGCACCACGGCCAGTGTGACACCCAAAGTGGTGGTCTTGAACGCCCCAACTGGCAACCGAGTCTATGACGGGCATATTGAATATGTTGCCTCAGCAGCGGATCTTGCGGCGTTGAGCGCAGCTTTGGGTGTCAGCGGTGATTCGGTGACCAGCATTGCGTTGGTCTATGACGACAAGAATGTGGGGACAGGCAAGACGCTGACGGCCAGCAACGCGTTGTTGTCAGACGGTAATGGCGGCAACAACTACAGTGTGAGTTACGCAGCGAATACCGATAGCACCATCACCAGACTGAACTCGGTTACTTGGGTAGGAGGTGATACAGGCAACTGGTTCGATCCGAATAACTGGGCGGGTGGTGCTGTTCCTGACTTGAGTAATGTGGCGAATGTGGTGATTCCAGACGGCGTGACTGTCAGCTTCAACACAACAGGCAGTGGTCTGGCAGATGCAACGCAACCGGTTCATGTGGATAGCATTGGCACCGCTGGTGGAAGCCTTAACCAGAGTGAAGGCACCCTCAATGTGGGCACAGGCGGCATCATTCTTGCCGGTCTTAACCAAAGTGGCGGCACCCTGACCAATGCGGGCAGCACGACTCTTGATGACTTCAATCAGAGTGGTGGCACTTTCACCAGCGACGGCCCCATGAGCACCACCAACCTGAACCAGACCGGTGGCAGCCTGCTTGCCAATGATGGTTTGACAGTGACCGAGTCATTTAGCCAGGGCAGTAGTGGCAGCATTGCTGTGATTGGTGATGCCACGATTACCGATATCAGTGGTGGGACGCAATTGGGCAATCTCAGCAGCACGGGTAACCTGGTTGTGAACAGCACCGATGGGCCAATCACTCAGGCACCTGATACCGCCATTACGGTATCGGGAAGCAGCAGTCTCAGTGCAACCCAAGGCGGTAATGCGGCTGACATCACCTTGGATAGCTCTGACAACACCTTCGATGGTCTGGTGAATGTTTCGGGTAAGAATGTAACGATTCTTGCAACCAAGCCTGTCACACCAGGTGTTTTGAATGTGCGTGGCAAGGTCAATATTTACGGGGTGATGACATCGACCGGCAGTGTCGTGCAAACGACGTTCAATCCGTCGTCGATGACCGGTGTTCCACCGGTCAGTATGAATGCTGCGTCCACACAGGCTTCGCCATTGGCTTTCAGCAGTGGAGCGGGAAGCACATCGGCCATGTTGGAGCCTTCGAAAGTGGGTGGTGGGCTTGTGGTGGTGTTGAATCAGGAAGCAACACAGTTGGCAGCAGGCAGCGTGACGGTGTCCATTCCTGCAAGCATGTTGTCCACCTCGTTCTCATTTGCACTGCCCGAGGAAGTGGTTTCTGCGGACAGCAACAGTGCAGAGATCACGGTAAGCTTGCTGGGAAATCTGCCTTTGCCAAGTTGGCTGCGTTATGACGCTACGCAGAAGTTGTTTTTTGTCTCGGCAATACCGGATGATGCGTTGCCACTCAAGCTCACCGTGTTGGTTGGAAACCTGCAGACCGTGGTAGAACTTGTGAAAGGCGGGGAGTAAAAACAAGCATTGGGCAGAATGCTCAAGAATTTTCCACCCAAAGCTGGTCGAGCGAGCATGCCCGCCATGCTCGGGATGTTCGGCTGATGGGGGCGAAATCTTCTGGAGACACGTGTTTTCATGCTCAAACTTTTTGACAAGCCCCGCTCGTTTATCAAGCGATGCGGGGCATGTCTGATTCTGCTTGTCAGTATTCTGGGATGGGCAGGGCAGGCGCATGCCCAGGGTTTCATCAGTCAGAGTGCATGGCTGGAAGATCCCACCGGAACACTTGCGTATTCGCAGCTTGCCGCCCAGGCAGAGGCATTCAAGAGCTACGAGGATGTATTAGCGCGCGGTTATACCCCGTCGATCTATTGGATTCGATTGCGTATCGAGCCAACGCAGGAAGAAAAGTTGATCCTGCGTCTTCGCCCCACTTACATTGATCACATCGAGCTGTATGACCCTGTTGGGCAAAATGGCGTAGTGACACCCAGATTCAGCGGTGATCGTTATCCCAAGCAAGAAGACAGCTATGTCTCGCTGAATCATGGTTTTGCTATTGCAGGGAGTGCTCAGTCACGGGATATTTATCTGCGCGTGCAAAGCACCAGCACCATCCTGATGTATGCAGAAGCCCTGACTCCCGGGCAAACCAGAAAGGTAGATCGGCAACAGGAATTGCTTTACAGCCTTTATTGCGGCTTGCTGATTGCCTTTATCGTCTGGGCTTTACAGCAATGGCTCATCAGCAAAGAAGTATTGATTGCTGCATTTTTATTCAAGCAGACAACAGTGCTTCTGCACGCGCTGACAATTCTGGGATACCTGCCAATCCTATTCGGTGAATGGCTGCTTCCGCCTTTCATCGATCGCCTGTCCTCAGTGCTGATCCTGGTCTATGTCTTTTCTAACGCGTTGTTCATGTT
>CAYZUG010000033.1:18582-22215 GCA_964481865.1 uncultured Thermomonas sp. | reverse complement strand
TGGACGATTACGGTTTTGTGAGAAAATCGCACATGCTGAAAAAATGTCACGATCATCTTGAATCCGTTGAAGAAAGCTATGTGCAGCATTTCCGTTTTGCTGTTGGTACTGGCATTCGCTTGATCGGAGCGGGTATAGCCGCCATCGTTCATGGGTGTTGCCCCGCTTTCTTCGAAACCACCAGCAGCCGCACGATTTTCAAATTGAATGACGAGATGACGTCTCGTTCCAAAGTGAACGCATATGAGCCACCGCAGGGTTGAAAAAATTGCCGTTATCGGTGGTGGCGCAAGCGCGGCGCTGCTGGCGGCGCAGTTGGCGCAACAGGAAAACGCTGACCTTTTCCATCTTGTGATTTACGACAGAACCGGGCGCTTCGCCAAAGGTGTGGCGTATTCCACTGCGCATGACTGTCATTTGTTGAATGTGCGCGCCAACAATATGAGTGCGTTTCAGAACGACAAAGATCATTTCGTGCTTTGGGCGGGTGAGCGTGGGTATCAGCCGACCGATTTCGTCCCACGTCGCATTTACGGGTGCTACCTGTCCGAGTGTTTGGATACGGCTGCGTCGAACATGAAGATAGACCGCATTGCGCAGGATGTTGTTGCCTGTACGAAGCAAGGCGCGACGTTCACCCTGACCACCGCAGATGGTGCAGTTGAATATGATCGCGTCATTCTTGCCAGCGGCAATGTGCGCATTTTGCGCCCGCATGTGCAGGAAGGCGTGGTGGGGTATAACGATGATCCGTGGCAAACGGATTTCGACACGCTTTTGCAAGCGCGGCATGTGGCGCTGGTTGGCAGTGGCCTTACCGCGGTCGATATGGTGCTGGCACTGGATGCGAAAGGCTATCGCGGGGAAATATCTATTTTTTCGCGGAATGCGCTGTTGCCCGCACCGCATGTTGCTCCGGCGTCATGGCCGGCGTTTGTCGATAACGCATGTCAATCTCCGAGGAAGATGTTGCGCCTGGTGCGTGAGCAGGTGAAGCGTGCGGCGTTGGAACATGTGCCGTGGCAAGCGGTGATAGACGCTTTACGTGCGCATACCAACGCGCTTTGGCAGAACTGGGATGTGGCGCAAAGACAGCAGTTTGGCAAACGCCTTCTGACATTGTGGAATGTGCATCGGCATCGTATGGCGCCACAAATTGCGCAGCGCGTGGTGGCGTTGCAGGCCGAAGGCAGGCTGCACGTGATCAAGGCGGGGGTGCGGTCGATTGGCGTGGGGCCTGTGGTAGAAAGCGCCGTCGGTGCGATGCAGTTTGATGCCGTCATCAATTGCCTTGGTTATCGCTACGATGAAGCAGGGCGCAACTATGCGGTGAGTGACAGGCTTGGCCCGGCGTGTTTTGGCGCATTATTCGAGACAACAGCCGTTCCGGAGATACGCGCACAGGCGCATGACCTAGCGAAGAAAATCGCGTCGCAGGTGTCTTCTAATTCCCCAGCATATTAGTCAGTACATACGCATCACCTCAGTTTGGCGATGAATTGGGGTCGCTAGGGGTTTGCACATCGAATAAGCGTGTTTGGATCAAAGCATCATCCAAAAAAACTTCTACCTTGTAGTGCCCTAGCGGCCATGCGTTCGGCTTGCTGAGTTGAAAAGCCGTTCTGTTGGGGGGCTGAACCGGCAGGGGTTTGCGTTCTTCAAGGATGATCTGCCGGCTATCAAGATGGCTCCAGCGAATACGTAGGCTTTGCGTATCGGGCTGTGCGGGAGCGTCGATTTCAAGCACAACAAAGAAGGTGTCGTTGGGGGCAAAGCGATGCCTGGGTTCGATCATGTTGCCCTGTGCATCCAGTGCGTTACCTAGCCGCAGATGTGAGTGATATGGGGTTTGAGCTGGGGGCTCAACGTGATGCGGTTGCACTGCATTGGCAGCAGGGGCTGCGGCGTTCTGTGGCTGACACGCCAGCAAGGTGCAGAGCATGGGCAGGGCAAGATAACGCACGGAGTTACTGGCGCAAGCTGCGTTGCGGTGTGGGTGGTGGTGTGCCGGGGGTGGCGCGCCACGGGTTGATGTCCAACCCACCACGACGGGTGTAGCGGGCTTCAACGGAAAGTTGTGTGGGGGCGCAACGGGCAAGGATGTCGGTGAATATGCGTTCCACGCATTGTTCGTGGAATTCAGCATGGTCACGGAAGCTGACGAGATAACGCAGCAGGGCGGCACGGTCGAGTTGTGCGCCAGTGTAAGCAATGTGGATATCGGCCCAGTCGGGTTGGCCGGTAACTGGGCAATTGGATTTCAAAAGCTGGCTGCGCAGGGTTTCACTTACGGTCGTGGCTGCATCGGCTTGCAGCAGGCTGGCATCGGGTGGGCCGTAGTAATCAATGCGGATATCGGCATCGTCAATGCACACCGCACTGCTGTCATCCGCATAGGGAGGAAGCTGAAACTGCATGCTGACGGGGCTGCCTGCGGCGTTGGAAAGATCGGTTTCAATGCGGCTGCGCACTGTTTCGGGGTCATCAAAAACGCTGGCATTAAACGAATTGAGATACAGCTTGAGTGATTTTGATTCGATCAAACAAGGTGAATCGGCGGGAACATACAGTGTGGCAGTGGCGGCTTGCGGCTTGCCGTGGCTGTTCAGCCATGAAAGCTCGAATGCATGCCAGCGGTCATAGCCAATAAACGGCAGCGCTGCCGTATCAAGGCGCAGGTCAGCACGCGCCAGTTGGCGCGGGATGGGGTAAAGCAGGCTGGCATCGTAGTGCGCGGGATAGGCGGTTTCCCGCCCCAGTGGTGAGCCTGCGATAGTGGTGTTGGATGTGGTCATTCCTGCATTATCGCTTGTCTTCAGGGCATCGGGATGCCAATCAAAAGCGAGAACCAGGTTGTTCCAGAAATGCGCGTTCTTCCGCCGAGGATGTTCGCCCAAGAATGGCGTTGCGATGGGGATAACGGCCAAACCGGTCGATGATGGTTTTATGCCGTAATTCGAAATCGTAGTTTTCTGCCGGGGCAAAGTCTTGATAAAGCGTTTCGGCAACACGATGGATCTGCTTCGATTCGCTATGCATGTATGGAAGCAACAGAAACCCGCGTTGCACGGGGTTTAATGCGTGCAGTGCGCCGGATGCGACCGCTTCCTGAGCAAGCACAAGCGCCATGGGGTCTTGTGCAAATGCCATCGGTGTATTGCGATACACATTACGGAAGAACTGATCCAGCACGATGATTTCAGCTAACCGGCCTTCGGCATGCTGACGCCAGGTGTACAACTCACCGGCGGCGGCGTGTTGCATTAGTGCAAGAAAACGCCCACGGAGATGTGCATCAAATGCATCGTCTGAAGCAAACCACAGGCGTTTATCAATTTCTTCGAACCAGAACGAGAGAATATCGGTGTGAGTTGGCATGGTTAAGGGTCAGCTTTTGTTGCTGTCGTGCAGGTAATCCAGCGACATTTGCAGCAGTGCGCGGAAACCGACGTCTAGCGCGCTTTCATCCAGCAGGAATAAGGGCGAGTGGTTGCTGGGTGCGGTGGCGGGGTCGATGCCGGGGCTGGTGGAGCCAACAAAGAAAAACACCGATGGCACTTCCAGTGCATACAGCGAAAAATCCTCAGCCCCCATCTGCAAGCTGGGTTCGTACACATTGGCGTCACCTACAAC
>CAYZUG010000033.1:5852-18482 GCA_964481865.1 uncultured Thermomonas sp. | reverse complement strand
TACTTTGCCTGCGGTGCGTTGTTCGCGGTTGGAAAGCTCAGGGAATTGGTGGAAATCACGTCGCCAAGCAATGACTTGGTCACGCTGTGCTTCAGCCGCCGCGCGTACTTCGGGGCGTTCCGTCGTGGTTGCCTGAGCATGGGTAATGACCGGTAAGACAGCGGCAATGGCAAAAGCCAGCAAAGAACGACGCATGAAGCCTCCACAAAGAGTAAGCCGGATGCCTGATCGTACTCTTGTACTGGCGGCTTTGCTTATTCGCTCAAATGTTCTTGCGCCAGATAGGTGGTGGATTGCATTTCAATCAGCCGTGAGGTGGTGCGCTCAAAAGCACTGCGCAGGCGTTCGCCGCTGTAAAGCGTCACGGGGTTGGTTGCGGCGGTGCAGATCAGGTTGACGTTGCGGTCGTAGAGTTCATCCACCAGATGAATAAAGCGCCGTGCGGCATCGTCACGGTGTGCGTCGAAGTGTGGAATGCCACCCAGCAGAATCGTGTGGAACTCACGCGCAACTTCGATGTAATCGGTGGTGCTGCGTGGGCCTTCACAGAGTGCATCAAAATCAAACCAGCACATGCCTTTGCAACGGCCCCGCACCGGAAGCCTGCGGCCATCGATTTCAATACCTGCATCACGGTGGGCATCGTCACAGCCAATTTCATGCCAGCGTTGTTCCAGCCAGTGATCGGACTGCGCATCCAGTGGCGTGTGATAAACAGGGGATTTGGTCAGTGCGCGCAGGCGATAGTCGGTATCGCTGATCAGCTCAACGATTTCACAGTGCTGTTCAATCAGTGCAATAGCAGGCAGGAAACGTGCGCGTTGCAGGCCATCTTTGTACAAGTCGCTGGGTGCCGCATTGGATGTAGTCACCAAGCAAACGCCTTCGGCAAACAGGCGCTCCAGCAGCCGCCCCAGTAGCATGGCATCGCCAATATCACTGACGAAAAACTCATCCAGCACCAAAACACGGAGTTGGTGCCGCCATTTTTTGGCAATGCTGACCAGTGGGTCGCGTTCGCCTGCGTGAATGCGGAGTTGCTCGTGCAGTTCACGCATGAAGCGGTGGAAGTGGGTACGGCGTTTTTCCTTGAACGGCAGGCTGTTGTAGAACAGGTCGATCAAAAAGGTTTTGCCGCGACCGACGCCACCCCAAAGATACAAACCGCGTGGCGCAGCAGCGGGTGCTGGACGCAGCAGGCGCGTTAACAGACTTGGTTTTGCTGGTTGGGCGCACAGTTCGGTGAACACCCGATCAAGTGCCTGTAAAGGCGTGCGCTGTGATGCATCTTCGCGCCAATCACCACGCCTGACGCCATCGGCATAGCGTTGTGATGGAAGCAGGCGTGTACTCATGTCAGGTTGGCATTGTTCAGCCAGGCATGAACCGCCTGTTTGATGCCATTGCGCAAATCCAGCAATTTGCCGTGGAAGAAATGGCTTGTGTCGGCAAGACGCAGCAGCTGAGGGGGGTGCGGCAGTTGTGCCACCCAGTCGTAAACCGCTTGTGCGTCCACCACTTCATCGGCATCGCCTTGAATGACAAGCCATGGGCATTGCGGAAGCGTGATGTTGCTGAAGTCCCAGCTGCGTCGCCCAACAGGCGGTGCAATGCTGATCAGTGCGCCTGCCTGCAATGCATCGGCGGCGCGAATGGATACCCAAGAGCCAAAGCTGAAACCAGCCAGCCACAGTGTTTTGTCGGGATGCTGTGTGCGTGCCCACGCGGCCACGGCATGCAGATCTTCTAATTCGCCCACACCCGCATCGAATTGCCCCTCAGAACTGCCGACGCCGCGAAAGTTGAAACGCAGGGTGTGGATACCGCACTCACGCAGGGCGCGGGCGCTCATGGTCACCACTTTGTTGTGCATACTGCCACCCTCGGTAGGCAGTGGGTGGCAGATGATCGCCAGCACAGGTTGTGTGGGGGATTCGGCCATCTCCATCACAGCTTCAATTTGCCCGGCGGGGCCAGAAATCTGCAGAAGTTCAGGGCTTGGGGGGCTGGCTTGGGTCATGGTGTAAAGCGCGATAAGGCAATAGAAAAAGAAGCAGAAGGAGGCTAAAACGCAAACGCCGCCAAAGGGCGGCGCTTACAAAGCATGGCAGTGCAACCAAAAATGCTTATTTGCTTTGTGCTGCCATGTATTCGACCACGGCTTTCATTTGGTCGTCGGTCAATGCAGGGTTGCCGCCACGTGCAGGCATCACACCGGCAGAACCGGTGAACCCATCCGTGGCTTTCTTGATTAGCTCTTCAAGACCTTGGCTGGCAAGACGGGCGCCAATGCCTGCGGCATCCATCTTTGGTGCGCCACCCACGCCAGCAACGTGGCAACCGGCGCAGGGGCCGTTCTTGAAGATTTCTTCGCCATCGGTGCGACCATCAAACGGCACATTAGCCACTTGTGCAGCGGCGGCGGCCTCAGCAGCGGCGGCGGCGGCAGCAGCACCTGTGGCACCGGCATACACGGCGCCCACGGGGGCAATACGCGCCAGCACTTGTTCCTTAGCGCTCGCTTCTTCCGAATACACCACTTTGGTATTCAGGTAATAAGCAAACAGGATCAAGAGCACCATCAAGAACGCCAGAAAGGCGATCAGCATCGAAAAACGTTTGAGAAAAGCCAAGTCGTGAGTGCGCATATTGCATCCGCTGTCGTGGCCGTATCGGCCCTCAAGCTCGGGATTATCCCAGAACCGCCGCACAAGTGCGAGGGGTGCTTGAAGGCGAACGGTAAGTCAGGTCGCTGTTAACGGGGTGATGTGGAGGTCGAAATGATGCCTTGTGCAAGGAATTCTTGCAGTTGTGTTGTATCCATAGAGAGCAGATCGGTCAATACACTGGCGGTATGCTCACCAAGAATGGGGGCGGCGTGTTCATAACGAAGCGGGGTGGATGAAAACTTCAGTGGGTTGCGCACCATGGGGACATCGCAGCCACTGGCATGTGGAAGTGTGATGCGTAAGGCGCGCGCCTGCACTTGCGGGTCGTCAAAAACCTGGTCGATACGGTTGACTGGGTTCGCCGGTACCACGGCTGTTTCCAATGCGGCCAGCCATTCAGACGCGGGACGTGTTTGCAGGCGCTGCTGAAGGTAGGGTACTAGGACATTGCGGTGGGCGACGCGGGCGGCATTGGTGGCATAACGCCGGTCATTGGCCAGCTCAGGCTCACCGATCACGTCGCAGAACCGGGCAAATTGCCCATCATTGCCAACCGCCAGCATGAAATAGCCATCCGCCGCTGGCATCACCTGATACGGCACGATATTCGGGTGAGCCGTTCCCTGACGCTCGGGGACGACGTTACCCACCAAGTAATTAGAGGCCTGGTTGGCCAGCCAAGCGACTTGTGTATCCAGCAGCGCAAGGTCGATGTGCTGCCCTTCGCCCGTGCGTTCGGCATGGCGCAATGCTGCCAGAATGGCGGTGGCGGCATACATACCGGTCATCAGGTCGGTGGCGGCCACCCCCACTTTCTGTGGGCCGGCACCGGGGGCGCCGTCGGGTTCGCCGGTCACGCTCATCAGTCCACCGATGGCTTGAATGGCAGCGTCATAACCGGCACGTTGGGCGTAAGGGCCATCTTGTCCGTAGCCGGTGATTGAGCAATACACCAGCTTGGGATTGATGGCCTGCAGGCTGGCAAAGTCCAGCCCGTATTTTTTCAGCCCGCCAACCTTGTAGTTTTCAACCAGCACATCGCATTGCGTTGCAAGCTGACGAATCAGCGCTTGCCCTTGTGCGGTGGTGAAATCTACGGCGATTGAGCGCTTGCCACGGTTGGCACAGAGGTAATACGCGGACTCTGTGGTGTCATTGCCAGCGTTATCTTTGAGATAAGGCGGCCCCCAGGTGCGGGTGTCATCGCCAACACCGGGGCGTTCCACTTTGATGACATCAGCGCCAAAATCCGCCAGCACTTGCGTGGCCCAGGGACCAGCAAGGATGCGTGATAAATCAAGAACACGAACACCATCAAGCAATGTCATTATGGCCACCATGCAGAGCTGGCTTGGGGAAGCTGAGGCTGCCATGCCACGGCATGCTGGAAGGCTTCCGCCAGCGCAATCAATGTGTTTTCGTCGCCGATGCAGCCCACCAGCTGCATCCCAACGGGAAGTTCATCCTTGCCTACAGGTAAGGGCAAGGACAGGGCGGGGTTGCCTGCCATATTGGCATACGCGGTGAGATCGGCCTGGCTGGCAGGAATGGCGCTGCCAAATGCAAAAGCACGTTGGGGTGCTGTTGGCATGGCCAAGACATCACACTGGCTGAGCCATTGCTGCAATTGCACCTGCGCCCGGTCGGCCAGTTGCGAGGCAGCTGCCAGTTCGGCAGCGCTGCGGCCTTCCGCCCAGGACATCAACTTGACCAACAGTGGGGAAAACAAACTGCGGTCACCGGCCCATGCGTCGGCGTGCTCAACCAGCATTTCAGCTTCACACATCAGCAGCCCAGCGCGTCTTGCACGTCCGGAAGCAAAGGCGGGCGAAGCCAAGGGAACAAGCTGGTGGCCAAGGTCTTGCAAGACACGCAAGCCCTCCATGAAGGCGGCTTGCACATCCGGAGCGATGTCTGCGGCATCGGCAAAATCAACAACGCCAATGCGCAGTGTTCCTGGTTTGCTTGGCGCAAAAGGAATGGCACGGGATTGTGCGCAATCGGGGTCGAACTGCGCCATCAAGGCAAGCAGGTGGTGCAGATCGCGTGCCGAGCGCGTTAATGGGCCGATGTGGTCCAAACGCCGGCAAAGTGCCACGGTACCGCGCGTACTGATGGCACCCCAGCTGGGTTTCAGCCCAACCACACCACAATAGCTGGCAGGAATGCGCACCGAACCCATGGTGTCGGTACCAAGCGCCATGGCACACAGACCGGCAGCAACAGCAGCACCACTGCCGCCGCTGGAACCGCCGGGGCTGAAGCCGGGACGATGCGGGTTGTGACAGGCACCAAAAAATGGGTTGTCGTTATCGGCACCCATGGCGGCTTCATGCATATTCAGCTTGCCAAGGATCACCGCACCCGCGTTTCGCAGTGCGGCAACGGCAGGGTTATCCTGCACCGCCGGTGCATCCTGTCGGCGGGTACCCATGCCTGCCGTCGTGACCATACCAACAACGTCGATATTGTCTTTAACGGCAATCGGTAAACCTTCCAGCGGGCGTGCCTCGCCACGCCGACGCCGAGCATCCGATGCAGCTGCCGCCGCCAATGCGCCTTCGGCATCGACGTGCAGATAGCTGTTGATGACCGGCTGACTTGCCGAGATGGCAGCAAGATGCTGCTCAACCAAGGTCACGCTATCGAGTGCACCCGCCGCCAGTAAGGCGGCTTGTGCGGTGAGGTCGCTGGCAAGCAGCTGTGCATCGGCCTTGCTCACGGGCAACCTCAGGCGAACCGTTTGTCGATCAGGCGAATGGGCTTCTGACGCACTTCAATACCCGTGAGTGACGCCAGCGAACCAGGCTCAGCCAATACCACGGTCATTTCCACGCCCAGGCGCTGACGCAGCAGTGCGGCAAATTCGCTGTTGACCTGTGCATCATCCAGTGCGCTGCGTGTTTCCACATGCACGGCAAGGTCATCACGACCGGTGGCATCGCGGCTGGCGATACAGATAAATTCACCGGCAAAGGAGGCGTGTTCTTCCAGCACCGGTGCCATGGCCTGCGGGAACACGTTGATGCCACGGATCTTCACCATATTGTCGCTGCGACCCAGGAAGCCTTCGATGCGGCGCAGGTTCAAGCCAAGCGATGACGGTGTGGTGAGCACGCGGGTTACATCGTGGGTGTTGAAGCGGATGATGGGGTAGATGTCGTCCTTGTAGAGACAGGTCACCACCATGTCGCCGGTGTCGCCATCGGCAACCGGTGTGCCGTTATCGACATCAAGAACTTCGACATACTGCGCATCTTCCATCAGGTACAGGCCGTCCTGATCAGGGCCTTGACCAGCAATCGCGCCGGTATCGCCAACGCCGTACCAGTCGTATAGCTCCACACCGCCCCAGGCCGCCGACAGCGACTCGCGTGATTCGCGCCCCAAGTGGCCGCAGATCATGCGCACGGGAATGTCCTTACCCGGCACGAGGCCGTTTTCACGAGCTACGTCAGCCAACTTTTTGATGTAATCGGCAAAGCCGACAATCACGTTGGCGCCCATGTTTTTCATCAATTGCACTTGCTGCGCCGAGCGCATTTCGATGCCAGTACCTGCCGAGCAGAACAGGGCTTGCGTGTAATGCGTCACCGCTTCACGCACATAGTGACCACCATTGATCATGCCGTGGCCATAGACCGAATGCACCACATCGCCCGGCTGCATGCCTTGCCAACGGTACAGACGTGCCAGCAGCAGGCTCTGCACTTCGCGCGAATGTGGCGAGAATACCAGCGGTTGCGGGCGGCCCGTGGTGCCGGACGTGGTGTGGAACACCAGCGGCTTGTTGCCTGCTTCGGTGCCATCTTGCCAGCCGTGGAAGTCGCCCAGTGGTGGGTTGGCTTCGACTGAGGCCATGATTTCATGCTTGCCGAATACCGGCAGCTTGGTGATGTCATCAAGGCTTTGGATATCGCCTGGCTTGATGCCCGCATCGCCCCAGAGGCGTTGATAAAACGGAATCTGCCAGGCGCGTGCAACACAGCGCATGAACATGGTGTTCTGCTCGGCGCGCAGTTGCTCACGTGAGATGGTTTTGAACTTGTCGGTAAACGCCTGGTCCAGTGGGAACTGGCGCAGCAGTTCTTTGACATCAAAGGATTCGAAATAAGTGGGGTAAGTCATGGCTTCTCGACAATCAACAGGTCAACCAGCTGGCGGATATCGGTGATGTCTTCCAGATGGTCGAGGTGGGAAAGAAGGGTGGTGCGGTGGGAGGTGGTAAATGTGCGTGCTGCGTGATCCAGACAGTGATGGAATTTTTCCAATTGCTGTTCACGATTGAGTGGACGTTCGGGTGAACCAATCGCGGCATCGCGGTGGTTTTCCAACACGCGACCGTCATGCAGGGTAACGCGCAGTGATTGCGGCACCAGTGCATTGAGATCCTCGCAGGCATTGGGCAGCAATACAACGCGCTCAGCAAATGCTGCCAGGCGTGCGTCGGTCAGTTTTTCAGGCAAATAGGCGGAAAGCCCAACCTTGCCATCCAGCAAGACTGTGCCCAGAAGGAAGGGCAGACAGAGGCGGGCATAGCTGGTTTCCATGCCTGCGGCATAAGGACGGCCCACCAGGCGGCGAACCAAAGGTGGCGCCAGAACTTCAATGCGCGCCACATCGTCAAGGCGAAGCCCGTGCTTTTGGCGCAGTTCCATCAGCATATCCTGCGCAGCATGTGCGGCACCGCCGGTTGGAAAGACTTTATGGCTAACGGTGAGAATTTGTGCTTCCTGCGCCGCCAATTTCTGCAGCGACGGAGCGATATCGTATTCACCTTCAATCAATGGCAAATATCCGAAGTTGCCTTCCAACACATCGCGTGGTGCCGGAAACCCTTGCTGCGCCAATGTCCAGCAGGTCAGAACGGCACGCGAGTTGAGCGCAATCTGCAATGCCAATGTGGGTGAGCCTTCAATATGGGCCTGCATGGTGCCGGACAGGTGGCTGTAGGTCAGTCCAAGCGCACGATGCAACAAGGCTTCGTCCGCGCCATACAGATGCGCCACACCGGCAATCGCACCAAGCGCACCACACATTGAGGGGCGGAAGAAGCGCATTGCACCCCGCGCGCTGATGCCCAGCAAGGTGGCAACATCCACCGCAACATTCAAAGCGGCTATCAGTGCTTTGCCGGTTACTGGCTGACCGTCGAGATTGGCGCGTTGTTCGGAAGCTGCAATCAGTGCAGACAGAATGACGGCCATGGGGTGTACCACGGCGGGCATATGCACGCAGTCAAATTCCTGATTGTGAATCTGATAGCCATTGATCATTGCAGCACTGGCGGCAGGAAGTGGCTCACCGGTGACCCAGGCGCGTGCAGCCTGCCCTTGACCATAGCTTTTCAGGCTGGCGTGGACGGCAGCGGTGAGTGGCACTTGTGGCCCGGAACCGGCAATGCCCACGGCAATGGAATCCATGACGAACACGCGTGTTGCGGCAATGGCTTCAAGGCTTAAATCCTCATAGCGCAAGGTGCTGGCGTGGTGTAACAGGGCTTCCGTTATGCGCATAAAGCAATCCGTGCCAGTGCTGTATTGAAGTGATCGAGGCGCCCGCCATTCATCAACCCAAGCGTTTGCTCGTACAGCGGGCGTGCCGTGCTGTGTGGGATACCGCCCCATGCCGCCAGATCCAATGCTTTGGCAATGACATCGCTGACACTGAGTGCGTCTTCCGGATCACCCCAGGCATCCATTCGTTCGGCGGTGACACTGCGGCCATCGTCTAAGAACAAGGTAACGCCTGCGCCGTAATGTGCGGGGAAGCGTTGGCTGCAGGCGGCGTCTTCGCTGACCTGTACTTGGTCACGCCATGCCACCACACCTGGATGTTGGCAGGCCTCGGCGGTGTAATGGGTAAGCTGGGGTTTGCCATGTACCAAGATGGACGCCAGTGCGTGTTGCAGGCTGAACTTGGCTTCCAACTCGGTTGTTGGCTGCGGACGATCACAGAAACGGATGGCTTCGGCATAGGTATGCACGTGGATGCGTTCGATGCGTGCAACCTCATCCAATGTCAGTTTGCGCAAAGCATCCAGCATGGCATCAATACTGGGGTGTGCATGGCGACACGCAGGCCATGGTTTCAGGCTGGTGGTGTCGATCAGCCAATAGGGTTCATCGGCGACCACCAGTGCAGGGTCGGCATCTGCGGCTGTTGCGGCAAAAAGACCTTGTTCGCCTTCGAGAATTTTTCTTGGGCCGCGGAGGCCAGCTGCCGCCAGTTGTGCGGCTAACCAACCACTGCGGGCGGCTTCTGCATTGTGTAATGACTTGGTAGGCACGGGTTCGTGGCGCATTTGCCAGAGTCCACCAGTTCGGCTGCCGGCATTGCCCAGCGCATCGGCGGTCGCCTCTGCTGAAAGTTGCAAGATGGAAGCGGCAGCAGCAGCGGCACCAAAGGCACCAGCGGTGGATGTGGGGTGCCAGTAGCGGTAATGCGTGCGTCCCAAGGCGCGACCAACCCGAATGGTGGCTTCATAACCACGTACGATGGCATCCATCAGTGCATCGGCGTCAGCACCGGTTGCTTGCGCGGCGGCCAATGCCACAGGAATAACAACCGGACCTGGGTGCAGAATAGCGCCACGGTGCACATCGTCCATTTCCAGCACATTTCCCAAGGCTGCGTTCAGCAGCAGGGCATCGTTGATACTGCGTTTTCCTGCCCCCAGGGCGGAGACGGGACCTTCAGCCTGCGCACTCACGACGGCATGCAGTTGTTGCGCCAGCGGTGAACGCATGGCACCTAATGCGCAGCCCAGCCAGTCCAGCAGCAGCAATGCAGCGCGCTGACGTGCTGCATCCTGCACCGGCTGTTGCAGGTGTTGGGCAAGCTGCTCAGTGAGCGTTTGTGACGTGTTCATCGTGCCGCACAGCCATGATCAGGAGCAAAAAAGAAGGGTGAAATTAAATTTTGATAGAGAAAGCATAACCGACTTTGTCCGGACATATCATATGATCCTGTTTTCA
This sequence comes from uncultured Thermomonas sp., assembly GCA_964481865.1. Taxonomy (GTDB): domain Bacteria; phylum Pseudomonadota; class Gammaproteobacteria; order Xanthomonadales; family Xanthomonadaceae; genus Thermomonas. The sequence goes on along the minus strand of CAYZUG010000033.1, from coordinate 8,836 downwards.
AAATGGATAATTTGCATACCATGCCTCGACTATTGACCGCCGATACGTTTTTCGATGTCCTTGCACAAGGGTCGGAAATCTATGCCCCGGGTTGCGCTGGCCACTCGCTTTTGTTTGAGCAATGGTTGCGTTCCAACCCTGAGCGGTGTGCTGATCTGCGCTTCACGGGTGTGCATATTCCAACCGTGAACACCTTTGATTTTGCCGGATTACACCCAACAACGCGACAGCGCACCATCTTTTTGAGCCAGGATCTGCGTGCTTCTTGGTTGGCAGGGCGTGTGGACTATCTGCCCATGACCTATACCGAAACATGGCGTTGGCTGCGTGACAAGGCACGTTTTGATGTGGCCTTGGTGCAAGTGGCACCACCAGATGCAGATGGCAATTGTTCGCTGGGTGTAGCGTGTGATTTCACCTCCGCCGCTTGGCCGAATGCGAAGCACGTTGTGGCACATATCAACCCCATGATGCCGCAGACGCACGGGCCGTCGATTCCATATGCCCGCTTGAGTGTCGCGATTGAGCAGCCCATGCCCTTGCTGGAAGTGCCCGATCCGCCTGCAGATACTGCACTGGATGCGGTGGCGGAGCATGTTGCGACACGTGTCGAAGATGGTGCCACCTTGCAATTGGGCTTGGGGCGTTTGCAATCGGCAGTATTGCGGGCAGTGAAAGACCGACGTGGGTTACGCATTCACAGCGGCATGGTGTCGGATGGCTTGCTGGGTTTGTTGGATGCAGGCACGCTTTCTGCTGGGCAAGACGCGGTTGTGGCTGGCGTGGCACTGGGTTCACAGGCACTTTATGCGGCCAGTCAGCAGTGTGTGAGTTTCCGCGAGGTTGGTTACACTCACCAACATGCGGTGTTGGCCGGTATTCCCAAGCTTACGGCGATCAATAGCGCATTGTCGGTCGATTTGCTGGGGCAGGTGAATGGTGAATTCTTATCGGGTCGGCAATTAAGTGGTGTGGGTGGGTTACCTGATTTTCTACAAGGGGCTCGCCAGTCAGTGGGTGGACAAGGCATCATCGCACTGCCAGCAAGCACACCGAAGGGAGAGAGTCGGATTGTGCCAATGCTTCCCGCAGGCCCGGTCAGCGTGACGCGTGTGGATGCTGATTGCATCGTGACCGAGTATGGTGTGGCGGAATTGCGGCATCTGGATGTACATGCACGGGCGCGAGCATTGATTGCGATTGCCGCCCCCGAGCATCGTGAATCACTGGAACGCAGCTGGCATGAACTTTCGCAACGACTTTGAACAGGGACGCTAATGACATGATGACGATGCGACGCAGTAAACCGCGTTATGCCGAACTGGGTGACTTATTACAGTCGGCCATTGAAAAAGGTGAGTACGCGGTCGGGGAGCTTTTGCCAACGGAGTTGGAACTGTGTGAGCGTTTCAATGTCAGCCGCCATACTGCACGTGCCGCATTGGCGCAGTTGATTCATGCGGGCTTGGTGCGCCGTCGCCCAGGCGCAGGTACGCGTGTTATCGCAAAGAGTGTTGCGATGCGCTATGAGCACGAAATCGACACCGTGGAATTACTGCTGCAATACGGCAACACCACGCGGCTCAATGTCTTAACTGCGCAGCGACTGGTGGCCGATGCGGCGATAGCGCAGCGCCTTGAGATCAAAGAAGGCAAAGACTATCTGCACCTGCACTGTGTCCGGCTTGAAGAAGATACGCGTGAGCCGATTGCGATCACTGAGATGCTGATTCCCGTACTCAGTGGTGTACCGGTGGAGGCGTTCTTGGACGTACAGATAGCCGCCAGAACCGTTGCCAAGTTTATCGAGCCAACCCGCTTATCGCGCGTTGAGCAAATGTTTGATGCGGCTTCATTTACAACGGAAGATGCCAAGTTGCTGGGGATCAAGAAAACAGAGCCAGCAATGCGGGTATTACGACGTTATCGTGATGCGAAAGGGCGGCTAATTTTGGAAGCCATTAGCCGCCATCCACCTGGGCGTTTTGCTTATTCAATGGTGTTATCGCGTAATCACCGGTGAGCCTGCAAACGCAGGCTCATGTCTTAACGGACTTATTTCTTAAACAGCAAACTCAGTACGCTCGGGCGCAGTGCCAGTTTCATCATTTGCCGAAACTCGGCAGGGGTGAGGCTGGTTTTGCAGGGCAACATACCGGCAACACCATCCAGCACCAACAAGCCATCTTCAGCTTTCACATCATTGATGCGGACATCCAACTTCATGGCAGGGGTGGCGACTTTCATGCCTTGTTCTCCCAGTTGCCCAATGCCACGATTTCACGAGCAGCGGCACGGCCGGAAATCATGGCTTCAGTCAGATACGAGCCGTTCTGATACAGATCCGAGAACATCGAACCCAGTTCACCTGCTTCGTACAGGCGCGGGATGGGTTGGCCGGCGTGATCCAAAACTTCTGACTTGATGTTGCGGCGTGCGCCACCGCCGGTGCAGACGATCACTGGATCGATGCGCATGGCATAGAACGGACCTTGTGCAATCGGGAACAAGGTATCGGGGTTACGACCAAATGTGGCGTCTTCTTTCTTTTCGCACGCCGCGTTATAGCCATCCACCGTGGCACGCAAGGTGGCGGGGTCGCGACCGATCAGCGTCGCCAGTTCTTCGATGGTATCGGCTTTCTGGATCCAGCCCTTGGCAATTTCTGCGCTGTTGTCATCCGACCATTGATAGCCTTTCACCACGGGGTTCCAGGTCATCATTTCCACCACCATCTTGTTGTACTGGCGGGTGATGTCGTCAAAGATCATGTGCACGGGTGCGGCGCGATAATGCGGTGTATCCACCCAGTGACCATGCTTCTTTTCCTTGTAGTGCGTGAGTTGCAATTCGGCGGTTTCGTTGTAGAAACGCTCGGAATTGGCATCCACTTCAATCCACGAGAAACTTTGCCAGAAGAAATTACGCAAGAAAGCGGTGGTCCAGCCCTCTGGGCGATAGCCCGGCCAAATGCCGCCAGACTG
>CAYZUG010000033.1:0-5752 GCA_964481865.1 uncultured Thermomonas sp. | reverse complement strand
GCTTCACGGGCACCGAATTCGGGGAATTCCAATACGGCATCACGTTCGGAAAATCCGGTGCCGTGAATGAATTGCGCACCGGCTTGCTTGGCGCGTTCTTCAATCCACGGTTCCAGTGCCGCCATGGCTTCTGACCATGGAACCAGCATGTCTTCTGGAATGGGATTGGCCACACTCATCTTGCGCTGGTATTCGGCCAACACTTCGGCATTTTTGGAAATCAGCAGCGACTGCCCAGCAACACGGCTATTGCCGCCGCTTTCAGCTTCGTTGGCTTTTTCCAGAATCAAAATCGACAGGTTAGGGTCAAGATCGTGCGCCTCAATGGCGGCACACATCGAGGCCAGACCGAAGCCGGCAATCACCAAGTCGTATTGCTGATCCCACTGTTGAACTGAAGCAAGGCTGGCCATTGTTGCTCTCCAAAAAGTGATGTCAGCACTATGCCGCGCTTTTTTCATCACCGCCAACCAATTTGCGTATCATTCACAACAAAAGGTTGTGAGTAACATCAATGGATTTACGCCAATTACGCTATTTCCTTGCCGTGGTTGAACATGGCAGTTTTACCCGCGCCGCCGATGCCAGCGGCCGTACCCAACAGGCATTAAGCAAAGGGATTCTTGCACTTGAACAGCAGCTTGGTGCGCGGCTGTTTGAGCGTGGCGCGCGCGAATTGCGTCTGACCGACGTGGGCCGCCTGTTGTTGGAACATGCCCGACCTGCACATGAAGCGGTCAGTCGGTTTGAAGATCGCCTGCAGGAATGGCAGACAGGAACCGAAGGGCAGGTGCGTATTGGAACGGGCCCAAGTACGGCGGGGTCATTGGTGGCACCGGCTGTTTTGGCATTGCGCAAGCAGTGGCCAAAAATTGGTGTGCATGTCAGCAGCGGCATCCTGCCTGAGCTTTTGCCACGCTTGTTAACCCGCGATCTGGATGCCGTGGTGACCTTGCACACGTTTGGTGATGCAGACCCTGACCCACGTATTCAAAGTGAATTTCTGATGGAAGATGAATACCGGATTCTGGCAAGTGCAGCGCACCCATTGGCGAAGAAACGTCACATCCATGCAAAGCAATTGGTGACGCAGGACTGGATTTTTGGCCACCGACTGGGTGTTGTGGAAGCAGCATTCCAGCAACGGTTTGTAGAGGCGGGTTTGTCTGCACCGGAAAAAGCGGTGGTCAGTGGCTCACCAGAATTGATGCGTGTGATGGTGCGAGATGGGTTGTATCTGACACTGTTGCCCAGCCGCTTGGCGCAGGCGGAATTGCGTTCTGGGAAATGGGTCAGACTGGATGCACCGGGCTTTCTTTGGCAGCGTCCAGTGATGCTCTATACCCGCAGTGGTGATCCTTTGAGCACACCACAAGCCCGCTTTCTGCAAGCCTTGCGTCATGCTGCTGTTGAGGCATGCGGAAAACCAGTGGATTGACCGATGTAATGCGCTCTACCCATGTCCCTTCAAACCCCCCATGGTCTGCAGAGCATGGGGGAGAACAGAGGTGATTTATCGGGAAAGAACACCAGGGTTCATCAAGCCCTTTGGATCCAACTGCGCCTTGATGGCATCCAGCATGGCCAATGCAGCTGGATCACGGCCTTCGCGATAGGTATAAAACTTGCCAATCTGGAAATTGACAGCGCCCTGTGCGCGCATGGTGTCGGCGATTTTTCGCTTGAGGTCATCTGCTGCTGCGCGTGCTTCTAGGTGTTCACCCGGGCAGCCAATTTTTGCCCGATGGTCAGCATCAACCGTGCGGATATGGAAGGCGTTATGTGAGTCAGGCCAATAGATGCAAGGCTCGATCAGGGTGGCTTGTGCGCCGACGGTGCTCATCAATGTGCCGATAAACAAGCCATGCTGATCCATCATCGGCTTTTCGCGTGCAAACAAGGCTTGCAGGGCGTTGAACATCTGGGTACTGGAAGAATGCGGCACGATGGCGTGGATGGGCGCCCAGCGTTCACCACTGGAACCCAGCATCGAGTTCTTGGCTGCAAATGGGTTGGCAGCCATCACTTTTGGCACGCTGTTCTCAACTTCATGGCCAAACGGTTGTACGGCTTTTTTTGCTGCTTCCACGCGTGCAGCGATTTCACCTGCGGAGTCGGCTTCCAGTGTGATGTGCAATGTGAACAAGTCAGGGTCAAGGAAGTCGCGTCCCTTTGTCACCAGCTTCAGACCCTGCATCAAGCCGCCTTTTTTGATGACGTTGCCCAGTGTTTTGACATCGGCGGTCAGGCTGGCACGACGCATCCGGATTTGCGACAGGCTGGGGTCGAATGCGGCTGTTTCGGAGGCAAGACCAGCACGCGCTAATGCGCCCATTGCACCCATCAGTTGATCGGATCGTTCAAATTGCCAAGAGAGATAATCAATCTGCGTGTGCTTCGGCAGTAAACGCAGCACAGCCCGTGTCTTGATACCAAGCAGGCCGCAATCACCAAGGAATACGCCGGTCATATCGGGGCCATACCAGCGGAAGAACGGCGATGTATTGGCGGCTGCAGAAGAACCGGTACGCAGGACATCACCATTAGCGGTAACGACTTCAACCCCCAAGACGGTATCTGCCGCACTTCCGTAGCGTGCTGACCCATGGAAGACGCTGCCTTGTGAAAGTGCGCCACCAACCGTGGCGTGCGAACCCGACATCGGGCCGAAATAAGGCGTGCGCACATTTTTTTCGTTCAGTGCTTTCTGCAGCGCTTCCCACGTGACGCCTGCATCGACAACGACATAGGCATCTTCAACATTGATCTCAACCACCTGATTCAGACTGCTGGTATCGACAAGCACGGTGGGTTGCTGCGTGGCGAGATACCCACTGGTGTAGCTCATGCCACCACCGCGAGCGATGATGGCAACGCCGGCGTCTACCAGTTGTTTGACGGCGGCAGCTAATGCGTTGGCATCTGCCGGGCGTAAAACGGCCAGCAAGGGCTGCCCTTGCGAATACACGTCGGTGGCGAAGTAATCCAACTCAGTGGCATCGGTAATGACGCGATCACCCCAGCTGGTTTGCAACTGGGAAATAACAGCTTGTGCAGCAGAATGAGTCATGGGTGTGTCCTCGTCTTCAAGCGGAGAGCGCAGTTGCGCGTCCTTGGTAATCGGATTCAGGTGTTGTGTCGATACGCACAGGCACCGGCAATGCGCGCAGGTGTTCGGCAAGATGTGCGGATGTGGTGTCGTGCAGCAGGCGGCGCAGGCGTTGGCCAAGGCGCAAAACTTCCACAACATTGGCATGCACCGTGTCCGGGCTGGGTGCATCAACGCGTCGGCGAGCGGCGGCACTTGGCGCCAGCCAAGGCCATAGCAGGTGGCGTTCACGTTCCCATTGCCACACATCGCACAGGTAACCACCAGCACGATCTGCGTGTGTGCGTGGCAAGTTGTCCAGCAGCACTTGCTGTTCTTCAGCGTTAAGCAGCCAAGGCGAATGCAGCAGAACCTCTTGCACAACCAGCTGGTGGGCAGCGAGTGCTTGCACGAGGGCTGGAACAAACCCTGCCGCTGCCGCATCTGCCTCAATAACCAGAGGCAGGCGCATATCGCATTGCTGGATGGCATGCAGAAGTGCTGCGATGGTGTTGTCCATGGTCAGCTCAACAGCAGACTCACTGGAGGCGCCGTGTCCTGGCAAGTCAGGGACAAGCCAAGCATCTGATGTGGCGGAAAACTGTGTGGGGCGTGGTGGCGCAGTGCCGGGCGCGTGCAGATAAAGACGCAGACAGCCTTCGCCAGCTTTTTGCCAAACCGCCATATCACCCGCAGGTGTCGCCATGATGCGGCGCTGCCATGGTGAAGATGGCGAATGCGTCGTTGGTGACACGTTGAACGCAGGTGCTTGTGCGAGCACCTGCTCCAGCCAGCGATCCATCTTGTGATGCATGGCAGGAATGCCGTCAGGTTCTTCGATGATCTGGACGTGCTCAGGCAGATGTTGCAGGCGCGGCATGTGGGCAAGCAGCGGGTCGCCGTGGCGAAACACCATCCAACTCGGCATCTGCAGTTCATTGACCCAGTGGTGGTCGTTATGTCGAAATGCAGCGGCATAACCAGCACGGTAGGTGTCGCCCACATCCAGCACATCCATGACCGCATCGCGTGTGCTTTCGGTGGTTTGTGGGGCAATGCACATGGCGGCGTCAGCACGACCGTCATACCACGGAAAAAAATACTTCTGTTCACGCATCCGCGACCACAACCAGCGCAGGTGCGAGCCATCCCATTGCGGGATGAAGGGCGGCAGATAAGTTTCACCGTAGAGGCTGCTTTCTTCAGGTGTGAAAGCGGCATAGCCATCGACAATCAAACCGACAACACGCTGCGGGTTGGCCCATGCCAACCATGTGGCAATGAGTCCACCGGTATGCATGCCGAAAACGGCAAAGCGCTGCAAACCGATGGCTTCAACAAACTCCAATGTGGCCTGACCAAATTCTGCAATGGTCATGGGGTTGCCGGGCAGGGCGTCGGAATAGCCAAACCCTGGGGTATCCGGTGCAATCACGGTGTAGCGATCGGCAAAGCGCGCCATCATCTCCAGCCACATACGCGAGTTTTGTGGCGACTGATGAATCAGCAACAGAGCAGGCCCGTTCCCGGCAATGCGGTAATGGACGTGGCGGCCATTGAGGTCAATGAAATGGCGTTGAATCGCAGTCATGAATGTCCTTAAAGCTTGACCAGTGCCTTACCCAGATTTTCGCCCTTGAGCAGGGAAATGAAGCCAGCAGGTGCAGCAGCCAAACCCGTATGCACGTGTTCACGATAGTGCAATCTGCCCTCTGCAAGCATCGTTGCAAGCGTTTGGCGGCATTGGTCAAATTCGGATAAATGGTCGTAAACAACCAAGCCCTCAAGGCGCGCACGAGCACCAATAACCGGACCAAGATTAGGTCCAGGTGGGCGTTCGGCACGGTTGTATTGATCGCTCAGGCCACATAAGACGACGCGTGCGCGGGGCCGCAACAGGCTTAATGCGGTTTCCAGAATGGCGCCACCCACATTGTCGAAATAACCATCAATGCCATCGGGACAAACCTGACGCAGGGCGGCAAGTAAATCCGGCTGGCGATAATTGATGCAGGCATCGAAACCAAAATCATGTGTGACGATGCGGCATTTCTCATCACTGCCGGTCAGCCCAATGACACGGCAACCAGCGGCTTTGCAAAGTTGACCAACAACGCTGCCAACCGCACCGGCTGCTGTCGAAACAAGGATGGTCTGCCCGGCACTGGGTTGCAGAATATGGGTCACACCTGCCCAAGCGGTCAGGCCGGGAATACCCAAAACCCCGACGGCGGTACTGGTCGGCGCCAGTGTGGGGTCAACCAAAGCAACAGTATTCGCATCAAGCGCCACATGACTGGCCCAGCCGGTCATACCAGTGATGATGCTGCCAACAGGGAAGCGGCCACTCCGATCTTCAATGACTTCACCAATGCCATACCCTGGCACGATGCTGCCAAGAGGCGGTGGAGGCAGTGCATAACGGCCTCCTAATTGCGCACGCAGGAATGGGTCGAGTGACAACCAGCGCACGCCTACCAGTACCTGCCCGTCGTGTGCGACAGGCATGGGAACGTCTTGCAGCTGGAAATCATCTTCCTGCGGCAGTCCTTGCGGTAGCTGCCGCAGACAGATGGCCTGCATGGTAGAAGGCAAGTCCGCCATTACTTAAAACGCATTAATCCCGGTCAGTTCACGACCAATGACCAGCTGATGCACGGTTTC
>CAYZUG010000032.1:0-23229 GCA_964481865.1 uncultured Thermomonas sp. | reverse complement strand
GAAAGCAAAGGCACCTTCGGCTTCATTTGCATCCAGATCCATTGCGCAAGACGTTCGCTGGTCGGGTTTTCCAAGCCCTCGATGTCATTGAGATAGTGATGATCCAACTGCTCGTACAGAGGTTTGAAAGCAGCTTTGAGTTCGGAAAAGTCCATGATCCAACCCGTGTGTGGATCAGGTTCACCGCTGACATGCAGTTCGATACGAAACGAATGCCCATGCAAACGTGCGCATTTATGCCCTTCCGGCACATTCGGCAATCGGTGTGCGGCTTCCAAGGTAAAGGTTTTGAAAATATCCATCCGACTAGTTTACGTCACCCCGTGGGTAACCTTGCCTGACTGCGCCAATCCAAATGCAGAAGTGACGGCAATATCAATCAAGCAATTCCATCGCCATCACGATGGCATCTTCACGTCCAGTCGCTGCTGGGTAATAGCGTGGGCGGCGACCAATCTCATTGAAACCATTGCGCTCGTATAACACGCATGCGCGTGGATTCGAAGGGCGTACTTCAAGAAACACACGCTGTGCGCGTTGGGCACGCGCCTCTTGCAACAGCATCTGCAACATCCGTTGCCCAAGCCCCTGCCTCTCGCAATGCGGTGCCGTGCACAGATTCAGGATATGTGCCTCGCCTGCAGCCACACTCAACACGCCATAACCCAGCACTGCCCCTTGCCGCTCATGCAACCACATGCCATAGCCAGCATTCAAGCAGTCCTGAAAAATGCCGCGTGTCCATGGATAGGGATAAGCCGCCTCTTCCACAGCCATCACCGCATCCAGGTCGGAGGCACGCATCGGCCGCATGCTCACCGCTGCAAGCGCTGCATAGGTTCTGATGCCGCCCCTGTCGTTCATACTTGCTCTTACCGTCGTAACGCACGCAACAACGGCCACAATGCGCGTTTTGCGACTGGGTTGGCATGCAATCCATCCACCGCCGCAACGACATCAGGATGCGTCAACAACACGTCTTCTGGCTGACCAGCTGCCAGCGCCAACCGCTGCAGCATCGCTACATCACGTACCTGTGCTGGTGGCAAGCGATACAGCGGGTGCCCCAACTCCTGCAAAACCGCACGCTGCAGCATGCTCCAGCTCACGCATCGCTCTCCATATCAGGGATATGCCGACGACGAAACCATAACAACGGGCCAGACAACGCATACAGTGCGCTGGTGGTCAGCAAGGTCACTGCCGGTGCGATCCACAACGCAATCAATACAATCAACAGCAGAACCAACACGAAAAATGGCACGCGATCGGCTTTCGGCCCCGAGCCACTGCCTTTGAAGCTGTTATAGCGCAAGCGACTGACCATCAGCAGCCCTGCCACAACAGTCACCGCCAATGCGACATAGCGCAAATCGGCACCCGACCAACCAAACTCGTGGCAAACCCACACAAAGCTTGCCACCAGGCCAGCCGCTGCCGGGCTGGCCAGACCAATGAACCAGCGGCGATCCACCTTGCCCACCTGGCTATTGAAGCGCGCCAGACGCAGTGCCGCGCAAGCAGCATACAAAAATGCCCCAAGCCAACCAATCTTCCCCATGGTCACACTGTCTTGCCGCAGCAAAATCAGCGACCAGTGGTACATCAACATTGCTGGCGCCATGCCGAAGCTGATCAAATCCGCCAGCGAGTCATACTGCACGCCAAACTCACTTTGCGTATTGGTCAGCCGGGCAACACGCCCATCCAGACCATCCAGCACCGCGGCAATAAAAATCGCCACACAAGCTGCTTCGATCTTCCCTTGCGATGCCGCGATGATGGAAAAAAAGCCCGCAAATAAGCCGCCCGTGGTAAACAGGTTCGGCAAGAGGTAAATACTGCGACTGCGCGGGCGTTGTGGGGGCAGAGAATGTTCGTCCATATCACCAGTTTAAGGGGTTGCAGCGACGCTGTCGCAATGTTGCAATGAACACCCACTTGGAGTGCGCCATGAATCTGTCTCATTTTCCGCTTATTGTCACCCTTGCTGCCTTGCTGGTGGGCGGCGCAGCTCAGGCACAGCAACAACGGGTTTACCAGTGGAAAGACGCCAATGGCGTAACCCACTATACCGATCAACCCCCGGCACAGCGGCATACCATGCGTGATATTGATATCCGCACGGGTACCAGCGCAACCAGCACCGACCCCACCACGCCAGAAAGTGACACCTGCAAAAATGCACGCGGCAACCTGAAACGCCTGCAAAGCGGTGATGCCATTGGCATGGATACCGACGGTGACGGCAAAGCCGATCGCAACCTCAGCGCCGATGAAATCAAGGCACAAATCGAGCTGAACCAAGCGGCCATCAACGCCTATTGCACGTCAGACAAAGGCAAGTAAGCGAAGCTTCTGCACCCGGCAGTGCGCCCGCCACCCTGCTTGCATGGCAAAATATGGGTTTTCCCCATGTTGAACCGCCATGCGTCTGTCGCAATTTCATCTCCGCACTGAAAAAGAAATCCCCGCCGATGCCGAAATCGTCAGCCACAAGCTGATGCTGAAAGCCGGCATGATCCGCAAACTTGCCGCAGGCCTGTACACATGGTCCCCCCTGGGTTTGCGCGTTCTGCGCAAAGTGGAAGGCGTTGTGCGCGACGAAATGAACCGTGCCGGTGCCATTGAAATGGCGATGCCCTCCATTCAGCCAAAAGAATTGTGGGAAGAAACCAGTCGCTGGCAAAAGTTCGGCCCGCAATTACTGAAAATCCGCGACCGCAAAGAGCAGGAATACTGCTTCACCCCCACTGCCGAAGAAGCGGTGACCGATTTTTTCCGTCAGGAAATTTCTAGTTACAAACAATTGCCGCTGAATTTCTATCAAATCACCAGCAAATTCCGTGATGAAATTCGCCCGCGATTTGGGGTGATGCGTGCGCGTGAATTCATCATGAAAGATGCCTATTCCTTCCATGCGGATGATGCTTCACTGCATACCGAATATCGGAATATGTATGACACCTATTCACGTATCTTTACCCGTCTGGGCTTGAAGTTCCGCGCCGTGGCAGCAGACACCGGCGCAATTGGTGGTAATGCTTCGCACGAATTTCACGTTCTGGCAGATTCGGGGGAAGATTCCATCGCATATTCCGACACCTCCGATTACGCAGCCAATGTGGAGTTAGCAGAAGCCATTGCACCTGGCACGCGTCCTGCCGCACAGGAAACGCTGCGTGACATCGAAACACCCACACAAAAAACCTGCGAAGACGTGGCCGAACTGATGGGCATTGCCCTGCAGCGCACCGTCAAATCCGTGGCATTGATGGGGGAAGATCACGAAGGCCAGGCGCAGTTTGTCTTGGCGCTGGTACGCGGCGACCACATGGTCAACGACATCAAACTTGCCAAACTGCCTGGCATGGCGGAATACCGCCTCGCCAATGAGGATGAAATCGCTGAGGCACTTGGCAGTGAGCCAGGTTTCCTTGGCCCGCTGCACAGCAAGCGCCCCATTCGCATCATTGCCGATCGCAGCGTTGCCGTGATGGCGGATTTTGTTGTGGGTGCGAACAAACCCGGCTATCACATCGCTGGGGTGAACTGGGGGCGCGACTTACCCGAACCTGAAGTCGCAGACATTCGCAATGTTGTTGAAGGCGACCCCTCTCCTGACGGTCTTGGGCAGCTTGGTCTGTGTCGTGGCATTGAAGTCGGGCATGTCTTTGCCTTGGGTAAAAACTATTCACAAGCGATGAATTGCAGCGTGCTGGATGCCAATGGCAAGGCCGTCAACCCCGCCATGGGCTGCTATGGCATCGGTGTATCACGCATCGTTGCGGCTGCCATCGAACAAAACCATGACGATGCCGGCATTATCTGGCCAGAAAACATGGCACCTTGGCGTGTTGCTGTCTGCATGATCAACCCGAAGAATGACGCCGCCCTGACCGATGCCGCAACCGCACTCTATGACGAGCTTGCCGCTGCTGGGCTTGACCCTGTGCTGGATGACCGCGGGCTCCGCCCTGGCGCTATGTTTGCCGATATGGAGTTAATCGGTATTCCGCACCGCGTGGTGATTTCAAGCCGTGGCCTGGAAGCCGGTACATTTGAATATCGCGCACGGCAAGACAGTGAATCCATCAATCTAAACAAGAATGAACTCATGCATCGACTTATTCGCTGAACTTATTCTTCATCTTAATTGCAAAAGATGAATAAAGGGGCGTAATATGGTTTCTATCCACGGATGGGATGCCTTTTCATTCTTATAAAAGACCTTACACGTATGAGCCTCAATATCGACAACCTATCCCCGCAGGAACTTGCCAGCCTGATTGCACGCGCCAACAAGCGCAAGCGCGTGCTGTCCAAGCGCAAGCCTGCGGCAAAGACAAAAGCCGCCGTTGCCAAGCTTCTGAAAAGTGCCGGTTGGACACTTGAAGAACTGTATGGCAAGCCAAGCGCTGCTTCTGCACCGGCAAACCCGAAAAAGACACGCAAAGCTTCGGCACTGAAAGGCCGTACCCTGGGTAAAGTGGCTCCAAAGTATCGCAACCCAGAAAACCTCAGCGACGTCTGGACCGGACGCGGTCGTCAACCGCGTTGGCTGGCGACAGAAGTCGCTAAGGGACGCGCATTGGACGAGTTCTTGATCAAAAACTGACCTGCGCAGATTCGATGAAACAAACAAAAAACACCGGCATGCCGGTGTTTTTTTACTTTTACCTCAGCGCCTCATATTCACGCACTCACAAACTACGACGCGCCGTCACCAAAAGATTGCCGAACAACAAGCCTGCCAGTAACGCCATGAGTGTATTCAGCGCAGCCAGTGCGGCCTCCTGGCCGGCATTGATACTTTGCTCTTGTATCAGAGTAATCACCCCACGCAGTGCAATACTGCCCGGCACCAGCATGATAATTCCCGGCAAACGAATCAGCGCCCCCGGGCGGCTTGCCCAACGCGCATAGGCATTCCCCGCCACCGTGGTAATCAGTGCTGCTAGAAACACACCCGCCTGCGCGCCCAACCATTCACCACCATAGCGCGAGATCAAATAGCCGCAAGCTGCAGATAGCATCACCAACGGATAATCACGACGCTGCGCCTGAAACAAAATTGCAAATGCATATGCACCAATGAGCATTGCACACCACACTGCCCAATCCGGTAATGGCCGCCATGCACGCACATGCGGCTCAATACCGGCATACTTTGCAATCGCCAGCGCAATCGCCGTACCAATCGTCAGGCTCACAATCGTCATCAAGGCACCGGCAAACCGTGCCGTTCCTGAAACAAGATGACGGCTGCTCAATTCATTACTCGCCAAGGCAAAGTTCATCCCCGGCAATAACACAATCAGCGAAGCAATAATCACCGTATTCAAATTCAACGGGGCAATGAAACTGCTGACAATAATCGCCACTGTTGCCGCAAGCAACCCTGCCAATGCTTCGAATGCCTCACCTAAACGTGGCCGTGTTTGTGCAGCCATCGCCAAGCTGCCAATCAACAACCCAACAACACCTGCAGTGGCAATATCCAGCCAAGGCAAACGGAACAAACCAGCAACCGCTGAAGACGCCAGCGCAAATGCCAACGCCTGCATTGTTTTTTCTTTCACTGTGTCGGCACGATCCAATGCGCGCAATGCCGCACGCCCTTCCGAAACCCCCATGCGGCCACAAATCACTTCTTCGGCAATGCTATCGGCTTCACACAGTTTGTTGAGGTTTGTGCCACCCAGGCCAGGGCGAATAATCCGCGTGGTATCCGCTTCACCACCCGCACAGCTGGGGTCGCTGAATGACAAAATGATGCCCGTCGGGTTTGACCACGGCTCACATGCCAAATGCAATTGCTTCGCCACCGATTCAATCGCGGCTTCCAAGCGCTGTGAGGTGGTGCCATAGGCGTGCAAATGCCACGCCAAGTCGCACACAAATGCGATGCGTTCGGCACAACTGGTTTCTGTTGAATGGGCGGATGAAGACATTGCATTAGCATCGCATGCCACACACAAATTTCGCATCCTTTGTCGAGATTGCGTAAGCTTGCATTTACATGTCGCAGACCATTCACCACCTGGCTCCTTCCGTCAGCTTTGCCGATGGCGATGCAAACACCCTGCACCTGCATGGTCGCTGGACGCTGCGTTATGCACAGGCCATGGAAACAGCACTTGCCAGCAGCAAAGCATCCGTGACTCGCGTTGATGCCTGCGCCTGCGAACGCCTGGACACATTGGGTGTTTTGCAGTTACTTCGCTTCGCAGAAAAAAACGGTCTGGACTTCTCCGCCCTGATCTTCCGCGAAGACCAACAACCGCTGGTCAATGCCATTGAAAATGTGCACGACGACCGCCCGCAGCAGAAGCGTGAATATGGCGTGCGTGCTGCATTGGCGCGCTTGGGTCTGACCATGGTGGATAACGCCAAAGAAACCACCGCGCTGGTGAGTTTTCTCGGCGAAGTTCTGGTCAAACTGCTGCGTCTTGTCAAAGAACCACGCCGCTTCCGAGTGACCGCCACCGTGCACCATATGGAGCAAGTGGGTTTGGATGCGGTACCGCTGGTTGCCCTGCTCTCGTTTATGGTGGGCTCGGTCATCGCGTTTCTTGGTGCCATGGTGTTGGCGGATTTCGGTGCCACGATTTTTGTTGTTGAACTGGTCAACGTGGCCTTTCTGCGTGAATTTGGTGTTCTGCTGGCGGCCATTCTGCTGGCGGGGCGAACCGCCAGTGCGTTTACCGCGCAAATCGGCATGATGGTCAATCGGGAAGAAATTGATGCGATTCGCGTCCTTGGGCTGGACCCCATCGACCTCCTCGTGATTCCTCGCGTGCTGGCGCTGCTTGCCGTTCTGCCCCTGCTCGCCTTTATTTCGATGATGGCCGGCCTGCTTGGTGGCGTGGTGGTCGGTGCCTTTAATCTCGACATTCCTGCTGCCGCCTACTTTGCACGTATGCAGGAAACCATGCAGCTGCGGCATTTTGTGGTTGGCATGGTAAAAGCCCCGATCTTCGCCGTGATGATTGGCCTGATTGGCTGCCTGGAAGGCTTGCAGGTAAAAGGCACGGCGCAGTCGTTGGGCGAACGCACCACCTCCAGTGTGGTGCAAGCCATCTCCATGGTGATTGTGATCGACGCCATCGCCGCCCTGTGGTTCATGCAAATGGATTATTGAGATGAGCCGGGCAACGATCATGCGCAGCGCAGACGGCCGCGCCCTTGACAGTGACACGCTGATCAGCGTCAGTGGCATCGTCAATCAATTTGGCACACAGGTTGTCCATCAAGACTTGCAACTGGATGTGCATCGCGGCGAAATTCTGGGTGTGGTGGGGGGCTCTGGGTCCGGTAAATCAGTTTTGATGCGCTCCATTCTCGGCCTGCGCAGACCCAATGCCGGACAGATTCAAGTGCTTGGTGTTGATGCCATGTCGGCTGACCCCAATACGCGCCACCATATCGAACGTAACAGCGGGGTTCTCTTTCAGGATGGCGCCTTGTTTTCCTCACTCACCGTGGGTGAAAACGTGCAAGTTCCGCTGAAGGAATACTACCCCGCGCTCTCGGACTCACTGCGCTACGAGTTGGCATTATTGAAAATCAAACTGGCCGGACTTCCCGCCGATGCCATCGACAAACTGCCTTCGCAACTTTCAGGTGGCATGCGCAAGCGCGCAGCACTGGCACGTGCGCTGGCACTGGACCCACCGCTGCTGTTTCTTGATGAACCCACCGCTGGGCTTGACCCGATTGGCGCAGCCGCTTTCGATGACCTGATTCTGACCCTCAAGCACGCGCTTGGACTGACTGTTTTTCTGATTACCCACGACCTCGACACGCTCTACACCATATGCGACCGTGTTGCTGTCTTGGCTGACAAGAAAGTCATTGCCGCTGCCCCACTTTCCGAGCTTGAAACACTGGATCATCCGTGGGTGCAGGAGTATTTCAATGGCCCACGTGGCCGCGCTTCCCGCGTACAACGTCAAGGAAACGATTGATGGAAACCCGTGCCAATTACGTTCTGATCGGTGCTTTCACCCTGTTGACCGGGGTGTTATTGCTGTTGTTCTCGCTTTGGGCCAGCAACTTTTCTTCCTCACGTGACTGGCGTGAATACCGCATCATCTTCAGCGAACCAGTGACCGGACTCACCGAAGGTGGCAGCGTGCAATACAACGGCCTGTCCGTTGGCACGGTGGAAACCCTGAATATGGATGCGACAGACCCGCGTAATGTCATCGCCGTCCTGAAGCTGAAAGCCAATACGCCAATCAAAGAAGACACCCGTGCGCGCCTGTCCCAACAGGGAATCACTGGCGTTCCATTCATCCTGCTCTCGGGCGGCAGCCCTGAAGCACAGGCATTGCGCAATGCCCCAGACGGTGGTTCGCCCATTATCCGAACCGCCCCTTCTGCACTGCAGAACATCACGGATGCGGGCAATCGCCTGATTACCCGGCTGGACCAACTCCTGAGTGAGGAGAATATCCAACACATCAGCGCCACCCTAGAGCATCTTGACTTGACCACGCAGCAAATCGCTGCGCATCGCAACGATATTGGTGAACTGCTGCGTAACTCACGCGAAGCCAGCGCGTCACTCAAAACCACACTGGACAGCACCAACACCACATTGACAGGCATCGACCAGCACTTGGTACAACGTCTACCAAAACTGATCGGTCAGCTGGAGCGCAGCATGACGGCACTGGAATCGGCAGCGGGCAATGTCGATGCCATGATGGTGGAGAACCGCCCCGCCATCAACGCATTCACCCACGATGGTTTGGCGCAAATCGGCCCCACACTCAGCGAGCTTCGCGCATTGATTCGTGATTTGCGTACCGTCAGCGAGCGGCTTGAAGGCAACCCCGCCCGCTATATTCTTGGCCGCGATGCCCCCAAGGAGTTTGACCCGAAATGAGCCTGACCCTGCACCCCGCACTGCGCCGCGCCTTGCATCTTCCTGTCTTGTTGGCGGCCACCCTGGCACTAACCAGCGCCTGCAGCAGCATGGTTGGCGGCCCGAAATCTTCACCGACAATCTATGCCCCCGTGCTGGCACCCCATCTCGATACGTCGTGGCCTTCAGTGCGTTTTTCGCTTGCCCTCACACGGCAATCAGAAACCTCATTGCTGACCGGGCGACGCATCGTGGTCAGCCCGACCCCAGGTGAGTTGCAGGTTTACCGGGATGCTCTCTGGGCGCGCTCACCCGCAGATATGGTGGAAGACAGCCTGCTGCGCACGTTTGAGGAGAGCGGCAAAATCGCTGCCGTGGCGCGACATGGCAGCGGCATCAGCGCAGACTATCGCCTGCTGATTGACGTGCGTGACTTCAAAGCCGACTACGCCGGACAAAGCACGCCGCATAGTGTGGTTGAGGTCAACGTCAAACTGCTGCATCTGCGCGACCAAGCCATTGTGGCCAGCCGCACCTTCCGGCAGGAACAGCCCGCCAATGGCACCGACGTCAGCTTGGTGACGCATGCATTCGCAGCAACACTCAATGCACTCAGCAGCGATATCGCGGCATGGACACTCAGCACCGGGCAGGCGCATGAGCAGCACCATCAGGTACAGGCAACGCCTTGAACCGTGATGTCTGCCAACTGTCGGCCATTTCCGCCATCCACCAGCACAAACCGAGTTTCCGGAAACACCCAGGCTCCCGTGGTTGACTCCCCACTGGCTCCGCCTTTGAGCCAGAGTTTCCTCTGGCCATCGGCACCAATGACATAAATTTCCACGCCTAGACGGCGGATTTTTTTGACATCCCAACTGGCTGTCACAGTTGCCGCACCTGTCGCCGCGTCGCAAATTCGCAAACTGTCAGGCTGCACGGCAAATGCCACTCCATCCGCAATAGTGGCAGCCTTGATCGGTTGCGCACTCTTTTTTCGCGGCGTGGGCGCTTCTTGGCTACACCCCACAAGCCATGCCAACACAAGACTACCCCACACGATTGTGCGTTTCATCAGGGAAGCCCCTTGAACGACTTGGGTGAAGCCAACAGTCGCCTGAACCATCGCGGGCGCCAATCCTTCAGCAGCAGTGCCCTACGCTCCAGCCCCCACCACGACACAACCCCCATAACAGTCGCCAAGAGTGCCGCCAGCAGGAAGTTCTGCCATGGTACAAACGAAGGAAAGTATGCCGCTGTCACCTGCTGCATCGGCCACCCCCAGAGATAAATCCCATAGGAAGGGTCACCAGCACGCGACAGTCCACGCCATGTGGGTGTCCGGTACGCAAACCAGAAACAAAAATAGACAAGACAAAGCGCAAACAGGATTTTTGCAGACTGCGTTCGCATTGATAGATAGGTCAGAAACACCAGCATCACCATCGCCGCATGGCTGACCTGAATGCGATCCTTATGCAACTGAACCAAAATCCCCAGCGCAAAGAAACCAGCAGGCCTTACCCAGTCATTATGCAAAGGGAGATATTCGGGATGGAACATACCAAGCCCCAGCAGGGCGCACACCACAACCGTCCCCACCCAGCGTGAAGCCAACAACCCAAACGCCCCCAGCGCAGCCGTCAGCACATACATCCGCATTTCGGCAGGCAATGTCCACAATGAACCATTAACTGCTTGCCGTACCTGTTCCTCAAATACTCCCGGCAAATGCCAGGCCATATCCGATGAAAAACGCAGGTTCTTGAACACGTAGGTAGAAACGGAGGAGTCGCGGAAATAATCACCGATGGAAAGCGTGGTCAAAAGCGGCCCAATCAGCCAAGCACAGACCACCAGCACCAGCACATACGCAGGCACAATGCGCGCCAAGCGCGATTTGGCAAATTCAAGCAAATCATGGCGTACCAGATAACTGCCAGACACCATAAAGCCGCTGATTACAAAGAACATCGACACCGCGATATCACCGCTGTACATCGGCCAGCCATGCTGAATGAAGACATCTCTGGAGCCATCAGCCTGCGCTAAGGCGAAACTATGCCCGTAGATCACCATCAACGCGGCGACAATGCGCAGCAACAGGAAATTGTCCTGTCGGCGCGCAAGATAAGATTGAATCGTATGCACTCGGGCTGCCGACGGTAGAATGACTCTCAACAAGAATAACCGATCGACACCAAGCAACGCCAATCGTCCATCAGCACGCACCGAGTGTTTCCACAGCTCAATTCAGCCCCCGCAGCCACCGATAGAAAGGCAGCACACCCGGCACACGCCGCAGAACATCCTTTACCCCCTGTGGGAGCGGCAGCGGGCGCGGTGCAGGAAGTTCTGATTCAGTCTGTACTTGCACAGGTGGTTCTGATTCAGCTGGTTCTGATTCAGATGCGTCCAAGATGACTTCGCGCACGGCTGTTTGCGGCGTCATTCCTGGCACGCAAAGACACTCGCCCGGCACATTCTGAAACTTGGCCAGCAAGTGAGTGGGCTTGATCCTGCCAGCGGCAATCGCTGCAGTATCCATCGCGTGAATCCGGTCGATGAAATGCAAATCCCACTCAGTACGGCCATGGAAGTTGTGACCAAATCCACGATCAATGAAAACATCGATGATGTTGCCCCAAGCCAAAAATACACGCGGCGAGAAATACTCCAGCAATAATGGCAGTACATCCTGCGCCCGGATTCCCTCAAAGCCTTCCTGCGAGCAGTCCCAATCCATGAACTGTTGCTCTTGGCGTTGCAATTGCCAGTTGAAGCGGTAGCGTTCGGGCAGCCACTCCCAAACCTCGTCCACCACGGCTTGTGCCTCCGGCCAGCGCATATGCCCATTGCGACCGATCATGTCCGAAACAAGGAAACACCCTTCGGGGTTGAGCTGCTGCCGAATCGTTGCATATAACGTCTCCAGCTCAACGACATGATGTAGCGACTGATTGGCAATCACCACGTCGAACTGCCCTTCGGGCAAACCTTGATTGAAGTCGTAATTTCGCAGCTCGAATTTGTCTTCCAGCCCTGCCTCACGAATCCGCTCACGCCCGCGTTCAAGTGCGGCATTGCTGATATCCAAACACAGCATGTGGAAATCACGAATACCCGCCGCAACCACGCCGGAAGCAATGGTCGTCTCCATCGCGCAATCACCCGCACCAACACTGACCATCGTCAGTGGCGTGCCGCGCTCACGATATGTGCGCACCGCCTCCTGAATAAAAAAGTCTTCGATATTGTCGTATCCAAACCCATTGATGAAAGGGCGCAGATATTTATTCGACCAATAGTGAAAAATCTCTGGGAGGTCATGCACGCAAACCTCCGCATCAAAGCGCTGCTGCTCTTCGGCTAAACGATCACTGTATTGGCTCATAAGAAAACTTAAGGCGGGATCAACGCAGGATCGTATCAACTTTCGCGCTCTCCACGATGTCGTCAAGAGCGCGTCAGGCCAAGGTGCCGCTTAATGCAGCGGCACACCCGTCTTGGCAATGGCTTCTTCACGGCTCACGCCGTCTGCCAGTTCCACCAGCGTCAAGCCAGCGTCGGTGACATCAAACACACCCAGTTCGGTGATGATGCGATTCACCACGCCCACGCCGGTGAGTGGCAATGTGCATTGCGGAATGATCTTCGAGCTACCGGATTTTGTGGTGTGTTCCATCAGCACCACCACGCGCTGCACACCGGCAACCAAGTCCATGGCACCGCCCATGCCTTTCACCATTTTTCCCGGCACCATCCAGTTCGCCAGATCACCTTTATCGGTGACTTCCATCGCCCCCAGAATGGCGAGGTTGATATGCCCGCCACGAATCATGGCGAACGAATCATGGCTACCGAAATAACTGGCGCCCGGCACGGTGGTAACCGTTTGTTTGCCGGCATTGATCAGGTCGGCATCCAGTTCGGCTTCGGTGGGAAACGGGCCAATGCCCAGCAAGCCATTTTCGCTTTGCAGCCACACGTCCATGCCATCGGGGATGTAATTCGCCACCAGCGTGGGCAAACCAATGCCAAGGTTCACATAGGCACCATCGGTCAGTTCCTGTGCGGCGCGCTGCGCCATTTGTTCACGTGTCCAAGCCATTTCAATTGCCCTCCTGACGAATGGTGCGCTGTTCGATGCGTTTTTCCGGCGTGGCGTTCACCACAATGCGCTGCACATAAATGCCTGGCAGATGCACTTGATCCGGGTCGATCTCGCCAATCTCCACCAGTTCTTCCACTTCTGCCACACAGACCTTGCCAGCCATAGCGCAAGCAGGGTTGAAGTTGCGTGCGGTTTTGCGGAACACCAGATTGCCCGCCTTATCGGCCTTCCATGCCTTCACCAGCGACACATCCGCCTTCAGCGCCGTTTCCAGCACATACCAACGTCCGTCGATTTCGCGGGTTTCTTTGCCATCGGCCACCACGGTGCCGTAGCCGGTGGCAGTGAAGAAAGCAGGAATCCCTGCACCACCAGCACGCAGGCGCTCGGCCAAGGTGCCCTGTGGGTTGAACTCCAGTTCCAACTCACCCGCCAAGAACTGGCGTTCAAACTCTTTGTTCTCACCCACATACGAGGAAATCATTTTCTTGATCTGCCGCGTACTGAGTAATTGCCCAAGGCCAAATCCATCCACCCCGGCGTTATTGGAAATGACAGTCAGCGCTTTCGCCCCGGAATCACGCAAGGCGGCGATCAGTGCTTCAGGGATACCACACAAACCAAAGCCCCCTACAGCAAGGGTTTGGCCATCCGCCACCAGCCCATCAAGGGCCGCAGCGGCGCTGGGATAATGCTTGCTTTTGACAGCTGCCACAGGCGTCTCTCCGATACGAAGGAAGAAAGGTTCCATTCTAGCCGTTCACGCCGCCTCGCCCTGTGTACCTTCGGGCAGTTGGCGGCTTGCCACACGGCAGCGTACGGGTTAACGTTGAAATGACATATCAATATGTCATTTGAATCCGAAAACCAGTCGCCCAGGTGGCAATCTTCGTCTAGAATAAACCGTTAGCATTCAGCAATCATTCCCTTTCCTTCCCCTGCAAAGAGTTCCCTCCGATGAAAATCCTCGTTGGCTACAAGCGCGTGGTGGACTCCAACGTCCGCGTCCAGGTCAAGCCAGATGGTTCCGGCGTGATCACTGATGGCGTCAAGCTGTCACCTAATCCCTTCGACGATATCGCCCTCGAAGAAGCCCTCCGCCTGCGTGATAAAGGCATCGCCACTGAAGTGGTTGTGGCCACTATTGCTCCTGCCGATGCGCAAGCCCATTTGCGTAACGGGCTGGCCATGGGCGCCAATCGCGGCATCCATGTGGTCAGCGATGCCCCCGTGCAAGCACTGACCGTGGCACAAGTGCTGCTGAAGCTGGCTGAAAAGGAACAACCCGACCTCATCCTGCTGGGCAAGCAAGCCATTGACGATGATTCCAGCCAAGTCGGGCAAATGCTGGCCACCTTGTGGAGCCGTCCGCAGGCCACCTTCGCCAGCAAGCTAGAAGTTGCCGACGGCAAAGCCACTGTCTCGCGTGAAACCGATGCCGGCCTTGAAACACTGGAAGTGGACTTGCCCGCCGTGGTTACCTCCGATCTGCGTCTGAATGAGCCGCGCTTCATCAAGCTGCCCGACATCATGAAGGCCAAGAGCAAGCCGATTGAAACCATCGCGCTGGCAGACCTTGCCGAAGCAAACCAAAGCACGTTGAACACCACCCATTACGCTGCCCCCGCACAACGCAGCCGTGGTGTCCTGGTGAACGATACGGCCGAACTGGTCGCTGCACTCAAGCAAAAGGGGCTTCTGTAATGTCTAAGGTACTTATCGTTGCCGAACACTTAAACGGCAAGCTCAACACCGCAACTGGCAAATGCGTGTCTGCAGCGCAGGCACTGTCACCGGCCAGTATCGACATCGTGGTTCTGGCCGACGACCCCGCAGCGGTTGCGGCGGCGGCGGCGCAATACGCTGGCGTGGCCACCGTATTGACGGTGGCCAACCCCGCCAATGCGCACCCAATTGCCCAAGTGCTGGCGCCGCAAATCGCTGCATTGGCCAAGGACTACACGCACGTGTTTGCGCCTTCCACCACTTTCGGCAAAGACATGCTGCCATGTGTGGCCACTCTGCTTGGCGTCAACCAGATTTCCGACGTCATGGCGGTGGAATCCGCACACAGCTTCAAGCGTCCGATCTATGCCGGTAATGCCATCGTGACCGTTCAGGCTCCCGCCGATCAGATCGTGGTGGCATCGGTGCGCGTAGCCTCCTGGCAGGAAGCTGCCAAAGATGGCAGCGCCACTGTTCAGGCTGCCACTGTCGATGTTGCCCTGCCCACGCATACCCGTTTTGTCAATCTGGCCGCTGGCCAATCCGACCGCCCCGACCTGCAAAACGCCAAGCGCGTGATTTCCGGTGGCCGTGGTGTGGGTTCGGAAGAAAACTTCAAGCTGATCTACAGCTTGGCAGACAAACTCGGCGCAGCAGTGGGTGCATCGCGTGCCGCCGTGGATGCGGGCTACGTCGCCAACGAACTGCAGGTTGGGCAAACCGGCAAGATCATTGCGCCCGAACTGTATATCGCTGTTGGTATTTCCGGTGCCATCCAGCATCTCACCGGCATCAAAGACGCTGGCACCATTGTTGCCATCAATAAAGATGGTGACTCGCCGATTTTTGAAATCGCGGATATCGGTTTGGTTGGCGACTTGTTCCAAATCTTGCCAGAACTGGAAGCGGCACTGGGTTGATGCCTCGTTTCGCCATCAACTGGCAACAGACGGGAAGGCGCATACAGTTTTGTATGTTCCTTCCCGTTTTGCTGACAGCATGTGGGCCTGCTCCCAGTGACCTGCCACGCGCAGGCACGGAAAGCGACATCCCCATTCCGGTGACCCATCTGCTGCATGCGCAGCCGCCAATTCTTACCAACTGCACGCCTGTCCCTGTGAAGCTCACCTGGGATGCAGGCACCGATGTTCCACATATCGACCTTTTTGTTGGCGATCAACTCTTTGCCAGCGCGGCGTCTTCCGACTCACAAATGACAGGCCCGTGGGTGCGACCTGGCACAGTCTTCACCCTGAAACATGGCAAAACGGGTGAGGTTCTGGAGCGCCTGGTCATCGGCGGCCCGCACTGTCAGCCCTAATCGTTCATTGTCTGATCGTCCACCGTATCGGGTGCTGCTGAGGTACAGGGCAGCGTCGTCAACGTGCGGCGCGCCAACACCACATCATTGACCGATTTCAATGTCACGGTGTACCCATCCCACGCCCATACGCCGGTGGTGTCTTCCCCCTTGGAAGCGCCACTGATCCACAGCTTCGGCAGTTTGCCTATGTTATTGGTCTCCAGCTGCGCATAGTGCAGGCCCAGCGCCGACGCATCCCAGCGCACATGCACGGCAACAGGCAACGCGCAATCCTCGACAACTGCTGGCTCAAGCGTCAGCACAGCCGTCTCGCGTGTGCATCCCAGCAGACTCAACAGTAACAGCGTGCTGGCTAACAGCTTAGTGTGCATAAGCATCGAATTTCTGCTCCATGCGCGCACGCGCCGCGGCCTGCAAACCGGGTTGCAAGATCGCGGTTGCGGCGGGCGTCTGGTTAATGAGTTGATCGCCAACCTGCCGGGTCAATTCAAAATAAGCATCACGCGGCAGCGCTGCTGCCTGCAAGGTCAAAGCAGGAAGCTGCCAGGCATATGCCAGTTCAGGTACGGCAACAGGCATCACCTCACCCGCCGCATTTCCCTTGATCATCGCCCACGGCACCGGCTGCGTCTGTGCATCAACACCATCCTTAAACGGCAGTTGCGCATAAATCGGTTCTTCGAATGTGGGCAGGTGATCACTGAAAAACACCAACACAAATGGCCGCTTGCGCTGCTGCAAACCCGCCAGCAACTGCGCCAACTGACGGTCTGCTTCCTGCAGGTGATACAGATAATTCCGAAACTCCTCGCGCTCCACCGCCGTCAGCCGCTTTGGTAGCTCCAATGCTTCGCGGCGCTCAGGATGGGCGACTTCACGCTTGCCAGCATAAGGACCATGCACTTGGATGCTGGCAGCAAATACAAACATCGGCTGCGCTGCTTCCGCTAATTCCTGCAACACAATCTCGGTCATCGCCGCGTCGGCATACCATGTGCCATCACGGGTAAAGCCACGCGATTTGAAATCACGCCGGGTGATGAAGCGATCCATCCCCATCGTCATATAGGTATTGGTGCGGTTCCAAAACGCACCGGTATTCCCATGCACCGCCAGCGTCCCGTACCCCTGCGCCTTCAATGCATCCACAATGCCGGGCATCTGCGCACGCACGATATCCATATAGGGGTAATACACGTCAGGAAATGCCTCCACCGGCATTCCCGTCAATGCTTCAAATTCGGTTCGCACCGTGCCGCCGCCGAAGGTGGGCACGCGCAACCAACCCGCCTGCCCCGCTGCCATCAGGCGGCGCATCGTGGGCACCACATCCTGCACTTTCCCCATGCCATGCATGGCACGCGGATCCATGAATGACTCGCTCAACACCATCACGATATCGGGTTTCATCGTGTCATTGGAAGCAACCTGCACCTCATCGCTGGGCTGCGCATGCAACCTCGCCAGCGTTGTACGCAAAGCCGCTTCATCAATGGTGAATTGCTGTTGCCGCTGCACTGAATGCACATAGAGGATGTTGCCAAACATACCGGCATGCAGCGCGCCCTCCAGCTGGTTCAGCCGTGAAGGGCGCACCTGCGCTTTGTCATACCAGCCCGCATTCCACGGCCACGCCATCCACTGCAAGCTCACCAGCAGCGCCAGCACCGCAACCAGCACACCCCCTCTTGCCCAGCCCCATCGTGCGCACCAGGGAACCTCCAAACGGAACATAGCGATCAGCAGCGTCACCACAAGCAGCGCAGCGCCCAGCGCATACCAGGATGTTTCCACATACTCAAACAGCAAACCCAGCGATGCCAGATCAAGCTGCCGAATGAAATACAGGTCTTGCAGAATCAGCGGAATCCCAAGCAATTCCACCTTGGTGGCTGCCACCCACATCAACATGCCCGATAACAGCGCCACCACCGTGACGGAGAACAACACACGTCGCGTCAGCGCCGCCAGCAAAGCCATCAGCAACATACCGACCGCCGCATTGGCGAAAACGGGCTGCCAGGCCAAATAGCTGTCCGGCGCAACCGCCAATGCCCAGCGGTCCAGCCACCACAGACCCAAGGCATAGCCCGCCAACAGCACCATCAACCCAATCACCGCCACAGGCCAACGCCAATACCGCACAACACCCACCTTCATCACCTTGCGTTTCTCTCCTTGGTCAGCAGCGCCTGCAAACGCTGCACATCCACCTGCTTGCCATCCAGCAAACAAGAAACCCCCACACCCGCGCGCGTGGCAGCATCGCAATCGCTTTGCTTGTCTCCCAACAGCACGGAAGCCGCCGGGCTGATCTGCCACTGGCGGATTGCCGCCTGCAACATGCCCGGGGCAGGTTTGCGGCAATTGCAGACGCATTTGTAATCTCCCACACCCGCTTCGGGGTGATGGGGGCACCAATACGTTGCCAGCAGCGGCGTCCCCGCTTGCGCAAACTGCGCATGCAACCACGCCGTATAGTCCAGAAACTGGGCTTCCGTGTAATAACCACGGCCAATGCCCGCCTGATTGGTCACCACAATCGGCAGAAATCCGCGCACGTGCGCCTGCGCCACCAAGTCAAAAATGCCGGGCAGCCAATCCGTTTTTGCAGGCGTGTGCACATAGCCATGATTCACATTGATCACGCCATCGCGGTCGAGAAACAACGCACGGCGCGGCATGGCGGCAGCGGCAAGCAACGCGTCGGCGGCAGGGTCAACATACGGTGCCCGCACCAGTGGCGCGATGCTCATGCAAACAGCTCCTGCGCCCGCTGGTAATCCTCCGGCACGCCAATATCAATAAACCCCTGCGTCTGGGTGAACGCCGCCACATCACCGGCGGCAGCACGCCGCTGCAATACTTCACGCTCAAACGAAAACACCGCCTGCGCTGGCAATGCCGCCAAGGCCTGCGCACTCAGGTAATAACAGCCCGCATTGATCCAGCCTGCGCCTTGCTGGCCTTTCTCCAGAAAGCCCAGCGCACGCCCATCCTGCACCTGCACAGCGCCGTAACGTGCCACATCCGGCACCTGCGCCAAGGCAATGCCCATGCTGCTGCCTGCGGCTTGCGTGGCCTGCTCAAGTGCAGCGGGGGAATACGCCAACCACGTGTCGCCATTCAAGACATGCACTGCCTGCCCTTGCACCTGCTGCGCAGCAAGACGGATAGCACCGCCGGTGCCCAGTGGCTCAGGCTCCACCGAATACACAATCGCCATGCCCTGCCACGATGCACCGATATCGCGCTCCACCAATTCCGACAAATACCCTGTCGCCAGAATGCAGCGCCGCATTCCCGACGCGGCCAATCTGTCCAGCAACCACGCCAGAAAGGGTCGCCCCGCTACCGGCGCCAATGGTTTGGGCACATCCGACACCACCGCACGCAGGCGCGTACCGAAGCCACCGGCAAGAATGATGGCCTCGTCAGCAGCCTTCACGCGGGTACATCTCGGCTTCGATCAAGGCGCAGAGCAAATGCCCAATGAACTCATGCCCTTCCTGGATACGCGGCGTTTCATTGGAAGGTATCCGGAAACACAGGTCACATGCCGGTGCCAGCTTGCCGCCATGCTCGCCGGTGAAGCCAATCACAACCATATTGCGCGCACGCGCCGCTTCGGCCGCACGCAGAATATTCGGCGAATTTCCCGAAGTGGAAATCACCAGCAACACATCCCCTGCCTGTCCCAGCGCTTCCACCTGACGGGCGAACGTGTAGTCATACCCGTAATCATTGCCAACGGCGGTCAAAATACTGGTGTCGGTGGTCAGTGCAATCGCTGGCAACCCCGGGCGGTCGTAATAAAAACGGCTGACCAACTCACCCGCCCAATGCTGCGCATCGGCGGCACTGCCACCATTGCCAGCAAACAGCAGTTTGTGCCCGTCGCGCAGGCTGCGCACACAACGTTCAGCCGCCTGCTGAATCTGCGCATGCAGCGCGGCATCGGCGGCCATTGCTGAAAAATTGCGGAGCGCTTTTGCAAACTCCGTTTCAATAAACGCCTTCATCGCTGTCTCACCCTCCAGGCCACTGCGCCATGTGGATTGAAATGAAAATCGAGCAGGCTGCCGCCCTGTTCGCGCAGCGCGTTACCCAAGCGAATACGGTCCACCGGGTCACACACAAACATCATGAAGCCACCACCACCTGCCCCCGATACCTTGGTTGCCAACGCGCCATTGGCCACCGCCAATGCTTCAAGCTGGTCAATCATCGAATTGCTGATGCTGGATGCCATCTCTTTCTTCGCCACCCACCCCTGCTGCAAAGTGTTGGCAAACTCGCGCACATTGCCACGCAGCAGATGCTCTTTCATCTGCACCGCTTCGTCTTTCAGGCGGTGCATGGCATCAATGGATTTCGTCGCACCAGTTTTCGCATTGTGCGACTGTTCTTCAATGATTTTGGCCGACGCACGCGACACACCGGTGAAATACAGCAGCAACGAGGCTTCCAGCTCCGCCACCATCCAGTCTTTCATGCGTAGTGGATTCACGATGACGCGGTTGTCGGCATGAAACTCCATGAAGTTAAAACCGCCAAACGCCGCGGCGTATTGATCCTGCTTGCCACCGGCCAGACCAAGATCAACACGCTCGATGTCATACGCCAGCCGCGCCACCTCGTATTCGCCCAGCGCCAGCTTGAAGTATTCGGCCAGTGCGGTCACCAGCGCCACCACCAAGGTGGACGACGACCCCAGCCCAGAACCCGGCGGTGCATCCGACCAGGTTTGCACACGCACCGGCGGGCGGGCATCGTCCAGATATTCGCGGCAGATACGCAGATAACTGCCCGCTAATAACTGCAACGGCCCGGGGCTTTGCGCAAGCTGCTCGGCGGATGCGCCATCACTGCAGGCATCACGATCCAGCGCCGCAAACAGGCTGCTGCCCTCGGCGTCTTCCACCGTGGCATGCGCGTATTTGTCGATGGTGGCATTCATGACATAGCCGCCATACAAATCCGAATAAGGCGCCACATCTGTTCCGCCACCGGCCAGCCCTAAACGCAACGGGGCACGTGCGCGAATTTTCATGCGTTCTCTCCCGTCAACGCCGCCTGCAACGCCTTCGCCAGTGCCTCGCGTGAGAACCGTGCCGCCGCATACTGCGCACCTGCACGCGAACAGCCTGTCCAGGCGGCATCGTCGGTCAGCAGATGCAGCAATGCCTGCGCCATCTGTTCGGGTGTATCGGTCACGGGTATCACCTGCTCCAAACCCTCCAAGCCTTGCGCGCCCACCGGGGTTGTCACCAAGGGCAGCCCTTGCTGCAAGGCTTCCACCACCTTGCCCTTAATACCCGCACCATAGCGCAACGGCACCACGGCCACCCGCGCTTTGGCATAGCGTCGGCTCAGTTCATCGTCGGTCACATAGCCGGTCACTTCCACGCGGGCATCTGCCAGTGCCTTCACCGCATCGGTGGGTTTAGACCCCACCAAGGCCAGCGTGACATCCGGACGGCTTGCCCACACATGCGGCATCACTTGTTCCACCAGCCATAGCGCGGCATCCACATTGGGTGGATGGGCGAAGCCAGCAACAAACACGATTGCGCTGCGACCATCCACCGATGCCGCCTCATGGAACACATCAAACGCATACGGCACAATCGCGGCCGCATGCACGCCCGGCTCCAATGTGTTGACCTCATCGGCTTCCACCGCTGACGGATACAGCGACAAATCCGCCGCCTTCCATAACGCCCGTTCTTGTTGCTCCACTGCGCGTGCCTCTTGCAGCAGCGCTGGCGTATGCAAGGTGGCAGCTTCACGCTCAAGCCGGCGGAAATGCAGATCGTGGCCGTAATACACCACACGCGCCTGCGGTGCATATTTCCTCAGCGGCGCAATACAGGGCTGCGCGATATGCGGGCGCGACAGCAACACGGCGTCCAGTTCGCTGCCAATATCTTTGATGTAGGCGTCGAACTTCCCATAGCGTTCTTCACCGTAAATCACTTCCACACCTTTACGCTGCAGAGCAGGTGCGTAATCGGGGTCGCGTCGCAAGTTGTCCGGCCAGAACTTCACCATCCAGCCCTGCGCCAGCAGCGCATCAATAAACGCCACCATCGTGCGTGAACCCGCGTCGCGGTCAGGCTGCGGCACATAATGGTCAACCACAAGCACCAGTTTGCGCTTCCAGCCACGCTCCTGCGCCCGCAACACATTCACGGCATTGGGATAATGCGCCGCCAGTGTGCTCTGCCAGCGCTCAAGAAATTTC
Source organism: uncultured Thermomonas sp. (assembly GCA_964481865.1). Lineage (GTDB taxonomy): Bacteria > Pseudomonadota > Gammaproteobacteria > Xanthomonadales > Xanthomonadaceae > Thermomonas. The sequence goes on along the minus strand of CAYZUG010000032.1, from coordinate 944 downwards.
TTCTGATTGACGACCTGATACGCCTTGATGCCCTGCCCGGTATCGGTGCCGTGGGAAATCCCTTCAAAATGCACCACGGTTGAAAACGGGGTGTAGTACACCTGTTTGCCGGTCGCCCGCACCTTGAACGCCAAGTCACTGTCTTCGCAATACGCCGGGCAGTAATGCTCGTCAAACCCGCCCAACTGCCAAAACAATGCCGTGGGCAGCAAAAGACTGGCACCCGAGCAGTAATCCACCTGCCGCACATAATTGAACGCATGCGCCGATGGGTCTTGCAGCCGCCCGTAATTCCAGGCGCTGCCATCCTGCCAGACGATGCCACCGGCTTCCTGCAAACGGCCATCGGGGTACACCAGTTTGGAACCCACCATGCCCGCATCGGGATGCGTGGCGAACACATCCAGCATCGCATCCAGCCAGCCGGCGGTCACCTGTGTGTCGTTATTGAGGAAATACACATACTGCCCACGCGCCAGCTTGGCAGCCGCATTGCATGAGCGCACAAAGCCCAGGTTTTCTGGATGCTTCTGATAAACCAGCCCGGGCACGTCGGCAAGCCGGTCAATCAGCTCATCACCAGACGCATCCTCGGCCACAATCACTTCCACCGCCACCTTGGGCAGGTGCTCGGCAATGCTGCGCAGACAGGCGGCGGTGTATGGCAGGTTGCCGTAAGCCGGAATAATCATCGACACCACCGGCGCTTCCACCTTGGGGAAGGCCAGCCCGGTCAAGTCCACGTCCTCAACCACATCCGGTGCCTGCACCTGCAGCGGTGCAGGACGTTGCGCCCGCAGCAGCAAACGCCGCCCCAAGGGACGCAGCAAGCCCATGCCCGGCCACTGCATTACCCCCGCTTTGCGCAGCCCATCGGCCAGTTGTGTCCATTCTCCGCGTGCCAGCATGCCCGCCGCACGCAAGGGGCGCGTCAATGCCCACGA
>CAYZUG010000031.1:0-24556 GCA_964481865.1 uncultured Thermomonas sp. | reverse complement strand
GTGACGCTGACGGTATCAAGGGTTTTTGCGGTTTGCTCCTGTGATGCAGTCTGCGCAGAAGCGATGCCTGTTCCCGCTAGGCTGACAGCTCCGACGGTGAGTGAGATGGCAATCGCATCCCATAGCTTGGTTCTTTTAAAGCTCATATATCTCTCCCCAGAGATGGAAATTTGGTTCAACACCTTGCAGGCGGAGTGCGAATCACTTGCCAGAAACACAAGGCTGAACGAATCCTAACGCATGCCGGGAAAGAATTAAAGAAGTATTAAGGTTTGGTGTGATGCAGCGTTTTCTGCCCACACAGTTCAGGTTTACAGGTCCTGTTGATAGCGCACGTAAGGCACAGTGCCTTCGTCGCTTTGTTCACCCTTGGCGGTGAAAGGATTTTTGCCACGTGTAATGACGTTATCGGCACCGACGCTGAGCTGGCCATTCCAAGGGGTGCGCCATGTCAAACCAAGGCCAAGGCCTTTCCAGACTTCGCTTTCACCCGGGACATTGACCACACGCCCAACAATGTTGGCACCAAAGGCGCCGTAGCCTGCACCAATACTGAGAGAGCGTGTATCCCACTGGCTGGCCAGTAGGGGAACGTCGGTGGCAGGAACAAGTTTGGCGCGTGCCAATGTGCCACCAACACTGACGAATGCTTCACGACCAACGGATTTTTCAGCCAGAAGCGAAAAATCATTTTGCCGATAACGGGCACCACCAAGTTGGTTGGGTGCCAGCCAAGCAGGCAGGGTGTCTTGCCCTTTGCCAAACGAAAAGCCAAGTTTGCCTGTGTCGCGGCTGATCGCGATGCCAGCGCTGCCATGCCGACTGAGGTTGCCAGACTTGTCTTCAAGAGATGCCAGAACACAGTTGCTGGCTAACTGGCCAATTGCCGCTGCTGCGCCGCCACGGCGGTCGCACAACAACGCCAGTGAGTTGCCAGATTGCAGCCCATAAGTAGTTTCAAGCGTTGTACGGCCAAATTGCCAGGCGGAGCCTTTTCCTGTTTGTGCTGGCTCAAGCAGAAGTACGGCTTCTAGCTTTCCGCTGTCTTTATTGAGAACCGGCACCATTTTGGCGGAGCCGTTTTGCTTGGCCTGCTTGCTTTGCGCCACGGCATTGCCGCTGGCAAGTGCCAGAGCAACAACGGCAGCAGCAAGTGGCAATAAGCGGAAAGACATGACGGGTTCGACCAAACGGTAGATGGAAAGTTCCCAAACGTATGTGGATTAGCCTAGCGCGTTTATATTTCTTTAACAACTGGGGAAGGTGATTAACGGTGTAGAGCTGGCCCATCCACTATTGCAGCCGTGATGCGGCGGGCTGACTCAGGGCTTCTTGTGTGAATAACTGGTGGATGTGTGCAGCATCAAAGGCGTAGTGCTGGCCACAGAACTCGCAATGCACTTGTGCATATCCATCGCCTGCAGCGACTGCCGCATCGGCTTCTTCACGGCCCAGAGACACCAGCATGCCTTCCACACGTTCGCGGGAGCATGAGCAGGCAAATTGCAGGGGTTTTTCGGCAAGTAGCTGTGGGTTTTCTTCATGAAACAGACGGTGGATCAGTGCATGTGGGGCAACTTCAAGCAGTTCGGTACGGGTCAGCGTGTCAAACAAGGCACTGGTTCGACGGAACCCATCTTCATCCACCTCTTCACCTGGAAGTTTTTGCAGTAAAAGACCGGCTGCACGTAATGGGTTGCTGGCAAGTAGCAAGCGGGTAGGAAGCTGCTCGGATTGGCGGAAATAATCTTCAAATGCCGCATCAAGCCGTTCGGACTGCAGGGCAACAAGCCCTTGATAGCGCATAGGTTCGGTCTGGCTGCCCAGCGGCGGGTTTTCAATCGTGATCGCCAGGAGTGCGTCATCACCTAATTGGCGGAGATCGGGCGAAACGGGCGAAGAAGATGCTTCGTCCAGCCGGACAATACCGCGTAACGTGCCCGCTGCCGTGCATTCGGCAAACAGGGTGCGAATGGGGCCGGTGCTACGCAGTTGGATGGAGAGCCTGCCCTCAACCTTGCTATGTCCTGTGAACAGAGCGGCGGCGGCGGATGCTTCACCTAGAAGTGCCTCAGCTGCTTCTGGGTAGCTGGCATGCGAGCGTATGGTGCGCCAGGTGTCATCAAGATGGACAAGCACACCACGCACACCGGCGGTGGGGAGAAGAAAGCGCACAAGGTGGTCGTGAAGATGGGTCATGCGGGATACCGTGAAATGCCAACTGCGCAGATAATGCGCAGATCAGCGTCTGGAGAGTGTTATGCCACACAGTGGGGGCAAATCGTTGGCAAAACAAGGCGTATTGCCATGGTCATAAAAGGTGTTGCCCGCTGGTGGCGCGGTTGGTGGTGGAAGCTGCCGCTGTGTTTTGTGTTGTTCAGTGTGTTGCAGGTCGTGACGCTGCGTTTTGTCGATCCACCATTTTCGGCGTTCATGCTGGCGCGTGGTGTGGATGCGGTGGTGGCGGGTGATACCGGGTTTCGGCTGAGGTATGACTACCGCAGGTGGTCGGCAATCTCCAAACATCTTCCTGTTGCGGTGATTGCAGCGGAAGATCAGCGGTTTACTGAACATCGTGGTTTTGATTTTTCTGCAATTGAAAAAGCGCAAAATCATAACGAAAAGATGAAGGCGCATGCCGAAAAAACCGGCAAGCCTGTGCGGCGTTTGCGTGGAGCCAGCACGATTAGCCAGCAGACCGCAAAAAACCTGTTCTTGTGGCAGGGCGGTAGCGGCACCCGTTGGCTGCGCAAAGGGTTGGAGGTGTGGTACACCGCATTGCTCGAAACACTTTGGCCTAAGCGTCGCATTCTTGAGGTGTATGTGAATGTGGCCGAATTCGGAGATGGCGTGTACGGTGCGCAAGCAGCATCACGGCGGTTTTTTGCGAAAGATGCCAGCCAGCTCAGTGCTGTTGAAGCGGCACGTTTAGCGGCAGTGCTTCCCAGCCCTAAACGCTATAGTGCGGCAACACCGGGGCCGTATGTGCAAAAGCGCACGCAGGCCATTCAACGGCAGATGGTGGCAATCGGTGGCAGCGCGGTGCTTGCTGCATTGGATTAAGAGGCAGACTGGCATACTTGCAACATGGATGAGATTGCGTTGGAACAGCGTCATTTGACCTTGCTGGTGGCTGCGTTCAATGAAGCAGAGGCGTTGCCACGTCTGCAACCACGTATTCGTCAGGCGTTGCAGTGGGCGGAGGCGGAAGGGCTGAGCGCACGTGTGCTGTATGTGGATGACGGCAGTCGTGATGCCACGTGGCAGGTGTTGCAAACATTTGCGGATGACGATGCGCGTGTGGAGTTGCTGCGTTTATCGCGCAATTTCGGCAAAGAAGCGGCACTGACGGCTGGGCTGGACCATATTGAACATGGGGCAGTTTTTATTCTGGATGCAGACGGGCAAGACCCACCGGAGTTGTTGCCGCAATTTGTCGCCAAATGGCAGGAAGGCTATGACGATGTGTATGGCACACGCATCGAACGGACAGGTGAAAGCATCTTCAAACGTGGCAGTGCCTACATGTTTTATCGGCTGATTGGCGCATTGTCGAAAACGCCGATTCCCTACGATACCGGTGATTTTCGTCTGCTCTCACCGCGTGCATTGGCCGCATTGCGTCAATTGCGTGAGCGCCATCGGTTCATGAAAGGTCTGTTCGGCTGGATCGGTTTTAATCGGGTGTCGATTCCTTATCAACGTGAGCCACGTGACGGTGGGAAAACCAAGTTCAATGCGTGGAGGCTGTGGAATTTTGCCTTGGAAGGCATTACCGGTTTCTCCACCGTCCCTTTGCGTTTGGCGATGTATGTGGGTTTGTTGACGGCATTGCTGGCATTTGGTTATGGCAGCTGGATTGTGGTCAAAGCAATCGTCTGGGGTGACCCAGTAGCAGGTTGGCCAACCATGATGGCGGTCATTCTGTTTTTGGGTGGGGTACAGTTGATGGCGCTGGGAATGATTGGTGAATACCTAGGCCGGCTGTATGAAGAGTCCAAACAGCGGCCGTTGTATCTTGTTGAGACATGGCAGCACCAGCGTCAGGCATAGTGCTGCGCTGCAAGTTTAATTTCATCGCAATGGGGTGCAACGTGCGAACAGTTCAAGAAATGTTGGATAGCAAACCCGACAAGCGGCTTTATACCGTGGCACCGCAGGATCCAGTGATTGATGCCGTGCGCATGATGGACGATCACGATATCGGTGCGGTACTGGTGATGCAGGATGACGCATTGGTCGGTTTGCTGACCGAGCGGGACTATGCGCGCAAAGTGGTGCTGCAAGGGCGCTCATCGGTGACCACCAAGGTGGAAGAAATCATGACCGCGAATGTGCTGACGGTTTCACTCTCCACCCCATTTGATGATTGCCGGCAGCTCATTGTGCGGCAAGGGCTGCGTCACCTTCCCGTGGTTGAACAAGGGAAGGTGATTGGGGTGTTGTCGATTCGTGAGTTGTGGTGAATGGGCTTAGCCTGAGGTGCCCGGCAATGCGATTTCCCGCGTTGCCAGAAACTCCACACTTGGCGCCCGTTCTTGTGCCAGCTGCAAATTGACCCGGCTGGGTGCCAGATAAACCAATTCACCGGCGGCATCCAGTGCTAGGTTCAGGGCGTTTTTGTCACGGAACTCTTCCAGTTTTTTCGCATCACTGCAATGAATCCAGCGTGCTGTGGCGACTTGTGCCGGCTCAAAGATGGCTTCCACGCCATATTCATCTTTCAGTCGGTAGGCAGCCACATCGAACTGCAGGACACCGACTGCGCCAAGGATCAAATCATTGCTCATTAATGGTTTGAAGAACTGGGTGGCGCCTTCTTCAGAGAGTTGCTCCAGCCCTTTCTGCAATTGCTTGAGCTTGAGAGGGTCACGCAGACGGGCGCGGCGGAACAGTTCTGGCGCAAAGCTGGGAATGCCGGTGAAACTCAGCTTCTCACCTTCGGTAAAGGTATCGCCAATGGCAATGGTGCCGTGGTTGTGGATACCGATCACATCACCGGGATAGGCGCTTTCGGCGATTTCGCGGTCGGATGCCATGAAGGTCAGGGCGTTAGCCAGCTTGATGTCTTTGCCGCTGCGTACGTGAAAGGCTTTCATGCCAGCGGTGAATTTGCCCGAACACACCCGCATAAAAGCCACACGGTCACGGTGCATCGGGTCCATATTGGCTTGGATTTTGAACACGAAGCCGGTGAGTTTTCCCTCGGAAGCCGCCACGTCACGGCCTGTGGTGGCACGCTCACGCGGTGATGGGGCATGTTCTATGAAGAAATCCAGCAGCGGCTGTACGCCAAAGTTGTTCACCCCTGAACCAAAAAACACGGGTGATTGTTTGCCAGCCAGATATTCGGTTTGATCGAACGGAGCCGAAGCGCCTTGCACCAGTTCCAGTTGGTCACGCACTTCCCGCAGCAATTCTGTACCAATGGCCGCAGCGACGCCGGGGTCATCCAGTGAGGGGAAGATAGTGGAGTCCTGGCGGGTGAAATTGCGCCCGGGTTCGTACAGATGGACTTCGCCCGAAAGAAGATGCACCACGCCTTTCAGTCGCTTGCCCATGCCAATTGGCCATGTGACAGGCGCACATTGAATGCCCAGTACGGATTCGATTTCATCCAGTAGTTCAATCGGGTCTTTGCCCTCGCGGTCAAGCTTGTTGACGAAGGTCATGATGGGCGTGTCGCGCAGGCGACAGACTTCCATCAACTTGATGGTACGTTCTTCCACGCCCTTGGCAACGTCGATTACCATCAGCGCAGAATCGACTGCGGTGAGTACGCGGTAGGTGTCTTCGCCGAAGTCGGCGTGGCCGGGGGTGTCCAGCAGGTTGACGATATGCCCCGCATACGGGAACTGCATCACCGAGCTGGAGACGGAAATACCGCGTTCCTTTTCCAGCGCCATCCAGTCGGAGGTGGCATGGCGCGCCGCTTTGCGGCCTTTCACTGAGCCAGCCATCTGGATGGCGCCTCCGAATAACAACAGCTTTTCAGTGAGCGTGGTTTTACCCGCGTCAGGGTGGGAAATAATGGCGAAGGTGCGGCGGCGTGCCGCTTCGGAAGCGATATCAGACATGGTGAAATTATACCGGTGCAACACACGGGGTAGATAACTCGCCCTCAGATACGGTGTAATCTGCAAGTTTGCAGAACACTCATGGCGACGCAATCGCCGGATGAATGAAGGAAAGGTGCAGCTGTGCGTATTGTCATTCTTGGAGAAGATGCGGCTCAGGCGGATGAATTTTCCAGCCTGGTGTCTGATTTCGGGCTGGATTGGCAAATCGAGTGGCTTGCAGAGGGCGCACCGATTGATTTTTCCGCAATGACATTCGATGTGTTTGTCTGCGGACTTCGCCCGGGAACGATGGGTGGGCCTGAGCTGTTGTCGCGTGTGGCTGCGGTCTTTCCACAGGCCGTACGGATTTTGCTGCTTGATCAATCCCCCGATGAAGCCAGTGTGGATATCGCCCAGGCGCTGGATGGCGCGCATCGTGTACTCAGCCGACCTTTGCAGGCACAAGACCTGATTGATGCAGTGGAAAGCGTGATTGATCTGCGCGAACTTCTGGGAAGCGATGAGCTGAAGCGCACGCTGGGGCGTATCAATACGTTGCCACCACCGCCCAAGTTATATCTTGAACTGACCAAGTTGCTGCGTGACCCCAATGCCAATAGTGGGCAAATCGCCAATGCGCTGTCGCAAGACCCGGCAATCGCCGCGAAAGTATTGCGTTTGTGCAATTCGGCATATTTTTCCGGTGGGCGCGAAATCAGCGATATGCGCTCGGCGGTGGTGCGATTGGGGCATGAAACATTGCTGCGCATGGTGCTGACCATCGAGACCTTTGTTGGGGCACGCTTTGGTAATAGTCAGCTGCGGCAAGAAATTCAGGATCGCGCCCTGCGTTCTTCCAATCTGGCACGCAAGCTCTTACCTGGCCCCAGTGCAGAGTTGGCGGCGACGGCCAGTTTGCTGGCAGAAGTGGGGCGCCTGTTGCCGGGGGTTTCATCGGGCGCAGAGGGCGAAGAAGGCTTGAATTACGCCGAGGCAGGTGCCTACCTGATGGGTATGTGGGGGCTGCCCATGCCGATTGTTGAGGCGGTGGCCTATCAGCATCGTCCGGGGCAGATGCGAACCTCTGGGTTCTGGGTCACAGGTGCCGTGCATGTGGCGACGGCATTGATCGGCAATCGTGAGCCGGATGAAGCGTATCTGCGTGCAGTTGGCATGCTTGATCGGCTGCCGCAATGGATGGATTTGGTTGAGCCGCCAGTGGATGACGATGAGGATTTGGAAAACGACTGAGACTTATGCCATCGTTTTATCTGGATAGAGCGATTGACAATAAGTGGGGTGGCTTCCATACTGCGGCTATCCATCGAGACCGGCGGAGGGACTGGCCCTTTGATGCCGGGGCAACCTGAGGCAATGCTTGCTGACAGGTGCCAAATCCTGCGGTGACACAGTGTGTCTCCGGAAGATGGTTGCAACAGCGCCCAGAGCGAAGGGCAATGTTGAACCTTCCGGAAAATCCCGTGGGTGGCGATGGACTTATTTACTGGAGCCACCCCCATGCGTCTTGTTCAACCTTGTGCTGTAACACCCACGTCACATAGCGTCTCTGCTAGCGCATCACAAAAGCCGGTGCAGGCCAGTGCAGTACAGATGCGGCGTGGTGGTGTGGATGCCGTGTTGCCGATGCGGCATGCCGGTGCACGTAAATTGCGTTTGAACTACGAACTGGTTGGACCAGCCGATGCCCCAGTAATTTTTGTGGCAGGTGGTATCTCAGCACACAAGCATGTGGCAGCGAATGGAGACGACCCCAGTGCAGGTTGGGCACAAGGCTTGTTGGACGCGGGGCGCACACTGGATCCAACGAAGTGGCGCATTCTTGCATTTGATTATGTGGGGGCAGACGGCAGTATTGATGCCCCCATTGATACAACCGACCAGGCCGATGCGGTTGCATTGCTGCTTGATGCCTTGGGGATCACGCAGTTGCAGGCTTATGTGGGCTATTCCTATGGCGCCTTGGTGGGCTTGCAGTTTGCTGCGCGCTATCCGCAGCGGGTACAGCGTCTTGTTGCCGTCAGTGGCGTGCATCGTCCGCATCCCTATGCAGCGGCATGGCGTGCCTTGCAGCGCAAGGCCGTGGCACTTGGGCGCCTGCAATGCGCGGATGAGCAAGGGTTGTCGCTGGCGCGGCAGTTCGCCATGTTGAGCTATCGCACGCCGGAGGAATTCGGCGAGCGTTTCAATGCACCGCCAGAAATCTGTAACGGGCATGTGCGTGTGGCAGCCGAAGATTATCTTGATGCCGCCGGTGCAAAGTTTGTTGCGCGGGTTACCCCAACGGCATGGCTACGCTTGTCGGAGTCGATTGATCTGCATTGGCTGGAGCCCGCAGAAGTGCAGGTGCCGGTATCTGTGATTGCAGTGGAAGGTGATCGTTTGGTGCCGATGACCGATGCAGTGGAGTTGATCGAAGGTCTTGCAGGGCGCGGGCGGCTGCGTATTTTGCGCTCACCGTATGGGCATGATGCCTTCCTGAAAGAAACCGATCGCGTGGATGCACTCTTGGCAACAGAGCTATTTGCCGCTGGCAACACTGGTGTTGCGTCAGTACAACAAGGTGGTGAACAGGCATGAGCAAGATGCGTGAAGATGAGCGTTGCCATGTGGGCACCCGAGCAGCGCGTGCAGGTATTGGCTGCGACACTGCATTTGGAGCCGTGTCGCCTCCCTTGGTGTTGTCATCCAATTTCAGCTTTGCGGGCTTCAACGAAAAGCGAGCGTATGACTACAGCCGTTGTGGCAATCCAACTCGCGATTGGCTGGGGGATGCGCTTTCTGAGATGGAAGGTGGCGCGGGTGCAGTCATCACCGGCAGTGGTATGGGGGCGATCAGCTTGCTTTTGCATGCCCTGTTATCACCCAATGATGTAGTGCTTGTGCCACACGATTGCTATGGCGGAAGTTGGCGCTTGTTCAATGCGTTGGCGGAGAAAGGCGCGTTCCGTTTGCTGACCTGCGATTTCACCCAGCCGCAGGCGCTTCATTGCATTAGCGAGCAGGCGCCAGCGGTGGTGTGGTTGGAAACTCCCTCCAACCCGTTGTTGCGAATCACCGATTTGCGCAGTGTGACTGAAGCAGCACATCAGGCGGGTGCGCGCGTGGTGGTGGATAACACTTTCCTTTCGCCACTTTTGCAGCGTCCGATGGCTGATTTTTCTGTGGACGTGGTGCTGCATTCCACCACGAAATACATCAATGGTCACAGCGATGTCGTGGGTGGCGCGGTGATTGCAAAAGATGCTGCGCTTCACGAACAACTGGCGTGGTGGGGCAATGCACTTGGTTTGACGGGTGGGGCATTCGATAGTTTTCTCACCTTGCGTGGCTTGCGTACTCTGGCAGCACGCATGCGTGTGCATCAAGAAAATACACAGCAGATTGCGCAATTGCTGGATGGGCATGAGGCAGTACAGGTGGTGCATTATCCTGGGCTGCCGCATCATCCGGGACATGCACTGGCCACCGCCCAACAATACGGATTCGGTGGCATGCTGAGTGTGGAGCTTAAAGGCGGGGAAGCCGCAGCGCGTGCGTTTGTCGATGGGCTGCGTTGGTTCACACTGGCAGAATCACTGGGAGGTGTGGAAAGTCTGGTCGCCCATCCTGCCACGATGACGCATGCTGCGATGAGTGACGAAGCGCGGGCAGTGGCGGGGATTGGTGCTGGTCTGCTGCGTTTGTCGGTGGGAATTGAGCATGCAGATGACTTGCTTGACGATATCCGTGCAGCCTTAGCCCGTGTGCAAGCTATCTCCGCAAAACTCTAGCGCACCAAGGTCAAGGAGTTTTTGCGGATTATCAATGGGTGACGACAAGGTGTTGGGTAGAGCAGCACCAGGTTTGGCGCAGCATGCCAACCAACCATTGCGGCCAGAAGTTTTCACGCGATACATAGCGCGATCAGCCAGTGTGATGATTTGTTCCCACGCTAAAAGATGGGGATGCGTATAGAACGGCGGGCATTCCACAAGCCCCACCGATACAGTGACGTGGTGTGTCACACCATTGCCAAGATCAAAGACATGGTCTGCAATGCGTGAGCAAATACGGTTGCCGATTTCAGGCAGACTGCCGCGTGGCAGTGGACGAAGAACCATCAGGAACTCTTCACCACCCCAACGCGCCACATAGTCACCTTGGCGGCGCATGTCGGAGAGAAGCTGCGCCACTTGTTCCAACAGACGATCGCCTGCCGCATGTCCCCATGTGTCATTGACCCGCTTGAAATGATCGATATCAAGCAAGACGAATACGGCAGCGTCTTTACCCGTTTGGTAGTTTGTATTGCGGTCGTAAAATGACAAGTCCAGTGGAATTTGCTGCGACAAATAGCGCCGGTTATGTAACCCAGTGAGAGCATCAGTAAAGCTCAGCTCCTTGAGCTTGGTGTTGGCTTCTTGTAGTTCGGCAGTGCGCTCCAGAACTTGTTGCTCCAGAACATGACGTTGCCGTTCATGGCTATAGCGCTGGGTCAGATAGATCAGCCAAATCAGAAAGAACAGGGCCGCCAGCAATACTAGGCGGAATAACAGGGTCTCCTGAAAGTGTGGCGGAATAATCAGGTGTAAACGCGCCGCCGTTGTTTCAGGTGTCGGTTGGTTGAAGTCGAGCACTTCAAACGTGTATTGCCCTGGAGGCAAATTACTGTAGCTGGCTAGGCGTTGTGATGCATTGGTAACGTGCTCCCAAGTATCGCTGTGACCTTTCAGACGGTAACGTAAATCAGGAGCGTAAGCGGGGTTGAAATTTGGCAAGGTGAAGCTGATTTTTGGGCTGCGCGCATCAATGGGCAGCTGTAGTGTGTCGTTTGTTGTATCGAAATGCTGTTCGCCCTCATGCACGCTTTCAATCAGTACATGGTGTTCAGGAGGAATCGGTAGATCGTTGCTTGCAACTTGCAAAATACCATCACGGGTCGGGAACCAAAGCATCTTGCCATCAAGTAGCCCACGCCCATGCCCTGTGCCATTGCAGCATTTATCAACCTGACCACCTTGTTGATCCATACCAGAGTTGATGATGATGTCGGCTTTCAGGGGGACTGGTTTGGCTGATAAAGCTTGATCAAGTTGAGCAAAAGGCAGGCGATAAACCCCTTGCATTCCTGCCACCCAAAGCGCGCCATCCTGTTCTGTAAAAAAGAAAGGGATATTCGCTGGAAGATGCTGCTTTGCGCCAAGTGATTGCCAGCGTGTGCCATTGAAAATATGCAAATTATTGCTGTCGCTACTACCAACAACCCAACGGCCGTCCTGTAGTTCGGCGAGTGCGGTAACGGCAATATCGGGGTTTAACCCAGTGCTTTCACCAAGATTGGTGATGCGGTTGTCACCCCATTCGTATAGCCCATGTGGTGTGCCCAGAAGGATCCGTCCATGCCGTGTCTCATGGACGATGCGTACACGAGGGTCAGACAGACCCGCACGTTCGGCATACTGTGTTAAGCGTTGACCATCAAGCAAGAACACCCCTTGACTGGTGGCGAACCATAGCCGTTTTTTTCGGTCACGCAAGATGCCATTGACTTGTGCGTCACGTATGGCCGCAAGCTGTGTGGGAGATTCTAGGATGCCGTTACGCAGCAGAAACACACCAAGGCGGGTGCCGATCCATGTTTGCCCATTTTCGGGTAACAGGGTGTAAACATCGGGGTGCGGTAATGCTGCACCTTGGATGAGGGTTTCCAATTTTCCTTGGTGCCAACGGTTGACACCATTGCCTGTACCAATCCAGATGCTGCCGTCGGCTGCCTTTTCCAGTGTCCAGATCAGTGCTGATGCCAGTCCGTCGTCCATGCGGATATGGCGTGCATAACCATTCCATACGCGCAAAACACCAGCGGCCTGTGTGCCTAGCCAGAGGTTGCCATCGCGGTCTTCAAACACAGAACGGATGGTCGATCCGCCGGGAAGCTCTGAGATGCGCTCAATCGTGGCGTCGGGGCGCAAGCGTGCAAGCAGCTGTGGTGTGGACAGCCAGAGGTTGTCATGCCGATCCACATAGAGATTTTCGATGCTGGTCGTTGTCCCTATTTCTGGGCCAGCGGCTGCAAGCCATTGCGTGTGATGCAGTTGATATAAACCACGCGAGGTACCCGCCCATAGCGTGTTGTTGCGCATTGCCAAGGTGTTGATCGCCGCGTTTTTCAGCGCAGCAGGTAGCGGGAAGGATTCAATGGTGTTGTTTGTAATGCGGAATGCTTGCCCAGTGCTCCCCACCCAGAGCGCATCATCAATGTTTATAAGGCTGAGTGCTGGTGCGGACAGCGCATGCAGTCGGCGTAATGCATTATTTTCGTAGGTATAGATGCCATCAGTAGAGGCAATGAGCACGGTATTGTGCTGGCGTGCCAAGGCATAGACAGGGAAACTTTGTGCGACTGGAGTGATATTGCGGAAAGTCGCATTTTCCAGAATGGTCAAACCACGGGCTGTGCCAATCCATAAGCGCTGTGCATCATCAAATAATAGTGCTTGAACATTGCCGTTCAGGCTGGGCGCATCTTGTGTGTTAAAGCGCTGAAAATGCATGCCATCGAAGCGGGCAATGCCAGCTTGTGTACCAAACCACAAATAGCCCTGCGCATCTTGCGCGGTAGCTAAAACAGTAATCTGTGGAAGTCCTTGTTCAACATCCCAACGGTCAACGACAAAGTCGCGGAATGATTTTTGTGCGTCAAGTGCCTGAACGGGTAGGGTTATCGTGAAAAGAACAAGCAAAAGCAGTGCATATCGCCATAAGCCGCTTCGGGCTTGCGATGCAAAAAAAGTGATGAGCGAGCGGGTCTGAGTTTTAATGCTTGTCTTCTTGCAGGTTTTCCGAAGACAAGATTACCGCAGAAACTTGTTGACCCTGTACAAGACGAATGGAGTAGCCAGCCAGTCAGCATTCAATCACGTTGACAGCAAGGCCGCCGCGACTGGTTTCCTTGTATTTGTCCTGCATGTCTCGACCAGTGTCGCGCATGGTTTTAATGACTTTATCCAGACTGACTTTATGTTGCCCGTCGCCACGTAACGCCATGCGGCTGGCATTGATTGCTTTCACCGAGCCCATGGCGTTGCGCTCAATGCAGGGAATTTGGACCAGCCCGCCAATGGGGTCACAGGTCAGCCCAAGATTGTGCTCCATGCCAATTTCAGCGGCGTTTTCAATTTGCTCGGGTGTGCCACCTAAAGCGGCAGTCAACCCCGCTGCGGCCATGGAACAGGCGACACCGACTTCCCCTTGACAGCCGACTTCTGCCCCTGAAATCGAAGCGTTTTCTTTATAAAGAATGCCAATCGCCGACGCCGTTAACAGGAAAGTGAAAATCCCTTGTTCGCGTGCGGCAGCATCTTTTTCGCTGGCACAAAAGCGTTCGTAATAATGCAGGACGGAAGGAAGAATGCCAGCTGCGCCATTGGTGGGTGCGGTGACAACACGGCCACCTGCGGCGTTTTCTTCATTCACCGCCAAGGCATAGAGATTCACCCAGTCCAGTACTGTCAGTGGGTCACGCATGGCAGCCTCGGGACGTGAGGAAAGCTCTGCCTGAAGCACGGGTGCGCGGCGCACAACATGCAGTCCACCGGGAAGCGTGCCACTTGCCCGCATCCCGCGTGCAACACAGCTTTGCATGGCGTGCCAGATTTCACGCAAACCTGCATGGATAGCGTCTTCACTGCGCCAGACTTTTTCGTTCTCAAACATCAGTTGGGCAATGCTTAAACCACTGCGTTGGCATTCACGCAAAAGCTCACTGCCGCTGTTGAATGGGTGTGGCAAGGTGGTGGTATCCGCCACGATGCGGTCTTCGGCGGCTTCATCTTGGTTGACCACGAAGCCGCCACCAACAGAGTAGTAGTCGCGGCTGGCGAGCTCCTTGCCTTCAGTGTCATAGGCAATGAAGCGCATGCCATTAGTATGGAATGGTAATTTTTGACGCTTGTTCATCACCAGATCGCGCTTTTCATCAAACGCGATAGGGTGGCTGCCCAGAAGCAGAATGCGTTTTTCCTGACGGATACGCGCAAGTGTCAACGGGATGATATCTGGGTCGATTTCATTGGGCCAATGCCCTTCCAGACCCATTAAGATAGCTTTGTCTGTGCCATGGCCGCGGCCTGTGAGGGCGAGCGAACCAAAGACTTCGGCACGCACCCGTGCAGTGCGTGATAGTAGGTCAGCATCACTCAGCCAGTGATGAATAAAACGTGCGGCTGCACGCATCGGGCCAACAGTATGTGAGGAACTAGGACCAATGCCGATCTTATAAAGGTCGAAGGTAGAAACGGCCATGTGCATCAGCCCAATACAAAGAGGATGCCGAGTATTCTATGGGCGAATGGAGAGAAGGGAAGCGCATATGGCGTTATTGCTTTATCAACGAGATGATTGCCACCTATGCGATCAGGCTCTGGCTATTTTGGCGGCGGCATCCGCTCCCGAGTTTGATTCCGTCTTTATTGATGAAGACATGCAATTGGAAGCACGTTACGGGGTGTTGGTGCCGGTCTTGCGTGACAGTGTTCGCGATGTTGAGTTGCACTGGCCGTTTGATGTGCAACAGGTGCAGCAGTTTTTACAGGATGGCATGCCCTGATGGGCTGAATGCAGCGCATCGGGGCGTTGCAACAGTTGGTGTGCTGTTTATTTGGCTGGAGTAAGTACCACGCGGGTGCTGACTGCAATGGCATTGGGAATCAGTTTGGTGTCCCCCCAATCCCCAGCACCTACATCAAAGTCCAAGCGTTTGACCGTGGTACGCCCGCGCAGCACAGGGCGTTCGCCGGGTGTCCAAGTCAATTCAAGCGTGACGGGCTTGCTGATGCCGCGCAATGTCAGTGTGCCATCTGCAGCATATTGGTTCTCACCAATGACGCGAAACCCATTCGCTTGGAAGGTGGCTTGTGGAAATGCCGCAGTATTAAAGAATGCTGAGCCAAGCATTTCACTGTCGTAATCTTTATTGCGGGTGGTGGCAGCCACCATGGGAATGGTGACGTTGAGCTTTGCTTCCTCCGGGGCAGCTGGGTCAAACGACACCGTGGTTGAAAACCCGGGGAACTGCCCAACAAACACAGCACCTTGATACTTTCCGGCAAAGGCGAGTGCCGAACCAGGCGCCTGTACATAGTCTGCTGCCCAGAGGGGGGCAGCGAAGAAAAAAAGTAACAACGAAAGCAAACGATTACGCATCTGTATTCTCCGATGATTCAACGCGCAGCCAGCCACGTGGCAGCATGCGGGAAAGGGTGGCATCGCCAACAAACATGTGGTGATAAACGGCTGCTGAGGCATGCAAAATAACCAGACCAAGCAGCCCGAAGAACAACATCATGTGGGCGCGTGTGGCGTTATCGTGCAAGGCATCATTTTGTGCGGCGATTGCCGGTAGATTGAACATGCCAAACCATTGCAGCGGGAAGCCAGCAGCCGAGTTCAACAGCCAACCACTGAGTGGGATTGCCAAGAGCAAGACATAAAGTACGCCGTGCATGGCGGATGCGGCATAACGCATCAGAGGCGGTGTGCCGGGTACGGCAGCAGGCGCACCGGCATACAGGCGCCAGACAAGGCGAATAACGATCAATGCCAGCAATGTCATGCCCATGGATTTATGCAGCGCAAAGATGGCGATTTTTGTGGGTGAGTTCGACATATTCACCATCGTGATACCTACCGCACCCATGCCGAAAATCATCAAGGCAATCAGCCAGTGCAACAATTTACTTAGACTGCTCCAGTCAGAGCGGGGTGTGGATGCTGTATTCACGGTAAAGTTCCGTTTGGATGCACAAGTCGCCCATTCTAGTAAGGGAATGGCAAAGCGGAGTGCTTGAAATTGCAACGAAGCGTTGCCAGCATCACAAATGCCAGCATCAGAACGGGGAAGGGAATGAAGCGAATCATTGGGTTTCTGATGCTCTGGCTGTTGTGTGGTCTGGTACTTGCGGGTGTGCCGGAACGCCCGCGTTTTCGTGTTGTGGGAATGGGGCAAGGCTTGCCATCAAGTGATATCAAAGCTTTGGTTCACGACCAGCAAGGTTATGTCTGGGTGGGTACTGCCGATGGCTTGGCGCGGTATGACAGCGCCGGAATGCGGGTCTGGCGTTATCAACCAGGTCAGGGGAGCGGTCTGCTGGGTAACAATGTGCAGGCACTGCTTGTCGATGCACATAACCGGCTTTGGGTGGCGGTTGAAGGGGAAGGTGTCAGTGTTCTGGATGCCTCGCGGCAGTCGTTTTCGCATTATCGGAAAGACAGTCACCCCGCACTTAAAAGTGATGATGTGTGGGCAATGGCTAAACATCAGGATGCGGTTTGGCTGGGCACCTTCGGCGGTGGTCTGACGCGTGTGGCCAGTGACGGCCAGATGCGCGCTTTTGATCAGAACAACAGTGCGCTGCCGTCCGATACCGTTCTTTCCTTGGCAGTGGATGCTGACGATACCCTATGGGTGGGAACAACCGCAGGCTTGGCACGATGGACGGGTGAGCACTTTGAGCCTGTGGCGCTTCCCGGTGCAAACAGTTCCACATTGATCTATTCCATTACGCTGCAGCAAGGGCAACTTTGGCTGGGAAGCGCGGCAGGTGTGTGGCGGTTGGTTGATGGGCAATGGTCGCAGCCGGTGTGGTCGCCGATGTTCGCACGCCCCAATGCCATGTTGGCGATTGCCGTGGATGCGCAGGGGGGGCATTGGATCGGTAGCCAGCGTGGATTGTGGTATCAGCAAGGGGCATTGCCCGCTGTGCCCGTTGTACTCGATCGCATGCATAGCCCACGCAGCATCAGCACATTGTTATTGGAGCGTGATACCGCACTTTGGGTGCCGATCCTGGGAAGTGGGTTGGGATATCTGCGCTCCGATTGGCGGCAACTTGCGCTGTTTCAAGGGTTAGAAGATGGCTTGAGTGATGCGGTGTACCGCGCACTTGGCGATGCGCAGGATGGTGGGGTTTGGTTAGGCGGGATGTCCGGCGTGATTGAGCATATGAACTTGCAAGGGCAAATCACGCAGTTTGATGAAGATATCCGTCAGCGTCTGCAAAGCGTCAAGCCAGTCGCGATTGCTGAAGATCGCATACGACAGGTCTGGATTGGACACCGTGGTGGGTTGCTGCGTATTCGCCATGATGGGGCGGTGGACGAATGGGGGGCTGATGACCCCAGTGCGCCAGTTCCAGCAGGGCAGGTTGCGTGGGTTTTGCATGCAGGTGACGGTAGTCAGTGGATTGCTGCTGCTGGTGGTGGTGTGCAACAGCGTGATCCAATCAATGGTCGGGTTGTGCTGGATTTGCCCGCAGGTGAAGCCAGTGGACTTGGTGATGCCGATATCGAAGCGATGGTGCTGTCACCGACGGATGATCCTTGGATTGCCGGCAGCCAAGGTGTATTGGTGTTTGATCGTGAAAACAAGCGTTTCACGCCCGTTCCTGAAATGGGAAGTGAGCGTGTTCACGCCTTCGCATTTGAAGATGCCGAGACACTTTGGCTGCAGCGGTTATCGGGCTTGGAGCAGTTTCAATATAACGGTCAGGCATGGCACCGCACGGCACATGTGGGGTATGCACAAGGAATGCCTGCTGTTGCTGCTTCGTCGTTGGTTGTCGATCAGGCGGGGCGTGTCTGGTTGCCCACACCACGGGGTTTGTTTCGCTGGGATCCACAACGGCAAAATGTTCGGCATGTTGGCTTGCAGGATGCCGCCAATGGCGATGAGTATCTGCGCAATGCCGTGTTGCTTCGACAAGACGGTGTTCTGGTTGCCGCTGCTGCTGATGGTGGGTTGCGGCTGGTGGATACTGCCATGAAGGATGCCGCAAGTTTCCGGCCAAGTTTGCTGTTTGATGCATTCGCCGTGCGTCGGCAAGGGTATTGGCAGACACTGCCACTGAATGATGCATTGCAACTTCAGCAGCAAGACCGCGAATGGCGTATTCGTGCCCGGCTGCTTTCTTTTGATGACCCTGCCGGTAATCGTTATTGGTCACGTCTGGAAGGATTTGATTCGACCTGGGTGGCCTTGGGAAACAGTGGCGAACGTATTTTTACGGGTCTGGCGCCTGGGCATTACCGGCTGCGTATGCGTGCACAGGATGCGGCAGGTAATGCGGCTGCAGAGCAGGTGCTGATCTTTGACGTGCCACCGCCATGGTGGCGTAGTGCATGGGCATTGCTGCTCTATTTTTTGAGCGCGACGCTGGTGCTGGCATGGCTGGCGCATCTTTACCGTGCGCGGTTAAAGCGTCGGCATGCGTGGCAACTGGCTGAACACAAACGTGAATTGGCCGAGCAAGCGTCGGAGGCCAAATCCCGCTTTCTTGCAACACTGGGGCATGAAGTCAGAACCCCGATGACCGGCGTATTGGGCATGGCAGAGTTATTGCAAGCCAGTCGCCTGGATACAAAGCAACGCAACTATGTGGATGCGATTCGTCGCGCGGGTGAGCACTTGCTGCGCTTGGTCAATGACGCATTGGATTTGGCGCGTATTGAAGCCGGTAAATTGAGCTTGGTGCATGCTGCGTTTTCTCTGCCAAGGCTATTAAGTGATGTGGCGAGCCTGATGGCGCCGGTGGCGGAGAAGAAAGGCTTGGTCTTTGTGGAGCACCTGGCTTCAGATGTTCCTGGAATGTTGTTGGGTGACCGCACGCGGGTACAGCAAATTCTGTTGAACCTGATTGGAAATGCGGTGAAGTTTACCGAGACGGGGCATGTAGCACTGGAAACAGTTGCTTTACAGCCACAGGGAATACGGCTGATTGTCAGCGACACAGGGCCGGGTCTGAATACAGAAGAAAAAGACCGATTGTTTCGGCGTTTTGAGCAAGCGGAAGGTGGCCGCACGGCTGCCCGTTATGGTGGCAGTGGCTTAGGTTTGGCGATCTCGCAAGAGTTGGCAGCGGCGATGGGCGGCAGTATCACGGTGGAAAGTGAATTAGGGAAAGGCTCGCGCTTTGTTGTGGATTTGCCTTTGCAGGCGGCTCCTGAGGCAAGGCAGCAAACCGATGCCGTGGCAAGTCACCAATCACGAGGACGTGCAGATAACATGACGCTGCTGTTGGTTGAAGATGACCCCATTGTGGCTGCTGTCATCACCGATTTATTGCGAGAGCAAGGGCATGTTGTCACCCACGCAGGGCACGGTTTAGCGGCACTGACAGAAGTGGCATTACAGGTGTTTGATGCGGTGCTGATGGATTTGGATTTACCGGGTATGGACGGGCTGGCGCTTGCCCGTGTTTTGCGGGATCAAGGATTGAAGCTGCCTTTGCTGGCGGTGACTGCACGTTCGGATGCGGAGGCCGAAATACAGGCAAAGGCGGCAGGGTTTGATGGCTTTCTCAGAAAGCCAGTGAGCGGTGCGATGCTGGCGCAGGCATTGCAACAATTGCCTGCGCCCATCACGCACACCTGAGTATTGGCGTTCTTTGTCTTGCGCAATCAGCGTTGACTATAGCGGTGTACTTCGTCCACCAGTGCCGCAACATGCTCTGGATTCATGTCAGGGGACATGCCGTGTCCGAGGTTGAAGACGTGACCCTCACGGCTGCCAGCATTGCCGTCACGGTAACTGTCCAGCACCGTTCGAACCTGCGCACGCACCGCCTCGGGGCTGCCGTATAGCATCGCTGGGTCAAGGTTGCCTTGCAGAGCTACTTTACCTTGGGTGCGGCGGGCTGCATCTTCCAGTGTGACTGTCCAATCCACGCCCACACCTTCTGCACCGCTATCTGCCAGTGCTTCCAGATGGATGGCATTGCCTTTGCCGAACAGAATCAGAGGGGTTGTATCGCGTTTCAGTTCACGCGCAATCCGGGTGAGGTAGGGCAGCGAAAATTCGCGGTACATGGCGGGTGAGAGCGTGCCACCCCAGGTGTCAAAGACCTGCAGCGCCTGTGCACCAGCGGCATGTTGCGCCGAGAGATAAGCGATCACGGCGTCGGTTACCACATTCAGTAGTTGGTGCATGGCCGCGGGTTCATTCAGTGCCAATGCCTTGATCTTGCTGAAATTGCTGCTGCCACCGCCTTCTACCATGTAGCAGGCCAGCGTCCATGGGCTTCCGGAGAAGCCGATCAGTGGCACGCTGCCGTCCAGTTCACGACGAATCACACGCACCGCATCCATGACATAGCGCAGGTCGGTTTCCATATCAGGAACCGCAAGTTTGTTGATGTCGGCCACACTGTGTACAGGGCGTTCGAACTTTGGGCCTTCGCCATCGACAAAATACAGCCCAAGCCCCATAGCATCGGGCACTGTCAGAATGTCGGAAAACAAAATGGCAGCATCCAGCGGGAAACGGCGCAAGGGTTGCAGGGTGACCTCACAGGCGAGATCGGGGTTCTTTGCCATTGCCAGAAAACTGCCAGCAGTTTTGCGTGTGGCGCGGTATTCCGGTAGGTAACGCCCTGCTTGTCGCATCAGCCAGACGGGTGTGCAATCGACAGGCTCGCGGCGCAATGCACGCAGAAAGCGGTCATTCTTCAGGGGAGTTGTCACGTTCATCACATCCTTTTATAAAAATCGATATGGCTTGGCAGCCAACTGAAAGAGCGGGTGTGCTCATGCCAGCGGACGCCCGCTTTCACCTGTGGCAAATACCAGTAAGAACCCGCGTTTGAGCTGTGTATCACGCGCTGCCTCAAGCGCTGCCAATGCCGTGGTTTGATCGTGGTAAAGCTCACGGCGCAGCGTGCTGCGTCCCCCCATTTGACCGGTTTCGCGCAGTAACTCCCAGCCACCCAATAAATCAGGCTGCAATTGGAGTTGCACGAAACGCGGGGCTTCGTGGCCATCGGGACGTTGTTGCAACAAAAGGCGCATGGGTGAATTGTACGGTGTTGGCTATCAGACGTGTGCGCAGCCGTTGGCTTGCAGTGTTGCAAGTACCGCAGCCTCTGGGACATCGGCGACGACGTTTGCTGCGCCAGCGCCCTGCCAGAGAATGAAACGTAGGCCGCTGGCTTGGGCTTTCTTGTCCAGGCGCATGCGTGCCAGCAATGCCTGTGCAGACAGCCCTGCAGGAATCTGGGTGGGAAGCTCAAAGCTCGCGAGCAGATGCGCAAGTGCTTGTGCATCCTCATGCTTCGCCATGCCTAGGTCAGCAGCAAGCTGCGCCGCCAATACCATGCCAACAGCCACGGCCTCACCATGATTCAGGCCATCGCCATAGCCTTGCTCGGCCTCAATGGCATGCCCAAAGGTATGGCCAAAATTCAACAGCGCGCGTTCGCCATGCTCAAATGGATCGCGCTCGGTAATGGCGGCTTTATGCGCACAACTGCGAGCAATGGCCTGTGCCAATGCAGTGCTGTCACCCGCTAAAAGTGCCGTGCAATGCGCTTGCAGCCATTGCAGGAAGTCGGCGTCGATAATGGCGCCGTATTTGATGACTTCTGCCAACCCGGCACGCAGTTCGCGTGCTGGAAGCGTCTGCAGGGTTGTGGTGTCGGCAATGACGGCGCGAGGGGGATGAAAAGCGCCCACGAGGTTTTTGCCTTGTGGAATATCCACTGCAGTTTTGCCGCCAACAGAGGAATCCACCATCGCGAGCAAGGTGGTGGGGAGTTGCACGCAGTCGATGCCACGCATCCAGCAGGCGGCGGCAAAGCCGGCCATATCACCAATCACACCGCCACCCAGGGCATAGATGCAGGCATCACGGGTGGCACCCAATGCTGCCAATGCATCAATGACGGTAGAAAAGTTATGCAGTGTTTTTTCTGCTTCACCTGCAGCAATGCAGTGTTGCCCAATCTGCAGATCAGGGCGTGCTTGTCGCAAGTGGGTGGCCACGTGCTCCGCATAAAGCGGTGCGACATGCGTGTCGCTTACGATCAGCGCATGGCGACCACGCAGCGTACGGGTCAAAAGCGCGCCGTCGTGCAGCAGATTTGAACCGATATGAATACGGTAAGGTGTGCTTCCAGCAACATCGACGGTGGGGTGAGACTGCATCATGCGAGGTCTGCCTTGTAGGTATCAATCGTCTGAACAAGCCGTGCAACAGCAGCATCCGGGCTGTCGTGCGACGTGTCGAACGTTATGTGCGCAGTTGCGCGGTAAAGTGGCTCGCGTTGCATTTGCAACTGCGCCAGTTTTTCTGCGCGATCAGGGGTTTGCAGTAAAGGGCGTTGTGTGTCGTGAGTAAGACGCGTCAGCTGTGTGCTGGCGTTAACAGACAGATAAATCACAATGCCAGCCGCTTGCATGGCTTGACGGTTAGCTTCAGCCAGAATAGCGCCACCACCGGTTGCAATGACGGCAGAAGGCTGACGGAGTATTGCCGCGAGCATCTGGGTTTCACGTTGCCTGAATCCTGACTCGCCTTCATTGGCAAAAATCTCAGGAATACTGCAGCCCGCATCATTTGCAATAGAGGCATCAACATCAAGAAAGGGCAATTGCAGTCGCGTGGCAAGTGCCTGGCCAAGCGTGCTTTTTCCTGAACCCATGGGGCCAATCAGAATGATGTGAGGGGGATTTTGCATTGCAACATGCTAACAGCCAGATGCGCCTTGGTTGAACTGGGGTCACAATAGCGGCATGAATCGACTCTCTGATGAAATCCTGACGACCTTTGATACCTTGTTTGATGAGGCACTTGCCGCGGGTGAGCCAGACCGCACCGCGATGCTGCTGGCAACGGTAGGAACAGATGGCTATCCGTCTGCACGCACTGTGTTACTGAAGGCGCATGATGCGCGTGGTTTCGTGTTTTACACGCATCTGGATGGTCGCAAAGGGCGTGAATTACAAGCCAACCAGTGCGCCGCATTACTGTTTTACTGGCCACGTGTGCGCAATGCTGTGCAGGTGCGGGTTGAAGGCGATGTTGAGATTGTTTCCGATGCTGAAGCGGATGCGTATTTCGCCAGCCGGCCACGCGGGAGCCAGGTTGGGGCTTGGGCGTCACAGCAGTCAGAAACACTGGAAAGCCGTGAGCAATTTGAAACAAGGCTGACCGAGGTTGAGGCAAGATTTGCAGGGCAGCCAATACCACGGCCAGCACGCTGGACAGGTTTTCGCATCAAGCCGCGTGCCGTGGAGTTCTGGTATGGCGCACAGTTCCGTCTGCACGAGCGCTGGCTGTATGAAGCCGATGTGCAAGGCGGCTGGACGAAGCGGATGTTGTACCCATGACCTTGCAGCCGGTGTGAAGCGTGGTTTCGATTGCCATAAGGTGGGGATGGGTCACGCGTCGTCGCTGGCATCGTTTGCCGCCGAAAGTTCGGCACCACGCACGCGTGCGGCGTGGATAGCGGCGTTGACTAAGTCGCGCAGGCCACCGGTTTCGAAGGTTTCGATGGCGGCTTGGGTGGTGCCACCGGGTGAGGTGACACGGCGGCGCAGCTCGGCGGCATCCACATCGGATTCGGTCAGCATGCGCGCCGCACCCAGCACGGTTTGCAGTGCCAGCGTGCGGGCAGTGTCGGTGGGCAGACCTTCGCGGATACCCGCGTCAATCATGGCTTCTGCCAGCAGGAACACATAGGCTGGGCCGCTGCCGGAAACAGCGGTCACTGCGTCCATCTGTGCCTCGTCGGCAATCCAGACGGTTTTCCCGGCGGCAGCCAGCAGAGATTCGGCAAGACTGCGCTCATGCGCACTGACATCACCCGCCGCATACAGTCCTGTCACACCCGCACCCAGCAGTGCAGGGGTATTGGGCATGCTGCGGATGATGTTATTGCTGCCACCAAGCCAACGATTCAGTTGACTTGCGGTGATGCCAGCGGCAATGGAAACCACCAGCGGTTTATGCTGCTGCGCTGCGGTCACCAAACCTTCACACACGTGCCGCATCACTTGAGGTTTGACGGCAAACACCCACGTGGCAGCCCCCGTGACGGCCTGTGCCGCTTGTTCAAATACGGGGATACCGAAATCCGCGTGCAGTGCGTCACGTAATGCGGCAACCGGTTCTGCCACCCGAATGGCATGGGCAGGATGACCTTGGGCGATCAAACCACCGATCAGGCTGCGTGCCATATTGCCGCCACCGATAAAGGCGATGGATTCTGTCATGTTCATGTTCCTTGCTTGGCTGGGCGCGCGCCAAACAGGGCACTGCCCACGCGTACTAGGGTGGCACCTTCTTCGATTGCTTCCACAAAGTCTTCACTCATCCCCATGGAAAGCGTATCAATGGCGGGGTAATGCAGTTTGAGCTGCTGAAAAAGCTCCGTCATGGCAGCAAATGCGGCACGCCGCTGCTGCATGCTGGGGGCGGGTGCAGGGATTGCCATCAGCCCACGTAAACACAGATTTGTGTGGGTCGAAATGGCTTCAGCGAGGGCAGGGATATCACTGGGGTTGCAGCCGGATTTACTGTTTTCATCGTCAATATTGACTTGAATCAGCACATTCAGCGGCGGCGATGCAGTGGGACGGTGGCGTGCCAGGGCATGCACAAGTTTGACGCGATCCACACTTTGCACCCAGTCAAACAGGGTGGCAGCAAGCTCGGCTTTGTTCGA
>CAYZUG010000030.1:0-25653 GCA_964481865.1 uncultured Thermomonas sp. | reverse complement strand
TACCGCAAAAATGTATTGCAACTGTGCCGATAAGCGCGCATTCGCATTGGCGGCATCCGTGTTGTATTCCTTTGCTTTCTGTGTCGATTGAGTCGAGAAGAACGCGGCATAGTCAGTGCCCTTGCAATGCACCAAAGGAATCAGACCAAGATCCGCCAGTTCTTTTTCGCGACGATCTGTAATTGCGATTTCTGTGGGGCATTTCAACGCCACCTCACCATCATCCGTGGCGAAGGTATGGGTTGGCAGACCTTCCACCAAACCACCACCTTCCACCCCGCGAATCGCAGCACACCAGCCGTATTTGGCGAATGCATCTGTCACTTTTGTACCCAATGCATACGCGGCATTCATCCACAGATATTTATTGTGGTCGCTGCCATCGGTACGCTCAACAAAGTTGAATGCTTCCACGGGTGCGGTATCTGGGCCATACGGAAGGCGCCCAAGCACATGTGGCATCGCAAGGCCAACATAACGCGCATCATCCGATGCACGAAAACTTTTCCACTTGGCATACTCGACTGTATCGAAAATCTTGGCCAAATCACGCGGCCCAGACAGTTCGGTGAAGTCATCGAAGCCTAAAAGCTCAGGCGATGCGGCACTCAAAAACGGTGCATGCGCGGCCGCACAGACATGAGAAATTTCTTCAAGAAGATACATATCTTCAGGGTGACGACCGAATTCGAAATCGCCAATCAATGTGGCAAACGGAGCGCCACCGAAGGTGCCGTATTCTTCTTCATAGAGCTTCTTGAACAGGCTGCTTTGGTCAAAATCAGAGGCATTCTTAAAATCTTTGACCAACTCTTTCTTGCTGGGATTGAAGACTTTGATTTTCAGATTGGTACTGGTTTCTGAATTATCGACAAGATATTTAAGCCCGCGCCAGCTTCCTTCCAGCTGCTGGAACTCGGATGCGTGCATGATGACTGAAAGCTGTTCGGAAAGAACTCGGTCAATTTCTGCAATGCGTGCATCCAGTGCGCCAATGGCATCTTGCGATACCGTCATCGCCCCTTCACTGACCTGAGCAACAAGCTCGGCAATCAGATCTCTGGCACGCGTACGTTCACTGTCGGAACGTGCGACTTTACTTTGAGTCAAGATTTGGTCAAGGAGACCGCCTTCAACCGCTTCTGCTGATGTGGTGGCGGCTGATTGGGCTTCTGTAGTTGCCATAGTTATGTTCGCTCGTGGCTGTCGGGATCGGTTAGGCGTCTTGGCGCTGCTTACTCATCGGCGTCTTTGCCGACTTCCTTGCTGAGCTGCGCGATCTTGTCGGTGTTTTGCAACACTTCATTGAGCAGGTCTTCAAACTTGTCATTCCCTGCAGCTTTGTTGCGCAAATCTGCCAGCTTTTGACGCGCCTCCAAGAGCTTGCGTAGCGGCTCAATCTGGCTGGCCACACGGTCAGGAGAAAAGTCTTCCAGGCTACGGAACGTCAGCTCCACGCCAAGTTTCGAGCCATCATCAGCCAGCTTGTTATCCACCTGCATCTGAACGCGTGGCTTCATGCCCTTCAGTACATCGTCATAATTGTCTTTATCGACATTGACGAATTTCCGATCCTTCAACTTGCCCATCGGCTCTGCAGGTTGACCGCTGAAGTTACCAACCACCCCAGCAACAAACGGAAGTTCTTTCTTCTCGATAGCATCTCCCACTTCAACGTCATAAGTCAGCTGAACGCGGGGCGCGCGAACGCGATCCAGTTTGTGCTGCGTACTTTCCTTCTTGGCCATGTGATTCCCCGAATCATTGAAGTGAGAGGTGATCCCCTTCTGGAATGCAGCGTGTTACGACATTCCAGAATGTATTGCTGAGTCTAAGAAGGATGTTTCGATGGCAACATCCAACAGACGGCTAGAGTTCGGCATATGCCGTTTGATGTGGAGATCGCCTTCAATAGCTGGATGGCAGCCCTACACGCTCACGAATGGATGACAGTGTGCTGTCATCACGCACCACTTCAGCCAACCATTCTTCAAGTGGCATATTTGCCCAAGCCACAGCACGATCAAGAAGATACGCCACCGGGCTGTGTGGCTCGGTACGTCGAAAAAAGCCTGCAATATCGGTCAAAGCACGCAAAGCCGCTTCTTTTGAGGCAAGGCTGTTTCCTTGCAGATTCAACGCCACAGCCTGACCTGCAGTTCCGCTGGCTATACCCATTGGCATAGCCATAGCGCTGTCTCCCTCTGCCGAGACATCCGCTTCAGTGGAAACCACGCCACCCATGCCTTTTGCACTTGCCGCACGGGTATAAATGGCTTGAATCTTTTTCAGCGCATCGTCAATCGCGGCAAGATTCGGGGCATCACGCCCGAGTTTCGCATCAGAAAGCGCACTCAATTTTGCAAAAGTATCCCGTGCCTGCTGTGCTTGTTCGCAACGTTCACGCACCATGTCATCTGGCGTTGCCAACATGCGGGTATCGAATGTGTCGCCATTGATACGGCCGTCATCAATCGCTGTTTGATACGCCTCACTATTTTGACGACCAAGATTGTCAACTTCACGCGAGTCCACCCAACCGGCCAAGGTCAGTGCAGCCTGTGGATCATCATTCAGTAACATCGTTTGCAGCGCCTTTGTACCCCAGCTCGCAAACCATGCCAACTTGCCTGCACGCTCCTCCAAGTCACCATCATCGGCACGTGGATACAGGTTGTCCCAATAGGTTTCAAGCAAGCCATGCAACAATTCAAAACCGTCAATGGCGCCTGGCAGCCCATGCCGTGAAATCAACGCTTCACACAACCACACCGCCGCCTGCAAATCTTTGCTGGAGCGCTGCAAGACATCTTCGGCAAGACGCTGTGCTTCCCGCCAATCGGCAACTTTCAGTTCAACCTGCCAGTCCCCTTGTGCCAGCCCGGGATCATCGGCACGGCGTGCTTCACGAATACGGTCGAATTGATCCGAAAAGCTGGCGTCGCCACCTGCAGGATCATCCCCAGGAATGGGAGCTAAAAGCTCCTTGATATCAATAACCATGAATCCTCCACTGCTTATTCAAGAATGACGCTGGGAACATCTGCGCGTGCCGTACTTGCCCCGAGATAACGCTTCATTTCATCGGACAACTCAATCTTCAAAAACACTTTCGCCCCACGGAACCCTGCAGCCCATAACTTTGGCCGCAGCTGTGTCCATTGCGCGGGGCTATAGCTATCGCGAAAATCCTCGATACCAAAGGCGTGATAGCCATTTGAAAAATCACGAATCAGTGCAGTAAAGCCTTCCGCCCCCATATACGTGCGCACCAATGTCAGTGCATTACGCTCACTCTCCACGGGCTGCATCGCACTTGTTTCCGGATCGAACGCTTGTATAGCCCCCATTCCCATCGCATCGGGAAGCTCAACCTGGATGCGCAAACTGGCTTGCATGCAGCTACTTGGCGACCAAAACACTTGTGCGCTGGCATCTGCCAACGACTCACCTGCAGAACTGGCGCGATACACTCTTTCGCGGCATTCAACTTCCAAGCGCGTACCGGCCTCACCCTCGTTCAATGCCCCCAACTGAGAAGGCTGCTGCAAGGTAAAACGTCCTGCCAAAAACGGAGCCGTATTTCCCAATACAGGTAAGAATGTTTGTTCTGCCCCCACCATGGCCTGATATGAAGGTGAAAGCGGCATGGCCACACCTGCAACTTTGACAGGGAGCCGTTCTTTTTCTGTAATAAATGGCTTCAACCAATCGTTGACGAATGCACCCAGCTTTCCTTGTGGGCCGTACAGCGCTTCGATTTGCTGTTCGGCAGGCAATGCCGCCAGTGATTTGACAACCCCTTCTTGCCAGCGTGTTTGTACATATTCACCCGCACGCTGCACCGTCAACATCAGCAACAAACGCGATGGCCCTTGCACAACCGACCATGCAGCCAGGTCGTCACCTTTGAACGCCGTGGCATAGCGCTCATCAGGTTTATCGACGGCATCAATCAGCTTGCTGTAATCACTTGCTGGGGGTTGCTCTGCCTTTCCTTTGCTGGCAAACAGACTGGAAGCCAACTGATAGATATCTTCACCGGAGCCTTCTGCCTGCAAACGTAAATAAGCGCGCGCAAATTCCGCATCCTGACGGGCGAGAACATGCATCTGTGTGTCTTGCATCGCTTGCAACCAAATCGGCGGTGCTACTTTTTCACCCGAAAATGGCATCGACTGTGCAATAAAATGCCCAAATGGACGCCAAGACGAAAGCCAACTGGATTTCATCTGCACCCATGTGCGCCCCCAACGCGCCCCCAATGACCAGCCCAGCGGCAAGCCGAGCAGGTCTTCTTGCTCGGCTGCAAACAACAGGGTGTAAGGATTTTCCTCGCCCCCTGCACGCTTCAATAGTTCATCGTATCGACCGCGCCACAGCCCAGCGCCATCAAGAAAACGGGCTTGAAATCTTGCCCACTGGGAAAAGTAGTCGCGAAAATACGCGTCCTGAAGATCAGAGATCGCCATGCCACGTTCAGGAAATTGTTTGCGTAATGTCACCAACATCGGCTGTATAACGCCGTTCCAGGTTTGGCGTGAATATGCCGAGGAAATGGCAGGCGCATCGTCTGCCTCCATGCCAACAACCGCGCCTTGCGGTAACCAATATGTCCCGATTGTGATGCCAGCATCACGCGCATCGGCCCAGCTTTGCAGGTCTGCTGCACGCGGTGTATAAACCGCAATCAATTGACTCAGCAACCCTTCTAAACGTGTGCGCTCGGCATCACGAATGTTTTTTTTTTGCCAGCGTAAATAGCCGAGATAAGTAGCAAACAATGCATCGGCATTCTGTCGATCACGCCGGGTATCGTTATCGACACTCACAAACGGTGCAAACAAACGTGAGCGCGCATCAAAACTCACATTATTAGGAAGCTCACGCTGCCGGCACACATCATTGTTTCCCGTGCATGTATCAAGCAAACGCAGGCGCTGGGTAATGGCCAGCACATGCTCAATACCAGCACGCCCCTCCTGGATATCTGTCGCCAACATCTGATCTTCAGGTGCCAAAATCAGGTTGGAAAAGTCATCAGTCACCCGCTGCTTCAATTGGGCGATATCCACATCCGCTTTGCGAATACCAAAACCAAACAAGGTGCTGCCTTGTGCAGCTTCAAGTTCTTCGATAGTGCGCCCACAACTGGCTACCCATTCCACGCGCCCACTTGATGTCCGGTCTTGGTTTTCAGCGCAGGCACGACTGGTTTGTGCAAGCAATGCCGCATCATCACGATGCGCTGCTTTCAATCCCCAAGCAAATGACGCGGAAAGCCCCAGCATGGCGACAACACCGGCCGCGGCAATCGCCATTTTTCCAGCGCTTCCACGAAGACTGGTACTGGCCAACGGCTGATCCACAGGGAGAAAGCGCGTAAATATATCGGCAACAAAAGCACCACCACGGTGTACCGCATCTGCCCCCCCCACAAGATAAAGACCACGCAAACGCGGGGTGCGCTGGAACGGATTGTCCTCTTGCATCAAGCCAATGAACTGCTCCAGCCCGGGGCGCAACAAACGCAATGATTCAATAAAATCGAATATTGCACGCCGTTGTTGTGGCGTATGTTGCGCACGCATCGCCGTGATACGCAGTGCATGCAAACGGTCTTCAATCGGCTGCATGATGTCTTCTAGCTGGGCAGATGACATGGCACGCAGCACTTCATTTTCAGCGAAGCGATGCCCTAATGCCTGAGAAAACGCTTCCGCAGGAAATGCCGAGCGCATCTGCGCATACCCGTGCAAGCGCTCCAAACCTGTCAAGATGAAATAAACCGGCATCTGCACCTGCAAATGCTCCATCGCTTCATCCACCAGCCGACGCAACCGTGTTGCAGTTTCTTTCAGGCTATCGGCTGAACCAAGCAATGTCTGCACAGAGACCGCAACAACAATCCCATTCAGCGGCAATTTTTCGCGCTCATCGGCCAGCTTCATCAACGATTGATACCAAAGCCCACGATCCAAGCGTGCTGCTGCATCACACACCACACGCGGATGCATTTCGATGGCAATCATCGACTTATGAAACCACCAGCGCCACACCTCATCGGCATCCATCGCCGGGCGGTCGGATGCTGGGAAAGGGGATACCTCACTTGCTGCGCGCAACACACCCTCAACATGTGCCGCTTGATCACCGATAAACAGCATCCACGGAATGCGATAAAGCGGTGTGCGTCCCTTCGCCATCTCTGGGGACCTTGCAATCGTGCGCTTTGCCTCGGCAATGGCAGCCGTCATTTTCTCTACAGGCTCACGCTCTTCTTCCGCATTACCGGGTCCTAAATCACCGATACGTTTACGAGTGCGCCCTTTGAGCGAAGCTTTGCGCTGCCCTGCAGTGAACCACCACAATACTGCCAATGCGAAT
Source organism: uncultured Thermomonas sp. (assembly GCA_964481865.1). GTDB lineage: Bacteria > Pseudomonadota > Gammaproteobacteria > Xanthomonadales > Xanthomonadaceae > Thermomonas. Next base: position 19,266 of record CAYZUG010000030.1, on the reverse strand, counting down.
ACACACAAGCCAAGCACTTGCCAGAAACGCATCGGCAATTGCGGCAGAATTGCCATCGCAAGAAACGCGACACCCGCCAACACAACAAGCAAAACAATCGTAATCAACACCCAGCGAAGCCAAGGCTTCTTGCTGGCATCGGCACCACGCGAGTACAGGGAGCCAACTCTGGAAAACAGATTGCCAATTGTTGTGAACAGATTTTCCACGAAGCTCAACGGGTTCATCGGGCTGGCTCCGTTTGCATAAAGAGGAAGGTGGCAGCTAATTTGCGGTTGTCGCGATTCTGCTCAAGCATTTGCTTCAAACGTGGAAGGTAGTGTTCCGCCTTTTCATCATTCGGTAGTTGCCCTTCATACAGCGGAACAGGTGAGCTGATCACGGTAATCAGCTCTTGTCCGAACGGCGGTCCCACCTCCCAACCTTCTGGCGTATCACCAATCACCAGGGTCTCGCCCGCACGCACCATGCGCCCACTGTCGGGTTCGTTTTCATGCGGAAAAATATGCGCCATGTTGCCGTCAACAAAGTAATAATCGACGTAGAGATAGCCCTCATAATTTGGTTGCGTCACTTTGATCGTGACCTTCTCACCTTCAATGAAGCGGTCGGAATGCCCGGTACTTGGTGTGACCGTTAAACCGTATCCGTTATCGTCATTACGGGCTTTATAAGGCTCCAACACCTTGACCACTTCACAGTGTGGCCAAATACGCAATTGCAGGGATGTATCAACCGACTTGACCCCTTCAATGCTTAAAAGCTTTTGCTTGACCGATGCCAAATCATCAGGGCGCGAGACATAGCCTTTTACTTTCACTGCGCCATGTTCTTCATCCACAGTCTGCTGCAAATCCGAGCATTCAAAGGTAGCTAACGTCTGCTGCACAGGCACACTGATTGCAGGCTTCGGCGCAGCCAGCAAGATGTAAATCAAATAGGCAACCGGAATCAGTAATGCCACGAATGCCCCCACACCAAGCAAGGCACGATCCCATTGTCGTGGTAGGCGCGGCCCAGCTGGGTCGTGCATGGCATATGGTTGTTGCGTGATTTTTTCTTCACGCAATGTATGCGTGGGGGCAGCTGCAACAGGCAGCTGACGTGCATGCAGTTCCTTGAGCTTGCCAAGCTCGCCGGTATCGCCTGTCTCGTAGTAATACTGCCCCACAAAACCACACAATAATGCGTGGTAATACACCTCACGCACCTCATCTTGCTCTTGAGTCAACGCAGCCAGATGGGTAAAAAACTCATTCCCTGCATTGTTTGTGGTGAACAGCGCCACTTGTAATGGCACGCTGCCACTGGTCAGCCAGACAGGGTTTCTGGCCATGATTTCATCGATCCAGGCCACCACGGCAAACACCGCATCATTGACCATTTCCGGACGCTTTCCACTGGCCAATGCCGCTGATTTTGCACGCTCAATCAACTCACGCGCACGCATCAGTACTGTGGCAGCATCCTCTGTTGCCTGATTTGCGCTCACCCGCTCATCCAGCGCCAGACCGTATGAAAATATCGCTGAGAAATGATGGAGCAGCCTCGACATTGCTTACTCCTGACCTGCTACTGGGAACAACTTAATCACCGTGGCATCGGGAGGCAGATCCGAGAAAACAGCGATATTTCTGCCGTTCTTGATCATCTGCCAGAAGGGGTGCTGGGTATCAACAAGGAAGTAGGTGGTGTTGGGGCTTTTTTGCGGCAACTCCTCGGGTGGAACCGGCAACAAATCAATTTTCAACCCGAACAATGCTGCCGACAGCAGCCTTGGCATCTCGTCGAAGGAAGCAATCTTTCCAGTACGTGACAGCCGCGCAAAAAGATCTGCACCCTTTTCTTCAGACTCAAATGCCAGATAGAAGCGCGTCTTATCGCTTTCAAACAAGTTTGCAGGCAAATCCGCACGATAAAAACGCCCATCGTAGGTCAGCGTAATGCCCACTTCGGCACCCACGGTTAATGCCTTGATCAGTGTTTCGGCCCGATCAAAGCCAACCCGAAAACAGCGCCGCAAATCGTCGTGATCGTACTCTGGCAATGCGGTTTCATTCGGGTTACTGGACAGCTCACCGAAGTAGCCAACATCTTCCGAGAACACAGAGAACTCAGCCACCAATGCACGTAAATCTTGATACAACGCATAGGCCGATGCCGCATTCAGCCGCGTGTACTCCTGAAACAACGGGACATAACGGGAAAAGGTTTGCATCATCACGACACGCATCACTTCCTGCGCACTGGTCGATGCCGCACGAATACCACGCTGCCGTTTGATTGCCGCAAAATCCTGACCGCGTGAAATCAGCAAATCCTGCAATGCTCTGGCCCAGCGCATCAAATTATGCGATGCATTCATGGCAATCAGTGGCGGGATATAGTCGCTGGAAAGCTTGAATTTCCCCGGACCAGCCTGGATGACTTCTGCAAACTTGTAGCTATCTGAAGCACGGATAACAGCTTCTGCGTTTTCATCCAGACTGGTGACGATATTGGCTTGATACAGCAAAAAATCCACATCGGCTTCTGGTGCCTTGGGATCATATGGATCCGACAGACTTTCGCTAAGCAAGGTATGCCGTGGCAATAACCGTTCTGAATCACGCGTCGTCAAGCCTTGCAACGTCAGTTCGGGGTTAAAGACCAGCCACAACGAGACAGGGTCATTGTTCATCACCCGCAGATCAGAGATTGTTCGAGGCAACACGCGTGTATTGCCACCTGCCGTATCCACCCCACCACCGCGCAAACGCTCACCGGAGCGTGTAATCAGCTCAAAACGCTCAATATCAACCACGCCACTGCCTAACGCATCTTCACGCAAGCGCAGCGCTTCATACCCCCACGGAAACGGTGTCGCACGACGATGCACCGCCTGCAATGAAGCACGCGACCACGCATCCTGAGCCTGCAGGTGTTGCGGACTCAAAAAGGCACCTTGCCCCCAATGGACCTGCCGATCACCGTTCATACCAAAGGCCATGCAACCCACTCCCGTTCAAAATCACTGTCAATACACACCACAGTTATCAATGCGGTACCACTTCCACTAAAAATCCATCACGCCGTAATTGCGCAATCAAGCCATTTGCCCCTACAAGGTGCATCGCACCCACGGCCACAAAACTGGATGTGTCTTGAAACAATGTTTCCAGCGGACCAATCCAGCGGTTAGTGCGTTCTTCCAAAAGACATACCCGTGCACGATGCTCAATCGCTTTGGCTGAATCACTCAGCCCTTCCATACGATCAATACTGGCCATCCATGCATCCAGGTTGCGGCTGCGATAAAACGCCATGGCTTCGGCGGTTTCAATACGCATCACCCAAGAGGCACGCAAACGCTCACCCAATACGTGCGCCTGCTCATTAGCAGGAACGCAATCCAAGGCCTGCAGCTGCTGTTCTAATGTTTCAAGATGAATCTTGGGCTTGGAGAGATCCACTGCCGCCTGCTGCAAACGGGCATCCATGGTGGTATCACTCACACTTTCACCACGCGCCTCAAGCAAAGAAAGCACCGCCCAGGGCTTCATGCGCTGCAAGTCCTGCATACGCAATGCAGGCAAAAGTGCGTGCGCCAATGCCATCTGTTCATCACCGATCATGCTGCCTAAACTGGTCTCCAGAGGCAGCCAGCGGTAATGGTCATACGTAGCATCCCATTGCGAACTTGTATCTGCTTCATTGACAAAAGCATCCGTGGCAGCAAGCAATGGCAACAGCGTGTCGTAATTGATGCCTTGCTCGGCGGGTGTTCCGAAATGGATTGTCCCCAAGAGATAACTTGCTTTTGCCGACACCACTGGCGGCACAGGTATCACTGGCGGCCCTTCGTGTTCGGCCATATTTTCTGCAGGAAGTTGCAGTGCAGCAGCAGGTGGGGTCACTTTGAACAGCACCCCCCAGTCGCGCGCAACAATGACAGGGCGAATGGCTGCCGTAAGATCGACAGCATCCGTATTCAAAGAAGTGGTTGCCTGTGTTTCTGCTTGCTCTGAAGTCTCAACAACAACGGGACGCAATTGCGCATGCGTGAAGCCACCGATAAAAAGCAAAACAATGCCCAGTGCAACCTGACAGCACTGCTGATGCAAGAAACGATGAAAAGGAAATGGTTTGAGCATGGTGGTAGGCAAGACCTGAACGCCAAAGCGACGCACGCGGACTCATTCTTTGACAACACCATGCCAACAACCATATGTCGTAAAGTCTATGCCTTCGGAACAGCGACAAATCATTGAGTCCAATCCTTGTGCCGTCTATTGTTGGCAATGTAAATATTGCGACATGCACCGAAGCCATTTCCAAGGGGCCAACACATGCAGGCATCACCGTGAAAATATTGCTCGCTGATGATCATCGCCTCATTATCGAAGGCGTCAAACTCAAGCTAACGGAGCTTGATCCTGCTGTTGGAGTGATAACGGCAATGAATCAAGACGAACTTGAACATGCCATTACGCAGAATGCTGGGCTTCTTGATCTTGCCTTGCTTGATATCGCCATGCCAGGCACGCAGGGCTATCTGCATATTGCCTCTTTGCGTCGGCAAGAACCGACCTTGCCCATCATTGTTCTTTCTGGCTCTGAAGACATTGAACTGATGCGCAATCTGATGGAAATGGGTGTTCAGGGGTTTATTCCCAAAGCTTATTCCCCCGATGTCATGCTGTCTGCCATTCGTCTGGTTCTTGCCGGTGGCGTCTATATCCCACCGATGTTGCTTGCCAATGCACAGGCACAGGGCTGGCAACCTACTGACAACCCAACCAACCAAGCTCCGTCACGTACTGTTGCAGCAGAGCATGCGGCCAATCCATTGGATGCATTGCGGCAATTACTGACAGAACGGCAAATTGATGTGATGCGTCTTTTGTCGCAAGGCAAACCCAATAAACTGATCGCCCGTGATCTCGGTATTAGCGAAGGAACCGTGAAAATTCACCTCGCCGCGATTTTTCGTGCGCTGAATGTTCGTAACCGCGTGGAAGCCGTGGTCGCATCGCGCAAGCTACAAGACCTATAAACACAAGTCATAGGGCGCGGGTCATAGGGCATCCGCTGTATTGTTTGCCCAACAAGTAGCACGCACTCTGAGCGCTGCAAATGGCCATTTGGCGCATTGAGATCAGCGTATGACTATCACATCAGCTTGCCCTGCTACTCGCCGCCGTATTCAGCACGCCGTGCTGGCGTTCGCAGTATCAGTCACGGCGACGCTCGCAGCAGCACAAGACCCGCAAATTTCTGTCAACAACGTGCCAACTAACCCAACGCTTGGCCCCGCATTCTCCACAAAGACGGCGAACTATGTTCCTGTGTTGCTTGAAGAAATCCCGGGCTGGGAAGAAGAACGTTTCAACGATCTATATAAAAACTTCAGTGCCAACTGCAAAGTGATGCAACGGCGTCATACCTGGACATCGATTTGCGCAAAGCTCAACACACTTTCCAAAGATGATGCAGCTTTACGTCAATTCATTTTTGATGAGTTTTTTGCCTACCAAATCCTGACCGCAACACAAAGTGATTCAGGAAAACTGACCGGTTATTTCGAACCACTGATTTCTGGCTCTCTGCAAAAACAGGGGGCTTACCAATACCCGGTTTATGGCATGCCAGCAGATATGTACATGGTGGACTCACGCACCGTGGCTGGGCTTTCTTCACGCTGGTTGAAAGTAGCCGATGGTCGTTTGGTTGGGGCTGAAACAGGTGACCCAACAGCACGCGAATACAAAATTGACCTTGTTGGCACTTCACCTAACCCACGTGACAAGCGTTATCGCATTCGTATCGATGGCAACACGATTCGTCCGTATTACACCCGCCAGCAGATTGATGCCATGGGCATCAAAGCACCGGTGCTGGCGTGGGTGGCTGATCCATTCAAGCTCTATTCCATGCAAATTCAAGGCTCTGGAAAGATTCAGATCAAAGATGGTGGGCTCATTCGGCTTGCGTATGCCGAACAAAACGGACAGCCCTTCATGCCCAATGCAACGCGTGGCGATAGTGACACGATGCTGATGGCGATCAAAGCACGCGGACTTGAAGAGCCCATCCAATTGACTATCCCTGTTGCAACACGCGGAACCAAGGCACAAGGGCTGACTATGCCCTCCGATCCTGAAGTCGCACGTATCGTTGCGGCGCTTCTTGGACAAGGTAATGCATCGGCAGCCTCTTCTTCTACCAGCAAAAAACCGGTTGCCAGTGCGAAGCGCCCCGCTCCACGCCCATCAACACCCATCATTGCCGAAAGCAGCCCCGTGCAAGTGGATGCCTCCACAGTCGATGCCATGATCCAACTCTTGCTTGATGCCCCAGTCGCCGATGCTGACTATCTTGCACAAATAGATCCCCCTGCCCCAGCAACTCCAACCAGCAAATCAAAGGCTCAGTCTTCCCAAGCACTGGATATTCCTGAAGAGCAATTCACCGCATCGAACAAACCTGTTGGACAGGCCGTTGGGCAAGGGATCGCCGTACCTGCCACGGGTATTCCTGACCCAAGCTATGTCTTTTTCCGGCGCATCAGTGATGGTCCGGAAGGCCCTATTGGCGCCTTGGGTGTCCCCCTGAGTGCAGGGCGTTCAATGGCAGTTGATCCACGCGCGATGCCTTTGGGCGCCCCTGTCTTTATTGAAGGCACCCAACCTGGCAGCGCAACGCCAATGCGCCGCATGGTCTTTGCGCAAGATACCGGTGGTGCCATTCGTGGCAGTATTCGCGGTGATTTTTTCTGGGGTTTTGGTGATAAAGCCGGGAAAATGGCATTAGCCACCAACCAAAATGTCCGCATGTGGGTGTTCTTACCAAAATCTGTTGCTGGCGATGCAGCAGGCAGTGGGATCAAGACCCGTGGCAATACCAGCTTGCGTGATTGTGCGGTTCCTGACGACGAGTTCTGTGTTGAAGACTAAAACATCAGCCAAAGCGCACGCCTTGGCGATGCTGAACCGGAGGGCATAGACCATCCGACAAATGGCTGACCGTCACCCATCTGATTAGCCTGTGTCATCACCTGTGTCGCATGGTGCAACGCAGGTTTCTGCACAGGATCGCCATGCTCGACGACTTGCTGCCCTACTACGAAAACGAACTCACCTACTTGCGGCGTTTGTCGAAGGAGTTTGCCGCACGTTATCCAAAAATCGCCTCGCGCCTGCAGATGGAAGGGGAGATTTGTGAAGACCCGCATGTTGAACGAATGATTGAATCATTTTCGTTTCTGACGGCACGCATTCACAAAAAGCTGGACGATGAATTCCCCCAAATTACCGAAGCCATGCTCTCGGTGCTGTATCCACATTTCTTGCGTCCGGTTCCGTCGATGTCTGTCGTGCAATTACAGCTTGCTCCTGGTGCCGACATCAATGAAGCGCAGCACATGCCACGGCATAGCGAGCTACTCACGCGCCCTATCCAAGGGTTGCCGGTTCGCTACCGAACCGCTTATGCCGTTGATGTCTGGCCCATTCGTATCAGTGAAGCTCGCCTGGAGGCCGCAGAACGCACAGCGTTTGCCATGACGCGCAGCGATACCGTTGCCACCTTGCATTTGCGCATCGAAGCAACGGGGCAGCAGCCGCTTTCCAACCTTGCCATTCAATCACTCCGGTTCTATCTGGATGGTGAAAGCCAGCTTGTTTTCGCATTGCACGAGCTGTTGTTGAACTCCGTTCAAGGGGTCACGCTGCACCCTGTCGATGGCAACAAGGCCAACGCCATTCGTCTGCCCGCCTCGTGCTTACAACCGGTTGGTTTTAAGGATGAGGATGCATTACTTGACTACGATCCGCGCTCTTTTTTGGGCTACCGTCTGATTCAAGAGTATTTTGTTCTTCCAGAAAAGTTCTTGTTTGTGGATCTCACCCAACTTGACTTCTCTGGGGTGGATCGTGCCGTCGATATCGCGATTGAATTCAAACCTTTTGGTCGCCCTGAGCGCTTGCAACGGCTTGAACAAGCGGTAACGGCAGAATCCTTTCGTTTGTTTTGCACCCCTGTCGTCAATCTTTTCAAGCAACAGGGCGAGCCGATTCGGCTCTCACACGAACGGCATGAATACCCCATCGTTCCGGATGTGCGCCGCCCGATGGGACTTGAGGTGTATTCCGTTGATTGGGTGCGCAAATTCACACGCACCCCAAGTGGCAATAACTCCATCGACTTCCACCCTGCCTATTCCGTTCAACATGGCTTACATGATGACGGCAATGGGCATTTCTGGTTCTTGCAACGCCGCCCTTCATTATTGCCGAATGACGATGGCTCAGATGTCATGCTGAGCCTTGTCGATCGTGACATGAACCCCAGTGCACCCAGTGTTGATACGCTTTCCATCAGCCTGACCTGCACAAACCGCGACCTTCCCTCACAGCTTCCTTTCGGGGGTGAAGACAGTGTGCTTCAACCAGAACAAGGCGGCGTGATCGCCAGTGCAAAGCTGCTGAAGAAGCCAAGTGCCACATGGCGCGCACCAATGCGACAAGCCAATCAATGGCGACTGATCTCGCATCTTTCACTCAATCATTTATCCATTGTAGAAGGTGGACGTGAAGCCCTGCTTGAGATTCTCAATCTCTACAACTTTGCAGACTCCAATGCATTGCGTAAGCAAATTGCCGGGATCACCGAGGTCACTGGCTACCCATCGGTCACACGTATTGGTCGCGCGCCGCGTCAAGCGTTTGTCCGCGGTACCGAGATCGAACTGAACTTCGACGAAGACCAATACGTCGGCTCAGGTATCTATCTGATGGCATCGGTTCTCAATCACTTCTTGGGGCTGTATTGCACTGCCAATTCATATACACGGCTCAGCATCAGCTCAAGCCAGCGCGAAGACTGGGTGGTGCGCTTTCCACCACGTAACGGGAGTCTTCCACTCGTATGAGTCTTCTCTCCGGAACCCCCTCTGCACCAGAAAAAGAACTGGACCCGATGGCGCCAGCACTTGAGCGCCTTTATGCCGATCCAGGGCGCTTCGGTTTCTTTCAAAGTGTGCGCCTGCTGTATTCCACCCATGGTTTTGATGGCCGTGGTAATGGAGCACGCCCAGGTCCCATTCGTTTTACTACGCCCGCCTCGCTGGCATTTCCTGCATCCGAAATCGAACAACTCAGTCAGATTGATGGACATACCCGTGTCTGCGTCAATTTCATGGGGCTGACCGGACCTTCTGGTGTATTGCCGCGCAGTTATACCGAAACACTGATTGCCAGACGACTTCAGAAAGACCGTGGTGCACAAGAATTTCTTGATATTTTCAATCACCGATTCGTAGCCTTGTTCTGGCTCGCTTGGGCGAAACATCGCCCCGATATCGGGCGGCAATTTGGTTTCAACAACTCTGTTCTTCGTTATCTTGAACACCTTGTAGGGCTTGGAACACCTGCACTACAAGCGCGTCTGCATCCAAGCAAGCGCCATGCAACACCACAAAAACCGCTCCCCGGCGCAGCGATGGTGTACTTCTCTGGACTCATCGCCCAACGCCCGCATGGCGAGCGTTCCATTGCCCAGGTCGTTTCTGCAGTTGTGGGCGCACCCGTCGAAGCCACAGGCTGTCTTGGCACCTGGCAGCCTATCGTGACGGAAGCTCGCACCCGGCTTGCAGCCAGCAATCATCAATTGACCGAAGGCTGTGTACTTGGTTCGCGCTACTGGGACCGACAAACCACGCTGCGCCTCACCATCGGCCCGTTAAAGCAAAACAAATTCAATGCGCTTTTACCGCGTGGCTCGCGCCTCAACGACATCATTGAGCTAACGCGCTTCATGACCGGGCTTGCCTTGGATTTACGCATCCGCCTTTCACTTGCAGCCGATCAGATTCCGCCACTTCGCTTGGGCGCACGTAATGCCAATCGGCCACAACTTGGCTGGAACACCTGGCTCCGTGGTCGTCGCAATCAACACCCCACCACTGAAACCGAATTTTATTTTTCTGCAATGGGAGGCCAGTCATGGCACTGAATCTACGTTCGCTAATTGCTCGTTTGAACACAACGGTTCGTGGTGCCATGGAGGGGGCTGCCGGCCTTTGCATGTCACGTGGTCATTACGAAGTCGAAGTTGAGCATGTCTTGCTCAAATTGATGGAAGTGGAAAACACCGACATCCGCCGCATCTTGCGTCATTTCGAAATTTCACCCGATGCCTTGGAGCGCGAGCTCAACAAAACACTGGGCAGCTTCAAGACCGGCAATCAACGCACACCTGCGTTATCCGCCATGTTGCCGAAATTATTTGAAGCCGCTTGGGGTTGGGCATCTATCGAATATGGCGAAGCAAAAATCCGCAGCGGCCATGTGCTGATTGCACTATTGGCAGATTCCGAATTACGCCGTCTTGTCAGCATTAGCGCACGCTCACTTGAGTCAATCAACCTGGAAACACTGAGCAAGAATTTCCATGCACTCACCGAAGCATCAAGTGAAGCCAAAGATGCCCGTGCATTAGGGGATACCAGCGGGGCACTCAGTAGCAGCACACCCGGTGCAGCTGCAGGCGGTGGCAAGCCCAGCCGCACACCCAATCTTGATCAATACTGCATCAACCTGACCCAACGCGCACGTGACGGGCAGATGGACCCCGTCTTGGGGCGCGATGCAGAAATCCGCCTGATGGTTGATGTGTTAACACGTCGCCGGCAGAACAACCCCATTCTTACCGGTGAAGCTGGTGTCGGCAAAACAGCGGTTGTCGAAGGGCTGGCGCAACGGATTGTCACTGATGATGTCCCACCCCAATTGCGTGGCGTGGAACTTTTATCGCTTGACCTTGGCTTGCTTCAAGCTGGTGCAAGTGTCAAAGGCGAGTTCGAAAACCGTCTCAAGGGGGTGATTGAAGAAGTCAAATCTAGCCCCAAACCCATCATAATGTTTATCGATGAAGCCCACACGTTGATTGGTGCCGGTGGTGCGGCGGGGCAAAACGATGCAGCCAACTTGCTCAAACCGGCACTTGCGCGTGGCGAAATGCGCACCATTGCCGCAACTACATGGAGTGAATACAAGAAGTATTTTGAAAAAGACCCGGCACTAACGCGCCGTTTCCAAGTCGTCAAAGTTGATGAACCAGATGATGACAAGGCCGTCGCCATGTTGCGTGGTGTAGGGCAAGCCATGGCCGCGCATCACAACGTCCGTATCCTTGATGAAGCGATTGTTGACGCGGTAAAACTCAGCTCACGTTTTATCCCGGGGCGGCAACTTCCCGATAAAGCCGTCAGCGTTCTTGATACTGCCTGTGCCAAAGTTGCAATCGGGCAAAACGCCACACCCGCACGTATCGAAGATGCACGTAAACGGCTGGAAGTCTTGGATGCCGAACGCCTTCAACTGGAAAAAGAAACGGCAGGTGGCACTGACCATAGCAAACGTCTGCATGAAATCGCCGAAGCCAGCACCTCCATCCGTGAAGCCCTGACGAATGATGAAGCACGCTTCGAAAAAGAAAAAATACTGGTTGAAGGCATCCATGCATCACTCGATAAAATCGAATCACTGCCCGCTGGCGACCCAGCCCGCGACGAAGCACTGGCAACGTTGAATACACAACGCGAAGAACTCGCTGCGTTGCAAGGCTTTGAACCGATGATCTCGCCCGTTGTTGACGCCAGTGCTGTTGCACAGATCATTGCCGGGTGGACGGGCATCCCGGTGGGACGCATGGTATCGGATGAAATCCAGACGATCTTGAAGCTGAAAGACCTGTTGGAAGAGCGCGTGATCGGGCAAAGTCATGCTTTGGATGCCATCGCGCAGCGTGTCCGCACATCACGCGCCAACCTTGAAGACCCGAACAAACCCAAAGGTGTTTTCCTTCTTGTTGGCACATCCGGTGTCGGTAAAACCGAAACTGCGATTGCACTTGCCGACGCCCTCTATGGCGGTGAACGCAGCATGATCACCATCAACATGAGCGAGTATCAGGAGGCGCACACTGTTTCCAGTCTGAAGGGAAGCCCCCCCGGTTATGTGGGTTATGGCGAAGGCGGCGTTCTCACTGAGGCGGTACGCCGCCGCCCGTATTCCGTCGTCCTTTTGGATGAAATCGAAAAAGCCCACCCCGATGTTCTGGAACTGTTTTTCCAAGTGTTCGACAAAGGTCGCATGGAAGACGGCGAAGGCAGAGAAATCGACTTCCGCAACACGCTGATCATCTTGACCTCGAATGCAGGCACCAACCTAGTCATGCAGGCATGCAATGAATCTGAAGAACTCCCAACCGTTGACACGCTCAACGAGCTGCTCAAGCCCGAGCTGAACCACGTCTTCAAGCCCGCCTTCCTCGGTCGCACAACGGTGATTCCGTACTATCCACTGCGTGATGACAATATGCGCAAGATCGTGCGGCTAAAACTCGGGAAGATCAGCAAACGTATCAAAGCCAATCACGGCGCGGAATTTCATTATGACGATGCGGTGCTTCACGAGATCGCCAACCGCTGCACCGAAGTCGATTCTGGCGCACGCAATATCGACAACATTCTGACCGGCACATTACTGCCTGACATCTCTGGTTACGTGCTGGAAAAGATGGCGGAAGGCAGTGTGATCAACAGTATCCATATCGGCCTAAGTGATGACGGAAACTTCGCCTACAGCCTGACATAACCCGCCGTTTTCCATAGGAGGCAGCAAACCACTGCCTCCTCTAGCCCCTTCGTCCTATGCCAATTTCTCCGCAAATCACCCCTCTTTGCGCCTTTATAGCACTTCGGACAAATACGCATTTTGCTGGAAATTCATCAGGATACGCATAGACAGCCCAAAGACCTGCCATGCCTAACACACTCTCGACCAGCAACAGGATGTTCTTCCTCTCTCTGAAAGAGTATGGAGAAGATGATCTGTTGATCGAAGAAATGCAGGGGAATGAAGCCCTCTCCGAGCTATTTGAGTTCCGTCTCAAATTACTTTCCTATCAGGATGATATTGACCCAGAAAAAATCATTGGCAAATCCGCCATCCTGCGCATTGAGACATGGGATACCCATCATTCGGGTGGACAGCGGCATTGGAATGGTTTTGTTTCCCGCTTCGCATGCACAGGGCGCGCCGTATCATCCACCGATGCTGGTCTTGATATCTATACCTACGCCTGCGACATCGTGCCGTGGTTCTGGTTCATGACACAGAACGAAGATTGCCGAATTTTCCAGAACCTCTCTGTTCCAGACATCATCGAAACCATTTTTGATGAGTTTGGCTATAGCGATTACAAGCTTGAATTCAACAAACAATACAACCCGCTTGAATACTGCACGCAATATAACGAGTCTTCGTTCGCGTTCATTTCTCGACTCATTGAACGCGAAGGCATTTATTACTACTTCCGTCACAATGAAGATCACGAGGCACGGCACATCCTGGTCTTTACCGACAACAAAGACAGCAACCCGAAGCTCGATCCATTTGAGGTGCCATTCCATCATGCAGGCCACGCAGAAGATAGCGATGCCATCCGCACGCTTTCATCCAACCAACAGATGCGTACCCGCAAAGCCACACTCGCCGACTTCGATTACAAAAAGAAGACCGCACTGAGTGAAAACACCCCCACCATGCTCAATATCGGCAGCGATATCGACCTTGAGCACTATCACTACCCTGGAAACTTCGTCAATCAAAGTGGTGAAAGCAGCATTGATGACGGCAAGCACTTGTCCACGATTTTGATGGAAGCCCAAGAATCCAGTCATTTACGTTTTACTGGTGAAAGTCAGGTACGTGAATTGGCACCTGGCCATCGTTTCAAACTGTACGACCACATCTTCCCCGAGTTTGATAACGAATACCTCGTGTTGTCAGTGCAACACACCGGCCGCAACAACTTGCTGGCTGGATCGGGTGAAGCCTACTACGGCAATCAGTTCTCGCTACAACCGAATGAGCGTGTCTATCGCGCCCCAGTTCGTCACCCCACCGGTTATGTGCGCGGCCCACAAACTGCCCTTGTTGTCGGCCCTCCGGGGAATGAAATCTATACCGACGAGCTTGGGCGCATCAAAATTCGCTTCCATTGGGATAGAAAAATCCCCGGACGGCGCACCAATATGGCTGATGACAAAGCCTCCTGTTGGGTGCGTGTGGCACAAATGTGGGCTGGCAATGGCTATGGCACGTTATTTACTCCACGCATTGGCATGGAGGTAGTCGTTGATTTTCTGGAGGGCAATCCCGACCGTCCACTTGTTGTGGGTTGTGTCTATAACGGGGTGAACACGCCACCGCTTAAATTACCAGATGAGTCCACCTGTTCAACCATCAAAACGTTGTCATCCAAAGGCGGGGGCGGTTTTAATGAATTACGCTTTGAAGACAAGAAAGGCGAGGAAGAAATTTTCCTGCATGCCCAAAAAGACTTTCAACAACGTATCGGTCATTGCAAAACCGAAGCCATTGGCAATACCTCCAATTTGACTGTTGGTAAAACACGCACCGAGTACATTGGTGAAAATGCCTATCTGGATGTTGAAGAGCATCATATTTCGTCAGTCGGCATCAACCGCGCTGCAACCATTGGCGAAGAAGACTACCTCACCGTTGGCACCCATCAATATACTGATGTTGGTGCCAATATGGCCATGACAACCGGGATGAATTTTGACCTGAATGCGGGTCTCAATGCCTTGTTGACGGCAGGCGTCAATATTGAAGTCAATGCCGGCGTCAATATGGCCGTTGAAGCTGGGGCCATCATCAGCCTGAAAGCCGGCGGAAGCTCAATCACACTCACACCCGGCGGGATTTTCATCACCGGCCCAATGGTGATGATCAATTCTGGCGGCAGCCCTCTCCCAACGCAAAAAGCACAAAAAGCCGAAAAAGCAGACCCAACCAAGAAAGCCCTCGATGCAAAGAAAGGCGATTTCGGGAAAGTCACCAACCCTGCGCAGCAAGTTCAGGCGCAAGCACTGCGGAAAGCTGCCAAGAGCGGCCAGCCCTTCTGCGCGCAGTGTGAAGCCGCACGTAAAGCACTTGAAGCATTGCGGGCTGCCTGATGAAAAATACCGCTACCCTGTCCTCTTTTTCCTTTCCCTTGCGTATTCAATGCAAGAGTGAACGCTCTTTTGTGCCAAGGGGAAAGCGGCATGGTCACAAAAGAGGTGTCTATCGGTCCAGACAAGGTGGAAGTCTCTTTGTGATCGCCCAGGAACACTACGAAGCATTACAACGTGCGATTTTTAATCGCAGCGCGCACCCTGTTTTTGCCGTTTTGGACGGTGCCATTGTTGACGGGCTACCTGCATTACTGAAGCAGCATGCTCCGGATGCCGTTTGTCTGTTTTCCGGCAATCTTGACCCCATGTTAGCCGCCGCTGCCCCTTATCTTTTACCCATGTCAGCTGATAGTGGTGCCAGCACATTAACGCTTCGGGATGGCTGGAACGAACATTGGGGCATTGTGCTTAGCGTCGATGAAGGCACTGACCTATACACACTGCGCTCACATTTGCGCCGCATTTTCCGCGTCACCGCACCAGGGGGCGAGTCACTCTTTTTCCGTTTCTACGACCCACGTGCTTTCCGCAGCGTCGTTCCCACCCTTGAGGGTGATCAACTCAAAGCCTTCTTTGGCCCCATTCGTGGGTGCTATATCGAAGGTCGAAGCCCTGACAGCGCCCTGTATTTTTCACGCGATGGCGATGTCAAAGCACCTCGCCATATCCCTTTTGCCACTGTTGCTTAGGGGGTGCATCGTGCTTGAGCTGAACCGCAAACAACTCGCCTGTATCGGTGAAACCCAAGTTCGCAATAATTTGGCTGATTTCCTCAACCGGCATCTTGGTGGCAAAGCCCCCCTTCAGCTTGACCAACTCGATGCCGAGCTGGACGCCATTATTACCCAGTGCAAAAAAGTCGGACTGCGTAGTCAACGTGCCATTGCTGCTTTTGCGGTGGCCTGTTCGCTATTCGGTAACGAACGTGTCATGAACGACCCATCCATCATCAACATTTTGTCTGACCGCAATAGTCCGCAGATTGATCGCGCTTTGCTCATCGAAATGTGGGCCGCCGTTGCCTATAGCGAATACCGCCGGGCACAAGGAGGCTGAAATGTTTGAATCCCTTACCGATGGCATGTCACAAAGCAGCCCCGACGTTGGGCAAGCTATTCAACAAGCACAACAGGCGGCACAACAGGCCGCACAACAGGCAGCATCTGCCGCACAGTCTGCTGTCAATGAAGCGCAATCAGCTGTCGCCAATGCCAGTAACGCTGCCAGCGCTGCTGCCAATGGTGCCATTGCACAAGCACAACAGGCGGCACAACAGGCCGCACAACAAGCAGGTGCTGCTGCGCAAGGTGCATTGGCACAAGCGAATCAAGCACTTGATGATGCACGTCATGCCGCCAATAACATGGCGCAAGATGCACTTGCACAAGCCAATGCTGCGTTAAACCAAGCCCAGGAACAGGCTGGGCAAGCGGCACAGAATGCGTTGGATCAAGCACAAGCTGCCGTCGATACTGCCCAGCAGCAAGCAAAAAGTGTTGTGCAAAATGCGTTGAATACGGCCAACAACGCACTGAATGATGCAATGGAAACCGCCGAGCAGGCGGCGCAAGCGCAGATTGATCGCGCCTTGGGCATGGTGGATAACGCCATGACGCTGATTGAAGATGGCGTCAACAATGCATTGGATGCCGCAAACACTGCCATCAATCAAGTCAAAGAGATGCTGCGTGATGCCACCACCAATGCCTTGCAAGAAGCGCGGGCGGCTGTTTTAGATCGGGCACGTGACGCCCTCGGGCTTTTACACGGTGTCATGGATGCCCTGCCCACTACATTCCCTGACCTATCGGTGGATTTACCTGCATCTGACTGCCCCTATGTTCGCGCACTCATGGATGAACTGGCACGACGCGCAGCACAAGCAGGCAATGCCCTTGATAATGCCAGCAACGCATTAAGCAATATTGCCGGCCCTCTGCTTGATCAAGCCGATGCTTTACTGGATCAGGCCGATGCGCTTGCCGACCAAGCACTTGCTGCACTTGATGACGCATTTGCAGCCATTGATGAGGCTCAGGCACTTGCCAATAGCGCTGCACAAGAAGCATTAGGCTCCGCAAAAGAAGCTATCCAGCAAGCTCAAGATGCCATTCGTGAGCAGGCGCAAGGCGCCATGCAACAAGCGAAAGACGCAATCAACACGGCCAAAGACCAGGTGCAATCTGTTGTTGAGGGTGCCGTTGATCAAGCCATGCAAGCCGTTGATGCTGCCCAGGCACAAGCGGGGGATGTTGCACAGCAAGCACTCGATACCGCTCAGCAAGCAGCGCAGCAGGCGCAGCAACAAATCAATGATGCGGCACAGCAGGCCTTAGGTACCGCGAATCAAGCAGCACAACAGACACAGCAAGCCTTGAATGGGGCTGCCCAGGAAGCCATCAGCAGCGCACAAAGTGCTGTGCAAGATGCCGCCGCCAGTGCAGGTGAGGCGGCACAAGGCGCCGTTGCCAGTGCCCAGCAAGCCGTTACGCAGGCGAGTCAATCTGCAGCACAAGCGGCCAACGGTGCAATCTCAAGCGCCCAATCCGCTACTGCACAGGCAGGGCAAGCTTTGGGCAATGCAGCAAATTCATTGGGCGGCTTGTTTTCTTAAATAAGCAGCTTGAAGCCGAACTCAACAACGCTGAACACATTGAGAGGTCAGGGCACAAGCTCTGTCACTTGCCCGGGGTTCACCACTGTAATGACCCCAGCCCACATGCATTGACTTGTGCTGATGTTATTAAGTGCTGGCATCCCCGCAATCAATACAGTCGGTGCACCAACTTTCCAAGGTGTTGTAACGGGGATACATGGCTGTGGCGTCAATACGCCAGATGCTGCCGACGTCGCTGCTGCAACTGTCGGGTTTGCCAACGACAAACACATCCCAAACGGCATGATATTTTTCATTGGCACAAAATCCATGATATTGGCCGCAGGCTGCGAACCAGATAACACGCGATTTTCAGGGGTTACGATCAAAGTAGAAGGCGCCACCCCGAATGTACACATCAAGGTAGCGCCATTGACAACTTGAATCGACATGGAAGCATTCCAAGCCAGAGGTGAGCGCTAGCTCAACCCCCTGTTGCCAGAATCTGCACGCGACGATTTTCTGCAGCGAAGGGATCATCGGCGTTCAATAGCTCGCTCTTGCCTTTGCCTACTGCGCGTAAACGTGAAGCATCAACACCATTATTGATGAGATAGCGGCGCACAGAAGCTGCGCGTCGTTCTGACAATGCTTGGTTATAAGCCGCTGCACCTTTGCCATCGGTGTGACCAACGATGGTGAAATTACGCCCTTCCAACTGTGGCGAAGCCAACGCTGCCGCAAGGTTCGCCACTGTGGTCTGCGAACTCCCCGAAATCCGATCTGAATTGAAATCGAAATTCACTTGCATGTTGATGGATGCAGGCTTGGCTGGACGTGCTACCGGTGCAGGAGCCGGTGTGGGTGCAGTTGTTGCCATGGATGCAGCGCCCGGACGCAATGCACGCGTTTGAATTTGCTCTTGCTCACTCTCATTGACACGCAAACTGTCGATGATCGAATCAACAGATGGCGGCGTTTTAGCCTCTTGTGCAACGACAAGCCCAGCACTGGAAACCAGTGCAACAGCCAAAACGCAACGAAAAACCTTTGACATATACATGTTCATACCCTCATTAAATGTGCTGTAACGATTGGCAGGCGGTAGTTTGGCAATCACAAATGAAAAGCATCGTGTCGTTCATGAGTGTGATGCATCACAACAGCAATTTCGATACAACATTTGGTCTAGCCCACTTTCTCTAAGCCTCAGATGTCAGCTCAACAAAACCTGGATGCTCTCAGGCACCCAGGCTACCTGATCAAAAATCACTGCAACTATTCCGCTGTGCACTCTCGAAACAATTGGTCAAATTCGGGCGCGAGCGCACTCTAAACCATTCAGACGACAGCACATCGCCACCGGAAAGCAAATCGCTTCCATCCGTACTCCCCTTGACCGCACAGACCGGCATGCCACCAATGATGTTGCGGTCATACACATAGGTATTGGTATCACTCATCGCAATCAATGCATCACTGATAAAACCAGCAGGAACAATGGGTTTGGGCTCCTGTGGTATCACAGGCGGCGTTGGGTCTGGTGGTGTCGGCGGTGTTGGATCCGGTGGTGTTGGATCCGGCGGTGTCGGCGGCGTTGGATCCGGTGGCGTCGGCGGCGTTGGATCCGGTGGCGTCGGCG
>CAYZUG010000029.1:23334-29272 GCA_964481865.1 uncultured Thermomonas sp. | reverse complement strand
TGCCCCTCATCCGCCCTTCGGGCACCTTCTCCCCGTAAACGGGGAGAAGGGAGAGGGCAGAAGCGCCCTGCGTGAACGGGGAGAAGGGAGAGAGCAGAAGCGCCTTGCGTAAACGGGGAGAAGGGTGGGGTTGTTCCCCTCGCCCCGCGTGCGGGGAGAGGGTGGCGCGCAGCGCCGGGTGAGGGGCAGCAAGAGGCATTACTATGTACGCCTTGTTGGCTCATCGGTTTTGTCAGGAGAAAAGTTATGACACCTCGAATTCGGCGCCATTGCGCTGTGGGCTTGTTGGCGATGCTCTTGCCGTTGGCGGGGTATGCGCAGGCATCTCAGGAAATGGCCACGCCCGTGGCGGAGACTTCCGGTTATCAGTTGCCGGTGTCGGCATTGCAGGCGATTGTGGATGCGCCACGTGCGCCGCAATTGGTGTTAGGGCCGAAGCGTGATATCGCTGCGATGGTGGTAACGCCTGCGCTGGCAGGGATTGATGTGGTGGCGCAGCCGGAGTTGAAGCTGGCAGGGCTGCGGATCAATCCGCGTGCATATGCAAGCAGTCAGTTTGCGTTCGGTACGGCGCTGTGGCTGATGGATGTGGCGTCGGGAACGACCATGCAGGTGGATGGTCTGCCTGCTCCATTGGCGGTGGCGAGCGTGGAGTGGTCGCCGGATCAAGCGTCTCTGGCGTTCAATCATGTGGATACGCGCAGTGGTGCCAATGAGCTGTGGCTGGTGGACATCAACACGCGGCGGGCGCAGCGCTTGGTGGCAAAGTTGAATACGGTGGCCGGGCGTGGTTATACATGGATGCCTGACAGCAAACAGCTATTGGTGCAGGTGCAGCCTGAAGGGCAGGGGGCTGCGCCAGTGGTCAGCAATATCCCGACGGGGCCGAGTATCCAGCAGACCGATGCGGGTGCAGGGGTTCGACAGTTAAGGACGTATCAGGATTTGCTGAAGAATGAAGGTGATGCGCAGGTGTTTGCGCACTATCTGCGTTCGCAATTGGCGCTTGTGGATATGCAGGGGCAGATGCGTTCACTGGCAGCACCTGGTTTGTATCTGGGGGCTTCGCCTTCGCCGGATGGGCAGCATCTGTTGGTGCAGGAAGTGCAGCGGCCGTTTTCGTATCAAGTGCCGGTGAGCAGTTTCCCGCGTGAGATTGCGGTACTGGACATGCAAGGCAAGCGTCTGCATACGTTGGCGCAACTGCCGCTGGTGGAAGGCTTGCCGCCCGGTAATGATGCTGTGCCGCTGGGGCCGCGTCGTGTGAGTTGGCGAAGTGATGCGCCAGCCACGCTGGTCTGGGCGGAGGCGCAGGATGGCGGTGACCCGAACCGTGATGTGCAGGTGCGGGATGCGGTGTTGATGCATGCCGCGCCGTTTAAGGGCAAGCCGGTTGTGTTGGCGAAACTGGCATCGCGCTTCTCGGGCATTGCATGGGCGCGCGGTGATTTGGCATTGCTCAATGAGTTTTGGTGGAAAACACGGCAGCAGAAACAATGGCGCGTGTATCCGGGTAAGCCGACAACGGCTCCGGTTTTGATTCACGAAGGTTCCAGAGAAGACCGTTACAACAATCCGGGCGCTCCGGTGACCGTGCGCGATGCCAATGGGTTTGAGCGTCTGCAGATTGCAGGCGATGGCAACAGCATTTTCCTGTTGGGGGCTGGGGCATCACCAGAGGGGGATCGCCCGTTTGTTGATCGCCTGAACCTGCAAAGCAAACACAAACAGCGGCTGTTCCATTCGCAGGCACCGTATTACGAAGCGCCGATCGCCCTTTTGGATGACGATGCAAGCCGCCTGTTGATGACCCGCGAGTCGCCTACCGAGCCGACGAATATCTATTTGCAGTCGTTGACTGAAACAGCGCGACAAACACCGGTGGCCTTGACGGCGTTTCCGCATCCCACGCCGCAGTTGCGTGATGTGCAGAAAGAGCAGATTCGCTACACGCGTCATGATGGTGTGGAGCTGACCGGCAATCTGTATCTGCCGCCGGGCTATGACGTGAAACGTGATGGCGCACTTCCGGTGCTGATGTGGGCGTATCCGGCAGAGTTCAAATCAGCGGCAGCTGCCAGCCAGGTGACGGGGTCGCCTTATCGCTTCAATGCCATCAGTTATTGGGGGCCACTGCCATTCTTGGCGCGTGGGTATGCGGTGCTGGATAACCCGTCGATGCCGATTGTTGGCGAGGGCAGTGCCGAACCGAATGACACCTATGTTCCGCAGCTTGTTGCAAATGCGGAAGCGGCGGTGAATGAACTGGTGCGGCGTGGTGTGGGTGATCGTGCGCGCATGGCGGTGGGTGGCCATTCGTATGGTGCGTTTATGACCGCCAACCTGTTGGCACATTCGCGTTTGTTCAAGGCAGGTATCGCCCGCAGTGGAGCCTATAACCGCACGCTGACGCCATTTGGTTTCCAGTCGGAAGAACGCAATTATTGGCAGGCGAGGGATGTCTATCATGAGATGTCGCCATTCACTTACGCGGAAAACATCAAGGATGCGCTGTTGATGATTCACGGCGAGGAAGACAATAACTCGGGGACGTTCCCTATTCAGAGTGAGCGCATGTTTGCGGCTGTCAAAGGGATGGGTGGAACGGCACGTCTTGTGATGTTGCCGAATGAGTCACATGGCTATCGGGCACGTGAGTCTATCTTGCATATGCTGGCGGAAACGGATGCGTGGCTGGAGAAGTACGTTAAGCAGCCTGCAGCGAAGTAGTGTCTGGGGGTGCTGGAAAAGCGCCCCTCATCCGCCCTTCGGGCACCTTCTCCCCGTAAACGGGGAGAAGGGAGAGAGCAGAAGCGCTTTGCGTGAACGGGGAGAAGGGTGGGGGTTGTTCCCCTCGCCCCGCGTGCGGGGAGAGGGTGGCGCGCAGCGCCGGGTGAGGGGCTAAATGCTTTCCTCCAACGCCCGCAAAATATCACTTAAAACAGCATCAATATTTTCACTCACAACATTGTTCCAATAGCGTAAAACCCTGTAGCCATGCGCTTTCAGGAATGCTGTTCGTTCTTGGTCGTAAGCAAGCTGCTTGGCGTGTTGGCTGCCATCAAGCTCAATCACCAGTTTTTCAGAAAGACAAACGAAATCGACGTAGTAGTCACCAATGGGGTGCTGCCGTCTGAATTTCCAATGAGATAAGCGTTTGTCTCTGAGGTGTTTCCAGAGGATGTGTTCGTGTGGCGTTTGGTTGCGCCGAAGGGAACGCTGTCGGGAACAATCGTTTTTGCTGCGCATAGCACACTCCTTACCGACAGTATTGGAGTGTGGTTGGCGGTGGTGGATCGGGGAAGTGTGCTGCTTTGGGTGGGGGTTTGCCCCTCATCCGCCCTTCGGGCACCTTCTCCCCGCATGCGGGGAGAAGGGAGAGAGCAGAAGTGCCCTGCGTGAGCGGGGAGAAGGGAGAGCTTTTCCCCTCGCCCCGTTTACGGGGAGAGGGTGGCGCGCAGCGCCGGGTGAGGGGCTGCTTTTACTTCAGCTTGGCTGCTTTCTTCAGGACGTCGGCCTTGTCGGTCTTTTCCCAGGAGAACGTGGTGGCTTTTTGCTTCTTGCCTTCGCTGTTGGTGTAGGTGATTTCCTTGGGCTTGCGACCAAAGTGACCATAGCTGGCGGTGGGCTGATAGATCGGGTGTTCCAGATCCAGCATGCGGGTGATGGCATACGGGCGCAGGTCGAAGTGGGCGCGGATCAGTTTTTCGATGATGTCATCACCAACCTTGCCGGTACCGAAGGTGGTGACCGAAATGGAAGTGGGCTGTGCCACGCCAATGGCGTAGCTGACTTGCACTTCGCACTTATCGGCCAGGCCTGCAGCCACGATGTTCTTCGCCACATAGCGGCCCGCATAAGCCGCGCTGCGATCCACTTTTGATGGGTCTTTGCCGGAGAACGCGCCGCCGCCATGGCGAGCCATGCCGCCGTAGGTGTCCACGATGATTTTGCGGCCGGTCAGGCCGCAGTCGCCCACTGGCCCACCAATCACAAACTTGCCGGTCGGGTTGATGTGCACTTTGTTTTTCGGCAGTGCATCCAGCCACTTCTTCGGCAGTACCGGGGCGAGGATGTGCGCGCGCACAGCTTCGATCAAATCCTTCTGTTTGATGTCCGGGTCGTGCTGGGTGGACAGCACCACGGCGTCGAGGCCAAGCACTTTGTTGCCGTCGTAACGCAGGGTGACCTGCGACTTGGCATCCGGGCGCAGCCATTTCAATTTACCGGCTTTGCGGACTTTGGCCTGCTGTTCTACCAAGCGGTGGCTATAAAACAGCGGGGCAGGCATCAGGTCTGGGGTTTCATTGCAGGCAAAGCCGAACATCAGGCCTTGGTCGCCTGCACCTTGATCTTCTGGCTTCTTGCGATCAACGCCTTGGTTGATATCCGGTGATTGCTTGCCAAGCATATTGATGATGGCGCAGGTGTTGCCGTCGAAACCAACATCGGAGTTGTCATAGCCGATGTCGGTGATGACCTTGCGTGCCAGTGCTTCGATATCCACCCAAGCGGACGTGGTGACTTCACCGGCAACAATGGCAGCGCCCGTTTTTACCAAGGTTTCGCAGGCCACACGGGCGTGCTTGTCTTGGGCGAGGATTGCGTCCAGTACCGCATCGGAGATCTGGTCGGCAACCTTGTCCGGATGGCCTTCAGAGACCGATTCGGAAGTAAAGAGATAGCTGGACATGGCTTATATCCCTGTATTCGGATGAAAAGATGGCGCGAATGATACAGCGAACGACGGCGCTGTGCACCATTTGCATGACGGAGGTGCTGCGATGTTGTGCGCGTGTTAAGCCGCTTGCGGCAGTTTGGGGGCAAGACCGGCAGCCAGTGCGTCGAAATAATGCGTGGTCAAGCGGATCTGTGTTTCGGCGGTTTGTGCTTGATTGACCACGGCGCGGAAACTGGCGTTTTCTGGGCGGTCTTTGGCATACCAACCCAAGTGTTTGCGGGCGATGCGGACGCCCATTTCTTCACCATAGAAGGCATGCAAGGCGTGCAAATGCCCCAGCAAAATATCGCGCACCTGCGCCTGTGTTGGATCGGGTAATAACGCACCCGTAGCGAGATAGTGGGCAATCTGCTGAAACAGCCAAGGGCGGCCTTGTGCGGCGCGGCCAATCATGACGGCATCGCAGCCGGTCTGCGCCAGTACGCAAGCGGCTTTTTGTGGGCTGTCGATATCGCCGTTGGCAATTACTGGAATGCGCAAGCGGGATTTCACCTCGGCGATCGTGTCGTATTCGGCCTGCCCGGTGTAGTGCTGGTCACGGGTGCGCCCGTGAATGGCCAGTGCGGCAATGCCAGCGTCTTCAGCGATGTGTGCGATGGCCGGGGCGTTCTTGTGCTCGGCATTCCAGCCGGTGCGAATTTTCAATGTAACTGGCACATTGACGGCTTGCACCACGGCAGAGACGATGCGCGCTACCAGTTGCGGGTCGCGCATCAAGGCGCTGCCAGCCAGGACATTGCAGACCTTCTTGGCAGGGCAGCCCATGTTGATGTCGATGATCTGTGCGCCATGATCGACGTTGTAGCGTGCGGCTTCGGCCAGTGCTGTGGGGTCGGTGCCAGCAATTTGCACGCTGATGGGGGCGGGTTCACCGCGATGATCCATGCGTGTGCGCGATTTTTTGGTGTTCCAGAAGCGCGGGTCGGAGATGGTCATCTCGGAGACCGCCAAGCCCGCACCGAGCTGTTTGCACAGCAGCCGGAAGGGTTTGTCGGTGACCCCGGCCATGGGCGCGAGAATGACCTTGGGTTCGATGCGGTAGGGGCCGATGTGCATTGCGGTAGTTTAGGGCAAGTGCTGTTGGTTGCCCCTCATCCGCCCTTCGGGCACCTTCTCCCCGTCAACGGGGAGAAGGGAGGGCTTTTCCCCTCGCCCCGCAGGTTGGGAGAAGGGAGGGCTTTCCCCTCGCCCCGCAGG
>CAYZUG010000029.1:0-23234 GCA_964481865.1 uncultured Thermomonas sp. | reverse complement strand
TGGGAGAAGGGAGGGCTTTCCCCTCGCCCCGCAGGTTGGGAGAAGGGAGGGCTTTTCCCCTCGCCCCGCAGGTTGGGAGAAGGGAGAGCTTTTCCCCTCGCCCCGCAGGTTGGGAGAAGGGAGGGCTTTTCCCCTCGCCCCGCAGGTTGGGAGAAGGGAGAGCTTTTCCCCTCGCCCCGCGTGCGGGGAGAGGGTGGCGCGCAGCGCCGGGTGAGGGGCGACACGCGACGCAACACAACTTTATTGCAGCAGCGAACGCAGCATCCACGCGTACTTTTCGTGAGTTTGCAGGCGCTGGGTCAGCAGGTCTTCGGACGGTGCATCGTCGGCATCGCCAGCAATTTCCAATGCCTGACGTGCAGTACGGCACACGGCTTCGTTGCCTTCTACCAGCTGCTCCACCATGGCATGCCATGTCGGCGCTTCATCCATGCCGGCAGCTTCAGGAATGGAGCTGAGTTTGGCGAATTCGGCGTAGCTGCCCGGGGCGTGGAAACCCAAAGCACGGATGCGTTCGGCAATGTCGTCCAGTGCCGTCCACTGCTCGGTGTATTGGGTTTCAAACATGGTGTGCAGGGCATTGAACATCGGCCCGGTCACATTCCAATGGAAGTTATGCGTTTTCAGATAAAGGGTGTAGCTGTCTGCGAGAAAATGCGATAACGCCTTGGCAATTGCAGCGCGATCAGCGGGCTTGATACCGATATCAATTGCCGTTGCTTTTCCAGCGGGGGCTTTGGATTTAGCGGGTTTGCTATTGGCCATTTGAAACTCCTTTGTACGAAAGGGGGTGCTAACAGCGACAATATACGCGTTGTGCCTGACACCGATGTTGAAATAAGTATTGCATCTCATAGATGGTTCCGATGAATTCACCTTTCAAGGTTGATGCTGTGCAATCCCCACAGCAGGCAAGACGCTGGCTTGATGCGGCGCTGACGCGGGATCGTGGGCGTTTGCTTGGGTTATGGAAGCGCTGGAATAGCGCACCCGACGACACCGGGCTGCGCGATGGGTGTGTGCAGGCGCTGCTGCAGTCGGTGACGCAGCGTCAGCAGCGGGCGATGCAATTGCCGCAGGCCGAGGTGGACGCCACCCTGCCCATTGCCACACAGGCCGAGACTTTGGTGGCGCTGATGCGTAAGCATCAGGTGGTGGTGGTGGCGGGTGAAACTGGCAGCGGGAAGACCACGCAATTGCCCAAGCTGTGTCTGGCGGCTGGGCGTGGTGCGGCGGGGATGATTGGTTGCACGCAGCCGCGCCGGATTGCGGCGCGCTCGGTGGCGCGTCGTGTCGCTGAGGAACTGGCAGTGCCGCTGGGCGGTGCGGTGGGCTATCAGGTGCGCTTCAATGATGCAGTCAGCGAGCAAACCGCCGTTAAGTTCATGACCGATGGCATTTTGCTGGCGGAAATCCAGAACGACCGTTGGTTGTCGAAATACGACACGTTGATCATCGACGAAGCGCACGAGCGCAGTCTCAATATCGACTTTCTGTTGGGGTATCTCAAACAACTGCTGCCGCGTCGCCCTGATCTGAAGTTGATCGTCACCTCTGCCACCATTGATACCGCCCGGTTTTCCGAACATTTTGGCAATGCGCCAGTGGTGAATGTGGAAGGGCGTGGCTACCCGGTGGAGGTGCGTTATCGCGCCCTGGAGGGGGATGGCGAGGACGCGGGTGAGCGCACGCTGCTGGACGGCATCGTTGCTGCCTGTGACGAAATTCAGCGGGAAAAGGGCATGGGCGATGTGCTGATTTTCCTGCCCGGCGAACGCGAAATTCGTGATGCGCATCAGGCGCTGGAAAAGCGCAAATACCGGCATACCGAAGTGCTGCCGCTGTATGCGCGGCTGTCGGCAAAGGATCAGGATCGGGTGTTTCATCCTGGCGCGAAGCGGCGCATCGTGCTGGCGACCAATGTGGCGGAAACTTCGCTGACCGTGCCGCGCATTCACTATGTGGTTGATCCGGGTGAGGCGCGGGTGAAGCGCTACAGCCCGCGGCAAAAGTTGGATCGCTTGCATATCGAAGCGATTTCGCAGGCCAGCGCCAACCAGCGTGCAGGTCGCTGTGGACGTATTGCGCCGGGTGTGTGCTTTCGCCTGTATTCCGAAGCAGAGTTTGCCGCCCGTGCTGAATTCACCGATCCGGAAATCCGCCGTGCATCGCTGGCTGGGGTGATTCTGCGCATGCTGGCATTGGGTTTGGGTGAGATTGATCGCTTTCCATTTCTGGAGGCGCCGGATTCGCGTGCGGTTGCCGATGGCTGGCAGCAGTTGGCGGAACTGGGCGCGGTGGATGGGCAACGCAAGTTGACCGCGATTGGCAAGACGATGGCCAAACTGCCAGTGGATGTGAAGCTTTCGCGCATGCTGGTGGCGGCACAGAAACACCGTGTGCTGCGTGAAGTGTTGGTGATTGCCAGCTTCCTCGGCGTGCAAGATCCACGCGAGCGCCCTGCGGATGCGCGTGCTGCTGCCGATACCGCGCATGCGCAGTTTGCCGATGGCAAATCCGAATTTGTGGGCATTCTGAATCTTTGGCAGGCGTATCGCACGGCACATGAAGACTTGACGCAGTCGCAGTTGCGTAAATGGGCGGACAAGCACTTTCTTGGTTTTTTGCGGTTGCGTGAATGGTGGGAACTGCATCGGCAGTTGAAGCTGCTGTGCGACACCTTGTTCCCGGCGCCCCATGCGCCCCCAACGCCTGAGAGTGGGCACGATTACGCGGCGCTGCATCGTGCATTGATTGCAGGCTTACCCACGTCGCTTGGGCATCGTGGTGATCGCGGTGTTTATGACGGCCCGCGTGGGCGCAAGTTTCAGCTGTTTCCCGGTTCTAAATTGGTCAGCAAGCCACCGCCGTGGGTGTTGTCTGCCAATTTGCTGGATACCGAAAAGGTCTGGGCGATGACCAATGCCGGTATTGAGCCAGATTGGGCGATCAATGAATTGCCGCATTTGCTGGCACGTCGTCACCATGATCCACAGTGGTCGCGTGCGCAGGGGCGTGTGTTGGGGAGCGAGCAGATTTCCCTGTTTGGTTTGGTGCTCGCGCCCAAAAAACCGGTGCATTACGGGGCGCTGTTCCCCGAAGAAAGCCGCAACATTTTCGTGCGTGATGCACTGCTGACTGGCGAGATCAATACCCGCAGCAGCTTTGTTGCCCGCAATCTGCGCACGCTGGAGCTGGCGAAACAGGAAGAAGCCAAGCAGCGCCGTGTGGGCTTGGTGGTGGATGACGATTGGCAGGCACGTTGGTATCTGGATCGCCTGCCACCGCATGTGCATAACACGCAGGCATTGGATGCATGGTTTGGCAAACTTGCCAAGGAAGAAAAAGCCGCACTGGAATGGAGTCGGGATGAATTGCTGGTGGCGGATCAAACCGATGCGGCGCGCTTCCCTGCGTATCTCACGTTGGGTGATGCGCGCTTGGCGGTGCACTACCGTTTCGACCCGGGTGCGGTTGACGATGGCATGACGGTGGCGGTGCCGCTGCATCTGCTGGCGGCATTGGATGCGGCGCGGCTTTCGTGGTTGGCACCGGGGTTTGTGGAAGAGCGCGCAACGGCGCTGATTAAGACCTTACCGAAGGCGCAGCGGCGTAATTTTGTGCCTGCTCCGGATTTTGCCCGTGCATTTGCAGAAGCACATCCGCAGGCAGAAGCCGACAGCATGGAAGGTGCGCTGGCACGCTTCCTGAAAAAGCTCACTGGCGTGGAGGTGGCGGCAACCGATTTTGATGCCTCCACCTTGGAGCCACATTTGCGTGCCAATTTGCGGTTGCTGGAGGGCAAGCGGGTGTTGGCGGAGTCGCGTGATCTTGAGGCGCTGCGCCTGCAATTTGGTGCGCGTGCCGCAGCGGCATTTGCGCGGCATGCAGCAAAGGGCATGGAACAGCGCGGCTTGCGTGATTTTCCGCAACAGCCGGTGCCGGTCAGTGTGCCGGGCGCGGGTGGCGTGCCTGCGTATCCCGCGTTGCAGGATGATGGTGATGAGGTGTCGCTGGCATTGCACGCCCAGCGTGATGTTGCCCAGCGGTTACACCCGCAGGGGGTGCGTCGGCTGCTGACCATCGCATTGGCAGATAAATGCAAACAGGCACGCAAGCAACTGCCGGTACAGCCAAAGATTTCCTTGCTGTACGCCGCTATTGAATCCGCAGCACCGCGCAAGGACGGCCTGAAAGATGCAGATCGCCTGCGTGCCGATCTGGTGGATGGCGCGTTTGTTGCGCTGACAGATGCAGGGCTACTGGAAGTACGCGATGCGGAGACTTTTGCGCAGCGGCGTGAGGCTGTGAGCAAGGCATTGTTTGCGGAAGCCATGCAGCGGCTGCATCAAGCTGAAACGATTTTGGGGCTGGTGGCACAAGTACGCGCCAAACTGGAGTCAAAATTGATGGGCTGGGCGCGTGCCAATCTGGATGATATGCAGGCGCAGCTGGATGCATTGACGGCTCCCGGTTTTTTACGCGATACCCCGGCAGAGGCGCTGGCCGAATACCCGCGCTGGCTGAAAGCTTTGGCACTGCGTGGCGAACGCGCACAGCGTGATCCTGTGCGTGATCAGGCGCGGATGCTGGAGATCAAACCGTTTCAGGATGCGCTGCTGCTGGCCGACAATACGCATCCAGAAGTGATAGCGCTGCGTTGGGAGCTGGAGGAGCTGCGGGTATCGCTGTTTGCCCAGGAGCTTGGAGCGAAAGGCGGCGTGTCACCCAAACGTCTGGCAACACGCCTGCAGAAAATACGTGCGCTTACTTGATGCGACGCACTTTGGCTTGCGTGTTGTAGTTTTCGATTTTCATCCACCAAACCCCCATGATGCCGGGTTTGATGCTGACCTTTGGGTTCGTTTTGCGTACGCCTTCAAGGCGTGTTGAATCGATTTGTTCCCATTGCTGGTCATTATCAAGCTGATACTTTCGCCCAGAAGCAAAGCCCGCAAATTCACCTTGGATGCGTGCTTCAATTGGTTCTTCTGTGCCGAAGTGGAAGAAGCCTCGGTTTTTACGCACCACTTCCTGACGGCCTTCTTCACGCGCCTCTTCGGTGACCTTGGCAATCGCTTCGGCAACCTGGGTTTGTGTTTGTTCTTGGATATGCCGCCCCAGCCAGCGATTGAGTGTGGCCAGTTCTGACTCGCTGAGTTTGTTCAAGCCTGCTGCCTGAAACTCTTGCGTGGTCATTTGTTGCTCAAGTGGCTTGTTGTCTTGAGCAGAGACAAAGAGCGGCACGGCGGCAAGGACAAGCGCAAAAAAGGCCTGAGGGAAACGCATGACATAGCTCCAGAACGGATGAACATGCCAGTTTAGTCGTAACCGCATGACAAAAAGCAATACGTTCGCAAGCGATATGCAGGATACGCTAGGCTGTATCTGTTTGTGCCCCAGTTTGAAGACCCCCGCACCATGTCCAGTACCGTGATTGCCACAATTTCTTATGCCGATGCCTTGGCACGCCTGCCCAAGCAGGCGCTGCCGGAAGAACTCGCCGCGTTCTGGTGCGAACAGGCGACGGCAGGTGTGGCAATGCGTGACCGTGCCGATGTGCTGGCCGATACGCTGTCGATTCTGGCGGGCTTGAACGCGGATCAGGAGGTGTTGGCGGCAACATTGCTGGATGCCTTGGTGGATGTGGAAGCATTGGCTGCCAAGGCCGATATCGCTGTGCCCGAGCGCCTGCATGTGCTGCTGGAAGGGCAACGTGCGGCAAGCCGTGTGTGGGCCTTGCATCGCAGCCATGGTGGCGGCCGCAACCCGGAGAATATGCGTCGCTTATTGCTGGCTCTTGTGCGTGATTTGCGCGTGGTGCCGATTGTGTTGGCGCGGCAGTTGTCACGCATGCGCGCCGCATGGCGGTTGCCATTGGCTGAGCAGCGTGCCTTGGCACAGATGACCCGTGATATCCATGCGCCGCTGGCCAATCGGCTGGGGATCTGGCAGTTGAAATGGGAGCTGGAAGACCTCTCGTTTCGTGGCCTTCAAACCGAAGAGTATTTGCGTATTGCGCAATCTCTGGATGGAAGCCGTACAGCCCGTGAGCGCTATATCGAACTGGTGAAAACACAGTTGCGCAAGGTGCTGGAACAACAAGGCGTGCAAGCCGATGTGGCCGGTCGCTCGAAGCACATCTACAGCATCTGGAAAAAAATGCAGCGCAAATCGCTGCCAATTGATGAGTTGTATGACCTGCGTGCATTGCGTGTACTGGTGGACGATATTCCCACCTGTTATGCGGTATTGGGATTGGTGCATGCGCAATGGGTGCCGATTCCCAGCGAGTTCGACGATTACATTGCCCGCCCGAAACCCAACGGCTACAGCTCATTGCATACCGCAGTGATTGGCCCGGAAGGGAAAACCGTTGAGGTGCAAATTCGTACCCGGGATATGCATGCGCAATCCGAATTGGGCGTGGCGGCGCACTGGCGCTATAAGGAAGGTGGCAGTGCGGGTGGGGCGGCGATGGACAAGCGCATTGCATGGATGCGCAAATTGCTTGAGCAGGCAGCGGATGCAGCCAGCGAGGGCGAAGCTAGCCCATTACAAGATATTGATAGCGACCTTGTTGAAGACCGGGTGTACGCACTGACACCAAAGGGCGAAGTCATTGACTTGCCGCAAGGTGGCACGGTTCTGGATTTTGCTTACACCATTCACAGCATGGTGGGGCATCGTTGCCGAGGAGCCAAGGTGGATGGCCGCATCGTGCCGCTAACCTATGCCCTGCGCACGGGGCAGCGCGTGGAGATTCTGACTGGGAAAGAAGCCGAGCCGCGCCGCGATTGGCTTCAGCCCAGTGCAGGGTTTTTGGTCAGCAGCCGCTCACGCAACAAGGTGCGGGCGTGGTTCAACAAACTCGACCGCGAGCACAATCTGCGCGAAGGACGCGAGTTGCTGGATCGTGACCTGCGCCGCATGGGCTTGCTGCATGCTGATCTGGAACCGGTGATCGCGAGATTCAACGCGCAGACGGTGGATGATCTTCTGGTGCTGGTGGCCTTGGGGGATGTGGGGCCAAACCAAGTGGGTCGCGCCTTGCTGGAGCTGGAAAAGGCAGAGCAAACACCCGCGCCTGCCGTCGGCAGCAGCGCACCCAGCAAGGCATTCACTCCGCCCACCTCTGCTGGTGCGGGAACGGTGACGGTGCAAGGGGTGGACAACCTGTTGGCGCAAGTGGCGCGTTGTTGTCAGCCGTTGCCGGGTGAACCCGTGGTGGGTTATCTCACACGGGCACGTGGCGTCAGTGTGCATCGTCCCGACTGTGCTTCATTTTTGCGGCTTGCCTCGGAAGAACCCGCGCGCGTCTTGCCGGTGGAGTGGGGTGCACGCAGCAGCAGCCAGGAGGTTGTGATTCAAGTGGATGCCGTTGACCGCAAATGGTTGTTGAAAGACATCACCACGTTGCTGGCGCAGTTGAACGTGCATGTGCTGAATATGCACTCGGAACAACAGCGCAATGCGCAGGGGCACATTCGTGTGCAATTGCGCAGCAAGGTGTCCGATTACGAACAGCTGGGCTTGCTGTTGGGGCGTCTGGAGGCATTGCCGGGTGTGGAGTCGGCGCGTCGCGCCTGATGCGCTGAAGGCGGCAGGCTGAAGGTGATCTGCTTAGGGCAGAAACATGCTGCGAACCGTGTCACGGACGGCATCGGGTGAAAAATGCGTATGGATATTGCGGCGTCCGCCTTCGGCAAGCTGTTGCCAGAGGTCTGCATCGTGATACACACGCAAAATCGCTTGTGCAAAGTCGCTGGCAGTATCGGCAAGCAGCACATCGTGCGCATGTGTCAGATGCATTCCTTCGGCAGCACAATGGGTGGCCACAACGGGCAGGCCATGTGCCATGGCTTGGTTGATTTTTCCTTTCACACCAGCACCAAAACGTAACGGCGCGATGGATACACGACAGCCATCCAGCCATGGCTGCAGGTCGGGGATATACCCATGCAAATGGATGCCTGGTTGCTGAGCAAGCGCGGCCACGTGTTCGGGAATATCACCCCCAATGCAGTGGAAACGAAGTGTTGGCAATTGCGCACGTAACAAGGGAAAGACGTTGGTGGCAAACCAGATCACTGCATCAACATTGGGTGGATGACGAAAGCCGCCGACAAAGAGCAAATCGTGTCGTTGGGCAAAGGCCGGGCCAGGTGCTGCAAGTCGGTGCAGATTGGATAAAACCGCGACGTTGGCATGCGGTGCGTCATGGCTGAGTAAGTTCTGCTCGGTTGCACTGACCACCAAGGTGAGATCGGCATGCTGAATCAAGTGAAGTTCTTGTGATCGGGTATGCATGGCAGCACGTTGTGCGCTGGCATCCTGCGCCAGTTCCGCAGCCCGCTGCTCGCGGAGATAGTGCAAATCCACCGTGTCGAAAATCAGTTTGGCTTGGGGTGCGTACTGGCGAATCAGCGGCATGCAGGTGTGCGCAATGTAGTGACGGCTGACCATGACCGTACTGAAACGTGCGCCGTGTTCGCGCAACCAGTGCGGCAGGCTGGTGGCATCGGGGGCGTGCCAGCATTCCACCCCCATTTGTTGCAGCGCTTGCGTGTAATGGGCGGATGCGTTGCGGTTGGCGGGAAGAAACACCACATGCGCACCTTCTTCAATCAGCAGGCGCATCAGTTCAACAAGGCGAACCGAGGCCGAGTCGCGGTCTGGTTGTGGGGTGAAGGCGTCGATCAGCAATACCTGATGCGTATGTTGATGCAAGAGTGCAGGGCTGGGCACTGTGTTTGCAGCAGGCTGCGATGACAGGACAGTGCGCCACTTTTCAAAAAACACATGCTGATTGCGGACTTGTGCCGCCTTCGGGCCACTGAAAAGTTGTGTGCCGCCACTGGTGCCTTCGTCATGCACAACAACCGACGCAGGCTGGTAAACCGTGCGCAGCCCGTGATGACGTATGGCGAATGCCAGATCGGCATCTTCGTAATAGGCAGGGGTGTACCGTGTGTCGAAACCGCCGAGTTCGGCAAAAAGCTTCCTCGGCAGGGCGATGGCGGCGCCACTGAGGTAATCCGCATCACGAACATAGGTATAGCGGCAGTGGTTTGGAGATTCAAAACGGCCGTAGTTCCACGCGCTGGCGTCAGCAAAAATCACGCCGCCGGCTTCCTGCAGGCGGCCATCGGGATAGACCAGCTTTGCACCCACCAGCCCAATACGGGGGTGTGTCGTGAATGTGTCCAACAACGCATCCAGCCAGCCGGGTTGGGGAATGGTGTCGTTATTCAGGAAGACCAGGAACTCCCCTTGTGCCAATGCTGCTCCGTCATTGCAGGCAGCGATAAAGCCGCCATTTTGCCCGCGTGCATGCAGGCGAATCCCCTGAACGTGCTGCAAGGTGGCCAGTGAATCATCCGGCGAGGCATCATCCACCACGATGACTTCAAAGGGCGTCTGCGGTGGATGTGCGGCAATTGCGCGCAAGCAGGCGATGGTATGCGGCAGCGCACCGTAAATCGGGATGATGATGCTGGCACGTGGTGCCGTTGACGTGCCGATGGCAAATGCGGAAAAAGGTTGTGCCGCAGGAAGATAAAGCGCATCACGGTTGGGCTGGCTGCGTTGAAACTGCAGTTTCAGGCGTTGCCACGTAGCACGCAGACCGCGTGTGCGCAGGCTGCTTAAACCACGTCGGCACAAGCCGGTGGCACGCAAGCACCAAAAGCGCATATCGTCGGCAACCGCCATTTATCTGAACTCCTGCACAAGAACAAGGAATAACCCGAAGCGAGAGTCAGCGCAGGCTGCGTTAGACTCATCTCCGTCCTATTGTCGCATCCAGCGACCCAACACTCAGCACATGCCCCGTATTCAAGACGAAGACACGCCATTGCACGAAAAAGACTACGACGATGACACTGGTGGTGGGCGCAGTTGGCAGCAGCGTCTGGTGTTGGTTGCACTGGCAGGCTTGGCGTTGCTGCTTGGCTTTCTGATTCCGTATGTGATCTATCTCAATCATGAGGTGGAGCAGCGTTTCGGCAAACTGCGCTGGCAGGAGCCAACCCGCGTGTATGCACGGCCTCTGCTGCTGCGAACCGGTTTGGCGATGGATGCCAGCACTTTGAAGGCGGAGCTTGATGCCGCTTCCTATCGTGATGAAGACGGTGGACGAGCCGGCACGTATCGTCGAAATGGTGCGCGCTGGCAGATTTCCAACCGTGGCTATTACGATGTCGATGGCCGGGTGGCACCCATGCAGTTGGAGGTGGTGCTCTCCGGTGGGCAGGTCGCCTCCTTGCGTGATACGGAGAAGAAGCGGGCGCTGCGCAGCGTGCGCCTTGATCCTGCGCGCATCGCCACGTTGTATGGACAGAATCAGGAAGAACGTCGCCTTGTCAGTATCGAGGAAGTTCCCGAGCTGATGGTGACAGGCTTGCAGGCGGTGGAGGACCGCGATTTCAACCGACATATCGGTATTGATTTCAGCGGTATTTTGCGTGCGCTATTCGTCAATATGAAGTCAGCGGGTGAGTCGCGTCAGGGCGCCAGTACCTTGACCCAGCAATTGGCACGCAGTGGCTTGTTGGGCATTGGCAAAGAACAGACATTGCGACGCAAGTTCAAGGAAATCCTGTTTGCCTTGTTGTTGGAGGCACGCTACGAAAAGCGGGTCATTCTGGAGGCATATTTCAACCAGGTGGATTTGGGGCAGCGCGGTGCGCAAGCCATTCGTGGCGTGGCGGCGGCGTCTGAATACTGGTTTGGCAAAGAACTGCAGGAACTTTCCACCGAGCAGATTGCTTTGTTGATCGGCATGGTGAAAGGGCCATCGTGGTATCACCCGCGCCGCAATCCGGAACGTGCGTTGGAGCGTCGTGATTTTGTTCTGAAACAAATGCATGACACCGGGCTGATTGATGAGGCGGAATACCTGCGCGCCCGCAAAGCGCCCTTGGGGGTGACTACAGGGGCGGGCAATCTGGCTGCCAACCGCTATCCGGCCTATGTGGATCTGCTGCGCAAACAATTGGCGCAGGACTACCCCGTGGAACAACTGACGGGTGCGGGGTTGACGGTGATGACGGGGATGTCACCCACTGCGCAGGCTGCGGCAGAAGCGGCAGTGGAACGCACATTGAAGGCATTGGCGCATAAGTCACGCCCTGAGCTGCAGGCGGGTCTGGTGGTGACTGATACGCATAACGGTGATGTGCTGGCCGTGGTGGGGAGCCGTGATGTCACCGAACCGGGTTTCAACCGTGCCATTGACGCACGGCGGCCCGTCGGTTCATTGCTCAAACCCTACGTCTATCTGTTGGCTTTGGCACAGCCCGGGCAGTGGACGCTTGCCAGCCCGATCAGTGATGAGCCAGTGTCGGTAGGGCTGGGCAAGGGGCGACAGTGGACGCCGGGTAACTCGGACAGGCGTAGTCATGGCGTTGTGCCGCTGATCGACGCCTTGGCGCATAGCTATAACCAAGCCACCGTGCGTTTGGGCATGGACGTTCAGCCGCAACGGCTTTCCGCACTGCTGAAAACATTGGCAGGTATTGAGGCCACGCCGCAGCCCTCGTTGATTCTTGGAGCAGTGGATCAAAGCCCTTATGGCATGGCGCAGCTGTATCAGTTTCTTGCCTCGGGGGGTGAAATCCAGCCGTTGCACGCGGTGCGTGGTGTGTTGGATGCCAATGGCGTGGCGTTGAAGCGTTATGACAAAACCCCTGCGCCTGCGCAAAAAGGCGATTCTGTGGCAGCGCGGCTGACCAGCCATGCCTTGCAATATGCAGTGACCTCGGGAACCGGGCGTGCATTATTAAGCAGTGGTTTGGGGCGTTTAGCGCCCGCAGGGAAAACAGGGACCAGCAATGATGGGCGTGATAGTTGGTTTGCTGGTTATACCGGCGATCATTTGGCGGTGATCTGGGTTGGCAACGATGACAACAAGCCAACGGGTTTGTTTGGTGCAACAGGGGGGATGCGGATTTGGGCGGATATTTTTACGCATCTTCCCAGCGCCACGTTGCGCCTGCCGAATGACGATATCGACTGGTTATGGGTACTGGATGGGCAAAGTACGGATGAAGGTTGCCCGGGGGCGCGGCAATTCCCATTTGTGGCAGGTCGCGGGCCTGAGTATGTGCCCTGCCAATATCCACAGCCTCTGGAATACGACGAATTCGGCAACCCTGTCGCCCCTGAGGGGGAAGGCGGGGCGTTGAATTCGTTACAGCGCGCCGGTGAGGCCATTCGGAACTTTTTTGGCGGTGGCAATGCCTATGGCACCTCATCAGGAAACCCACCGCCAGCAACCTCACCATCGTCGCAACCTGTGCCATGAGTGCTCAATCAAACAGCCGTCTGGAGCACGCGGTACACGCTGCCCTGAACGAACAAGGTGCACTGTCGGACGTGGTGGCCGGTTTTACCCCGCGCCCGGCACAACAGCGTTTGGCGGTGGCTGTTGCCCAGACATTTGCAAGCCGTGGCGTGTTGCTGGCGGAAGCAGGCACCGGAACAGGCAAGACCTTTGCTTACCTTGTGCCTGCTCTGTTGTCAGGTATGAAAACCATCATCAGTACGGGCACCCGCGCTTTGCAGGATCAGTTGTATCTGCGTGACTTGCCGCGTGTGCGGCAAGCACTTGGGGTGGGTCTGAAAACGGCATTGCTGAAGGGGCGTGCCAATTATCTATGCCATTACCGAATGGAGCAGGCCAAGGGCAGTCCACGATTTCAGAGCCGTGAGCAGGTGTCGCAGTTTCAGCGTGTGGTGGCTTGGAGTGAGCGCACGCGCACCGGTGATTTGGCCGAGTTGGAATCCTTGCCGGAAGATTCCCCGCTGCTGCCATTGATAACATCCACTGCAGATAACTGCCTTGGTAGTGATTGCCCATTTTGGAGTGATTGCTTTGTTGCGCAGGCACGGCAACGTGCGCAGGCAGCGGATGTGGTGGTGGTCAATCATCACCTGCTGCTGGCGGATTTAGCATTGAAGCAAGAGGGCTTTGGCGAGATTCTGCCGGGGGCGCAGGCGTTCATCATTGATGAGGCGCATCAGCTTCCCGAGCTGGCGGCGCAGTTTTTTGGTGAAGGGCTGAGTGCGCGCCCGATTGTCGAACTGGCACGCGATGTGCTGGAAGAAAGCAAAGCGGTCACCGGTGCGCTGGCGGTGACGCAAGCACCAGCACAGGCTTTGGAAGCGGCAGCACGTGGGCTGCGGGTGGCGATGGAAGGGTTGCCGTTGCGTGGCACGGCGCGACAAGCAATGAGCGGCGAGGCGGTGGCTGCGGCGTGTATGCAGCTGGATGATGCCTTACATACATTGCATGCTGTTCTTGAGCCTTTGCGAGAGGCAGCGCAAGGCCTGGATGCGTGCCATGCACGTGCGCAAGAACAATTGGCGCGTTTGCAGCGCTGGCTGGGCAAAGTCCCCGAATCGGCAGCAGAGGCGCCTGTCAGCGAGCGTCTGATCGGCAGTCATACCGTGCATTGGTATGAGTTGACGCCGCGCGGCTTCCGTTTGCAGCGCACGCCGTTGGATGTGGCGGCGCCATTGCGTGCGCATCGTGAGTACAGCAATGCGGCATGGGTATTTACATCGGCCACATTGACGGTTGCTGGTCGGTTTTC
This sequence comes from uncultured Thermomonas sp., assembly GCA_964481865.1. Lineage (GTDB taxonomy): Bacteria > Pseudomonadota > Gammaproteobacteria > Xanthomonadales > Xanthomonadaceae > Thermomonas. Next base: position 9,636 of record CAYZUG010000029.1, on the reverse strand, counting down.
GCATGTGGCACAGCGGCTTGGGATTGATGATGCACATGAGTTGATCGAACCCAGTCCGTTCAACTGGCAGCAACAAACGCTGTGCTACTTGCCTAAAGCGTTGCCAGAACCCGCGTCGCGTGATTACAGTCTGGCATTGCGCGATGCAATTTTTCCGGTACTGCAGGCATCGGCAGGGCGGGCGTTTTTGTTGTTCGCCTCGCACCGCGCATTGCGTGAAATGGCCGAATTACTGCGTGATGCACCCTGGCCGTTGTTTATTCAAGGTACCGAACCTCGGCATGTTTTGCTGCAACGCTTCCGTGAATCCGGCAATGGCGTATTGCTTGGAACGGCCAGTTTCCGTGAAGGTGTGGACGTTGCAGGCGATGCGCTCAGTGTGGTGGTGATTGATAAACTCCCGTTTGCTGCCCCCGATGACCCTGTTTTTGAGGCGCGACTGGAGGCGATTCGCCGTGCGGGTGGCAACCCCTTCCGCGATGAGCAATTGCCGCAGGCAGCGATTGCACTGAAGCAAGGTGCTGGGCGCTTGATCCGCACAGAAACAGACCGCGGTGTCTTGCTGCTGTGTGACCCGCGTTTGCTGGGGAAAAGCTATGGCAAAACCTTTCTTGATTCACTTTCACCGTTCCCCATCACGCGGCAGCTTGCCGATGTGCAGGCTTTCTTCGCTGATAATTGACCGATGAATCTACTCGCTTTTGAAACTGCAACCGAAGCCTGCTCTGTCGCCCTCTATGTGAATGGCGAGGTGCGGGAGCGCTTTGACATTGCGCCACGACGGCATGCGGAACTGGTATTGCCGTGGGCAGAGGCCTTGCTGTCGGAGGCGGGGCTGGTGCGCAGCCAGCTCAACGGGATTGCTGTTGGTCGTGGGCCGGGGGCGTTTACCGGTGTGCGGCTTGCGGTGGCGGTGGCACAAGGAATCGCTTTAGCACTGGATCTTCCCGTGCTGCCGGTATCGACCCTGGCTGCATTGGCGATGCGTGCAGATACTGCTGATGCATCCGAGCAAAACATCATCGCTGCCATTGATGCGCGAATGGGTGAGGTGTATCTGGGGCAATTTTTGCGGACGTCGCAAGGCATGCAGGCAGTGGCGGCTGAGTGTGTCATCAAGCCGGAGAATGCCCCGCTTCCTGAGGGTACGGGCTGGTATGGCGTAGGAACTGGGTTTGCGGCGCAAGATGCTGCTTTGCAGGCGCGCCTGGCAGGGTGTCTGCAGACGGTGGATGCCCAGGCATTGCCGCGTGCATCGGATGTGGCGCGTTGGGGGGCAGCGGCCTTGGCACGTGGTGAAGGTATCGCGGCCGAGCATTTGGAGCCAGCGTATTTGCGCAACGATGTTGCCTTGACCTTGGTGCAGCAGCAAGCGCTGCGGCGTGCATCTGCTGCATCTGCCAAGTAATTGAGGCGAGTGATTGCGGCAGGTGATTCAGCCAGTTGCAGGCTTATTGGTCGATTAATTTGCCGCCTGGCAGAAATTGCCAGGTGCGGGTGATGTGCAGGATATCGGGGGATTCCTGTGTTTTTGGCAGGGGCGCGAATGGTTCGGCCAGGGTGACGATGCGTATCGCGGCTTCATCCAGCATGGGGACATGACTGGAACGGATAATGCGCGTGCTTTCCACGCTGCCGTCACGGCGCACACCAACGCTGATGACCACCACCCCGCCAATCCGGCGGCGTCGGGCTTCATCTGGGTAATTCAAATTGCCCACGCGTTCAACACGTTCCACCCAGCTGTGCAGGTAATTCGCCCAGGCATATTCTTTGGTGCTGGCCGACACAAATTTGCGGGTTGGACGCTTGGCGTACTCTTGTGATTGCAACTGTATTTCAGCAGCCAGCCGCGCCATTTCAATGTCGCGCTCGATTTTCTTTGCCCCTTCGGGGGCATCATTCAATGGCTGCTCAAGATGTTGCAGGGGCTGGGCAAGGCTGTCTTGACCGCGTGCAGAGGCGATGACGCGCGCTTGCGGGGGTGGTTGTGGCGCTGGTGTTTGTGCGCGCAATGGCATAGGTGCAAGCCCATCGCTGGCGTGTTGCAGCAATCCCGCATCAGGTGCACTGGGGCGACTGCTGTGTTCGTGTTCGCCGCCACCTTGGTTGTTGGCTTGGGCAAGAAAATCCGCTTGCGCCGGGGTGAGGGGTGTTTCGGTGCGGGTTTGGATGATATCCAGTGTGGGAACAAGCGGTGCCGCATCTTCCAAGGTGAAGCCGATGCCCAGAATGACCAGCGCATGCAGAAGAACAGAAAACACGAATGTGGCGCGCAGCCGTTCTGGCTCACCAATCTGAACCGCAGGTGGAACGGCCAGAGGGGTGTTGCTGTTCATTGCGTGTCGAGGCGGCCGTCGAGATGGCGTTCGATGCAGTCAAAGAGTTGTCCGGCAATATTCAGACCGAACTGCTTGTCCAGTTCGCGGATGCAGGTTGGACTGGTGACATTGACCTCGGTGAGATAATCGCCAATCACATCCAGCCCGACAAACAGCATGCCACGGCGCCGCATTTCAGGGCCGACTTGTGCGGCAATCCAACGGTCACGTTCGGACAAGGGGCGGCCTTCACCGCGCCCACCGGCTGCCAGATTGCCTCGGAACTCATCACCCTGCGGGATACGCGCCAGACAGTAATCCACCGGCTGGCCATCAACCAACAGGATGCGTTTGTCGCCTTGGCTGATTTCAGGCAGATAGCGTTGGGCAAGGGCAAGGCTGTGGCCGTCTTCGGTCAATGTTTCAAGGATGACATTGAGATTGGCATCACCCGCATGTGCGCGAAAAATCGACCGGCCTCCCATGCCATCCAGCGGCTTGAGCACGGCATCCCCGTGTTCGGCAACAAACGCCTTCAGTTCAGCGGCGTTGCGGCTGACCAAGGTTGGTGGGCAGCATTGTGGAAAGAGTAAGGCCGCCAGTTTTTCATTGAAATCACGCAGCCCTTGTGGATGGTTCACAACCAGAGCGCCTTGCTGACGTGCGAGATCAAGAATTTGGGTGTCATGCAGGTAGTTCGCATCCACCGGTGGGTCAATGCGCATCAACACCACATGGTGGGCGGCAAAATGCAGCAGGGAGTAAGTGCCTAGGGTGTAGTGATCGCCAGCCGTATCGCGGACAGACAACGGGGCGGCCATGGCTTGTGCCTGCCCATTCTGTACAGACAAGCCACCAGGGCGTACATAAAACAGGCGATGCCCACGGCGCTGAGCCTCCAGGAGCATGGCGAAGGTCGAATCTTTGGCGATGTGGATGGATTCGATGGGATCCATCACCACCACGACATCAAGTGAGCCAGTTTGCATGGTGATTGCATTTGTGAAGGTCAGGGCAAGGAATGTTAGCAGGGGCAATGCCGAGAAATGCCATTCTTGCGGTGCAACGCTTGACACATTGCACACATGCTTGGATAAAGAGAGGTCAAAAGCGCATAGTGGCCATGTGGGCGTCGCGCACGAGGATCAGATGGTGCAGCAAGAAGACTCAAGCAGCAAACTCAATGGACTGAGGGTGATGATCATCGACGATTCAAGGACGATCCGCCGAACCGCAGAAACCCTGCTCACGCGTGAAGGGTGTGACGTGGTGACTGCCACTGATGGGTTCGAGGCACTTTCCAAAATTGCCGACCATGCACCGCAGATCATTTTCGTTGACATCATGATGCCGAGATTGGATGGCTACCAGACCTGTGCATTAATCAAGAACAATCAAACCTATAAAAATGTGCCGGTCATCATGTTGTCGTCAAAAGATGGTTTATTTGACAAGGCGCGTGGGCGTATTGTGGGGTCGGAACAATATTTGACAAAGCCCTTTACGCGGGATGAGTTGCTGGGTGCAATTCATACCTTTGTCAACGTCTGAGTGAGGTATGGCAGGCATGGCGCGTATTTTGCTTATTGAGGACTCACCAACCGAAGCGACTGTGATGGCGCGCATGCTTGAGCGCAAAGGGCATGTGGTGCTCATGGCAGACAATGCGGAGGAAGGAATCACCGTGTGTCGTCGGGAAAAACCGGATCTGGTGCTGATGGACGTGGTGCTGCCGGGGATGAATGGTTTTCAGGCAACGCGAACTTTGTCGCATGATGCCGAAACACGGGATATCCCCATCCTTATCGTCAGTACGAAAGCACAAGAAACCGACCGAGTATGGGGTATGCGACAAGGCGCGAAGGCTTACATCGTCAAGCCTGTGCGCGAGAGCGATTTGTTGGAGCAAGTTGCCAACTTGATTGGGCATTGATCATGAGTGATTACAGCAGCCAAGGACAGGAGCAGCAGCACCCTTCAATCAATGAGGGCACAGAAACAGGGCGTGCAGCATTGGCGCGCATTTCGCCGTTTCTGGCATTGGTTGATTACGAACAACGCAGCCTTGCGCATGTGGTGGGTTTGCCAGAGCGGCTTGATGCGATGGGGCAATGGCGCGGTCTGGCGTACCGTATTGGTCGCTACCGGTTGGCGTCGAGTTTCGAGGACGTACTTGAGATTCTGCCGATGCCGACACCGACACCCGTACCAGGTGCGCAGCCGTGGATGCTGGGTGTTGCCAATGTGCGTGGCACGTTGCTACCGATCATTGATCTGAAACAATTTTTGCAAGGTGAGCGCACCATCCTGCACGAAAAACAACGTGTACTGGTGGTGCGTCAGCCTGGTGGTGATGTGGCCGTCACCATTGATGAGCTGTTTGGGCAACGCAGTTTTGTTGAGTCGCAGGAACAGCCTGCACTCGCGTTTGATGAAGGGCAGTACGCGCACTTCATTGATCGCACGTATCACATGGAGGGCCATGATTGGGGTGTATTCAGCTTCGATCGTTTGGTCCGTACCCCCGAGTTTCGCCAAGCCGCCGCATGAGATCGGCGGTCTAGCCATTTAGAGGTTGAAAGATGAGTACATTGATGGATTCCGCTGCAGGTAAAGCACGCAATATCGGGACAACCGCTTGGGTATGGGTCTTGGCACTGTCATTGGTGGTGTTTGCCGGGAATACGCTGTATTCCACCAACAAAGCGTCACGTCTTGGTGGTGCCAGCACCTCCGCATCACGGCTGCAGTTGAATTCACAGCGCTTGGCGAACCAAGGGCGCGAAGCGGTGGATGGTGTGGCACAGGCTTTTGATGTCTTCAAAGCCACCAAAGGGGAAATTGACGCGGATATTCAATCGCTGAATGACCGCTTCGGTGAACTTTCCGATGTTGCTGCGCCCATCCAAACCGTGACTGCAACCTGGGCGCCTTTGTCCAAACGCGCCGATGAAGTCTTGGCTTCGCAAGAGGCTGTGCTGGCACTGGCGGGACATGCCGATAGCTTCACTGGGAAACTACCGCAGTTGCAGGCGCAGTTGAACGAAGTAGTACGTGGTCTGGCATCAGCGGGAGCCAGTTCATCACAAGTGTTTATCGCATTGAATCAGGTGGTGACTTCATCTGCCATGGCGCGACGTATTGCCGAATTGCGAACCGGTGGTGAGGGTAGCCAAGTGGCTGCCGATGCACTGGGGCGTGATGCAGCGTCGTTCGACCGGCAGATGAAAGCGCTGCTCAATGGGAATGATGATGTGGCCAAGGTCACCGCCGCGGCTGCCACCGGGCCATTGAATCAGGCCAACACCCTTTGGGATGGCATGAAGAAAGACCTGGACGCCATTGTCGGTGATTCCAAAAAACTCATTGGTGCGCAGGCTTCCGCAGCGGCATTGGCCACTGGCTCGGACAAGCTGCTCACCGATAGTGAAAGCTTATTTGCAGCGTTCACCTCGTTTGGTTCAGTGCGCGACACCAGCATCATTGGTGGTGCATGGATCAGCATCATTTCGGGTGGTTTGGCACTGTTTTCGATTTTTGGTTTGCTGTGGTCGTTGAATCGCGCACAGCGGGTTCGCTATCAGGCGACAAAAGAACTCAATGATCGTAACCAGGAAGCCATCATGCGGCTGCTGGACGAAATGGGTTCGTTGGCCGAAGGTGATTTGACGGTAAAAGCAACGGTGACGGAAGACGTGACCGGCGCCATTGCCGACTCGATTAACTTCGCTGTGGAGCAGTTGCGCACACTGGTGGCGACGATCAACGACACATCGGTGCAGGTGGCATCAAGTGCGCAAGAAACGCAGGCCACAGCGATGCATCTGGCGGAAGCGGCAGAACATCAGGCACAAGAAATCAATTCGGCGTCTGGACGCATCAGTGAAATCGCTTCCAGTATTGACCAAGTGTCACGCAACTCTGCCGACTCGGCGGAGGTGGCGCGGCGCTCGGTACAAATCGCAACAAATGGTGCGGGTGTGGTTCGTCAGACGATTGCCGGTATGGACAGCATTCGTGATCAGATTCAGGAAACGTCCAAGCGCATCAAACGGCTGGGCGAAAGCTCGCAGGAAATTGGTTCTATCGTGGAACTGATCAATGACATTTCCGAACAAACCAACATTCTGGCGTTGAACGCAGCGATTCAGGCGGCCTCGGCGGGTGAAGCCGGACGCGGGTTCGCGGTGGTGGCCGACGAAGTGCAGCGCCTCGCGGAACGCTCGTCAAATGCAACCAAGCGTATTGAATCGCTGGTGCAGACCATTCAGGCGGATACCAACGAAGCAGTGAGTTCGATGGAGCAAACCACCTCGGAAGTGGTGGCCGGTGCGCGTTTGGCGGAAGACGCCGGTACTGCGCTGGGTGAAATTGAAAAAGTGTCGTCGGATCTGTCAGGCTTGATTGAAGGGATTTCGGTTGCGGCGCAAGACCAAACCAGCGCAGCGTCGAATATCACGCAGGCCATGCACACGATTGAGTCGATTACTGCCCAAACTTCACAAGGTGCCGGTCAAACGGCGGATCTGATTGGTAACTTGGCGCAACTGGCAACAGATCTGCGCCGTTCGGTTGCTGACTTCAAGCTGCCCGACTGATGCCGGAATGACGTTAGAGACTCGGATGAATAGCACCCTTCAGGCTTTCGCAGCACGGGCCGTTTTCCCCGGAGTTGCATCATGACATCGGTACAGCGCGATGCTATCGATCATGCCGCTCTGGGCTGGGTGAAGCCAGAGATCGATGAGGCGCTGCGGCAGGCGCGTATTGAAGTGGAGGCTTTTGTTGAGGCGCCCGACGAGCGTGCGCCCATGCAAACCTGCCTGGGATATTTGCATCAAGTGCATGGCACGCTGCGCATGCTGGAGTTGCAAACGCCTGCGATGGTTGTGCGTGAAATGGAAGAACTTGTGCTGGTGCTTTATGAAGGCACTGCGCCGGATCGTGATGAAGGTTTATCAGCATTACTGCGTGGCATGGTGCAGCTGCCGGACTACCTTGAGCGCTTGCAAGGCGGGCACCGTGATATCCCGATTGTGTTGCTGCCACTTCTGAACGAACTGCGCAAAGCACGCGGTGAATCTGAGCTGCAGCAAGATGCGTTGCCCCGTCTTTTGGTGGCGCCTACCGAGGCTGAACTTGCACATGCGCAAGGCAGTTTAATGGGGCGCAATCAGGCACTTCTGAATACAGTTTCAGCGGCGATTAAAGAGGATTTGTTGCGTGTCAAAGACGCACTGGATCTTTATTTGCGGGGTAGCCGCGACAATGTGCAAGAGCTTCAGGAGCAGGCAGATTCGCTCGGGCGTATCGGTGAAACACTGGGGATTATTGGGCTGGATAATGCACGCACCACTGTGCTGGAGCAGCGCGGCATCGTGCATGCCATTGCCAATGGCATGCGCCCACCCAATGAAACTGATTTGCTGGGTGTGGCGGAAGCACTGATCTATATCGACCACTCGCTGGATGAGCAGGTGATTCATTGGGGTGTAAATGGTGCCAGTGACGCAGCGGGTGATCTGCTTGCACAAGAATCCCGCAAGGTGATGGGCGTGTTGGCGCAGGCCGCACAAAACAACCTGTCTGAAGTCCGCAATGCGTTTGTGGCTTTTGTTGAGAAAAACTGGGAGCACGCCGCACTTGAACAAGTGCCCAACTGGCTGACAGAAGTGGCCGGTGCAATGCGCATGCTTGAGCAAGTCAAACCTGCGCTCTACATGGATGCACTGTGCCGTTATAGCCAGGTTGAATTGCTTGAACGCAAGCACGTGCCCAATAGTCAGCAACTGGATATGTTTGCTGATGCGCTGGTAGGCATGGAGTACTACCTTGAATCGCTGGGCGATGTGAGTGAGCCGCGTTTTGAGATGCTGGACAAGGTGCGGACAAGTCTTGAAGCCTTGCATTACTGGCCATTGCCAGAAAAAGCAGACACCGCTTCTTCGCATCCGCGTGATGCAGAGATGGCGCTGGAAGAAACCACAACGCATACGGATGATGCGCCGGTTCATGTCACGCCTATTGATGACACGCCCGCCGATGTCACCCCCATTGATGCCGCAGCGATTGAAGAAGCAGTGCTGCAGGTGGACGACGTGCCGTCGTTATCCGAGAGACAGCCAGTTGTTGAACTGGCGCAAACGATGGCAGCGCCGGTTGCATCGGCGACAACGTCGGTGACTTTCGAGGCTGCCGGTGAAGCGATTGATAGTGAGATTCGTGAAATCTTCCTTGAAGAATTCCAGGAAGAAATCGGCAACCTGGCGGCATTGCTACCGCAATGGCGGGCTGCGCTTACGGATAATGAACTCCAGCATTCCATTCGCCGCGTTTTCCATACCTTGAAGGGCAGTGGTCGGCTGGTTGGTGCGGTGAAACTGGGCGAATTTGCCTGGCATGTGGAGAACATGCTGAACCGCATCTTGGATGAGTCGCGCTCGGCCAACCCGGCTGTATTGCAGTATGTAGCGCATGCGCAAGAAGTATTGCAGCAGCTGCATGCCGCATTGAGTAACGGCGAGCCTGTGCATGCAGATTTACCTGCAATGCAAGCGATAGCGGATCGTTTGGCGGAAGGCGAAGACGTGTTGCTGGAGCGTCTGCCCGTGCTGGAAGCCAGTGTTGCGCAAACACAGCAGGATGCGCCATCGCTAGGTGTTGCCTCCGATTCCGCTGCTTTGTCGGTTGAGGAAGAACATGCATCGACAGACGATGCCGCACTTCCCATCGAGGTTGATCCTGCGCTGCTTGAGATTTTGACCGCCGAGGCAAATGGTCATCTTGAAACAGTCGATGCTTGGCTGGCGCAGGCGAGGACAGGGAATGCGCTACCAAATGATGCGTTGCTGCGTGCATTGCACACGTTGAATGGTGCGTTTGCGATGACGGAAGTGTCCTCGGTTGCGGCGTTTGTCGCGCCAGCAGAGGGGTATGTCAAACGATTGATGTCGTTCCACTTGCCTGTTGGTGAAGATGGACTGACCGCGCTGACGGAATTGGCAGATGCGGTGCGTGTGTCATTGGCGGCATTGCAGGTGCAGCCTGCAATCGTGCCGGTATTCGCAGCATTGGCTGAGACGATGTTGCAGCTGCGTGATAGTCAGCCAGAAGTTGAAGTGAGGCAGCCATTTGTGCCGCTTGAGGTTGCAGAGACGCTGAGGCGTGAGCAAGAAGACGCTGAACGCGCCATGGCGGAAGACATTAAGCGCTTCGAAGCCGAACGTGTCGAAGCCGAACGTGTTGAAGCCGAACGTGTTGAAGCCGAACGTGTTGAAGCCGAACGCCTCGAAGCCGAACGCCTCGAAGCCGAACG
>CAYZUG010000028.1:27359-30215 GCA_964481865.1 uncultured Thermomonas sp. | reverse complement strand
TGGTTTGCCCCGCTGGCGGTCACTGTAAGCAGCCGGTTGTGTGCATCGTAACCGTAGCCTTGGGTTTGGCTGGGGGTAACGGCGTTGTTGATGGCGGTGATGCGGTCGGCGGCGTCGTAGCTGTAACTTAATTGCTGCAAAAACGTCCCTCCGTTCTTGCTGTTCAATTCTGTGACACGACCGCTCAAATCAAACGTCTGCGTGCGTGTTACACCGTGACCGTAGCTCCAACTACGTGCCGCACCAAAAGGCTGATACGCGATGGTTGTGGCCACAGTGTGTGTCTGACCACCAAAGCTGGCGGTGACGGTGCGCAAGGCACCATGCAAATAGCTATACCCCACGCTGACGTTGCCGGGGTAGCCAATCCCCAACAGGCGTCCGGCAGCATCATACGTATAACTCAGACTGCCGCTGCCACCCGCTGGAAGAACACTGGACTGCGTGGCAAGCTGCCCAAGGTCTGTGTAGCTGTAGCTCACCAACTGCCCACGTGCATCTGTGGTGGTAGCGCGCCGCCCTACTGTGTCGTAGGTGTGGGTTGTTGTGCCCGTATCCGGGCTGACCTGGCTGGTCAATTCGCCAAAGCCGTTGTAGGCGTAGGTTGTCGTTACACCACGCGGGTCGGATACCGACGCCAACCGCCCCAAGCCATCGTAGGTCATCTGCGTTGTCCCTGACAGCGCATCTGTGCGTGTCTTCATGCGGCCATGACTGTCGTAAAGATACCCTTCGCCATGCCCTAACGCATTCTGCCAGCCTGACAGCCAGCCATTGCCGCTATAACTGTAATTCACCCATTGCCCGGCAGTACCAAGACGACGCTGGAGATAGCCCGCACTGTCGTACACGTATTGCTGCTCCGCTGTTACCGTTAGCGCCCCACTGCCGCTTGCCGAGTAACCCGCACGCTGATGGGTGATCTGGCTTAGGGCGTTGTAAGAAAATACCAGACGATCCACTGTTGCACCTGCACCCCCATGCACACTGGGGCGTTGTAGCTCTGTCCACCGCCCGATGCTGTCATACACAAACGTATGCACAAGTCCTGTTGGGTCTGTTGTTGTGGCACGTTGGTGATCTGTGCGCCAGCTATTCAACCAGACACGGTCACCACCACTTGCCTCCACTTTGGTGGTCAGGTTGCGCCCCAGTGCATCCCAGGTATAGCGGGTGGACAGGCCGTTGCTGTCAATCTGCTGACCTGGCAGACCCAACCCGTTAAACCCTGTCCAACTCACCGTATGGCTAAGCCCATTGGTCATGGAGATCAGGTTCCCGGCGGTGTCGTACTGATAAGTGACCGCATCACCTGCACCCGCCAGTGGCCCATCCACTGTCACCGTCTGAAGCATTCGGTTGGGGCGCACCACATAGGTGTACGTTGTCGTGCGTTTGCTGCCCGTTGCGCACGTGGGTGCACACACATCCACCTGTTGCAATAAACGGGCATGTGTCACCGGGCTGTCCGGGTGGTAGGTGTACTGTATTTCCGACTGAATACTGCCGCTGTTACCGTAGCGTGATTCACGCAACAACAAGTTGCGGGTGCTATCCCAAGCGTAGGTGGTCTTCTGCTGATTCGCCGTACTGTTACCCGGTGCCAGCCCTACCCCAGTACGCTTTTCCTGTAATTGCCCCTTTGCATTCCAGGTGTAAAACGTCTGATAGCCTTCAAAGTCCACTTCCTTGGAAACATATCCATTCGTGTCATAAGTGCTATTGGCAACCCCTCCTGTACACGCCGTACTGGCAGGACGACTGACGCTGCTGACACGTTTGATGCCCTTCACCGTGGTGAAGGTGTATCGGGTGGTATAGCCAAGGGCATTGGTGACATCAGTGAAGTCGGCACCATAGGCAAATGTATTGCGTTCCACTGCCCCTTCCCGGCCAGAATAGTCCACGCGACCATCCGTCTTATAGGCATAACGTGTTTGTCTGACACCATTGATTGAATAGCCGGTCAGCGCATTGGGCTGGCCTGTCTGCTCGTAGTGATAGGTTTTGCTGCCCAAGCTATCTGGATACGTGACACCTATCAGGCGAAGACCATCGTATTGGTAGGTATAGACCTTGCCATTCGGGGCAGTGACTGACGTGTAGCGACCACTGGAGAACGTCAGCGAAATCTGCCGCCCTGACGTGTGTGTCACAGTTTCCAATGGCCCATTTCCCATCAGGCCATACGTAAACGTATAACCGATGTTGCGCTTATCAACCATGCTTTGCAGCCGACCCAAGCCGTTATAAAACTCGGTGCCGCCATCTTCACGATACAACCGGAAAGCACCAGTCAAGATGTCGTAATTACCAACGGAATCGCGCCATACTTCATCTTCTTCAATCCAGTTAGTGGATTCAGAGCGCGAGTCCTCATAACGATGGCTTGTGGCATTCCAAGTAAAACGGAAACTGGTGCCATCAGGCCGGTGCATGAGAATTTCACTGAACCGATTACCAAGTGGACAAGGTTCCCCAGCAGGTGGGTAGCCAGGTGGACAACTGCCATAGCCTGCACGCTCGGTGCCTGTCAGCACATAAGAAAAAGGATGCGACCAGTGAGTACCGAAGCCGTTACCCGTACCTTGTTTTGAATAGGTGCGTGTAAATACGAAGACACCATCTTCGGTAGCAAAATCTGTTTCATCCAATACTTTCATTGCCAGAAGCAATAACCACCGGCAGCCCTGTTTCCGGTTGTTGCTCACAATTGGTGTCACGCTCGTCTGTCGCCGGGATCAGACTGGCCTGCACGTCACTGATAACGACCGGTCTATACAAGAAATTACGGCTGAAATAAGCAAAACCACTCAGCAATGTACGTGACCGCAAACGCGTTCCTTGCACAACAAC
>CAYZUG010000028.1:0-27259 GCA_964481865.1 uncultured Thermomonas sp. | reverse complement strand
GCACAAAGAAAACTCGCTGAACTTCGACATGAAAACGTCATCGGAACAACCATGGCCTGCCCCCTCGGTATACAGACTGCCAGCGCTCACCACCACCCGTTTTTTAAGCAGGGTGATAGGCGCTGGCAGCTTACCCGATTGGGCGGCAGCTTGCGTTCTTTGCGCTGTGGGCTTTACGCCTGCAGCAGTTCGACATGCTCTCCGGCGGGACCACGCAGGCTGCGGCGTGCCCCAATGGCTTGCACATGCCAGCCAGCGTCCTGCAATGTGGCATCCGCCACGACTGGCAGACGCAAGCACAGGCTGTATTGGCCAGCAAAGCGTGCTGTTGATGGCGGCGGCAACACCACTTCGTCAATTTCCACCATGCATTGCCCCGGCATGGGCACCACAGCAACCGGATAGCGGCCTTCCAATGGTTTGCCATATGCACGGTTGAGAACCGTGATTTTTGTTTCAAATGCCCAACCCTTTGCATCCAACAACGCCGACCATGCACGTTGCGACGCCTCACGGCTTGGGGTGGTCATCACCCCGATAAAGGTGGATGCAAGGGTGGCTTCGGTCATTGGCAAATCAAAGGGTGGAACCGGTGCTTTGATTTGGGTGAGATAAAGCATTTCGCCGCAAGGGCCTAACACTTGTGCGGCACGAATGGCGTCACTCAGTTCAAGATTGGCGGGCGCACCCAACACATTGAAGGGTGCCGACAGTCCTGCCGTCAGCGCATCCACATCACCCACCAGCACTTCCAATGACAGCCAACCATGCCGATGCATGGGTTCGGCAACCACGGCTTTTGGGTCTTCAATAACACGCAAGACAGGCTCACCCGCTTCATTCGCCAGCCACGCCATTGGCGCACCCACTAAGTCGGCAAGATCCAGTGCCTTGGCATCTTCGTCGCCCAATGTGCCCTGGCTGTGAATCTGCATGGCCAGTTGCCCAATATAGGCATCGCAAACCGCAGAAAGACGGGGTGCAAGCAAGGTGGCATGCACAATGCCCTGACGTAACGCGCTCATGCTTGTCGCTCCGCTGCCAGTTTGCGTTCCAACCAAGGCATCAGGCCGCCCCCTGCCACAATGTCCATCAGTTCCGGGGGGATTTTTTCGCAGTCGAATGTCTTGCCGGTGCTGTGATTGGTGATGCGTCCTTCCACAGGCTGAACTTCCAGTACATCGCCACGCGACACTTCAAGATTGGCGCACACCAATGCAGGCACACCAAGATTCAAGGCGTTGCGATAGAAAATACGGGCGAATGATTTGGCAATAATGGCGCCAACGCCGAGTTCTGCCAGCGCTTGTACTGCTTGTTCGCGTGAGGATCCAATGCCAAACGACTCGCCACCCACCACGATATCGCCCTGCCGTACTTCTTTGGCGAAATTCGGATCCACCGCTTCCAGGCAATGGCTGGCCAAGACCGCCATCGGTTCACGCATATACGGCCCAGGTGCCAGTACATCGGTATCAATGCGATCACCAAAAACAAATGCGTTGCCACGTACATTCATGCCGTTTCTCCCAGCAGCTCACGCGGGTCACAGATTTCACCCTTCACCGCTGCCGCAGCAACGCTATAAGGTGAGGCCAGATAGACCTGTGCGCCTGCCGACCCCATGCGCCCCTTGAAGTTGCGCGCTGTTGTGGAAATGCAGACTTCACCATTACTCAACATGCCTGCCCCCATACCAGCACAGGCACCACAGCCCGTTGGCAGCAAAATAGCACCCGCTGCAGTCAGTGTGGCCAGCGTGCCTTCTTCGGCGGCTTGTGCAGTCATCGCAACGGATGCCGGGGCAATCAGCAATCGTGTGCCTTTAGCAACCTTGCGGCCTTTCAGCACGGCAGCCGCCATGCGTAAATCTTCCAGCTTCGCACCGGTACACGCCCCGATATAAGCCTGATCAATCTGCACCTTTCCATAGGTCTCCACAGGCCGACTATTGGCAGGGCTATGCGGTGCGGCAATGTGCGGCGCAATGCTGGCAGCATCGTAGCAGTACACATGCAGGTAGTTCGCATCAGCATCACTGCGCCAATCGGCAAGATCGCCATGGAACGGTTTTCCTGCGGCCTCCAATGCCGCCAGAGTGGTTGCGTCCGGCGCAACGATTCCGGTTTCAGCGCCCAGTTCAGCCGCCATATTGCACAGCGTCAGACGCTCGTGCATGGGCATGGCTTCAACAGCACTGCCTCCGTATTCAAAGACCTGTCCTTCATTCCCCATGCCGTATTCGCCACACAGCATAAGCATCACGTCTTTTGCGCTGACCCCGCGTGACAGCACACCATCCAGTTGAACACGTGTGGTTTGCGGAACCCGCAACCAGACCTCGCCCGTGACCAATGCACCGGTGATATCGGTGGCACCCATTCCCACCATGAAGGCGCCAAAAGCACCACCACTGGGTGAATGCGAATCGCCACCGACGCACATCATGCCTGGCTGGACATGACCATGCTCCTGCAACACCACATGGCAGATGCCCAACATGTCGTAATGCTTCACACCCTGCGCCTGCGCCCATTTGCGGGTAAGTGCCAGGATATCGGCGCTTTCCATATCCACTGCCGGGGCAAAGTGGTCTGACACCACCACGACCTTCTCGGTGTCCCAGACTTTTGCGCCCAATGCGTCCAGGCGCGACGCAACCCGCCGTGGACCGCCAGAGTCATGCATCATCAGCAGATCCAATTTCGCTGTGATGATTTCGCCCGCACGAACCGCAGGGCGTCCAGATGCGCGCGCAAGAATTTTTTCGGCCAGGGTTGTGCTCAAGCAAACGTCTCCGATAGACCCAATACCGCGTCCTGCTTCGTAAAAAAGTGCGAATCAGCGCAGTGTTGGCAGTCAGGTCAGCAATGGGTTTTCACGCCCATTATGAACCTATTGATATGTTTATATAACTATATTTGCACGGTTTCGCAAATCCTTCTTTGAACATCCCTAAAGTAACTTCCTACTTCAAGCGGGATGTGCGACTCTTTGTCCGGACGAATACCCGCAACGCAAGCTGACAGCTGGCAGCTCTCCACTCAAAGGAAGCCGATGAAACGTCTTTATCCGTGGTTGATTTGCAGTATTGCCGTGCTGATGCTGGCCATTTCCAACGGCATGACCATGACCGGCATCGTGGCATTTGACCCGTCACTTCTGGATGAGTTTGGCTGGAGCCGTGGACAACTGAAGTTCCGCGACATGTTCAATCTGCTACTGGCCGCTGCGTTATCACCCTTCATTGGCGCTTTGATCGACCGCATCGGTGTACGCAAACTGATCCTGTTCGGCAGCCTGTTGCTGGCACTGTTGTATGTGGCGTATTCCAAGGTGGAGTCGATCAACCACGTGTACTGGATCCATGTTGGCTTCGCCGCTGTCGTGGTCAGTAGTGGCCTAAGCGTTGCCGTCATCATGGTGTCGGAGTGGTTTCACACCCATCGCGGTACGGCACTTGGTATCGCCGTCGTCGGCAGCAGCCTTGGCGGGATGTTTGTACCGAAAATCATCACCACCCTGGTGCCTTTACACGGTTGGCGGGAAAGCTTTTTGCTGATGGCGCTGATTCCAGCCGGTCTTTTTTTCATCACCCTGCTTTTTGTACGCCGCCCTGGCAGTGCGGGTCTGACCCCTTGGCAACACGGCAAGAGTGTTGCAACACCGCAAGCACAGGCATTGGCAAAGATTCCTGACCTGAGCTATCGCGAGGCACTGCAAACACGCACGTTCTGGGCGCTGGCGTTGGTTGCCATCACCACGTTCTGGGGCATCATGGCGCTGTCATCGCACATGATTCTGTATATGAAAGACCTTGGCTTTAACAGCAAGCAGGGTGCGGACGGGATGTTCCTGCTGTTTGGTCTTGGCATGGTTGGCAAACTGCTCTTCGGCTTTTTGGCCGACAAGTTCACACCCCGCTATGTCTTCATTTCGAATGTTGCGCTCATGGCCGTTGGTACGGCCATCCTTGCCCTGCAACAACGTGGGTTGCTGTGGACAGGGCTGGTGGTCATTGGGCTGGGCTGGGGTGGCCTGTATGCCATTTTGCAGCTACAGATCATCGAATCATTTGGGCTTAAAGCTGCCGGCAAGATTCTTGGCACGATTGCACTGATGGATGCCACATCCGCTGGTTTGGGTATCTGGCTGACGGCCGTGATGTTCGATCACTTCGGCAACTATCGCGTTGCGTTTATGGTCATCGCCGTTCTTGTGACCATCGGCCTGCTGGCTTCGCTGTTTGTACGTGATGAACGCCGGTTGCGTTTGGCTGCCGCCAAGGAAACACCGTCCCTCTAGCGGCAGCCAATACGGTGCCCTGTATCAAAATGGTTTGAGCTTACCCAGGATGGTGATCAGGACAATGATCAGCCAGATGCACAGCACCGGAATCTTGACCCGCGCAATCAAGCGTTGCAGTGCCTGCTGCTCTGCGTCGGTTGCGCTATTGCTGACCACCTTGCCAAACAAGGGGCCAAACGGGCGCAACTGAATACGCACCAGCAAGCCCATGCTGATAATCCCGGCAAACAACACCATCTTGGCGCCCAGCCAGCGCTGCTGTGCAACCCAGCCGCCGTCGGTCAGGGCATCGATACCCACTGCAACAAACACCACCAGAATCAACAGCCGCAGGTAGAAATCGATCTTGGCAATTTGATGACCAATGGCGGAGTGCTCTTTGAGAAACGCCACCCATGCCAGGGTCAACCAAGTGAGTGTCACTGCCCACACCGCCAACAGCAAGCCTGTCGAGAGCGGCAGAAAGCCGCGGATCCCTGCCAAGGTCAACCCCGTGCCAAACGCCAGAATCAGGCAGGTACGCGGAATCATATCCAGCAGCAGCATGGTTTTTGCCGAAAACAAGCGTACGGCCAATGGCTGTTTTGGATCCGCAATTTTTCCAGCGATATAGAACACACCCAAATCACCCCCTAGCCAATAACCAGCAATCAAGAGATGTACAAGCAGCAACAATTGATAGTCCATCAGACCCTCCAAATGACATCGCCCCCAATTGGGAGCGATGTCGGGTTAACACCAAGAACGATTAGAAGCGCACTTTGAATTCAACACCGTAGCTTCTGGGCACATTCGGATAGATCACCCCGATTCCCAGACCGGCGATATCGAACCCACCGGTGGATGAAATTTCATCACTCAGGTTCTTGCCCCATAGTGCGACCGACCAGTTGGCACCACGGGGTTCATATGAAATGCGGCCGTTATATTCGGTATTGGCACGCGTCATGATCAACCGTGATGTGTCCTGATTCTGGTAGTACTCATCGGTATGACGTGCCTGCGCACTGAAGACCAGGTCCGCATTGCCTACTGGCTGCACAAATGTACCGCCGAGCGTCCACTGCATATCAGGTGAGCTTTTGGTTGAACGCCCGTTGAAATAGGCGGCATTCACAGCACTGTATTTTTGATACTTACCATCAATTGTGCCCAAGCTGGCGTCCACACGCAGCTTGCTGGTGAGCTGTGCCTGCAAGTCCACCTCAAACCCTTGGATCAAAGCACCAGTTGCGTTGGTCATCACGAACACACCATCGGCATTCACCGCAGTCAGCTGAATACCGTCATAGTCCAGACGGTAGTAGTCGGCATTCAACCGCAAGCGGTTATCCCACAGCGTGGATTTGATACCCACTTCATAGGCATTCAGGGTTTCAGCATCAACCGAAGTCAATGTCGGAAGTGTTGTGCCTCGCCCATTGAAACCACCGCTCTTGAAGCCAGTAGAAGCGCTGACATACCCCATCACATTGTCATTGAAATGATAGGACAGCAGTGCCTTCCAGTCCGGGCGACTCCAGCTCTTATCCAATTCTTTAGCGTAGTTAGGATCGCCGTTCGCAAGCACCGAACGAACAGCAAATTCTTTCTTCTCGTAGCTGTAGCGTCCACCCAGCGTCATCGTCCACTTGTCATTGAAGCGGTAATCACCTTGCGCATAAATCGCATACGCCGATGTGTCTTGCTTCACATAGTTGGTAGCACCACGGGTAAAAATATCGTTGCGTGTTGGCTGGTCATTGTGTTCCCAGAAGGTGAACATACCAGCCACCCAACTGAAGGCACCGTCTGTTTGCGAGGTCAACTGCGCCTCATAGCCACGCTGGTTTTGCCGCTGATCTTGCTCAAGGTGATAGCGCATTTGCTCCGTACCATCCACGTCCATATAGAAATGGTGGTCAAGCTTTCTGTAATGCAGAATATTGCGCAGCGTGAACGCTTCAAAGTTGGTATCCAGCGAGAACGACGCACCAAACTGGTCAACCTCATTCAACCCCAAAGTATCGGTTTCAGTTTTATAGAAACTGCCCAGACGCGGTAATACCTTGTCGTCGGCAGTCAACATCACCGGCGAACCCCATGCAGGTGTTGAGCGCTCACGCAAGCGGTCAATACTCAATGACGCATAGGAGGCTTCACCCACAGGCATCGACAGCGCAAAGCGCCCTGCCATGACATCCTGATCATTCACCCAGCGATCATGGGTGATGTCATGCATGATGCCGTCACGTTTGCGCGCCAACACAGCGGCGGAAATATCCACCGACTCGCCTACACGCGTTGCAGCGGTGATACGACCATCGACACGCCCTAAGTTGCCGACACTGCCATCAAACGCCAGCTTCTTCTCGCCTGTGGGTTTTTTCGAGATATACCGGATCGCGCCACCGGTGGCATTGCGGCCATACAGTGTGCCTTGCGGGCCACGTAGCACTTCGATGCGCTCAACGTCGTACAAATCGAACATCGCCCCGTTCTGACGCGGGATGTACACATCGTCGATATACAACGCCACTGCCGGGTCATTGGTGAACATCGATTCGTCAGCACCCACGCCACGCATGATGATCTTTGCACCCGAACTGGTGCCTGTGTTCTGCTCAATGATGATGTTGGGTGTGGTGAACTTCAGATCATCAACTCGCTTGATCTGCATGCGATCCAATGCATCACCACTGACCACGCTCATACTGAGTGGCGTCTTCTGCATCTCATCTTCACGACGCATCGCGGTAACGCTGACGGTATCCAGCTGCACAGGATCTTGCTTCGAAGATGACTGGGCATTCGCTTCATGACCGCTACTGATGATGGCCACAATGGCTGTTGCTAACACACTCTGGTAAAGAACATCTTTCATGACTTGCCTCATTGCGTAGTTGGAGGGACAACACGTTCTTGGGTGCTTTTATGTGAAACAGTATTGACATATCGGCATATCAATGCTGCATCCTGAGTATCGCGTTATTTGTCCGGACAATGCAACAGGCTTAAAGTCACTTTTCTGCTATAACACCTACAGGCAAAAACCTGAATGGGCAAAGTATGCAACAGACTTCTTCGATCACGCGCCAATTCGTTCGTATCGGTCATCGCCATGTGCATTACCGCTATGCCGGAACAGGGCCAGTGCTGCTGCTGTTGCATCAATCGCCGCAAAATTCGCGCATGTGGCTCTCAATGATTGAGCGCTTCAGTGATCGCTATACGGTGATTGCGCCGGATACCCCCGGCTTCGGCTACTCCGACCCGTTATCAATGGATTCGCCCGGCATCGAACACTTCGCGCAAGCCACCCTTGAATTCGCTGATGCATTAGGTATTGATCGCTTTGCGTTGTTCGGTATGCATACCGGTGGACTGATTGGCATGCATCTGGCGTGGATGGCGCCGGAGCGTCTGCATTGTCTGATTGTCGATGGCTATGCGCTGTTCAATGATGCCGAACGTGCCCGCTATACCGATCGCTACCTGCCGCCGTTTATCCCCAGCTGGGATGGCAGCCATTTGCGCTGGCTGTGGTCGCGTATGCGTGAGCAGCTGTATTTCTTCCCTTGGTGCGATCCTTCGGCTGAATGTGCAATTCGCCTGCCGCCGTACACGACAGCAGGCACACACGATGCAGCCATGGATATTCTTGATGTGGGTGATCACTACCGCAGTGGTTATGGCGCAGCATTTCGCTATACACAGCGCGAGCGTGTGGCAGAACTCCGCTGCCCAACATGGCTGATCTACCGCCATGACGATGTGCTGCTGACGCATCGCGAGCGCTTGCCTTCACTTCCTGCACATATCACCAGTCTGGCTGAACCTGACGGCGTTGAAGGTCTGCATCGTCACATGGATGCGATCTTGCAAACACATGCCGTGCAACAAGAAACACCCATTCGGCTTGCTGCTCAAGCACGCGATGGCTGGTCACGACAAATGGTTGCCACGCCTGTCGGTGAAACCGCGATTTGGTACCGCCCAGGTGATCAAGGCGTGACCCTGCATCTGCATGCGCCGGGGCAAATGCCACGCCGACCGGAAGAAAATCAGGATGCCGCTACCGCAGCTTCCGCACACATTGCCATTGAATTGCCGGGGCACGGGGCATCATCGGAAATCCCATGCAGCCCGGATGCCGACACCGTACAACGTGCTGTCATCGCCGTCTGTGATGCACTCGCGGCAACAACTCCGATTACCTTGCATGCGCATGCGGCTGCCTGTGGCTATCTCCCTGCGCTCGCTCAATCCCTTGGTCAGCGCTTGCAGCGTGTTGTTCTGCATGAACCGTGGTTGCTGACTGAGGAGGAGCGCCAATGCTTCCTGCAACAACTGCCGAACCCCGTTCTGCATCCAGCCGGTGGGCATATGGCAGAAGCATGGCAATGGGAACGCGAACGGCACCTGCTTTGGCCCTGGTGTCCACCCAGTGCGGCCACACGCCGCCTGCGTGCTGCTCCTGATGCCACTGATGTGCACGCCAATGTCGTGGAATTGCTCCGCTTGGGCACACAGCTTCAACCGTTGTTTGAAGGTGCGGTGGTTGCCAACTTAGACGCACAACTCACCGCACTTCAGGTGCCAATCACGATCAGCGCTGCAGATGCCGACAGCGATTACGCCAACCGTGCGCAGGCATTACGCCAGCGGTTGCACCAGCTCTAACTGCTCACCATCTGGACCAAGGACGGTCGCCACATCACTGAAGCCGAAGCCCGGTAGCTCAATCTTGCTGCGTGCCACCAAGCTGGCACCAAGTGCAAGCACTGTCTGCACATCCGTCGAAAGATCATCACTTAACAACGTCGCCGACAAGATACCGATATTCGGAGGGACAGCCAGATCACGCAACGGCGCATCTGGCAGATGCTCCATATCCAGATAGCCGAACATTTCCACGCGCCCGGGAACGATATGCCCGTCTTTCATCAAATTGACGTTGTGAATCCGCACGGGTCGGTCGGTACCAAGCAATGTTTGCAGCTCGGGAAAATCAAGCACACGATCAAACAACTCCTGAAAACCAAGCGCCTTGTAGAAGGCCACTGAACGCGGTACATCACGGGTCGCAATGGCAATGGTTTGCACCACACTCACTTCGGTTGTCAGTGGCCCACGCAGATCACCGCCTTTTTCATACGAGAACATATCAAGGCGAATACCATCTGGATCATCACTGATCGAATCACGCACGGCGACCTGCTCACTGACCTCCCAATAACTGGGTTCATGGGCACTTTTGCCACCCGCAGACTCAATGGCCTGCATGATCGATAACGCATCACGGCAGCGGAAATTCAGCGCGTAAAACCCGCTTCCGTTATAAAGATTATCGGCATGCCAAAGCGCTTGCCCGGGCGCATCAAATGCAACTAAGCGAATTCGCCCCAACCCGGAAGCATCAGCAGCAACTACCGCATATTCGCCTGCATGTGCTGCATCAAAACGCCAGAGAGGCGCCAGTTCCGAAGCAATGGCACCACGTTCTTGTACCTGATATTGCAGTGCGCGCTCATAGAACGCACAAGCACGCTGAAGATCACGGACACCAAGGGTTACTGCTTTTACTTCGGACAACATGCGCAAGCTCCAGAAAAGAAGTCAGGGGAAATCCTGAGCTTGATCTTGCATTTGTCCGGACAAATTGTCCAGCGCTGCATCTTCTACAGCAACTTGCACAAGTTACGCATGCAATCATGCGGCATTGCATCAATCGTGCGCAGCTTCTTCCACATCCAGACGCATCTGATAGGTGAACTGGTCCGGGCGATATTGCACACTCAGCAAGTCCACCAGATTGCCTTCGCTATCAAACGAACGGCGTTCCAGCGCAAGCAATGCGGTTCCCGGTTCGACATTCAAATACATCGCGCTGACCGCATCGGCATTAATGGCCGATAACACCTGCTCAACTTGTTTGATCTGGATACCCACACTCTTAAACAGCTTCAAACGCGACATTGTTGCCAAGTGTTCTTCATTGAAGTCCGCATGTTCTGTGCGCGTCCAGCTGATGTAATAACCGAATGGGGTGTCACCACGAAAACGCAGGCGAATAGCATGCGCCAGCTCCATACGTGGCGAGGTGCCAAAGAGCGCACGAATCGGCTCTGGTGGCACGCCACGGCGGTATTGCAGCAACTGCACATTGGTGTGTTCGGCCAATACTTCCAGGCTTTCCAGCAGCCCGTTCAACGGGCTGTGCATCGGTTTGGGGCGCGTGCGATGAATGACGTGCGTCCCTTTGCCGCGTCGACGCTCCACCAGCCCTTCTGCTGCCAGCTCATCCAGTGCGCGTTTTGCTGTGATGCGCGACACCCCAAAACCATCGGCAAGGTCAAATTCGGTAGGGATACGCGCACCCCGCGGAATCTCCCCACTCAAGATGCGATCGCGCAAAAGACTGAACATCTGGTGATAAAGCGGCGTCGGAAGATCATTGCGCAAAAGCTTGTGCGCCTTGCTGCTAAGTAATGTGGCTAATACATCCGGAGACATGCGCGCTTCACCCTGTTTTCGCTTAATGCTATAACGATATGACAAAAGAGGCTTACCTATGACTGCTGAAGATACCGTGATCCGCTGGCAATGTGATGGTTCCACTGCACAAATTGCTATTCATCGACCCGAAAAGCGCAATGCATTGGCAACGCGGCACTGGGCAGCCATTGAAGCTGCCTTAGACCATATTGCCGGAAGCACGGCAAAAATCATGGTGCTTTCTGGCGTCCCAGGGGCGTTCAGCGCTGGGGCTGACATCGACGAACTGGGGCAGTTGCTAACCCAACCCGATGCATTTGCAGCCAATAATGCGCAAGTACAACGCACGCAACTCAAGCTGCAGCGTTTGCCGCAAACAACCTTGGCGGTGATTGATGGCGCCTGCGTCGGCGGCGGGTTGGGCTTGACACTGGCTTGTGATCTTCGTCTTGCCAGCACGCGCAGCCGCTTTGCCATTACTCCGGCCAAACTGGGTCTGGTTTACAGCGCTGACGACAGCAGGCGTCTGGTCAACACGGTTGGCATGGCACGCGCAAAAGAAATGTTGTTGACCGGCCGTCTTCTTGATGCGGCAACAGCCCTGCAATGGGGGCTTGTGCATCATCTTGCAGAAGATGCCGAGCTTGCCAACGTGCTGGACAACCAAGTGCAACAATTGCTGGCAACATCAGGGCAGGCACGAACCGCCATCAAAACCGTTCTCGGTTATCTGGCCGGTGATCGTCAATTCAGCCTTGCACAAGCCAATGCCGCCTTTGATGACGCCTTCCATAGCCGCGACTTCGCGGAGGGCGCGGCGGCATTCCTCGAAAAACGCAGCCCCAACTTTCAGTGAGTGAGCCATCCATGCCTGCTTATCTTGTCATCGAAGCACAGATCACCGACCCGCAAGGTTTTGCGGCTTATGCCAAAGCAACGCCCGGCATCGTCAGTCAATACGGTGGCCAATACATGGTCATGGGCGGTGAGCAACAAAGTCTTGAAGGCGAGCATTCCGCACGCACCGTCATCTCCTGCTGGCCAGACCGTGCCGCCGCTTTAGCGTTCTGGCACTCCAGCGAATACGCAGCAGTCAAACCACTACGCGAAGGGACAGGGCAGTTCCGCGTACAGCTTGTTGACGGCATAACCACTTCCACCCTAACCGAAGGGAATTCCCGATGATCGATGCTTACCGTGCTCTTGCGTTGCAGACCACCTGCCGCGCCATTAATGCCTGCACCACACCGGAAGAAGCCTCGGCGGCGATTGCCGATAATATTTCCCGTATTGGCCGTCAGATCCGTGCTTCCAAGGCCTTTATCGGGCCAGATCTCAAACTGGTTGTCTTGCCCGAATATTTTGCGACCAGCTATCCATTAGGCGACACCATCCCCGGCTGGGCAGCAAAAGGCAGTTTCGCCATGGATGGGCGTGAATACGAACACCTGGGGCGTATTGCGCAGGATAACAGCGTGTATTTGTGCGCCAATGCATACGAGCGTGACCCCAATTTCCCTGACTTGTATTTCCAGTCTTCGGTGATTCTGGATGACAGCGGCCATCAGATTTTGCGCTATCGCCGCCTGATTTCACTGTATGCCCCCAGCCCGCATGATGTCTGGAACAAGTATCTGGATATTTACGGTATTGATGGGGTATTTCCTGTTGCCCATACCCCCATTGGTCGCCTTGCCTGCATTGCTTCAGAGGAAATCCTTTACCCCGAAGTGGCGCGTGCTCTGGGCTTGCGTGGTGCGGAAATCTTTTTGCATTCCACCAGTGAGATCGGCAGCCCTGAACTCACCCCTAAAGACATTGCCAAACGCGCACGCGCAATCGAAAACATGGCCTATGTTGTCTCCGCCAACACCGCTGGCATCAGCGAGGTGGATATCCCGCTGGGCAGTGCCGACGGCATGAGCAAGATTGTGGACGACCAAGGCCGCGTCCTCGGTGCCGCAGGTCCTGGTGAATCGATGTCCGCCTATGCCGATATTGATATTGCCGGTCTGCGTCGCCGCCGCCTGCGCCCGGGCATGGGGCATTTTCTGTCGCGTCTGCCACAAGCAGCCATTAACGCTGGGCTTGCAACCACGGCATTAAAGCCCAATGCCTTACTGGATGGTAACGCCGTCAAAATTCCACAACGTGCTGATTTTGCTGCACGACAAAAAGCCACGATTGAATCCCTACTCAATGCTGGAGTTGTAGGCAATGACTGACTCAACCTCATTACCGCTGCGCAACCCGCGCACCGGTCAGCCGGATGGCGAACTGCCCATCACCTCCGCTGCAGACGTAGCAGCATGTGGTCACGCATTACGCCAAGCACAACCCGCCTGGGCAGCGCTTCCCATTGAACAGCGCTGCCAAGCGCTGGACACACTGGCCGATGCCTTGCAAACGCGGCGTGACGCTTTCATCGAGCAACTGCTGGCCGATACAGGCCGCTGGCATGAATCGGTGATTGAAATTGACGGCACCGTGTCTGCCATTCGTCGTTGGGCGCAGCAAGCACCTGCCTGCCTTGCCGAAAAGCCAGCACAGCAAGAACCCATCCCCTTTATTCAGAGCCAGCAGACTTGGGTTCCTTACCCAGTTGTTGGCGTTATCAGCCCTTGGAACTTCCCCTTGATGCTGACTCTGATTGATGCCATTCCCGCATTGGCAGCAGGCTGCACCATTCTGGCCAAACCCAGTGAAGTCACCTCACGCTTTGTGCCATTGCTGCGCGAAGCACTTGCCGAAGCAGGGTTATCCGATGTGTTCAAACTGGTGACCGGTGCAGGTGGCACGGGACAGGCCGTGATTGAAGCCAGTGACCATATCTGCTTCACCGGCTCGGTTGCCACAGGCCGCAAAGTGGGTGAAGCCTGCGCCCGTCGCTTCATTCCAGCCTCACTGGAATTGGGTGGCAAAGACCCTGCGCTTGTTCTTTCCGATGCCGATATCACCCATAGCGCACGCGCCCTTGCCTGGGGAAGTTTCGTTAATGGCGGGCAAAGCTGCATGTCAATTGAGCGTGTGTATGTTGAAGCGCCAGTTGCCGAAGCCTTTATTGCTGCGCTCGTCAAAGAGGCCGCTTCCCTGCAGCTGGCATGGCCAGACCCTCAACAGGGGCAGATCGGTCCGATCATTGCCACCTCACAAATCGAATTGGTACGCCAACAACTGGCCGATGCCAAGGCGAAAGGCGCACGTGCGTTGTCAGGTGGTGAGTTGATTGACCACGGTGGCGTCTGGTGTCCACCGACCGTGCTGGTGGATGTGACGGACGAGATGGATGTGGTGCGCAACGAAACTTTCGCAACGGTATTGCCAGTCTTCGTTGTCAAAGACGAAAACGAAGCCATTGCCCGCGCTAATGCCACTGAATTTGGACTCTCTGCTGCTGTCTTTACGCAAAGCCCAGAACGGGCACAACGTGTTGCGCGTCAGCTGCACGCAGGTGGAATTTCCATCAACGACGCCAGCCTGACTGGCATGGTACAGACGGCAGAAAAGCAGAGCTTCAAATGCTCTGGTATGGGGGGTTCACGCATGGGAACGGCCTCCATCCGCCGCTTCGTTCGTGCCCGCGCCCTGCTCATCAATACAGGCACCGCCTCGCCGTGGTGGTTCCCCGCTGCCTGAGCTTGCGCTATAGCTCCAAGACCCCCGGGTTCATCTTGCCCTGGGGGTCAAGCTGCGCTTTCAGACCACGCAACAACGCCGCAGGCGCGGTATCCAGTACACGCATGAACGGATACGTCCGACCAATTTGATTGGATGCCCCACCCTGCTTGGCAAACAGTTCACAGGTTTCTTCGCGCAACTTCGCCACCAGTTCCCGTGCAGCAAGATGCATCTGCGGGCGCGGCAAATCCGCCAATACGGCGGGGTCAACCTTGGCTTCATGCAGCGGATGCCAGCTGTCATGCCAATGGAAGACCACCTCGAAGCTGAAACTGAAATTGCAGAGTGCGGAGCAAAGATACGTGGCTTTCACGCCTGCCTCTTCCATCGCCTTCTGGTACGGCTGCAACATCGCCTGATACGCCTGAATCAAGGCAACAGCACGCGAATGCGCCACTTTGACATTCAGCGCTGCCCAGCGACTTCCGCTTGCACCCAATACCGCATTGAGACCGGGGAAAGGATCGGCACGTGCGATACGCGGCACCGTTGCAGCAATCTCAATACCGGCGTGCTGAGCTGCCAGCTGTCGCGCTTGCGCAAGGTCATGCGTCACGGCCGCTTGGCAATTTCCGGCAGCCACCAGATGCACGGTATAAGCATTGTCTGGAATGACATTGCGCCCTGCCAGCAGCATGCCAGTGATCGCTTTTACTTTGCCCATCACACCACTTGCACTGGCGGTGACTTGCGTCATCGCCCGCCACGCAGCACCTAGACTGCGGTCACGTTCAAGATTAGCGGCAACCGCACCAGCGTCCAGAACATACGCTTCTTCTGCGATACCCGCCCGTGCAATCAATGACAGCGCCTGTGCGGCCTCCTCAAAACAAGAGAATGCAAAAGATGCATACCCCGAAACGGCCGGCATTGGAATCAAACGAAATGCTGCGCGTGTTTTGATGCCAAACGCACCACCATCGTGCATGAACAACCCTGTGGTATCAGGACCGAAGTTGCGGAAAACAGGCGCTGGCTTGGCTTTCAACGCCCACTGCCCGGTACGCACGATGCTGCCTTGCGCGGTCACCACCTCAACACCCAGCACGTTATCGGCGGCTGCCCCATAGCGCGCACTGCCGAAAAAAAGTGCCCCATGGCTCAAGCCACCACCGATACTGGCACCCGCACCTGAAAACGTACCGAAATACGGCAGCCGCAACCCCAAGGGGGCCAGCGCCTCATAAAGCTGCTTCCAGGTGACGCCCGCCTGCGCCACCACATAAAGATCATCTGCGCTGATATGTTCAATCGCATTGAACGCGGACATATCCACCACGATGCTGCCACTGGCTTCGCACAGATAACCACCGGTATAGCTGAGGCCACCACCACGCGGAATCACCGACAAGCCACTTGCGGTGATGCATGCAACTGCTTCTGCCAATCGTTCGGTACAGCTTGGTCGGATCACTGCAACAGGCAATGCACCTTCGATGTACAGATCGCTGCGCATGAGTTGCAAGGTCTTTTCATCCGTCACAACCGCTGCCTCACCCAGCAAGCGGCGCAGAGCCTCAAGCACGACTTGCGCATTCTGCTTCATCGCAGCATGTCCCTCAGGGTTTCCAAAGGCTCAGCACAACGATGCTGGCAATCGAAAGCCACAGCAATAACAACACACCGGTTGCCTTGTTGTAGATACGGCGGATACTGGCGTTGTGCGCATCGGTCACGCCTTCCGTTGCCATCAAGCCCCAAACACGGAAGTGTTCGATCAATACCAGACGGATGCCAACACCGCAGGCGATGATGCAGGCAAACAACACCAGCTTCCAACGCAACCAAAGCGGTAATGCATCACCAACGCTGAAAATCCCCGATGCCAGTGCCAGTAAAAGCACAACCAGCAGATAGCGGAAGCCACGGTCGAAGCGCGCCAATTGGTTGCCCAAAGGGCGTTGACGGAAGTGGTGCACCACTTCCACAAACCCCAACCACAAGGCAGTGACCACACCAGCTGCCGCTGCCGTTTTCATGCCACCGGGCAACCAGCCATAGAAGGCCGCCAATGAAAAGCCAAGGCCCGCCTGCAAGATCAAGGCATAACGCACATGCTGATCCACATGCATCACATGCTGCATCAAGCGACCGCGCTCATTGAATGGCATCGCACTGGAACGTGACACATAGCGGTACGTACTGTTGATAACCGCTTCCGACCCCAGCCAGTACCCAAGTACGGCAATATGCGCCACAAGCAAGATCTTCAGTAGCATGATCAATGCTCCATGATCTGCAGATCCGTCAACTCATACGCTGTTTGCATATACCCGGTAACGCGAGCACGCAGCAGAATATAGTCATCATCGGCAGTCACCCATACATCGTAATCGGGGTGTTCTTCCGGCATCCCAACATCAAGGAAGCGGAAATGCCGTGCCTTGAAACGACCCGCAGTCACTTCAATTTCTTCTTCACCCACATATTCAATGGTCAGCGATACCGGGAAAATCATCGGCCCTGTTGCACCACGATGATCGGGTGATGACAGCAACATGAAAAACGATTGCTGGCCAGGTCCTTTCGAGAGGTCATACAGCGACATTGCATAACCGTCATTAACAATGGCGTGATTGCCGAATGCACGCAGCCCGTCTTGCAGCGGGAAGCGTTGTGAAACGCGCCCTTCAAGCGTGGTGAACGACTCGCAGTGCGCTTCATTGTCAGCAAACATGAACCAGCCCGAGCCACGGAACTTCCCACCCACGGCAATACGCACGAAGCATTCGCGTGCCATGTTGTTGGCATCCACGCGCAGGTTGACATCGCGGGTCACCGGCGGGGCATCGTCAATTTCACAATGCGCCGCCAATACGCGGGAGCCATCACGATGCACATCCATGCGGAAGGATTCACGCCCACGCTCCGCATCCATGCGATGCGGTTGCTTGCTGGTGTACAAAAGATTGCCGGTAATCGAACGTGCCACTCCACTCATCTTGTCATCTCCTAGATCAATAGGTTTACTTGCAAGGGGGGTCGGCACATCGACTGCACAGAAGCTGCTGCGTGCCGTTTATTTGTCCGGACAAATAAATAGCAAAATATCCGGACAATGGGAAGGGCTACGGCAAAATAAAAGCCCCACCATCAGCAGATGGCAGGGCTTTGCAAGAAAAAAACAGCAGTGTGCTTATTTTTTTGCTGCAGCAAACGTGTTGTCCAAGCTGCGCTCAAAGTCGTGATAGCCAATGCGTTCGTATAGTTCTTCACGTGTTTGCATGGTGTCCACCACATTGCGCTGATGACCGTCACGACGAATGGCGGTATAGACGTTTTCTGCCGCTTTGTTCATGGCGCGGAAAGCAGATAACGGATAAATGCACATATCCACACCAACCGAAGCCAGCTCGTCTGTCGAGAACAGTGGGGTTTGCCCAAATTCCGTCAGGTTGGCCAGCAACGGTACTTTGATGACATCACGGAAGCGCTGGTAGGTTTCCAAATCATACGAGGCTTCAGCAAAAATACCGTCTGCACCGGCTTCAACACAGGCGATGGCGCGCTCGATTGCTGCATCCACACCCTGCACCGCGATGGCGTCTGTACGCGCAATCAGGAAGAAATTGGAGTCTGTCTTTGCATCGGCTGCCGCCTTAACGCGATCCGCCATTTCACCCAGCGACACGATTTCTTTGTTCGGACGATGCCCGCAGCGCTTGGCACCGACCTGATCTTCGATATGGCAACCGGCAGCACCCGCTTTGATCAACGACTTGATGGTGCGGGCAATATTGAACGACGAAGCGCCGAAACCGGTGTCGATATCTGAAATCAACGGCAGATCACACACATCGGTAATGCGACGAATGTCCGTCAAAACATCGTCCATCGTCAGAATACCCAAGTCGGGTAATCCCAGCGACCCTGCCGCAACGCCACCACCCGACAGATACATCGCACGAAACCCTGCGCGCTTGACCAATAATGCGTGATTGGCATTGATGGCACCGGGGATTTGCAGCGGTTTTTCTTCTTTCAGTGCTGCGCGAAAACGTGTGCCTGGACTGGCAATGCTCATTGGCTACTCCTAAATCAATGAAAGCGATGGATTACATCGCAGGATAATTCGGGCCACTGCCGCCTTGCGGCACAACCCAGACGATATTTTGTGAAGGATCCTTGATATCGCAGGTTTTGCAGTGAACGCAGTTTTGCGCATTGATTTGCAAACGCGCATCCTCACCTTCACCCACGAACTCATAGACACCCGCCGGGCAATAGCGTGCTTCCGGCCCGGCATACGTCGCCAGATTCAAGCGCACCGGAATACTGGCATCCTTCAACGTCAAGTGACAGGGCTGGTCTTCGTCGTGATTGGTGGAAGATAAAAACACCGAGCTCAAGCGATCAAAGGTCAGCACATTGTCTGGCTTGGGATAATCAATTTTCTGATGCTGGCTGGCTGGCTCAAGACATTGATAATCGGCCAGCTGCCGATGGATGGTCCACGGTGGGTTACGAATTCCCAACTTCGGCAACAGCCATTGCTCGATCCCCGTCATAAACGTGGCCAGGCTGCGCCCCTTCTTGAACCACTGCTTGAAGTTCTTCGACTGCATCAACTCAGCTTTCAACCAGCTGGCATCAAAGGCTTCCGGATAGGCAGCAAGCTCGTCATGTGCACGCCCTGCCTGCACCGCATCAAACGCTGCTTCTGCCGCCAGCATGCCGGTCT
Source organism: uncultured Thermomonas sp. (assembly GCA_964481865.1). Taxonomy (GTDB): domain Bacteria; phylum Pseudomonadota; class Gammaproteobacteria; order Xanthomonadales; family Xanthomonadaceae; genus Thermomonas. Next base: position 8,115 of record CAYZUG010000028.1, on the reverse strand, counting down.
TAATGGCGGCATGACTTCCCTTGATGCGGCTGACATTGAGATAACCCGCCTCGCAGCCCACCAAGGCTCCCCCTGGGAATACGGTTTTGGGCAGTGACAAAATCCCACCGGCAGTAATGGCGCGTGCACCATACGCAACACGCTTACCACCTTCCAAATGTTTGCGGATGGCGGGGTGTGTCTTGAAACGCTGGAACTCTTCAAACGGGCTGAGCCAGGGGTTTTTGTAATCCAGACCGATCACATAGCCCACCGCCACATTGCCGCCATCGGCGTGGTACAAAAATGCACCGCCATACGTGGCATCATCCAACGGCCAGCCTGCCGCATGCACAACAAGACCCGGCTCATGTTTGGCAGGGTCGATTTGCCACAGCTCCTTGATCCCGATGCCATAGCTTTGTGGATCTTTGCCTGCATCCAGCTTGTACTTGCTGATCAGCTGCCGCCCCAGATGGCCACGTGCGCCTTCGGCAAAAATCGTGTACTTGGCATGCAAAGCCATGCCACGCTCAAAGCCTGGGCCAGGTGTACCGTCTTTCTGCACACCCATATCACCCGTGGCCACACCCATCACCGCACCGGCGTCGTCATACAGCACTTCTGCAGCCGCAAACCCGGGGAAAATGGCGACTTCCAGGGCTTCTGCCTGCTGTGCCATCCAGCGGGTGACTTCACCCAACGAAACGATGTAGTTGCCATCGTTGTGGAAGCATTCGGGAAGCAGGAAATGCGGTGTGCCCTTTGCGCCTGTTTCACTGAGAAACAAAAACTCATCGCGCGTCACTTCCTGCTTCAGTGGCGCACCACGCTCCTTCCAGTCGGGGAAAAGTTCGGTCAATGCCCGTGGGTCCATGATGGCTCCCGACAGGATATGTGCCCCTGGCTCGGATCCCTTTTCAAGAACACATACCGAAAGCTCCTGCCCTTTTTCGACGGCCAATTGCCGTAAACGAATCGCTGTGGCAAGACCGGCAGGACCGGCACCCACAATCACAACATCAAATTCCATCGCTTCGCGCGGCGGTAAAGCAGAACTGGCTTCAATATTCATGCGATGACTCTAACGCTCTCAATTGGGTAACGATGGCCTCAACGCGAGGCCGCAATGATGTCCGATGGTGCTGCATTCCAAATCCATCCCGCACGCGATGCCAGATGCGCAAACACGCGCTCCAGATGCCGGATGCGGTGCGGCTGCCCCATGACCCACGGATGGATATTGAGTGCAAGCAAACGCCCATGCCCGGTGCGCTGTGCTTCCTCCAGCAGGAACTCACAAGCGTCGATCATCTGGTCCGCATATTCGGATTCAGCATGCAGATTCTCGCCGACAATGAACCGATCTTCCAATTCCAATGATAACGGCAGCGCCGTCATCTCCCCATCACGGGTCTGGAAAGCAAACGGCAGCTCATCGTTAATCCAATCGGCGAACCACGTCAGACCTGCTTGCTGCAACAGTTCTGGTGTGTTTTCAGATTGCGAACGCGCAGGTGACAGCCAACCCCGCACCGGTGTTTCTGACCACGGCGCCAATGCATCCAGTGTGGCTTTGATGTAGTCCGCCTCGCGTTCTGCAGGCAGCCCGCCATGATGCACGCTGTCCATATTCCAGCCATGCGCCACCAGCTCAACTGTGCGTGCCTTCAGGCGTCGCAGCAACGCGGGATACCGCTGAGCCAGCTCGCCATTGACTGCCGCACTGGCACACAGCCCATGTTTTTCCAATGCGTCCAGCACACGAAACACCCCCACCCGATTGCCATAGTCACGCAGGGTGTAATGGCGCAGATCCGGATACGGCATCGTCATGCTGCCGTGCGGCTTGAAGCCTTCACCTTTCGGATTTAACGGGAAGTGTTCCAGCGTCACATTCAACCAGAGCGCCAGCGGCTTGTTTTGCGGCCATTGCACGGGGGCGCGCTCAGCCAGCATCGACCAGCGATAACGCGCATGATCCATGCCGTGACGCATCTTCGGGTATTCCAGAAAACTGCGATCCAGAGACATTACACACCCTCCGCTGTAACGGCCGCCATTGAGGCCAACGCCGCATCGTAGTGATGATCAAGATAGTACTGGGCGATTTCTCGTCCCGTTGTTTTCCATACCTTGTCGTGGCTGCAGATGTAGTCCATCGCCTCCTGGAAAGCAGCCAAACGATGCGGATGACTGACCTGATACGCATGCAGCGGAACACACATCACCGTGCCGGAATGTTCGCCTTCGGCATACAAGCGATCGAACGCATCCTTGATCATCTGCCCATAGCGGCGCGGCTCAATCTTGTTGGTCACATAAACAATCGTGTCGTTAAGCTCCAACGAGTACGGCACCGACACGAAGCGCTTACCCGAACGTGTCTTGACCGGGGTTGGCTGGTCATCGTGGAACAGATCGCAGGTATATCGGCCACCGGCTTCAGCAAACAGATCAATCGTCAAATCCGAGTGCGACAACGCGGGCGCCAGATAACCATCGCAGTGTTGGCCGGTATGTTCGGCAATCAACGCCATCGAGTGTTCAATCATCTCCCGTTCCTGCGCCTCATCCAGCCCGTAGGTATAGCGGGTGTTGTAGATGCCGTGGCTGAAGAACTCCCAGTTCCGCTCGGCGGCCATCGCGATAACTTCCGGGTGATGCTTGAGCATGGCGGTGGACAGCGATACTGAACCACGCAGCCCGTATTGATCCATCACTCGCATCATGCGCTGATGACCAACGCGGTTGCCGTAATCGCGTGTGCCGTAACTTTGGATATCCGGTAATGGCCGCGGCCATGGTTTGCGATGCGGATTGGCAGGTGGCGCGTATTCATAGAACTCAATGTTTGGCGCAATCCAAAGCGCCACGCGCGCATCCCCTGGCCATTGAATTTTGGGCCGACTGTCATAGGGCCAATAGTCAAACAGCCCTGGCTCGGAGCGTGTTGTGGTGTTCATGCGCGCAAAGCCTCCAACTGCGCCTGCACATGGCTCACCGATTCCACATCCCCGTACTTGAGCATGATGTCGCACAGGTTGGCGAAATGCGGGATTTCATGTTTATCGGCCACACATTCTTCCGGCACGATGCTGCGATAACCGCGTGACAAGCTGTCAATGACGCAGGCACGCACACAGCCGGATGTGGAACCACCGGTAATAATTAGCGTGTCGATTTTATGAAAGGTCAGCAACGACCACAGATTGGTCTCAAAGAACGGGCTCGCCATCCGCTTGTGCATGACGATATCACCGGGCTGCACATCGGCACGTGGATCAAGCTGCGCACGTTCCGAACCATGCTTGATGTTCTGCAGCGAATCCGGCGTGTTTGTCCGGGTGCCCCATGTCCCCGCATCTTCACCGGATTCCAGATACGCCACATACGTCCAGATCACCGGCAAACCCAGTGAACGAACTTGCGCAGAAAGTGTATTGATGTACTCAATCTGCCGTGGGTCGGTTTCATAGGCGGTCTTAAATGCATCCAGGTCGGTATAGGCGCGCTGCACATCAATATTGACGATGGCTGGGCGTTGACCAAAACCGAATTTTGCACGCGTCAGATTTGCTTTGACCTGCTCCCAATATTGGCGGGCGGTCAGGTTGGACGTTTCCATCACAGGCATGAGAATTCTCCTTTGACTGTCATCGGCATCAAGCCGTGGGGGATGTTGCGCGCTCATCGCGCACCAATGTTGACACCAGAAGTGCCAGGGTGATCAAACCACTCATCAAGTGGAAGGCGGGTTGGTAGCTGCCGGTCAAATCAAACACCTTGGCTGCCATCCAGACGCCCAACCCAGCGGTTGTCGCATCCAGAAGCGTAATGGTGCCAAGGATTTTGCCTGCTGCACTCAGGCCAAACGCATTGACCGCAAGCAACTGAATCATGGTGTAAAGCCCACCCCAGCCAAGACCGAACAAAATGAGCGCATACCAGATCATGTCCGCACGCATCGTCGCCAAGATATAAGCACCCACCGTCATCAGTGCCAGATTGAACATGAAAACAAGCTTTGGCTTGAGCACGTCTGCCATGAAACCGAAAAAGAACTTGCCGACCATGGCCAAGCCAAACATCACACTCAGACCCTTGGCAGCATTTGCGGGGGAAAAGCCCATATCACTCATATGTAGGAACAAGTTGGCCGAAGCTGCCATGATCGAAAAGAACGTACACATGGCGACAATCGCCAACGCCCAAAACGTGCGCGTACGCATTGCCTGGCCATAGGTCAAATCCGGCAGTACCGCAAGTGAAGGTGTCTGCTTTTCCGTGTTTTGTGCCGCTTGCTGACCCGCACCCCATGGGGCAATACCACCTGGACGCGGACTACGCGCAAATACCAGTGCCAGAATCAAGAAACTCACAGGAATAGCGGCTTCCCAGAGGAACGCGGCACGCCAGTCCATGCTTTCCAGCAGCTTCACACCCAACTGCGGGAACACCATGCCACCCAGGCTGGTTCCTACAAGCGCAATCCCAATCGCCGTGCCGCGATGCGTATGGAACCATTGCGAAACAAAAATCACTGCCACGTTCAGCCCTGCGGCCACCAACACCACGGCAAACCCAACATGGATCAGATACAGCTGCAGTAGGGAATGCACATGCGTATAGGCATAGTAAAGCACCGCCAGCAGCGTAGTACCGGAAAGAATCAGGCGCCGCGGCCCGAACTTGTCGATGATCATGCCAAGAAATGGTGCCAACCAACCCGCCAAGACCAAAGTAATCAGGTCGCGTAATTTGAAATCGCTGCGGCTCCAGCCAAATTCGTCCAGTAGCGCCTTATCGAAAGCGGTAATACCAGTCACGATCAAGCCGTTGGAAACCAGCAAGACCAGCATGCCCATCACCGCCATGAACCACGGATAGTAACGTTTCATCAATCACCTCAAATGTCAGGTTTATGGCCGAATAGATATGCCGGTGGGGAAATTTTCACTTCCAACATTGACCGGAAGCAGACAGCATGCCTACACTTTGTCCGGACAAAGTGTGCCACAGTCTCTTACTCTGGAGGAAGACATGCAGACCGTAATTGTTTTATTCAACCTCAAACCCGGTGTCAGCCGCGAGGCTTATGAGGCTTGGGCCCGTGAAAGTGACCTTCCTGTCGTCAATGCCCTGCCCTCTGTGGATGCCTTTGAAGTGCTCAAGGCCAGTGGCTTGTTGATTGGCGAAGGCAAATCACCTTACGAGTACGTTGAGATTATTCGCGTTCCGGACATGCAGGCTTTCGCCAGCGATCTTGCTGATCCTACCGTACAAGCCGGCGCTGCCCAATTCCAAACGTATGCCGACAACCCACTGTTCATTCTGACCAGTGCGATTTAAGCGCGACACAAGGAGACTCCACTCATGGCGCGTTACCCTGAACTTCAAGGCAAAGTTGCACTGATTACTGGTGCCGGTCGTCGCGCCGGCTTGGGCGAGGGCATTGCCCGTCGCCTGCTACAAGAAGGCTGCAAAGTGGTACTGACCGATATCGGTCAAGGGCGTGGGGCTGAAATGCCCGTCACCGCGGTGGGTACCGGTGAAGAAATGGCACAAGTCGCTGCCGAACTGGCTGCCAGCACCGGCGGCGAATGTGTGGCGATGGCGTTGGATGTGCTGGAAGAAGCACAGGTCGAAGCCGTCATTCGCGCCACTGTTGAGCGCTTTGGGCGTCTCGATATTCTGGTCAACAACGCCGGTATCGGCTACCTGATGAAGGCGCTCGTTGATATTGAAGCCAATGAATGGGATGCCGTGCTTGGGGTGAATCTGCGCGGCACATTCCTCTGCACCAAACACGCAGCACGTCAAATGCTTGCACAAGGTGAGGGTGGACGCATCATCAATATCGCCTCGCAAGCCGCAAAATCAGCCTTCCCACATGCCTCGGCATATTGCTCGTCCAAACATGGCTTGGTGGGGCTGACCCGTGTTGCTGCACTTGAATTGGGTGCACAAGGTATCAACGTCAACGCCATTTGCCCGAACCATGTCACCACCGGCCTGGGCGCCTGGCAGAACGAATACTTCGCTGCAAAACAAGGCAAGACCGTTGAGCAATATCTGGCCGATATGCGTGCGCGCATTCCGCTGGGTCGCCCGGGTCTTGCATCTGATACCGCCGCTGCCGCTGCATTTTTGTGCTCGGATGAAGCGGTGTACATCACTGGTGAAGCCATCAACGTTTCCGGTGGCGAAGAAAACCACTAAGTCTGTCTTCACGTCCGCTTTTATTTCGAGAATCTCATGTCCAAAGCAACCTACCAATGGCCCAATAACGCACGACTGGCACTGTCGGTTGTGGTGAATGTGGAAGAACTGTCCGAGTACAACGTCGGCCAGGGTGACAAGATCACCGAGCCCGTGGATGAGCTCAACGTCACCCTGACCAAGCCGATCCGCAACTACGGCAATGAGTCCAACTATCGCTATGGCATCAACGAAGGGCATGACCGCATCGCGGCATTGCTCGACAAGTACAACGTCACCTCCACCTACACCGCGGCGGCTTTGTCACTGGAACGCGCCCCCACCATTGCTGACTATCTGCGCGGCAGTCGGCATGAAGTGTGTTCGCATGGTTATCGCTGGATTCACCAGTTCCGTTTCAACGAAGAACAAGAACGTCAGTTCATCCGCGATGCCGCTGACAGTATCGAGAAAACCACCGGTGTCCGCCCGGTGGGCTGGCTCTCCCGCTATCTGCATACCGCCTCCACGCGCCGCCTGCTGCAAGAAGAAGGCTTCCTGTATCACATGGATGACTACTCTGCCGACGCCCCCTTCTGGGGTGAGGTTGATGGCAGTGACAAACCCATGGTGGTGGTGCCTTACCAACTGGACACCAACGACATGAAGATGTGGGTTGCTCCTGCCCTGCAGCCCAAGGACTGGCTGGACTACGCCATCGACACGTTCGATGTGCTGTATGCCGAAGGCGAGTACACACCCAAGGTGATGTCACTCGGTTTGCATCTGCGCATCATCGGCCGTCCGGGTCGCATTGGCGCATTTGAAAAGTTCCTGCAATACGTCGCCCAGAAGCCGGGGACCTGGTACGCCACACGTCGCCAGATCGCTGAGCACTTCGCTGCTAAGGTCAATGCACCATGAGTACGCCCAATCCACGCCGCTGCCTGTTGTTTGTACCTGGCTCACGTCCTGAGCGTTATGAAAAAGCCATTGCCACCGGCGCCGACCAAGTCTGCATTGATCTGGAAGATGCGGTGGCACCCGGCGACAAAGAAACCGCCCGCGCCGCGTTGTTTGCCTTCCTGGCTGACAAGCCAGAAAGCCGCAGTGAAATTGGTTTGCGCATCAACCCGCTTTCCACCGAACTGGGTCAGGCCGATCTCAAGGCCTTGGCAAACTCGGGGCTGACACCGGCATTTGTCATGCTGCCAAAAGTGGAAACCGTTGCCGAACTGCAACAGGCCGATGCCGCATTGGCGCACATCGATACCGTGTTGATTGCACAGATTGAAACCCCGAAAGGCTTGCTGGATGCCCGCATGATTGCAGCGGCTTCACCCCGTTTGCAGGCATTGATGTTCGGTGGTTTTGATTACATCGTGGCATTGCGTGGCCGTGCCTGCTGGGAAAGCTTCTTCGCCCCGCGTGTACAACTGGCGACGATTGCTGCCGAAGCCGGTATTGGCTGTCTTGATGTGCCCTACCTCGACATCAAGGACGATGCGGGTTTGATTGCTGAAACCGACCGCGTGATTGCCCTTGGCTTTACCGCTAAAGCAGCCATTCACCCGGCACAAGTCGATTCAATTCAAAGCCGTTATCTGCCCACCGCCGCTGAATATGAGCGCGCCCAGCGCGTGGTCGCGGCATTGGCTGCCAGCGGTGGCGAAGCCATCCAACTGGATGGAAAGCTGGTTGACCGCCCCATCGAAATCGCCGCCGAACGCGCCATTGCCCTTGGTGCGTACGGTGTCCGTTCCAACTGATTTTTCTTCCCTGATTTTTTACAAAGGACACGTTTCCCATGGTTCAGAACGTCAAGCAAATCTCCGAAAACCGCTTCCGCGAAACCTTTGGCCGTTATTTCGAAGAATTCAACATCGGTGACATCTACGAACACCGCCCCGGCCGCAGCATCACCGAAACCGACAA
>CAYZUG010000027.1:0-31674 GCA_964481865.1 uncultured Thermomonas sp. | reverse complement strand
CCTTCACTGCCCCGGCGGTGGATTCGATCGACGCATTGCGAGCGAATGCGCGCACGGCGGTGTCACGCGGTTACGACATGGTGCTGAACGGCAACGAGATCGGCGGCGGTTCCATTCGTATCCACAATACGCACATGCAAAGCGCGGTGTTCGATTTGCTTGGCATCGGTGCCGACGAGCAGCGCGCCAAGTTCGGCTTTCTGCTGGACGCGCTGAAGTACGGCGCACCGCCACACGGCGGCATTGCCTTCGGTATCGACCGCATCGCTGCGCTGATGGCGGGGAGTGAGTCGATCCGCGACGTGATCGCCTTCCCCAAGACCACCAGCGCACAATGCCTGATGACCGATGCCCCGTCGCCCATCGCTGACGCACAACTGGCTGAAGTGCACGTGCAGGTACGCCAGGTCGATTGAGCTTTTCTCTCGCCCGGGAGCCTGCTTTCCCCTCGCCCCGATTGCTCCCATTAAACGGGGAGAAGGGATGTATTCCCACGCGTCCCGGGGAGTCTGCCTCCCCTCGCCCCGCTTGCGGGGAGAGGGTGACGCGTAGCGTCGGGTGAGGGGCATCCATCTTTTCCACCAACACCATGCACACCCGAAAAGCGCCCCTCATCCGCCCTTCGGGCACCTTCTCCCCGTTTACGGGGAGAAGAGATGTTCTTTTTCTCGCCCCACCTTCTCCCCGTGAACGGGGAGAAGGTAAAAGCAAACAGCCAAAACCGTCCTTCCATCCGCTACCATTTCAGCATGCCTATCCAAATCCGCCGTGCCAGTTCCGCCGATGCCAACATGCTTGCTGAGGTTGGGGTTGCCACGTTTGTGGAAACCTTCGGCCATCTCTATCCACCGGAGGATTTGCACGCTTTTCTTGACGAAAGCCACTCACCAGCCGCCTATGCAGCTGCACTGTCCGCAACCAGTCCTTACGCGCTTTGGGTTGCCGAATGTGACGGTGAATGTGTCGGCTATGCGCAGGCAGGGCCTTGCAGTTTGCCGCATGACGAGGTGCAGGCCGAGGATGGTGAAATCAAGCGTCTGTATCTGCGCAACAGCGCACAGGGCAGCGGAACCGGCAGTGCATTGATGGAAGTAGCAATGGCGTGGCTGTTGCGCAATGGACCACGCACGTTGTGGCTGTCGGTCTGGTCGGAGAATCTAGGGGCGCAACGGTTTTATGCGCGTTACGGGTTTTCCTTTGCGCAAGAATACGGCTTCATGGTGGGTCAACAGCGTGATCGCGAATTCATGTATCGACGTCCAAAGTCGGCAGGTTTGCCGACACCAGCAGTTTAGTGGGCGGCGGACTATAATCTCGGCTTCGTTTTCAAGCTGGATATTGCAATGGGACGTGGCCCCTCCATCGCCGCCCGTAAAGGCGCACAAGACGCACAGCGCGGCAAGATTTTCACCAAAGTCATTCGCGAAATTTCTGTCGCCGCACGCGCCGGTGGCGGTGACCCCAATAGCAACCCACGCTTGCGTTCGGCCATCGATAAAGGCCTGTCGGCGAACATGACCAAAGATGTCATTGAGCGCGCCATCAAGAAAGCCACTGGTGAGCTGGAAGGCGTGGTGTATGAAGAAATCCGTTACGAAGGCTATGGCGCCGGTGGCGTGGCCGTCATTGTGGATTGCCTCACCGACAACCGCGTACGCACGGTGGCGGATGTGCGCCATGCGTTCGGCAAGTTTGGTGGCAACCTTGGCACGGAAGGCTCGGTTGCCTTTATGTTCAAAAAGCTAGGCGTGCTGAGTTATGAAGCTGGTGCAAATGAAGACGCCATTACCGAAGCGGCCATTGAAGCTGGCGCGGATGATGTGATGGTGTATCCCGAAGACGGCGCGATTGATGTGCTGACCTCACCCGAAGCATTTTCCGATGTGAAGGCCGCCATGGACGCTGCGGGGTTTCCTGCTGATTTTGCTGAAGTCACCATGCGTGCCGACAACGACACCGCGGTGGAAGGCGAAACAGCCGAGCAAGTGGAAAAGCTGCTGGCATGGCTGGCCGATATGGATGACGTGCAGAACGTCTATAGCAATGCGGAAGGTGTGGGCTAAGCCGGTTCGGCTGCCGTCACGCCCATGATGCTTGCCAGCAAACCCGTTCGCGTACTGGGGATTGACCCAGGCTCACAGCGTACGGGTGTGGGCATCATTGATGTGGCCGCAAACGGGAAAATCACGCATGTGCACCATCAACCCTTGGTGCTGTTGGCTGCGGAGTCATTCCCGCTGCGCTTGCGACTGCTGCTGGATGGGCTGTGGGCACTGATTGAGCAATTTGCACCAGATGAAGTGGCAGTGGAGCAGGTATTTTTGTCCAACAATGCGATGAGTGCGCTCAAGCTAGGGCAAGCGCGGGGCGCGGCGATTGCCGCCTGTGTGGCACGCGATCTGCCAGTGAGTGAATACGCAGCAAAGGAAATCAAACTAGGGCTGGTAGGCAGCGGAAGCGCCGACAAGACGCAAGTGCAACACATGGTCAGCGTGATGCTGGGCTTGTCGGGAAAATTACAGGCCGATGCCGCTGATGCCTTGGCGGTTGCCATTACACATGCGCATGTGCGTGCCAGCGCCAACCGTTTGGGCGTGGCCGCACGTGCGGCATGGAGTCGAAAAGGGAGAGGACGCAGATGATTGGTCGCTTGAAAGGTATTTTGATCCACAAGGCACCACCCTGGCTGGTGGTGGATGTGCATGGCGTGGGTTATGAACTGGAAGCACCGATGAGCACCTTCTACGACCTGCCGGATGTGGGGCGTGAAGTGTCGCTGTTTACCCACTACGCACAGAAAGAAGACAGCGTGTCGCTGTATGGGTTTTTGCGTGAATCCGAGCGCCGTCTGTTTCGTGATGTGCAGAAAGTGTCGGGAATTGGCGCAAAAATCGCACTGGCGATTTTATCGGGTGTGAGTGTCGAGTCCTTTGCGCATCTGGTGCAAACCTCCGACATCACCGCCCTCACCCGCATCCCCGGCATCGGCAAGAAAACTGCCGAACGCATTGTGGTGGAATTGCGTGACCGCGCAACCGCCTTGGTTGGCTCGGGCGTTGCTGGTGTGATCGCCCTGCCCGACGATCCGGTTTCAGAAGCGATCACGGCATTGCAAGCCTTGGGCTACAAACCCGCCGAAGCCGACCGCCTGGTGAAAAAAGCCGCGCAAGAAGGCGATGATGCCCCCACCATTATCCGTAAAGCGCTACAGTCCGCACTGCGCTAAGCCCTCACCCACCAGCACACCCCCATGAACCCCAATACTCCGGCACCGCATGCCCACCCTCACCACAGCGGCGGTCACTCTGCACAAGCGGCGGGCTTGGCTTTGGTGGTTGGCGCGATTGGCGTGGTCTTCGGCGATATCGGCACCAGCCCGCTGTACACCCTGAAGGAAGCATTTTCGCCGCATTACGGCCTGCACAATGACCACGACACCGTGCTTGGCTTGTTGTCGCTGGCGTTCTGGGCACTGAACCTGGTGGTGACACTGAAATACGTCACCATCATCATGCGCGCTGATAACGATGGCGAAGGCGGCATCATGGCGCTGATGGCACTGGTGCAGCGCACGCTGAAAAATGGCTCACGCTCGGCCTATGTGGTAGGGATTCTGGGTATTTTCGGTGCGTCGCTGTTCTTTGGTGATGGTGTCATCACGCCAGCCATTTCTGTTTTAGGTGCAGTAGAAGGGCTGGAAGTTGCCGCGCCCGGACTGAGTAACTTCATCGTGCCGATTACCCTGCTGGTGCTGGCTGCCTTGTTCATGGCGCAACGCTTTGGCACCGAAAAAGTAGGCAAGGTGTTTGGCCCTGTGATGGGGCTTTGGTTTGCCTCGCTGGCGGCCATTGGCATCTGGAATATCATCCAGACCCCCGAGGTGCTGAAAGCCATCAACCCGTGGTGGGGAATCCACTTTTTTATCGATCATGGCTGGGCTGGCATCTTCATTCTGGGAGCCGTGGTGCTGGCCATTACTGGCGGTGAGGCGCTTTACACCGACATGGGACATTTTGGCGCACCACCGATTCGTCACGCGTGGTATTTCTTCGTGCTGCCCTGCCTGGTGCTGAACTATCTGGGTCAAGGGGCGCATGTGCTGCAACGTCCCGATGCAGTCACCAATCCTTTCTTTGAGGCGGTGCCGGGCTGGGCGTTGTACCCCATGATCGTACTGGCGACACTGGCGGCGGTGATTGCCAGCCAGTCGGTGATTACCGGTGCATTTTCCATCTCGCGCCAAGCGATGCAGCTGGGCTACATCCCGCGCATGCGCATCAAGCACACCTCGCACGACACCATCGGTCAGATCTATATCCCGGCGGTGAACTGGGGGCTGGCAGTGCTGGTGTTCGGGCTGGTGCTGACGTTCCGCAGTGCCTCGAATCTGGCCGTGGCCTACGGTGTATCAGTCTCTGCCACGATGCTGATCGATACCCTGCTGCTGGCGCTGGTGGCACGTGCATTATGGCCGCGTGCCAGCCGCTGGATTCTATTGCTGTGCCTGGTCTTCTTCTGCTCTGACCTCGCGTTTGTGGTCGCCAATGGTGTGAAACTGTGGCAGGGCGGCTGGTTCCCGGTGGCATTGGGGATCATCTTGTTCACCCTGATGCGTACCTGGCGACGTGGCCGCGAGCGACTGCGTGATGAAATCCGCAAGGACGGCATCCAACTGGACAGCTTTCTTCCCGGCCTGATGTTGGCGCCTCCCGTGCGTGTTCCTGGAACAGCCGTCTTTCTGACCGCTGACCCCAATGTTGTGCCGCATGCGCTGCTGCACAATCTGAAACACAACAAAGTGCTGCACGAACGCAATGTGTTCTTGAACGTCGAAACCTTGAACATTCCCTACGCACCAGCCGATCGCAGGCTCAAGATCGAAGCGATTGCCGGCGAGGATTTTCACCGCGCCATTGTGCGCTATGGCTTCATGGAAACCCCTGATGTTCCTGTTGCGTTGATGCGCAGCACCGACCAATGCGAACTCGCTTTCAACCCGATGGACACCACCTACTTCGCCAGCCGTGAAAGTATTGTGACCACGCGCCGCCGCGGCATGTCCACATGGCGTGACAAGCTGTTTGTTTTCATGCACCGCAACGCCGCCCCCGCCACCAATTTCTTCCGCATTCCCAGCAACCGCTTGGTGGAACTGGGTGCGCAGGTGGAGATTTAGCGATAATCCCCGCATGACCGATACCCGTCTCATTACTCCTACCGCCAGCCGTGATGACGCATCGCTGGAAGCCAGCATCCGCCCACAGCGCCTGGACGAGTACCTCGGCCAGCAGCCGGTGCGCGAGCAGATGCAGATTTACATCGAAGCGGCGAAGGGGCGCGGCGAAGCGCTGGACCATGTGCTGATCTTCGGCCCGCCGGGGCTGGGTAAAACCACACTAAGCCACGTGATCGCCAACGAGCTGGGCGTGAACCTGCGCGTGACCTCTGGCCCGGTGATCGAAAAAGCTGGTGACCTCGCCGCCCTGCTGACCAATCTGCAACCACACGATGTGCTGTTCGTCGATGAAATCCACCGCCTGTCGCCAGTGGTCGAGGAAATCCTCTATCCGGCGATGGAAGACTGCCAGATTGACATCATGATTGGTGAAGGTCCGGCGGCGCGTTCGATCAAACTGGACCTTCCGCCGTTCACCCTGATCGGTGCCACCACCCGCGCCGGTCTGTTGACTGCGCCCCTGCGCGACCGCTTCGGTATCGTGCAGCGGCTTGAGTTTTATTCGGCAGAAGAACTCACCCGCATCGTGCGCCGCTCCGCGCAGATTCTTGATATCGCCTGCGATGCTGACGGTGCCGCCGAACTGGCGCGGCGTTCACGTGGCACCCCGCGCATTGCCAACCGCCTACTGCGGCGCGTGCGCGACTACGCGCAGGTGAAGGGCGACGGCACCATCAACGCCACCACTGCGTGCGCGGCGATGGACATGCTGAAAGTGGATCCGGAAGGCTTCGACGAACTCGACCGGCGCATGCTGGGCACGATTATTGATGCCTTTGATGGCGGGCCGGTCGGTGTGGAGTCATTAGCAGCGGCACTGTCAGAGGAACGCGGCACATTGGAAGACGTGATTGAGCCGTATCTGATTCAACAAGGCTTTCTGGTGCGCACCGCACGTGGGCGCATGGCCACCGCCAAGGCATACCGCCATCTTGGGTTCAAACCCAAAGCCGATAGTGCCGGATTGTTTGAGGCAAGCGATGACTGATCTGTTTACCTTCCCTGTGCGCATTTACTGGGAAGACACCGACGCCGGGGGCGTGGTGTATCACGCGCAATATGTCGCTTTCATGGAACGTGCGCGTACCGAATGGCTACGTCATTTCGGTATCCAGCAAGACGTGTTGAAGCGCGAGGCTGACGTGGTCTTCGTGGTGCGTGCGATGCAAATGGACTTTCGCCGCCCCGCACGTTTGGACGATCAGCTTTTGGTCAGCGTGCGCTTGCTTGAATGTCGTGGTGCCAGTTTAGTGCTGGAACAGCGCATTGAGCGCGAAGGGGAACTTTTGGTCGCCGCAACCGTCAAAATTGCAGCGCTGCATGCATCCCGCTTCCGCCCCTGCGCCCTCCCTGCTGTTCTTTTATCGCAACTCACCCCATTGTTGGAGACTGTTTGATGCTGCCCTCAACCTTGCTGCAATCACTCCCTGAGGCATTGCCTGAAGTCGAAGCGGCCGCCACCGTGGAACTGGCTCAAACAAGCTCCCAAGCCGCTGCGACACATGGCGACCAAGGGTTGAACATCCTGCAACTGATTCTGCATGCCAGCCTGCCCGTGCAACTGGTGATGGCACTACTGCTGCTGGCATCGCTCTCGTCCTGGGTGATTATTCTGCGCAAGAAGCGGGTATTGGATCGCGCAGAAAAAGAAGCCAACCGGTTCGAAGATGTGTTCTGGTCGGGCACTGAGTTGAACAAACTCTATGCCGCCGCCACCGAACGTCACCGCGATATCGAAGGTCTGGAAGCGATCTTTGAAGGCGGGATGCGCGAGTTCAACCGCATTCGCCAGCGCCGTGGCGTGGATGCCCGCATGCAGTTGGAAGGCGCCCAGCGCGGCATGCGTGCAGCCACCTCGCGTGAATTGGATGGGCTTGAACGCAATCTTGAGTTTCTGGCCAATGTGGGGTCAATCAGCCCCTATGTCGGTCTGTTTGGCACCGTCTGGGGCATCATGATTTCCTTCCAGGGTCTGGCCACCATGAAAGAAGCCACGATCGCCACCGTGGCACCCGGGATCTCGGAAGCACTGGTCGCCACTGCCATGGGCTTGTTTGCCGCGATTCCTGCGGTATGGGCCTACAACCGCTTTGCCACCCGCGCCGAGCGCATGGCGGTGCGCTATGAAACGTTCAGTGAAGAATTCTCCTCGATCCTGCAACGCCAAGCCCCCGTGGATGAGTAAGCCATGACTGCCGTTTCCCAACGTCGCGCACGTAAGCGCAGGCTCAAGGCCGAAATCAACGTCGTTCCTTATATCGACGTGATGCTGGTGCTGCTGATCATTTTCATGGTGACCGCACCGCTGCTCAATGTGGGCGTGGACGTCAACCTGCCGCAAGCCGATGCACAAACCCTTGAGCAGAGCAAAAAGCAGCCTGTTGTCGTTCAGGTGGATAAAGCGGGAGGCTTGGCACTGACCTACGAGGGTTTGGATCGCCCGCAAGTGGTCAATGAAGCACAGCTCGTCGAAAAAGTACGCGCCTTTGTGGAAACCAACCCCGATGTGGCGGTGTATGTGGCGGGTGATCGTGATGTCAGCTATCAAACGGTTTACAGCGTGCTGTCGCTGCTGCAGCGCGATGCCAAGGTGGCACGTGCCGGGCTGATGGGCGACCCACTTCCCTCCAATCAATGACCGCCCTGTGAAGCAGACCCACACCGACATCTGGATGCCCATCCTGCAGGCCATTGCCCTGCATGCGGTGCTGTTTGCCGTGATGCTGTTTGGGCTGCGTTGGTCACAAGACATGCAAACGCTTTCTGCCCAGGGCGAACCGATTGAGGCAGAACTCATTACGGTTTCCGACCTGAGTGCGTCGATGCAACGCGCACTGCGGCGCACCGCCAGTGAAGAACCGCCCAAGCCAGTGGCGCCGCCCGAACCCACACCCGCACCGCCAGAACCACTGCCAGCACCACTTCCCGAACCAGAAGTACCAGCGAAGCCAAAAACTTTGCCACCACCTGAGCCAAAGCCCGCCCCTGTGGAGCAGGAAAAAGTGCAGCGCGACGCCCCATCGCCGCAAGTGGCCAAAGTGCAGCGTGAGCAGGAAGAAAAGCGCAAACAGCCACCGCAAGTGGATTTGGACGCGCAGAAAAAACAAACCGAAATGGAACGCCAGCGCCAGCAGCAATTGGCAGAAATCCGCAAACAACGTGAGCAGCTTGCACGCGAGCGCAGCCTTGCCGAACAACGCGCCCAACAATTGGCTGACGCCCCCGCCGCGGGTGGCTCACCCGGCAACCGTGGCAGCGATACCGATCTTGCCGCCAAATATGCCGTTGCCTTGCAGCAGGCCATTGCCCGGCAATGGACACGTCCCGATACCGTGCAACTTGGTCAGCGTTGCCGCATCTCGATTCGGCAGATCCCTGGCGGGGAAGTCATCAACGTGGACATTTCTGCCTCCTGCGCCTATGACGCACTGGGTCGGCGTTCGGTAGAAGCCGCCGTGATGAAAGCCTCACCCCTGCCTTATGCTGGGTTCGAGTCGGTTTTCAATCGCACTCTTGATCTCAACTTTGTGGCGGAAGATCGTTGATGCTGTGCAATGCTGATGGGCAATTCAGCAACGAGCCTGCATTGCCTGTATCGCATCGTCTATTGTTGCAATATTCGTCTTTTTTTTATTGAACCTTTCAGTGGAGAACACCGTTCCCATGCGCTTTGACCGCCACCGTCTGACAGCTCGCCTGGCCTTGGTGCTTTCGGCCTTGCTTCCGCTTACCGCTTTCGCCCAATCCAAAGGTTTGGAAATCGACATCGTGGGTGGCAATGCCGCTGCCCTGCCCATCGCCGTTGTGCCCTTTGGTGGCAGCTGCGGTGACACCGATGTCAGCGATGTTGTGCGCGCTGACCTCGCACGCTCGGGGCAATTCCGTACCACCGACCCCAACAGCCTGCCAGAACGCCCGGTGCAAGGCAGCGAAGTGGCCTACCCCACTTGGCGCATGTTGAAACAAGACTTCCTGCTGATTGGTCGCTGCGTTGGCAGCATCAATGGCTACCGCGTCGAGTACGAGCTGTTTGATGTAGCGCGGCAAGAACGTCTGCTTGGCTTTGCCCTGAGCGCCGCCAGTAATGCCATGCGCGATGTGGCGCATCAAATCAGTGATGCGGTGTATGAAAAAATCCTTGGTCTGCCGGGTGCTTTCTGGACACGCATCGCTTATGTCACCTCCAGCGGTCTTGGTCGTGATACCCGCTATGCCCTGATGGTGGCCGACTCCGATGGCTGGAACCCGCGTGCGGTTGTCAGCTCGAAAGAGCCACTGCTTTCCCCGGCATGGAGCCCCGATGGTCGCAAACTGGCCTATGTCAGTTTTGAAGGCGGCAATTCAGGCATCTGGATTCAGGAAATCGCCAGCGGCAGCCGCGAAAAAATCACCAACTTCCGTGGCATCAATGGCTCACCCCGCTTTTCACCGGATGGCGCACGCTTGGCGATGACGCTCTCCAAAGGCGGCAGCCCCGATATCTATGTCATGGACTTGGGCAGCAAACATCTCACCCAATTAACCAATCACTTTGGTATTGATACCGAGCCGCGTTGGAGCCACGACGGCGCCAGCATCTATTTCACATCTGACCGTGGTGGCAGGCCACAGGTGTACCAGATGCCGGCCAGTGGCGGCAGTGCCAGCCGAGTCAGCTTCGAAGGCAGCTATAACGCCAGCGCATCTCTGTCTTTTGATGGAAAGAAGATCGCCACCGCGCAAGGTGCAGGCAATGTCTATCGCATCGCCCTGATGGATCGCAGCACCGGCAGCCCGCGCTGGAGCATGCTTTCACCGGGTTCAATGGACGAGTCCCCCAGCTTTGCACCGAATGGCGCAATGCTGCTGTACGCCGCCCGCGAAGGGCGTCGCGGGGTACTTTATGCCGTTTCCGCTGATGGCCGCGTAAGGCAACGCTTGGCACTGGCTGAAGGCGATGTTCGCGAACCCGCATGGTCACCTTATCGGAAGCGCTAATTCCACTCAGTTCGCGCTAGAATACGCTTTTCACCACCGCTCTCATTACGAGGACTTCACCGATGTCTGTTACTTTTTCGCACGTTGCTCGCGTTTTAACCATCGCTGCTCTCACCTCCGCTGTGGCGGTGGGCTGCACCAAGAAGGTCAAAGAAACCCCACAAGAGCCAGTGCAAACACCGCCTGCAACCACACAGCCTGAAGCCCCGCGCTCCGGTGCTTATACCCCAGCCGATCTCGACACCGATGCCTGCCTGCGTCAGCGTGTGGTGTACTTCGATCTGGACAAGGACGCACTGAAGCCGGAATTCCAGGCGGCAATGTCCTGCCACGCCAAGTATCTGCGTGACCGCCCAAGCGCCCGTCTGCGTCTGGAAGGCAATGCTGACGAACGCGGCAGCCGCGAATACAACATGGGCTTGGGCGAACGCCGTGGCAATGCGGTGAATTCTGCACTGCAAGGTAATGGTGGTTCGGCTTCGCAACTGACCGTGATCAGCTATGGTGAAGAACGCCCAGTGTGCTCGGATTCCAACGAAAGCTGCTGGTCGCAGAACCGTCGCGTTGAACTGATCTACACCGAGAAGTGATGCGACTTCGCATTTCCATCCTAACGGCGGCGATGCTTCTTGCATCGCCGTTCGTTGTTGCCCAGCAACGTGCCAGCCTTGCTGATCGTGTTGCTTTGCTTGAGCAGCGTGCTGCAGGCGATCAAAACGCCAGCGAGTTGGTCAATCAAATCACCCAGCTGCGTGCAGAAGCGCAGGAACTGCGTGGTTTGATCGAAGAACTGCAACAGCAGCTTGAACAAGCCAGACAAGGGCAGCGTGCGCAATATCTTGATTTGAGTGGCCGTCTTGACCAGCTTGAAGGACGTTCTGCAAACACTGCAAACGTACCGACTGCTACCGTCGATACAAGCAATCCCCCTGCGTCATCAAGCCCGCCACCTGCCACACCTGCAGCCAGCAGCAAGCCTGCCGTCACTGAGCAAGCCGCTTACGAGCAGGCATTTAATGCCCTCAAGCGCAGTGAATATGTGGAATCTGCCCGCCTCTTTCGTGACTTTCTCACCACTTACCCCGGTGGCGTACTGGCACCCAATGCCCTGTACTGGTTAGGCGAAAGTTATTACGTCACGCAGAACTATGCCTTGGCGGGTGAGCAATTCCGTGCGCTGCTGGATCGCTTCCCCACCAGCGACAAAGCCCCTGGCGCATTGCTGAAACTGGGCTTGGCGCAATATGGTTTGCGCCAATTTGATGCCGCGTCCACCACATTGCAGCAGGTGATGCAACGCTACCCTGGTACCGATACCGCCCGTACCGCCGAAGACCGGCTGCGTGCGATCTCCAGCACCAGCAATCGTTAAACTATCCGCATGAACGCTGTTGCCGATGCGGCCGCCGTTTCGGCGGAACGCCCCACTGAGCGCCTGAAGCTCACTGAAATCTTTTGTTCATTGCAAGGCGAAGCCCGTGATGCGGGCTGGCCTACCGTCTTTGTGCGCCTGACCGGCTGCCCACTGCGCTGCCAGTATTGCGATACCACCTATTCGTTTTATGGCGGCCAGTGGTGGGACATGGATGCCATCTTGGTGGAAGTTGCCAAACACGGTGTACGCCATGTCTGTGTGACAGGTGGCGAACCTCTCTCGCAAAAGCGCTGCCTGATCTTGCTGAAAAAACTTTGCGATGCAGGCTATTGCGTCTCACTGGAAACCTCTGGCGCCGTGGATCTTTCTGCCGTCGATGCCCGCGTTTCCCGTGTCATGGACATCAAAACTCCCGGTTCTGGCGAAGAACACCGCAATCTGTGGAGCAACCTGACCCACCTCACCACACACGACCAGATCAAGTTCGTAATTTGCTCGCGTGATGACTACAACTGGGCAAAAGAAAGACTCATGCAACACCACCTGCACAACATCTGTGACGTGCTGTTTTCACCCAGTGCCACACAAGTGCAAGCACACGAACTGGCGGACTGGATACTGGCAGACAAATTACCTGTCCGCTTCCAAATGCAACTGCATAAACTGCTATGGGGCGAGGAACCAGGCCGATGAATTCACAAAAACGCGCGGTGGTACTTGTTTCAGGCGGCATGGATTCTGCCGTCGTGCTGGCGATGGCACGCGAACAAGGGTTCACGCCTTTCGCGCTCAGCGTGCGCTACGGGCAGCGCCACACCTCCGAGCTGGATGCCGCAGCGCGTGTTGCTGCAATGCTGGGGGCGGCGGAACATAAAACCGTGCATGTCGATCTGCGCAGCATTGGTGGCTCGGCCTTGACCGACGACATTGATGTCCCCACCGAAGCAGATGGGCATGTCATCGGCGCCACCATTCCTTCCACCTATGTGCCTGCACGCAACACCATCATGCTGTCGGTGGCACTGGGCTGGGCGGAAGTGCTTCAAGCAACTGACCTCTTCTGCGGCATCAATGCCGTTGATTATTCCGGCTACCCCGATTGCCGCCCGGCGTTTGTAACAAGCTTTGAAGCCTTGGCGAATGTGGCCACCAAAGCCGGCGTCGAGGGCAGCCGTTTTCGTGTGCACGCGCCATTGATGGCGCTCTCCAAAGCCGACATTGCACGCGAAGGTTTACGGCTTGGCGTTGATTTCTCACACACGGTGAGCTGCTATCAAGCCGATGCCAATGGATATGCCTGCAGACGTTGCGATGCCTGCCGTTTGCGTGCGCAAGGGTTCGAAGATGCAAAAATTCCTGATCCAACCCGTTACTTTGCCGCATAAGTGCGTTAGAATATGCGCCCCCGACATCATGTCGGGGTGATTTTTTGGGCCGTTAGCTCAGTCGGTAGAGCAGAAGACTTTTAATCTTTTGGTCGATGGTTCGAATCCATCACGGCCCACCATCTACAAAAGCCCCGCATTAGTTCACGCCATTGCGGGGCTTTTTTTATTGCATATTTCCTGTCCAAAAGCACCAACTGGGCAAGAAAACCGCATGTGCTTATGCAGCAAAATTGTTTGTTTGGCGTTAATTTGTGGTACACAGTACACATAATTATTGACGAATGGAGGCTTTTATGCCGCGTTTTACCCCCTTAGCTCTTGCGTTGACTTCCTTGCTGGCTGCAGCACCTGCGCTGGCGCAACAAGCTGAAAAAGATGCACCCCGCACGCTGGATTCCCTGATTGTGACTGGGACACGCGTTGCTGACCGCACCGTGGCGGAGTCGCAATCCCCCATCGACATCATTACGCCAGAAACACTGGAAGCCACCGGTACCACCGAGCTTGCCACAGCGCTGGCACGTGCCCTGCCTTCCCTCAATTTCCCACGTCCGGCCATGGCCGACGGCACCAGTGGCGTGCGCCCGGCGCAGCTGCGTGGCCTGGCTCCTGACCAAGTGTTGATTCTGGTCAACGGTAAGCGTTATCACACCTCTGCGTTGGTCAACGTTAACGGCACCATTGGCCGCGGCTCTGCGGCAGTGGATTTGAACTCGATTCCGGTTTCGGCAATTGAACGTGTTGAAGTGCTGCGTGATGGTGCCTCGGCACAATACGGTTCCGATGCCATTGCTGGCGTTGTGAATCTGGTACTGAAGGGTGCGGGTGAAGGCGGCAGCATCACCCTGAACGTGGGTGAATACACCGAAGGCGATGGCCGCCAATGGCAGTTGGCTGGTAATGGCGGGCTTTCGTTTGCTGGCGATGCCGGCAAGATTCATCTGGCCGCACAAGTGGGGCATCAGGACATCACCAATCGCTCCGGCTACTACCAAGGCACCGCCCCGCACACGGGTAACTTCCCAGGCGTGAATGAAAAGGCGTTCAAGCTTGGCGACCCCGATGTGGACGCTACTGCACTCTCGGCCAATGCCAGCCTGAAGATCAGCGACAAAGCACAGCTCTATGCCACCTTTATTGGTAGCAATCGTGACATTGATTCATTCGCGTTCTATCGCTCCAAGACGCATAGCGGACAAGGTGCCTTGCTGGCACAGGTCTATCCGAATGGCTATGTGCCGGAAATCAATCAATATTCGCAGGATCGCAGCGTTATCGTTGGCGCCAAAGGCAGCAGCGACAGCGGCTGGAACTGGGATATCAGCTATGACTACGGCTATAACAACCTGCGCTTCCGCACACAAAACACCATCAACTACGCCTTGGGTGCCAGCAGCCCACGCAGTTTCTACGACGGTGCGCTGGAATACAGCCAGCAGGTATTGAATGCGGATTTCTCCAAGCCGCTTGAACTGGGCCTGGCCTATCCAGCCACCTTCTCGGTGGGTGCGGAATACCGCAAGGAAACTTGGGAACAGAGCGCAGGTGAACCCGACTCTTATTTCGGTTCGGGCGCACAGGGCTTTGGTGGCTTCACACCACGCAATGCCGGCAAGTATGACCGCCATAACTATGCGGTTTATGCAGGTTTGGAAGCTGACTTCAGCGACAACTTCTCTGCCGGTTTTGCTGGCCGCTATGAAGACTATTCCGACTTCGGCAATGAGTTCTCCGGCAAGGTTTCGATGCGTTATGCCTTTACCGACACCACAGCACTGCGAGCCACGGTCGCCAGCGGCTTCCGCGCACCCGCACTGGCACAGCAGCACTATCAGGCAGTGACCACAAACATCAGCAACGGCGTTGCCACCGAAGCAGGTACGTTCCCCGCCTCCGGTGCAGCAGCACAGGCATTGGGTGCTGATCCGCTGCAGGCAGAAACCTCGCTGTCCTACAGCCTTGGTCTGGTGATGCAACCAACGGAAAACATCTATCTGACGATTGATGCTTACCAAATCGAAATCGACGACCGCATCGTGCTGTCCTCGAATATGAACATCACCAACAACGCTGCCGCTCAAGCCTTGCTTGCGGGTATGGGCATCAGTGGCGTGACCAGTACGCGCTACTTCAACAACGCTATTGATACCCGCACACGTGGTGTTGACGTTGTGGGGACGTGGTCGGTTCCGCTGGCCAACAGCCACCTCAACCTGACGGGTAGCTACAACTACAACAAGACCACAGTGACCCGTATTGCCCCCAACCCGGCGGCATTGAATGCCTTGGGTGCCAACTTGGAACGCATCGGTCGTGACGAACGTGGCCGTATTGAAGAAGGCTTCCCACGTGACAAACTGGCACTGACCGCCAACTGGACGATTGACCGCTGGGATCTGAATGCAGGCACCACACGCTATGGTGAGTTCACCTCGCGTCACGCCAGCATTCCTGCGCAAGATCAAACGTATGGTGCGAAGTGGACGTTGGATTTGTCGGCCAC
The DNA here is from genome assembly GCA_964481865.1 of uncultured Thermomonas sp. Classification (GTDB taxonomy): domain Bacteria; phylum Pseudomonadota; class Gammaproteobacteria; order Xanthomonadales; family Xanthomonadaceae; genus Thermomonas. The sequence goes on along the minus strand of CAYZUG010000027.1, from coordinate 16,195 downwards.
ATTCCGTCCTACGCAAAACTGGGCGGTCACCGTGGGTGCGGACAATGTTCTGGATGAATACCCAGAACGTACGATCTTTGCAAACTCGACGTTTGGCTTGATGCCTTACAGCCTGCAATCGCCATTTGGTTTTAATGGCGCGTACTACTACGGTCGCGTTACCTACAAGTGGTAATCTGAACAAAATGTTCATGTAACACCCAAACGCCCCGGTTTTCCGGGGCGTTTGCGTTCGCAGTTGCCGGGCACACGTGCGATTATTGGGGTTCGTACTCTTCAGGTTCACTCATGCAGCATCAAACCTCTCTGATTGCCATGCTGGTGTATGGCTTCGTCTTGGCTTTTGGTCTTGGCGCGCTGGCGAATCGCTTTCGCCTCTCACCTCTCGTTGGCTATCTGATTGCAGGCATCGTTGCCGGCCCCTATACACCCGGCTTTGTTGGTGATGCAGAGCTTGCGCCTCAGCTTGCTGAAATTGGCGTCATTTTGTTGATGTTCGGTGTTGGCCTGCACTTTTCGTTGCGCGACCTCATCTCTGTTCGCAACATCGCCATCCCCGGCGCCATCGGGCAAACCGCTGTGGCGACGCTCTTGGGTTGGGGGCTTGCCGAGCTGATGGGCTGGCGGCATATCGAAGGCATCATTTTCGGCTTTTCATTGGCCACAGCCAGTACCGTTGTGTTGTTGCGTGCGATGGAAGAACGCCGCTTACTGGATACCCGCCGCGGAAAAATCGCAGTTGGCTGGTTGATCGTTGAGGACTTAATCTGCGTCATCGCACTTGTCATTATCCCACCACTGGCCACCGCATTAGGCGGCTCGGGCAGTGAAACGGAAAGCGTGAACCCACTCCATGTTGCCAAGGCCTTGGCGATTACCCTTGGCAAAGTGGCTGCATTTGTTGCCTTCATGCTGATTGTTGGCCGCAAAGCGATTCCTTGGCTGCTTGAGCGCATTGCCGGAACTGGTTCACGTGAACTATTCACACTTGCCGTACTCTCCATCGCGATGGGCGTTGCCTTCGCCTCTGCAGAACTCTTTGGTGTCAGTTTTGCTCTAGGTGCCTTCTTTGCCGGCATGCTGCTGAATGAGTCCGAATTCAGCCATCAAGCCGCACAGGATTCATTGCCGATGCGGGATGCATTCGCCGTGTTGTTCTTTGTGTCTGTCGGCATGCTGTTTGACCCCGGCATCCTGGTCGAACACCCCATACAAGTTTTGTTGACTGTACTGATTATCGTCTTCGGCAAGTCCTTGGCGGCCTATCTGATTGTGCGTGCCTTCGGCCACCCCAATGGCACAGCACTGACAATTTCTACCAGCTTGGCGCAGATCGGTGAATTTGCTTTCATCATTGCTGGCCTGGGTTTATCGCTCAACATCTTGCCAAAAGACGGGCATGATCTGGTCTTGGCTGGCGCGCTGATTACCATCATGCTGAACCCATTGCTGTTCATGGTTTTAGACCGCTGGGAAGCAAAGCAAGACGCCTTGGCCATTGCCAATGCCGCCCCCGAAGAAGAGGTGGTTCCCATGGATATCTGCGGGCACGCCATTATCGTTGGCTACGGGCGTGTCGGAAAACACTTGTCGCAACTTCTCAAAGAAAATGGTGTGCCTGTTGTTGTTGTTGAAGACGATGCCGACCGTGTTGAACAAGCACGCAGCCAGGATATCCTGACTGTTCGTGGCAACGTCGCCAATCAACGCGTCATGTTGGAATCCGCTCCGCAACGCGCCAATCTTGCGATTTTTGCTATGCCACAAGCACTGGAAGCCGGTGAGGCTATTCAACGCCTTAAAGCGCTCAATCCTGAAATCAGTATTCTGGCACGCGCCCATAGCGAGGTACAGGTGAAACATCTGCTGGAGCATGGTGCCGACGCCGCCGTACTGGCCGAGCGCGAACTGGCTTATTCCCTGCGTGACATGGTGATGGCCACGCCACCCTATCGTGCGCTGCGAACCGTCAGCCCGGCATGATGCGTAGCGCAAGCCATAAGTGTATGGCGAATCCTTCTATCGGCTGCAGCAACGTGGCGACTTATTCAAGGTAAAGTCGCCCTTTGCAGCATCCCCCCACTCAAGGAATGACTATGAAGCGTGAAACTATCGCTATTCACGGCGGCTTTGCTGGTGATCCGCAAACCCATTCGGTTGCGGTGCCGATTTATCAAACCACCAGCTATTACTTCGATGACACGCAGCATGGTGCCGATCTGTTCGATCTGAAAGTACCCGGCAACATCTACACCCGCATCATGAACCCCACGACTGACGTGCTGGAACAGCGCGTGGCACAGCTGGAGGGCGGCATTGGCGCCTTGGCGATGGCCTCGGGCATGGCGGCCATTACCGCCACGGTGCAGACATTGGCACGTAGCGGTGACAACATCATCGCTACATCGCAGCTGTATGGTGGGACGTTCAACTTCTTCTGCCACACCCTGCCGCAACAAGGTATTGAAGTTCGCTTGGTGGATGCCCGTGACCCGGCAGCCATTGCCGCACTAGTGGATGACAAGACCCGTCTGGTGTTTTGCGAATCCGTCGGCAACCCAGCCGGTAATGTGGTGGACTTAGCGGCACTGGCCGACGCTGCACATGCGCATGGCCTGCCACTGGTCGTGGATAACACCGTTCCCTCGCCAGCACTCTGCCGCCCGTTTGAGCATGGCGCCGACATCGTGGTGCATGCACTCACCAAATACATGGGCGGACATGGCACCAGCATCGGCGGCATCATCGTTGACTCGGGCAAGTTCGCCTGGAAAGACAACCCACGCTTCCCGCAATTCAATACCCCTGACCCGAGTTATCACGGTGTGGTGTATGTGGATGCGTTTGGCCCGGCGGCGTTTATTGGTCGGGCGCGTGTTGTACCGCTGCGCAACATGGGTGCAGCAATTTCCCCGTTCAATGCATTCCAGATTCTGCAAGGCATTGAAACGCTTTCATTGCGCATGGAGCGCCATTGCAGCAATGCCATCACCGTTGCGCGCTATCTTAAAGCGCACCCCAAAGTCAGCTGGGTGAACTTTGCCGGTCTGGAAGACAATGCCGACTATGCCTTGGCACAAAAATACATGGATGGTGGTATTCCCTCGTCCTTGTTCACCTTTGGTATCAAGGGTGAACGTGAAGCCTGTGCGCGCTTTATGGACAAGCTGCAGCTCATCAAGCGCTTGGTGAATATTGGTGACGCAAAAACACTCGCCTGCCACCCCGCAACCACCACGCACCGTCAGCTCAATGATGAAGAACTCGCCAAAGCAGGGGTTACCGCTGATTTGGTGCGCATCAGTGTCGGGATTGAGCATGTGGATGATCTGATCGCAGATATCGAGCAGGCGTTGGCTGCGGTTTAAAGCGCCCCTCATCCGCCCTTCGGGCACCTTCTCCCCGTTTCACGGGGAGAAGGGAGAGTGCGCCTGCGCCATATAACGGGGAGAAGGGAGCGGGCAATTCCCCTCGCCCCGCGTGCGGGGAGAGGGTGGCGCGCAGCGACGGGTGAGGGGCAAACCTACACCGCTGCAATCATCTCCCTTAGCCGCCGATAACCTTCCACCAAGCGCGGCCCCGGGCGACCCAAGTACGCCTCAGACACCGCATGAACGCGATTGTGCTTCACTGCAGGCACGCCATCCCAGCCCTCGCGCCCGCACACCACATCGCTGCGGTAATTGCGTTCCTTCACCCCACACCAACTCATCACCACGAGGTCGGGCATCGCAGCGCGTGCCTGCGCGGCCTCCATCGGAACACTCTTTGCGTCCACCTCACCCCACGGGTTTCTCCCACCGGCACGCTGGATCAGATCCGTCACCCACGAATGGCGTGCTGGCACAATCACCGGCTTCGGCCACCATTCCACCAGCACCGCCGGACGCGAACCCACCACCTCCACCGCTGGCATCGCCATGTCCATCTCCGCCACCAGCGCCTCGCCGCGCTCGGGCACACCCAATGCCTGCGCAATCGTGTGGATGTCGGCGTACACATCGGCCAGTGAACACGGGTCACAAACCAGCACCTGCAACCCTGCAGCACGCAGGGCTTCGACCACCTTCTCGTGGCCGGGTACGGTCAACGAGGTCAGCACCAGATCGGGACGTAATGCCTGCACAGCGTCGATATCCAAATCCAGATCGCGCCCGGTCTTGGGCAGCCCTGCGACAACCTCAGGCGGGTAATCGGAATCGGCATCCACTCCCACCAACATCTGCGCGCAGGCCAGCGCGCAGACGATCTCGGTGTTGGAACAGGTGTGCGAGAACACCCGCATCAGTCGAAGCTCATGTGGTGAACACCAATTTTCCAGCGTCAACACTCACTTGAATCACATCACCATTGGCGAATTTGCCTGCCAGAATATCCTGCGCCAGCGGGTTTTCCAGCTGCTGCTGAATCGCACGCTTCAGTGGACGTGCCCCATACACCGGGTCAAACCCCACATTGCCCAAGAGATCGAACGCGGCATCGCTGACGTCCAGCTTCAGGCCACGCTCCACAAGACGCTTTTCCAGACCACGCAACTGGATGCGGGCGATCTGCTTGATCTGCGCCTTATCCAGCGGGTGGAAGACCACGATGTCATCCAGACGGTTGATGAATTCAGGGCGGAAATGCGCCTGCACCACACCCATCACCGACGCCTTCATCTGGATATAGGCCTCTGGTGAGTCATCGCCACTCAATTCCTGAATCTGATGGCTGCCAAGGTTCGACGTCATCACGATCACAGTATTGCGAAAATCCACCGTGCGCCCTTGCCCATCGGTCAGGCGACCATCGTCCAATACCTGCAGCAGGATGTTGAACACGTCCGGATGCGCCTTTTCCACTTCGTCCAGCAGAATCACGCTGTACGGGCGACGGCGCACGGCTTCGGTGAGATAACCACCTTCCTCATAGCCAACATAGCCCGGAGGCGCACCCACCAAGCGCGACACGCTGTGCTTTTCCATGAACTCGCTCATGTCGATGCGCACCATCGCGTCACTGCTATCGAACAGGAAGTCGGCCAGCGCCTTGCACAGCTCGGTCTTGCCCACGCCAGTGGGGCCAAGGAACAGGAACGAGCCGCTGGGTCGGTTGGGATCGGACAACCCCGCCCGCGAACGTCGTACCGCATCAGAAACGACGGTGATGGCTTCATCCTGCCCGATCACACGCGTATGCAGTTGGTCTTCCATCTTCAGCAGTTTTTCGCGCTCGCCTTCCAGCATTTTGCTGACGGGAATCCCCGTCCAGCGCGCCACTACCTGGGCAATTTCTTCCGCTGTCACCTTATCCTGCAACAGCTTGAAGCCCTGTGTCTCGGCTTCTTGCGCTGCATGCAACTGCTTCTCCAGCGCAGGGATACGGCCATATTGGATTTCGCTCATCTTCGCGTAATCCTGCCTGCGTTGCGCCGCTTCCAACTCCAGGCGTGCCGCCTCGATCAACTCTTTGACTTTTGTTGCACCTTGCAGCGTGGCTTTTTCTGCTTTCCAGATTTCTTCCAAGTCTGCATATTCGCGTGAAAGCACATCGATCTCGCTTTCCAGATTGGCCAAGCGCTGTTTCGATTCGGCGTCTTTTTCCTTTTTCAGCGCTTCGCGCTGAATTTTCAGCTGGATCAAACGGCGTTCCTTGCGATCCATTTCCTCCGGTTTGGAGTCGATTTCCATACGAATGCGCGATGCCGCCTCGTCCATCAAGTCGATCGCCTTGTCCGGCAGCTGGCGATCAGCAATGTAACGATGGCTCAAGGTCGCTGCGGCAACAATGGCCGGATCGGTGATTTCCACACCATGGTGCACCGCATAGCGTTCCTTCAGCCCGCGCAGGATGGCAATCGTGTCTTCCACCGTTGGCTCGCCCACAAACACTTTCTGGAAGCGGCGCTCCAGCGCAGCATCCTTCTCCACATATTTGCGATATTCGTCCAGTGTGGTTGCACCAATGCAATGCAGCTCACCGCGCGCCAACGCAGGTTTGAGCATATTGCCCGCATCCATGCTGCCTTCGGCCTTGCCCGCCCCCACCATGGTGTGCAGCTCGTCGATGAACAAAATGATCTGACCTTCGTTTTTCGATAGATCATTCAGAACCGCTTTCAGGCGCTCCTCAAACTCACCACGAAACTTCGCACCGGCAATCAACGCGCCCATATCGAGACTCAGCAAACGCTTGCCGCGCAACCCTTCTGGCACTTCGCCATTGATGATGCGCTGTGCCAAACCTTCCACAATCGCGGTCTTACCCACACCTGGCTCACCAATCAACACCGGGTTGTTCTTGGTGCGCCGCTGCAGCACTTGAATGGTGCGACGGATTTCTTCGTCGCGCCCCACCACCGGATCAAGCTTGCCGGATTCAGCGCGGGCAGTCATGTCGATGGTGTATTTTTCCAGCGCCTGACGCGCATCTTCGGCATTTTCGTCGGTCACTTTCTCACCACCGCGCATTTTTTCAATGGCCAGTTCCAGCCTTGCTTTATTCCCACCAGCGGCCTTCAGCGCCTTGCCAGTTTCACCCTCATCTTCACTCACTGCCAATAGGAACAGTTCGCTGGCGATGAAGGCATCACCACGCTGCTGCGCCAGTTTGTCGGTCACATTCAGCAGCCGTGCCAGATCGTTGCCAATCTGTACATTTCCCGCTTGCCCGGTGACTTGCGGGTATTTCTCCAGCATCTCGGTCAAGCGCTCGCGCAGCACTGGCACATTGACGCCAGACTGCACCAGAAGTGGTCGTGTGCCGCCACCTTGCTGGTCAAGCAAAGCCAGCAGCAGGTGAGCAGGTTCAATCAGATGATTGTCGCGCCCCACGGCCAGCGACTGCGCGTCGCTGAGCGCCTGCTGGAAGCGCGAGGTAAGTTTGTCCATGCGCATGATGATGAATCCCGTTTTGAAAGCCATAATCGGCTCGATGTTTCAAAGATGCGGCTCTCTCACCATGATTCAAGGCATATGGCATCGACAATTCAACTTGGGTTATGTTCACTTCCTTTGTTGATGGAGCCACGCATGTCCAAGCTCGCCGTTTTTGCCAGCACCCTGCTGCTTTCGCTGCCTGTCTTTGCCAGTCAGAGCGTATCCCCCACCGAACGCGCCATGATCAGCAACATCGAGGCCAATACGTCGCGTGACGTTGCACTTCTGCAGCGGCTGGTCTTACAGAACAGCGGCACTTTCAACCTTGCTGGGGTGGAAGCCGTGGCCGATATGCTGCGCCCTGAGTTCGAGGCGCTTGGCTTCAAGGTGGAATGGCGCCCCATGCAGCACGTGGGGCGTGCAGGGCATCTTGTCGCCACGCATCGCGGCAACGGTAAAGGTCAACGCATCTTGTTGATTGGCCATCTGGATACAGTCTTTGAATCTGACAGCCCATTTACCGGCTTCACCATTGAGGGCAACCGCGCCATTGGCCCGGGCGTGGGCGATGACAAAGGCGGAGTGGTGGTGATGCTGGCTGCATTACGCGCCATGCACGCAGCCGGTGCACTGAAGCAGGCGGATATTGAAGTCGTTCTGACCGGTGATGAAGAAGAAGTGGCACTGCCGCTGGAAATTTCACGCGCGGATTTGATTGCCGCCGGAAAGCGTGCCGATGCGGCACTGGATTTCGAAAATATTTCACACCAAAACGGCCGCGAAATGGGCGCGATTGCACGGCGCTCGTCCAATGCTTGGACACTGACGGTACGCGGTAATGGCGGCCATAGCTCGGGGATTTTTTCCGAATATGCCGGTGATGGCGCGGCATTTGAAATGGCACGCATCATCAGTACATTCCGCACCGAATTACCCGAACCCAACCTGACCTTCAACGTCGGGGTTTTTGGCGGTGGCGAACAAGCCAGTCTTGATGCCAGCAAGTCACGTCTGAGTGCCAATGGCAAGAACAACATCATCCCCAACATTGCTGTTGCGCATGGTGATTTCCGCACCTTGAGCCCAGAGCAGACACAGCGCGTCATCGAAAAAATGCAGGCCATTGTGGCGCGTCATTTACCGAAAACATCAGCCACAATTGAGATTGAAGAACACTATCCGCCCATGGCACCCACGGCAGGTAATCGTGCGTTACTGGCTAAACTCAACGAGGTCAACCGCGATCTTGGTTGGGAAGCGATGGGTGAAATCGACCCACTCAGCCGGGGCGCTGGTGATATCGCCTTTGTTGCCACCGACGTTGCCGGATTGATTGGTCTTGGCGCGTCGGCCTCGGGCAGCCATGCCGAAGGCGAAAGCCTGGACTTGGACGCGTTGCCCCGGCAAGCCAAACGAGCCGCCCTGCTGATGCATCGACTGGCGAATACCCCACGCCGCTGAGGTTCATCAACACCGAATTAACATAGCGCCCGCAGCGCGTCATGCGCTGCCCCCCTCATTTCTCAAGGAAACGCTATGTCTTTTCGTTTGACTGCAGTGATTGCTGCACTTGTTCTTGCGCCATCTGTATTGCCTGCCCACGCACAACAAACTGACCAAACATGGACGGGAACGGGTGAGTTGGGTCTGGCCATGGCGCGTGGCAACTCGCGCTCGGAAAGTTTCAATACCAAGTTCGCCTTCAGTCGTGAAGATGCGCAATGGCAACATGCTTTTGGTGCTGCGATGCTTTACGCCCGCGCCGAAGTCAGTGCAGATTTCGATGGTGACGGTGTTGCTGAAAAACGTTTGGATACCAGCGCCAACCGCTATGACATTCATGCTTCCAGCGCCTACAAGTTCAATGCGAAAAGCCATCTCTCGGCAGCAGTGCGTTATGAAAATGATGACTTCGCACCGTATGACTACCAGGCAACATTGGCAGTGAGCTACGGCTATCGTTTCATCGACAACGACACAACCAAGCTTGTCAGTGAAATTGGTCCGGGCTTCCGTCGCTCACGCGAAACCTACAGCGGCGCCACTGAAAATGATGTCATTGCACGTGGCTGGCTGGACTTCCAACATCAACTGACGGCCAACACCCGTTTGGTCAATACATTGCTGGTCGAATCCGGCGCTGACAATTCATTCATTCAGAACGACCTCGGGCTTGCCGTTGCCATGAATGAACGCTTTGCTCTGAAGTTCGGTTTGCAAACACGCCACAATACGGATGTGCAAAATGTGGGTTTGCGTAAGACCGATACGCTGACCACAGCCAACGTGGTGTACAACTTCCGTTGAGTCTCAGGGCGCAAGCCACGCCAATGTGGCAATGCGCCCACTTTGCCCATCGCGGCGATGAGAGAAAAAATGCGTGCTGTTGGAGATGGTGCAGTGTTCTCCGCCGTACACATCGGTGATGCCAGCGTCGAGCAGGCGCTGGCGCGCCAACATCGGCAGATCCACGCGCCAATGCCCGGGGCGTGTTGCAATAAAGGCAAGGTGCGCACGTGCATCGTGACGCATAAATGCATCAAAGACGTCACGCCCGACTTCATAGGCACTGGCACCAGCCGCAGGCCCCAGCCACGCCATCAGTTGCTTGCCGGGTGTGTGCATGGCGGCAACGGTGGCTTCCAGCACACCTGCGCATAAACCACGCCAGCCTGCATGTGCCGCTGCGATTTCGCTTCCGTCTTTCGCAGCAATGACCACGGGAAGGCAGTCTGCGGTGAGGATGGCAAGCACGGTTCCCGGGAGGCTGGTGACGGCGGCATCGGCTTCGGGGGTTTGCCCCTCATCCGCCCTTCGGGCACCTTCTCCCCGTTGAAACGGGGAGAAGGGATAATCTTCATGCGCTACCCCCACCCCACGTTCCATCGGGGAGAAGGGATGCCTTGATTCTTTCCCCTCTCTCTGCTGCATCGGGGAGAAGGAGTCCCTTGCTTCTTCTCCCTCTCCCCGCGTGCGGGGAGAGGGTGCCGAAGGCGGGTGAGGGGCATTTAGCCTCACCACCCCCACCCCATGCACCTGCCGCAACCAACAAGGCGCGGCGGGAAGCGATAACGCCACTTCCAACTGGCGGCGATTTTCAGCCACTGCTTGCGGGTCATCCCCACAACGCCCCCCCAGATTGAAGGTATCAAACGGTGCCTGCGATACCCCTAAGCCATAGCGCAATGTTGTCACTGCATGCACGCCCTTCGGTGCAGGCCAACTTGCTGGCAGGAATGCCGTCATCGCCGCGCACGCTCCGCTTCTGCATAAGCACGCGTATCCTCGCGCAGCAAGTGCATCAATGCCTGCATGTCCTCAGGAATCGCCGCTTCACAGCGTATGGTTTCACCACTGATCGGGTGCGTGAACTCCAATACCTCGGCATGCAATGCCTGCCGCTTAAAAGCGCGCAAAGCCGCAATCAGTGCTTCGGATGCGCCCTTTGGCAAACGCAGTGAACCGCCATACAGCGGATCCCCAATTATCGGATGCTTCAGATGCGCCATATGCACACGAATTTGATGCGTGCGACCCGTTTCAAGGCGACATTCTAATGCTGTATGGCTACGGAACCGTTCACGCAAGCGATAATGCGTCACGGCTTCTTTGCCATCCTCACGTACCGCCATACGCAAGCGATCACGTGGGTGTCGATCAATCGCCGCCTGCACGCTGCCGCCGGACACCAGTGCACCCACCACAATCGCTACATATTGGCGATGTACTTCCCGGCTGGATAATTGCGCAACCAATGCCGTGTGCGCTGGTAATGTGCGCGCCACCACCATCACACCGGATGTGTCTTTGTCCAAACGATGCACGATGCCGGCACGCGGCAATTTGTCCAGCGCAGGGTCACGATGCAACAGGGCGTTGACCAGTGTGCCATCCGGGTTACCTGCTCCCGGATGCACCACCAACCCTGCCGGTTTGTTGATGACGAAAATATCGGCATCTTCATACAACACATCAAGTGGAATGTCTTCGGCAACCGCGTGTGTTTGCACATCTTCAACAACATGCAGCGCAATGATTTCACCCCCATGCACGGGGTCACGCGGCCGCGCAGGTAAGCCGTCCACCGTCACATGTTCGGACTTGATCCATGCAGATAAGCGCGAACGTGAATATTCTGGAAAAAGCTCCGCCAACACCGCATCTAGGCGGCGACCAGCAGAAACATGCGGAATTTCAATGGTTTTGGGTTCAATTTGTGACATAACAGTCAGATGACTTTGCCGAAGCAATGCGTATTCTGCCTTGATTAAAGCTTTGGGCTGGTATTATCCACCTTCACGCCTTCGGTGCCTGTTGAATCTCATGAATCTGCGTTCTGTTCTGCTACGTTCTACCCTCATTCTGCTCACGGCTTTTGTTGTCACTGGTTGTGCCGGCATCAAAAACAAATTCAAAGACAAGGACAAGAATGAAGGCGTCCCTGTTGAAGAACTGTATGACCGTGCACACGGGCATATGGAAAAAGGCAATTGGTCAACTGCCGGCGAAACATTTGGCCGTTTGATTGCCCAATACCCTTATGGGGTGTACACCGAACAAGCGCTGATGGAACAAGCCTATGCGCAACACAAGGCGGGGAAGCACGAAGATGCAATTGCCAGCATCGACCGGTTTATCCGTACCTACCCAACGCATAAAAACATCGCCTATCTCTATTACCTGCGCGGGCTTTCCAACATGGCACGCAACACGGTGTTCATGGCGCGCACCTTCAAGCTCGACACCAGCAACCGCGATCTGCAGGCACCGATTCAGGCATTCAGTGATTTCGATCTTGTGGCAACGCGGTATCCCAATAGTCGTTATGCCGCTGATGCCCGGCAGCGCATGGTCTTTCTGCGCAATGAATTCGCCCGCTTCGAATTGAATACGGCGCTGTATTACCTGCGTCGTGGGGCTTGGGTTTCCGCTGCTGATCGCGCGACCTATTTGCTTGAGACCTACCCGCAAAGCGAATATCAGAACGATGCTGTTGCCTTGCTAGGTGAGGCTTATACCCGTATGGGTAACCCCACACTTGCTGCCGATGCGCGTCGCGTACTGGAGCAAAACGATGCGCAACATCCTTGGCTGGCTGGCAAGTGGCCCAAGGATAAAATGTTGATGCACAAGCTCAATCCATTCCGTGGCGACCTTCGCTAATTCGCAATCAACATGATGTTGTCGCTATTCACGCCAGCCATTGCTGGCGGGATAGCGCAGACCACTGCCGAATGCATGCGCGCTTAATCGTGGCCCAGGTGCCGCCTGCTGGCGCTTCCACTCTGCAATGCGCACAAGCCGCAAGACGCGCTCAACCACTGCCACATCAAACCCCGCCGCAATAATCTCCGCTTGGGATTGATGCAGATCCAGATAGCGTCGCAAGATTGCATCCAGCACGTCATACGGTGGTAGTGAATCTTCATCACGCTGGTTCTCTCGCAACTCGGCTGAGGGTGGACGGTCAATGACCGCTTGCGGAATCACCCGATCGCCCACCGTATTGCGCCAACGTGCCAACGCAAATACCTCGGTTTTATAAACATCCTTGAGTGGCGCGTAGCCACCATTCATGTCCCCGTAGATCGTGGCGTAGCCCACGGCGTACTCACTTTTATTCCCCGTCGTCAGCAATAACCCCCCCTGTTTATTGCTTAATGCCATCAGCAGGGTGCCGCGAACACGCGACTGCAAGTTTTCCTCTGTGGTATCTGCTGGCTTGCCAGAAAACGCCTGTTCCAATGTTTGCAGATACGCCTGGAAAGGCTGTTCAATTGGCAGGGTCAGTAGGTTCACACCCATCGTGTCGCATTGTATTTGTGCCAGGTCATTGGATAAATCGACGGTATAGCGCGACGGCATGCGCACTGCCGTGACGTTCTCGGCACCTAACGCATCTGCGGCGATGGCCAGTACCAAGGCAGAATCAATACCGCCTGAAAGCCCAAGCCAAATCTTGCTGAAACCATTTTTCTGGCAATAGTCTTTCGTGCCACGCACCAGCGCACGCCACATCAGCGCATCGCGGCTTTCATCGCCATCCACCGTCCACTGCAGCGGTGCAAAACGACGCGCGACTGAGTCGTAATCCACCACCAACCATTGTTCTTCAAACGCAATAGCGGCGGGATGCACTACACCATCCCCATCGGCGACCAAGGAAGCACCATCAAACACTAAGGCGTCTTGCCCACCAACAAGATTGACCTGTGCAATTCCGACACCTGTTTCCGCACTACGCTGCATCAACAGCGCATCGCGTTGCGCGTGTCGGTCATGCACATAATGCGATGCCGCAGGCGCCACAACCAGCGTTGCACCTGCAGCTGCAAGACAAGCCATAGGTGCGGATGTTCGCAAATCTTCAGCCTGCAGCATTCCCACCGTCACGCCTTGCACATCAAAAATACAGGGAGACTGCATTGCACAATCTGTGGCATCCACCGTCTTTGCCGCATGCAATGGCCGCATGCTCTCCTGCAGCAACACGCCATCACTCAGCACACTCGCAACACGATGCATCTGCCCAGCAATCTGCTTTGGCCAACCCACTACTGCCGTGACACCTGTGCAGACTTGCGCGATATCACGTACAGCTTGCGCACACGCCTGCAAAAATACGGGATGCTGCAACAAGCCTTGCGGGTCTGCGCCGCTGATACTGAGCGCGGGAAACACCACAATATCTGCATCATATTCATCACGCGCAGTGGTAATGCAATCAATGATACGTTGACGATTTCCCGCAACATCACCCACCGGGAAATCAAACTGTGCCAATGCAATGCGCAAATTCTTCGCCATACACCCTGTACCCTGAGATCAGATTCAGCAAACCGAACAAACCACCTTCTGCCATCAGCATACACGGCAGCTGAGCAAACATTGACTTTCGCAGGGATAACGCGTTACCGCGCCTGTATCGTCCTGTAAAATAGGGTGTCTTCCCCTACTCACCCGCTGCACTGCTTTTGCTGCAGCCATCACGTCGGAGCCTCCATGGGTCTTGATCTAGTTCCAACCGGCAACAATCCGCCAGACGAAATCAATGTCGTTATCGAAATCCCCAAAGATGCAGAACCTGTCAAATACGAAGTTGACAAAGCATCTGGTGCGATTTTCGTTGATCGCATTCTCTCCACACCAATGCGCTACCCCTGCAATTACGGCTATGTGCCATACACCATTTGCGGTGATGGCGACCCTGCCGATGTCTTGGTGATCCTGCCCCTGCAATTGGTACCAGGCTCGGTTATCCGTTGCCGCCCGGTGGGTGTGTTGAAGATGAGTGACGAAGCGGGAAGTGATGAAAAACTGCTGGCTGTGCCCGTCACCAAGGTATTCACTGGCTATGAACACGTCAATGACATCGACAAGGTCAGTTCACACTGGCTGCAGCGCATCGGTCATTTCTTCGAGCACTACAAAGACCTTGAAGAAGGCAAGTGGGTGAAGATTGAAGGCTGGGGTGGTGCTTCCGAAGCCAAGGAAATCATCTTGGAAGCGATGGCGCGTTACCAAAGTAGCGATGACAAGCCCGTGTTCTAAACGCGTGCATCCACGGGATCTCCCAATGAAAAACGGCGGCCTGCGTTTGCAAGTCGCCGTTTTTGTTATGGCTGTACCCGATGGGGGTACTGAGCAAAGATGCTGTTGATTGCCTGATCAATACCCGCCATTTTTTGTTCTGGGGTTTGCTTGCGCATTTCACGGGCACTGGCCGACCCTGTCCAAATTAAACGATTGCGCTGCCCATCCACAAAATCGATGGTCAATGTGCCTTCACGATACTGGTTGACTTGTGTTTCGTCATACCAAACGGGAACGGCAAAATACGCACGGTGCCGGTAGCTATAGAAGAAATTGATATCACTGCGCGGCATGGTCCAAACAGATGTTTTGTCTTCCACAACACCTTGGAAGTTGACGAGCAAATCAGCCCCTTCTGCAACCTGTTGATAACCACGCGCTGCCATTTCCTTCTGCACATCTTCTTTGATGCGCTCAGAAATCCACGATGAATACCCAGACTGCTCCATCGCAATAGGCGTGAAGAAGCTCCATGTCTTGAACTGAGCAAAGTTCACCGTCGGATCATGATCCGTACGCACCAGAGGACCGGAGGCACAGGCGCTTAAACCCAAGACGGCAGCAAGCACGAAGGCAGCAAGGCGAAATTTCTTTGTTTTATACATGGCATTCGTCCTTTCAAGGCGATGCATCATCATCGCATGCCACAGCTGATACAAGCTGAATCGACAACAAAAACAGAGCGCCTGAAACACAAAAGCCCCGGTGTCACCGAGGCTTTTGTCGTTGTATCAGGCGCATTGAACTTATTAGTGGCGAAGGTTCTTACGCAAGCGTTCCAGCGCTTGCAACTGCGCTTTCACCATTGCCAAGTGTTTCTGTGCCTCTTCAACACTCATCTTCTTGCTGCCACGGCCTGCCAGAATGCGCTCAACTTCTTCCTTGCAAGCACGGACTGCGGCTTCGTCAATATCTTCAGCACGCACCACCGTATCTGCCAGAATCGTCACAACGGTAGGCTGCACTTCAAGAATGCCACCTGACATTGCGAAATCCATTTTTTCGCCATTGGCCAATGTCAGCACGACCTTACCTGGCTTCAAACGGGTAATCAGCGGGGCATGGCGAGGCGCAATCCCCAGTTCACCCAGCTCACCTGTAGCCACGATCAACACGGCATCGCCGCTGAAAATCTCGGCTTCGGCACTGACAATATCGCAACGAATGGTGGATGCCATCGTGATTCCTCTGTTGATGAAACTGACGGATTAAGCCGCCAGCTTCTTCGCCTTTTCAACGGCTTCTTCAATTGAGCCGACCATGTAGAACGCCTGCTCTGGCAGGTGATCGAAGTCGCCGTCACAGATACCCTTGAAGCCGCGGATGGTTTCTTTCAGCGGCACGTACTTACCCGGTGAACCGGTGAACACTTCTGCCACATGGAAGGGCTGGCTGAAAAAGCGTTCGATTTTGCGTGCGCGGGATACAGTCTGCTTGTCGTCTTCAGACAGTTCATCCATCCCCAGAATGGCGATGATGTCTTTCAGTTCCTTGTACTTCTGCAAGGTGGACTGCACGCGACGCGCAGTGTCGTAATGTTCGTTACCGATCACGTTCGGGTCGAGCTGACGGCTGGTGGAGTCCAGCGGATCCACAGCTGGGTAGATACCCAAGGATGCGATGTTACGCGACAGCACCACGGTAGCGTCCAAGTGGGCGAAGGTCGTAGCTGGCGACGGGTCGGTCAAGTCGTCCGCGGGCACGTACACGGCCTGGATCGAGGTGATCGAACCGGTCTTGGT
>CAYZUG010000026.1:0-32690 GCA_964481865.1 uncultured Thermomonas sp. | reverse complement strand
GCTCACCCAACAAGCGACCCATTTCATCGTTACCCACCGCAGGCATCGCTGTGTCCAGCTTGCCTTGGGCTACGTCGCCTGCCAAGCGTACAGCCGCATCCAGCGGCCGCATGATGGCACGGACAATCGTCCAGCCCAAGAAGATCGATAGCACAAGAATCAACGCCGTACCAAGACTCATTACGGTGATGGACTGCTTGTAGATTGTGCGCCCATCTTCGTTTTTAGAGGTCAAACCATCTTCATTGAATTGAATCAGTGTGCCCAGTTGCTCGGTCATCTCACGGCGATATGTCCGCGAGTCGCCATTAGAAATAGCCCGTGCTGTTGCAAATTCGTTGTCCGCAATCGCTTTAGCAATTTTCAAATGCGCACTGTAATACGCATCTTTTGCGACTTTGAATTTCTCATAGAGGGCTTCTTCTTCTGCACTTGAAACCACCTCGATCGCGTCGTAGGCTGCTTGCGCCTCACCTACTTTTTTCCAGGCATCGTCAAGGCGTTTGGCATAGGCAGTGATTTCCTGCGCATCACCTTCATGCTCCAATTGCGCCACTTCTGAGATGCGAAATTCACTGAGCTGGGTACGCATATTTCCCAATGTCACGATACCGGGCACCCAGTTCTTTTCCGTGTCTTCCACATCCGCATTGCGAAGGCTCATCCGCCATATGGCGAAACTGCCCAACAGCAGGCTTAGAAGGCCGGTGATCACAAACGCCAGGGTCAGCTTCTTGGCAATTGGCAAATCCTGAAACCATTTCATAGACATGTCTCTGAAAGCAAAAGAAAAAGGCGCAATCCCTGCGAATTACGCCTCTATCTTCCAACAAACCGGGGACAACTTACAAGCAAATGGCACTTGCAAGTTGTTGTTTTTCAGATTTTTGCTTAGCTGATCAAGCGCAAAGCAATTGGATAGCGGTAGCTTTCACCCTTGTTGGCAGCCATGCCAGCTAGGATGCACAGCACCAGGTTACCAATCCAGATAATCGGATAAAGCAAGAAGCCAATCAGAAGAGCACTCGCTACGATCGCTACAATCCAAGCGAGCAATACGGTGATCTGGAAGTTCAATGCTTCCTTTGCCTGCTGCGTCAACCAAGCCTTCTCAGTTTTGTCTTTATTGATCAACCAAATAATCAGCGGAAGGATAAACCCTATCAAAATACCCGACAGGTGGGTCAGCATGGCGAGGGTGCGATCTTCTTGTGGTGCTGTTACGTCATTCATCGTGTCTTTCCTTGATTGTGTGACTTTTGTCGTGGGGTTTTACTCTCCAATCATCATAACGTAGCCCCAAGCAGAATGAGGACACCTTAAATTGATAGATCGCCGTTAACCGTTCCCCGCTACCGTCATCCTGCCAACCAAAATCGAGCCTGTGCGTACATGTGAGCGCAGATCCACATCACTGCCAACGGTTTCAATGGCGGCAAACATGGCTTTCAGGTTGCCGGCAATCGTGATGCCATCAACCGGGTAAGCAACCTCGCCGTTTTCGACCCAGAACCCAGCAGCACCGCGGGAATAGTCGCCGGTAATCGCATTTACACCCTGCCCCATCAGTTCGGTGACAAGCAGGCCGCGCCCCATTGCCTTGATTTGTGATGCCAACTCACCCGTATTGGCTTTCACCTGAAGATTGTGCACGCCGCCAGCATTCGCCGTTGTCACCAAGCCCAATTTGCGTGCGGAATAACTGCCCAAGACATAGCGCTGCACAACACCAGCATCCACCAGCATCGACTGCCGCGTCGCCACGCCTTCTGCGTCGAATGATGCCGAACGAAAGCCACGTGGCAGAAACGGGTTTTCCTCAATCGCAAACCATTCCGGGAAAACACGCGTCCCCGCACTCTCCAATAAGAAACTGGCCTTGCGATACAACGCACTGCCTGAAACGGCACCGATAAAACTGCCGATCAACGAGCGCGCCATCTCTGCTGCAAACAGCACCGGCACTTGACCTGTTGGGAGTTGGCGCGGCTCTAAGCGACGCACTGTTCGCTCGGCCGCTTTGCGACCAATACTCTCGGCTGATTCAAGATCGGCTTGTGCCAGCCCGACGCTATACCAACCATCGCGCTGCATGCCCTCGCCCTCACCGGCAATCAGTGCGCAGCCGATACTGTAGGAAGTGGCGCGCTCTGCCCCAAGAAAGCCATGCGAATTGGCATAGACACTCAGCGAAGCATTGGCATTCATGGATGCACCATCGGAATTACCAATACGCCTGTCGGCCTCCCGCCCGGCAGCTTCGCAGGCCAGCGCACGATCCACTGCTTGTTCCGCATCGAATGGAACTGGGTGCCAGCTATCAAACTCACGCACGGTGGCGGCCATTAATGCAGGATCTGCCAGCCCTGCGCATGGATCCTCTTCGGTATAACGGGCAATGGCACAAGCTTGTGCCACAGTCGCTGCCAAGCTTTCTTCACGCACATCCGCGGTACTCGCAGCCCCTTTGCGCTTCCCGAAATACACCGCGACCCCCACACTGCGGTCACGTGTTGCCTCAACAGTTTCTACATCCCCCATGCGTACATTCACCGCCAAGCCACTGTCTTCGTTGCAAGTGACTTCACAATGATCGGCACCTGCCGCCTTGGCTTGTGCCAGTAATCGCTGGGCGGCATCGGACAGACGCGCAAGGCGTTGCTGGCTATCATCAGAAAATGAAGGAATTTCGGTGAAAGACATGTTCAATGGATTATCCTGTAGGCATGCGAGGACGTGACGAAGAAACCGGAGAATACTTCAGCCCCAGCCGCAGCGCGCAGCGGCGTGCAGCGCTGGATGTGTTGGCATTGGGCGAGCAATTGGTGGCCTTGAGCGCTGCGCAGCTTGGCAAGTTGCCGCTGCCCGAAGATCTGTTGCCCCATATTCGTGATACGCAGCGCATCACGTCGCATATTGCGCATAAACGGCAACTGGCATTTTTGGCCAAGCAAATGCGCAAGCTGGATGATGCTGTTCTGGATGCCATCCGTGATGCAATGGACAAGGATGGCGAAACAGCGCGTCGTGAAGTTGCACAACTGCACCGTGCGGAAGCACTGCGGGATGCGTTGCTGGGTGACGAGGGCGATGCCGTATTGACCGGACTGCTGGATGAGTTTCCCCATGCCGATCGGCAACACCTGCGCCAACTGGTACGCAATGCGCGTGATGAGCGCACAAAAAACAAGCCGCCGCGTGCATTTCGTGAGCTGTTTCGTCATCTGCGTGAGATCATGCATGAAGGCAGCGAAACAGAAACCGATGACGCGGATGACGGCGAAATGGACAACGACTGAAGCATCACTGGGCTCAAGCCTGCGTGCCACCAACAGTCAACTCGGAAATCAGTAACGAGGGCTGCCCTACGCCAACCGGTACGCTCTGACCATCTTTGCCACAGATACCCACCCCGTCATCCAGCGCAAGATCGTGGCCGATCATCGCCACTTTCTGCATGGTTTCGGGCCCATTGCCAATCAATGTGGCACCTTTGACTGGTGCAGTGATATTGCCGTCTTCAATCAGATACGCCTCGGTGGCGGAGAACACGTATTTGCCACTGGTAATGTCCACCTGACCACCACCGAAGTTGACCGCATACAAGCCACGCTTCACCGAGCGAATCATCTCCTCGGGATCATGCGTCCCTGCACGCATATAGGTATTGGTCATACGCGGCATCACTAAATGCGCGAACGATTCACGTCGCCCGTTACCGGTAGGCGCCATCCCCATCAAGCGGGCATTGTGTGTGTCCTGCATATAGCCGACCAGAACACCATCTTCGATCAGTGTGGTGCAGGCAGAGGGGGTGCCTTCATCGTCAATATTGAGTGAACCACGCCGCCCTTCCAAGGTACCGTCGTCCACAATGGTGACGCCTTTCGATGCCACCTGCTGCCCCATACGGCCTGCAAACGTGGACGTGCCTTTGCGGTTGAAATCACCTTCAAGCCCGTGCCCAACGGCCTCATGCAGCAATACGCCCGGCCAGCCATTGCCCAGCACCACCGGCATTACACCTGCCGGTGCATCAATGGCTTCAAGATTCACCAGTGCCTGACGCAATGCCTCACGCGCGAATGTTTCAGGCTTGTCGTCGGCCAGCAAATCCGTATACCCATAGCGCCCACCAAAACCGGCAAAGCCGGTTTCGCGGCGGCCACCTTGCTCTACGATCACCTGAATATTCATCCGCACCAATGGACGCACATCACCGGCCAGCAAGCCATCACTGCGCGCCACCAGCACCGTGTCCACACCCCCTGTGATACTCACCATCACTTGCTGGACACGCAGGTCCAAGGTGCGCAACAAACCGTCCACACGACGCAATGCCTCCACTTTGACGGCATTATCCAATGAATCCACTGGGTCAACGGCAGGATAGAGCGCGCGCCCTTGTTGCCGCGTCATCGCCTGCGCGGGGTGTTCACGCCCATCACGCGCAATCGCCCGTGCTGACTGTGCCGCTGCCAGCAACGCCTGCGCATCCAATTCATCGGAATAGGCAAACCCCGTTTTCTCACCCGAAATGGCACGCACACCCACGCCTTGTTCAATGCTGTGCGAACCACTTTTGACGATGCCATCTTCCATGCTCCACGCTTCGCGCCGTGCATGCTGGAAATACAGATCACCAAAATCAATTCCAGGACCAAGCAATGCGGTAAAAGCACGCTCCAATGATGTGGCATCAAGACCAGTGGGAAGCAAAAGCCGGGTTTCAGCGAGTGTCAGTGCATTCATGCAGGATCTTCATTGTGTAAAAGGAAGCAGCGCAACTTATTTGTGCTCAAGTTTAGGCGGCAATGCCGAGGATGTCGCATTGTCTCGGTTAATGATTTCCACTTTTGGTTCAGACCAAGGCCCTGTGACACGATAGGTTTTCGCCCCGATACCTTGCATGGGTTTATCCAGCACGGCATTCGCCACTGCTCCCATTGCCGCACCAACCGGCCCTGCTGTCAACGCACCGACAGCGGTCAGCAAGCCGCCCGACTTGGGCAACACCGCAATCGTTTGGTCAAATTGACGCGCCTTCAAGTCTGTTCGCCCGCGCACATGAATATCTGCTGCCGGCCCTTTGACTTCGATGCCATCGCTATCAAGAACGCCTTGCGCCAAGCGCGCATTGCCATGCACGCGATCAAACGAAAACCCCTTGGCAAAAAAGTCACTGAAATCCAGTAACAACCGCCGACGCAACTGCGCCGCACCCAATAAACCCAGCACACGCCCAGCACCCGGATCCAACTCCAGCAAGCGCCCGTCGTGCACATCCACAGAAAGTGCGGCTTGCACAGTTTTCAGGTCAAACGCCTCGGGGCCACCACGCCAACCCAACTCCGCGTGAATATCGCCCTTGCCTGATGCTACTTGTCCACTCATGCCTAACCCTTGCAGCAAAGCGCCAATATCTTGGCTCGCCAGATGCGCCTCAACTTGGCTGCGTTCCTGCCCAGCCTGGCGCACCCAACTGCCGGTGGCACGTAACGTCTGTTTATTGCCGGTGGTGGTCAGTTCATCCAATCGCAACCCACCAACAATCGGCGTACTGCGAAAACGTGCCTGCCCCAACGCCAGACGAGCAACACGCAGGTCTTCCACATCCAGTTGCAACGGCGGAATCGCCGCAGGATTGAACGTGGATGCTGTTTGTGTGTGCGAGACCGACGCAGCCTCCGCTGATTGCGTGGGTGCAAGCCAATGCAGCGACTCAAACTGACCGGTTACAGCCGCACCGTCTTGATCTGGGATCAGCACCACACCCTCAAGCCCCGTCGCCTGCAATTTGACGGATGTACCTTGTGACGTCGGCGCTAAAAACAATGTGCTGTTGGCGAAGTCTGCACCCAACAGCCGTAAGCGCTCACTTTGGATTTCTGCACGCAAGAGCGGTACTGCGGCGGCGTCCCGCCCTCCTGTTATCACCCCCAGCCAATCCAATGCTTCCAGACGCTCGGTCTTTCCTTGTATCAGCATGCCATGCACTGGCGGCGGCCCTGCACGCCCGCCTCCTAGCTGTATCCACAAACCGGTGCGGTCATGCGTGGAGCGACTCCGCAGCGACAGTAAATCACCTAGCGTGACTTCAACTTCACTGTTCTCCAATGGCAAACGTATATCCACCACGGCAGGCAATGACTGTCTTGCCATCTTGCGCAAGGGCGCAGGAAGCTGAATGTCTGTGCCTTGCAATTGGGAGTGCAAACGCAAATGTGCAGGTGGCGTGGTATTGCCTTGCGTACGCGGCACTGTAAGCCCAACAGTCCATGCTGAGCTGCCCTGCATATATGGTTTCAACCAAGCAAGGTTGCCAGCTTTATCAAGCAGGCTGTCGATATTCGCCTGCATGTTTAATGCCGCTTCAAAGGCTTGCTTACGGTCTTGCACATGCGGCCCGGAGCGTAGCGATAACACGCCTGGCTGGCCGTCATAGCGCACCTGCAAGGCTTCAGCCGAAAAACCATCCTGATCGAAAGTCGCTTTACCGCGCACATGCTGAAAATCCACATCCCAGCGTGTCTCTTTTAACCGCGCATCCTCAAGGGTGACTTGCCCACCGATGTTGGTGGCCTCGCGGTGATGATCGTACAGGGGAAGTCGTAGATTGAATTGCGCCTGCGTTTTACCTTCAACACGCAGGTGATCCATCACATCGCCATAGTCGTTATGCAGGGGGCTGCTGCGCAGCATCGACAGAAAATGCCGTCCATTCCCAGCCGCCGCCGCATCCACCAACAACACAGCATGGCCAAATTGCGCAATCCCTGCTTTCAAGGCAGGCACTGGAACTTGCCCAAGGTTGGCGCGTCCTTTCACCGTGAAGCCATCGGCAACAAAACTGATATCCGCATCCAGTTGCTCGGCCGCAGGCCAATCCGGTTGAAACTTGATGATGCCGCCATCCATACGGGCATCGGCACGGAACATCCCCGCACCTGCCATGCCCTGTTCATGACGGAATGGCCATTCATCCAGATCACCGGCAACAACCGCATGAATATCGCGCAGTGTTCCACCTTGCAGCGCCGTATCCAACCACTCCACTGTGGCTTTGGGCATTAAATGATGAATCCAGAAACCATCTGCCAATGCAACCGGCACATCATTGATATCAGCAGCAAGGTTCAAATAAGGGCGTGTTCCATCCTTCTGGAAACCGATGCCACCCTTCGCTTTCACCTTCAACTGCCCTGCATCCAGTGCCAAG
Organism: uncultured Thermomonas sp.; assembly: GCA_964481865.1. GTDB lineage: Bacteria > Pseudomonadota > Gammaproteobacteria > Xanthomonadales > Xanthomonadaceae > Thermomonas. The sequence goes on along the minus strand of CAYZUG010000026.1, from coordinate 25,471 downwards.
CCAGGGGACTGCACACTCCAGCCGGTAGTGTCATGCCAAAGTACGGCCTCACCCTCCATGCTGAAACGATGCACCACACCAAAGCCCGCAGGCCAGTCAAATGCGACCTGTGCGTGTGGATCAAAGCGCAGCCTCAGACCCGCCTGATCGGCCTGTAGCCAACCCGACACCCCCTGCATGCCGGGTGCGTTATCCACGGGCTGAAAGCCAAATGCATGCACGCGCGCATCAGCCTGTACTGTTCCCGTGTCATCACCGCGTATCACAACCGACTCAAGCAGCGCATCGGGTGTGGTTCTGCGAATCCATTGCCGGAATGCAACCGGCAACGCATCGCTCAATACCGCCAATTGCAAGAGAGGCGCTGCTTGCAGGCGCTCGGCACGAAGCCCGTAACGCTGCCCGCCTGCCAGTACCAAACCATCCATTGTTTGCCGTTGTGCACCATCACCCACGCGCAAACGACCCGCGTGCAATTGCCATTGCTGCAAACTCCCTTGCCAGCGCGCATCCACCACCAACTCACCCAAACGATGGGCCGGCAGTGCTTCACCCTGCAAGGGTGCGCCACGCAGATGCACATCCAGTAAACCGGCATCCACATGCACAGCCACGATGCGATGCGCCTGCAAGTTCACCCAGGTCTGCAACCGTCCTCGCCCGGATTGTGGGGAAACACCCAACAGCGAAAATGCACCCGCAAGATCACGCAAATCCGCCTGTCGCGTGCCTGCATACAAGCGTCCATCGCCTGTTGTGCGATTGAAATCGGCGGCAATAGCAAGCGGCGTATCCGCACCACTGAGCCATGCGCGCGCGCCCACACGCAAGCGAGAACCACTCGCCCGTAAGCGCACATCAATACGTGGCAAATACACATCCAGATGTAAATCGGGCGCCAGCACGCGCAGCTGCGCTTGCGCCAATTGCAATTCGCCTAATCGCTCAAGTACATCCAGCGGATTTCCTTCTGTCTGCTGCTCTCCTGGCAAGCCCTGAATCTGCCACTGGCCATTGCTGCCACGCTGCAACGTGAGATTCAAGCTACGGATACGCAGCTCAGTCAGTGAGCGTCCCGGCCATATTCCGCTATAGAGCGACAACAGAAGTTCTGCATTGCCAATTTGCACCGGGGTATCCGTATCACCGATCCGCAGATTATCCAAGCGCAATAGCGGACCACGCCGTGTCCATTGCGTCGTCACACGATCAAAACGGATAGGACGCTGCGCTTTCTCGGTCAGCCATGTTTCAACCGCCTGCGGGTGTCGTTCAAGCATCGGTAATGCTTGGCTTAATGCCACACCCAGTAACGCCAGCAGCACAATGGAAACCCATGACACATGCCATGTTCCCCAGCGCAACCAGCGCAAGCCACGGAGCAAGGACGTGCTCACTGTGAAATGACCTGCATCTTACAGAAGCACCACATCAAACTGCTCCTGCAGGTATTGCGCATCTGCCTGGAAACGAATGGACTTCCCGATGAACTCCTCCAGCTCAACCACGGCATTGGATTCTTCATCGGTAATACGGGACACCACACTCGGCGATGCAATCACCAGCAAGCGGGCCGCATCAAACTGCCGCACGGCACGCACGATTTCACGGAAGATTTCATACGTCACTGTTTCTGCCGTCTTCACCATGCCGCGCCCGGTGCAGGCATTGCATGGCTCACAAAGTTGGCGCTCTAAACTTTCTACCGTGCGCTTGCGGGTCATTTCCACCAACCCCAAGGGCGAGAAGTCATACACCGTGGTTTTGGCATGGTCCTTCAACAGTGATTTTTCCAGCGTGCGCAAGACTTGTCGGCGGTGTTCTGCATCCATCATGTCAATAAAATCGATGATGATGATGCCGCCCAAATTACGCAGCCGCAGCTGCCGCGCCACCGCTTGCGCAGCCTCCAGATTGGTGCGGTACACCGTCTCCTCAAGATTGCGCTGACCAAGAAAGCTTCCAGTATTCACATCCACGGTGGTCATGGCTTCGGTTTGGTCGATCACCAGATAACCGCCAGACTTCAGGGGCACTTGTTTTTCAAGCGCACGCTGAATTTCATCTTCAACACCATACATGTCGAAGATTGGGCGGGCGCCTGAATAATGCTCAATCTTGTCCGCAAGCGCGGGCATGTAATTTGCCGCGAACTCACGAAGATGCTCGCTGGTTTCGCGTGAATCCACTTTCACCTTATCAACATCACGGCGAATCAGATCACGCACCGCACGCAATGGCAGACTGAAATCTTCGTAGATGCAATCGCCAATTTTTGCCTGGTTTGTATTGCGCTCAATCAATTGCCAGATGCGGCGCAGATAAGCGACATCTTCGGCCAGCGCCTCGGCAGGCTGACCTTCGGCATTAGTCCGCACAATATAGCCATGCTCACCGGCAGATGCTGTTAATTCAGTCATCAATGTTTTCAGGCGTGTGCGTTCGTCTTCATCTTCAATGCGCGCGGAAATCCCAATGACCTTGCTATGTGGAAGCAGCACCAGATAGCGCGAGGGAATACTGATTTGCGTGGTCAGCCTTGCCCCCTTTGTACCGATAGGGTCTTTGACCACTTGCACCACGACTTCAGCACCATCACGCAACAATTCAATGATGGACAGTTGCACAGGCGGCGGCGCAATCACCGTTTCCTCGGCCTCACCCACCTCTAAAGGTGTGGCGCGAAAAATATCATTGGCATGCAGAAAGGCGGCACGTTCCAAGCCAATATCAACAAACGCCGCCTGCATCCCAGGCATAACGCGCTGTACTTTGCCTTTATAAATGTTGCCAACCACACCGCGCTGGCTACCTCGCTCGATGTGCAACTCTTGCAACATGCCGTTTTCTACCACGGCAACGCGGGTTTCCCGGGGGGTGACATTCACCAGCAATTCTTCACTCATGCCAGCACCCCACAGCGGCGCAGCAATTCAGCTGTTTCATGCAATGGCAACCCCATGATGCCGGAATAGCTGCCCGCCAGATGACTGACATGCCGCTCGAAATAGCCTTGAATCGCATAGGCACCGGCTTTTCCTTGCCATTCGCCGCTGGCGACGTAGCTTGCAATGTCTGCCTCTGACAATGCCCGCACCGTGACCTCTGAGCCAACACAAGCTTGCTGCAGGCCTTGTACCGTTTGCACAGCCACTGCTGTTACCACGCGATGCGTACGTCCGGAAAGCTGGTGCAGCATTTCAGTTGCCGCCAATGCATTGGCGGGCTTGCCGAATACGCGCTCGCCAACCATCACTTCGGTATCGGCACTGATCACCACCGCATCCTGCCGCTCAGCAACGTGTTGCCAGCCAGCGTGAGCTTTTTCTTGCGCCACCCGCACCACATAGTCCAAGGCAGGTTCTGCCTCACCCTGATGCTCGGGAATACTGACGTCAAGCACATGAAATGCCAGCCGTAAACGGGCGAGCAACTCGGCACGGCGCGGGGATTGGGAAGCCAAATAAAGCATCGTTGAAGTCTAACCTGTGACAGCCCTTCTGCCGTGGCCTGCATTATAGAAACTCATCTTGTATTCACCCATGCCATGTGCATGCTTTACAAAACCCATGATTGGATGATCACCATGCTATTCCGCACGTTAACGCTGTCTCTGGCCCTCATCACCAGCCTGCTTTTGCCGCTGTCTGCTTCCGCCACAACAGTAGCCAATACACAAACTGCGAAAGGCACATTGCTCACCATCAGTGCTTCTGCTGAAAGCAGCCGTACTCCTGATGTTGCGCTGATTTCAACCGGCGTACTCACACAAAGTACCGAAGCCAATCTCGCCATGCGTGACAACGCTCGCCAGATGAGCAAAGTCATCGTTGCGCTGCGTGACGCTGGTATTGCCATTCGTGACATCCAAACCAGTGGCATCAGCCTCACCCCGCAGTACAAATATTCAGAGAACACCCCGCCGGTGATTGCCGGGTATCAAGCGAATAATGCGGTGAATGTGAAGGTTCGCCAGCTTGCCGCACTTGGCAAAGTGCTGGATACCCTGGTTGCACAAGGGGCGAACCAGATCAACGGCCCCAGCTTCAGCATTGACCAGCCACAAGCCGCGATAGATGACGCCCGGGTTGCCGCCATCAAAAAGGCACAGGCGCAGGCCAAACTGTATGCCGATACATTAGGCATGCGTGTTGTGCGCATCGTTCGCATCAGTGAAGGCAGTGACAGCCAACCAATGCCGCGCCCGATGTACCGCATGAACGAAATGGTGATGGCAAAGTCTGCCGACACTGCTGTTTCTGCTGGGGAAACAAGCGTTTCAGTCACGGTTGAAATGGTTTTTGAACTGGGCGATTAAACGCCGATCCCCCGCCCGATCGACGCATCCTCTTGCTGCCAGCGTGGTGGTTCTGGCCACCGCGCTTCCTGATTGCCTTCCAAGATGCGGCGCATGTCATGTAAATCAATATGTGGCGCGATACCACGCAACAAGGCCAGCGCATAATCACGCAACACCCGTCCCTTTGGCACCACGGCCCACGTCATGCATTCGGGTAATGCCTCGGGTGCCGCCAGCACACGCAAATCGGCATCCTCGCGTGCCGATACCGCCATTTCAGCCAAAATACCAACACCCAGACCTGTCCGCACATAGGTTTTGATCAGGCTGGCATCGCGTGCGGTCATCGCGATTTTGGGTTGCACATCCACCGAAGCAAATGCCCGCTGCAATGACGAATCCGGCTGTGTTGATGATTCATAAGAAATCAGTGGATAGTGCGCCAGGCTTGCCAGATCAGTGGCGCCCCCTCGTGCAAGTGGGTGCGTGGCCTGTACCAGCAAAACACGACGCCAGCGAAACAACGGAATCGCCACGCCATTCACATCGGGTGTGGCACCTGCAGTGCTGATTAAAGCGAAATCGGCTTCACCCAGCTTATCCAGCACTTCAGCATCGCCGCCTGCAAACAGATCAACACTGACCTGCGGATATTGTTTGGCCAATGCGGCAATCACATCCGGCAGCACATACTGTGCTTGCGTATGCGTTGTTGCCAAAAGCAAGCGTCCGCTGTATTCACCGCGTTCATTAGCGGCATAACTGCGAATATTCGCGGTTTCCGCCAAAATACGACGAGCATGTTCCAGTACCCGGACACCTGCAGGCGCAATGCTTTCCAGGCTACGCCCTTTGCGCAAAAACAGTTGAAAGCCAAGCTCATCTTCCAGCTGCTTCAGTTGCTTGGACAATCCGGGCTGGGTGGCATGCACCCGTTCAGCGGCCTGCGTGATATTGCATCCCGCATCCGCAATCGCCACCAGATAGCGAAGTTGTGTCAATGTCACGCCGCACCTTATATCTTTATATCTGTATATAGCGATATATAATACACATGCTCTTTCACTTGATGCAATGCCACTTATGCCTTTTTTGCATAAGAAAACATCCCGCTTGTATTTCCATACCGTCCGATGAGTGTCTAGCGTTAAAGCCCCTCTTTCGGACTCCCCCGATCACCATGCCTCTGCATAACTCTATTCTTGATGCCATCGGCAATACCCCTATCATCAAACTCAATCGCCTTGCCCCTGCGCATGTCGATCTTTATGTGAAAGTGGAGTCATTCAATCCCGGTGGCTCGGTCAAAGACCGACTAGCCCTCGGCATTATTCTGGATGCCGAGCGGCGAGGCTTGTTGAAACCTGGTGACACGATTGTGGAGGCAACTTCTGGCAATACTGGCATCGCATTGGCGATGATCGCGGCAGCGCGTGGCTACCACTTTGTTGCGGTAATGACCGAAACCTTTTCCATTGAGCGCCGCAAAGCCATGCGCGCCTATGGCGCCAAAGTCATCCTGACGCCCGCAGCAGCACGCGGCCAAGGGATGGTCGATAAAGCACACGAACTGGCAAAACAGCATGGCTGGTTTTTTGCCAGCCAATTCACCAACCCCGCTAACCCGGCCTATCACCGGCAAACCACCGCAACAGAAATCCTGCGGGATTTTGCCGGCAAACGCCTTGATTACTTTGTCAGCGGCTGGGGCAGTGGCGGCACACTGACGGGTGTTGGTGAAATGCTGAAATTGGCGCGCCCTGATATCAGCATCATCGCCACCGAGCCAAGTGATGCGCAATTACTGGCCGGCAACACATGGAGCCCGCACAAGGTGCAAGGATGGACGCCAAACTTCATCCCCGACATCATCAATCGTCATATTTACGACCAGTTACAGCATGTCAGTGACGATGACGCCATCGCTACCGCACGCCGTCTGGCCGCAGAAGAAGGCATCTTTGTTGGCATTTCTTCTGGCGCCACGGTGGCCACAGCGCTTCAACTTGCCCAACAGGCCGAAGCAGGCAGCGTTCTTCTTGCCATGCTGCCGGACACTGGCGAACGGTATTTCTCGTCGCCTCTTTGGGGAGAGCTAAACGAAGGCAGTGACGATGATTGGCTTGCCAGTCTGGATCGCTAAGCGCTATTGCGCCAACACATTCACGACAGGGGCAACTTGCGCCTGCCTGCCTAAGGCATGCCCAGCCTGACTTAACACCTCAGCCAAACGCTCGGCTGCATCTGCACGCAAAGTGGCATGCCCCACTTTGCGGCCAGCACGCGGCTGTTTGCCGTAGTCATGCCAGTGCATGTTGGGAACGGCAAATGCCTGCGCAGCATCCGGCATCTCGCCCAACCAATTCAACATGCAGGCATGGCCGCGCATCTGCGTACTGCCCAGTGGCAAACCCAGTATCGCCCGCAAATGATTTTCAAACTGACTGGTTTCGCTGCCTTCAATCGTCCAATGGCCTGAGTTATGCACACGCGGCGCCATTTCATTAGCCAACAGCTCGCCATGACGCTCAAATAGCTCCAGCGCGAAAACCCCCACATAATCAAGCGCTTCTGCCAATTGCCGTGCATGGTTCAGTGCTTTTGCCTGCAACGCATCACTGACCTGTGCCGGTGCCAGACTGGCCGATAATACGCCGTCAACATGCCAGTTCTGCGTCAATGGCCAGGCTTGAAACTCGCCGGTCTTGCTGCGTACAGCCACCACAGAAAGCTCGCGCTGGAAATCAACGAAGCCTTCCAGAATCAACCCCACCTGCGTGGCTTGCGCACCCAGTGCATCCCAAGCCGCATCCACATCGGCCTGCGTTTTAAGACGGAACTGCCCTTTTCCGTCATAGCCAAGACGACGTGTTTTCAAAATACAGGGCAGCCCCAGTTCTGCCACTGCCTGCTGCAATTGCGCCAGCGACTCAATGGCTGCAAATGGCGGCACAGGAATCCCAAGATCACGGAACAGGGTTTTCTCGGAAAGACGGTCCTGCGCCACCGCCAAAGCACGCGGATTAGGGGCGACTTGCGTCAATGTGGTCAAGCGCTCTGCCGCCTGTGCGGGAACATTCTCGAAATCGAACGTCACCACATCCAGCGCATCGGCAAATACCTGCAATGCTGCTGTATCGGCATAATCGCCCACCACCAGCGGTGCCAACTCCCCCGAACACGCATCGGGAACAGTATCGAACACGCGAAACTTCAACCCCAGGGGTGCACCTGCCAACACCAGCATGCGCGCTAATTGGCCGCCACCAAGAATACCAACCCGACTCATTGGCGCGGGTCATCGTTATTCACGACGTCCTCGGTTTGTTTACTGCGAAATGCATCCAATGCAGCGGCAACCGCTGGGGAGTCATGCGCTAACAGTGCCGCAGCAAACAAGCCCGCATTTGCTGCACCGGCATTGCCGATGGCAAATGTTGCCACCGGGATGCCAGCGGGCATCTGCACAATCGACAACAGTGAATCCATGCCATTCAGCGCTTTACTTTGCACAGGCACGCCCAATACCGGGACAGCGGTTTTGGAAGCCAGCATCCCCGGAAGATGTGCCGCCCCGCCTGCACCCGCAATGATGGCGCGCAGCCCGCGGGACGCTGCCGTTGCGGCATAGTCAAACAACACATCAGGTGTACGATGTGCCGAGACCACACGCACTTCATACGGCACACCCAAGGCGTCCAGCTTTTCCACGGCGTGCTGCATCGTCTCCCAATCGGAGCGCGACCCCATCACAACACCAACCAAAGGTAAATTATTTGCGGCGGACATGCATGTTTCCGGTCACGAAAGACGTATTCTAACGAGCCTGGACATTTGTTGCTGCATCTATGGACCGTAAATTACTCGACATCCTGGTTTGCCCCATGACCCGCCAACCCCTGGCAATGCTTGAAAACAAGACACTGGATGCCTTGAATCAAGCCGTCCATGCCGGGCAACTCAAGCGTCAGAGTGGGCAAGCCCAGACACAACCTCTGAAGGCGGGGCTCATCACCCGGGATCACAAAACCGTATATCGCATTGATGACGGCATTCCCGTACTTTTAGCAGAAGAAAGCATCAGTACTGCGCAAATCAGTGATTTTCCAGCAGCGTAATCCGTTACGATGTCGCAGTGTCATCTTTCACTGCGCAGCGGTATTTCCGATGTGCACTTACTCACGGAATAGCGCATGCCCCCGCTTCTTATTGCCATGATTCTTGGTGCAGCCGGATTTTTCCTGTTCACTGCCGCACGCGCCGCCGCCGAGCGTGCTACCGACATCAGCCGCAATGCGTGCCATGCCGCTGGCGTGCAATGGCTGGATCAATCAGTGCATGCCAACGGCATCCGCTTGCGGCGTAAAGCCAATGGCTGGATTGGCCTGGAGCGGCGCTTCCGCTTCGAGTATTCCGAAAACGGAGTTGACCGCCATTTCGGGCAAGTTGTTTTGCTGGGTCGGGAAATCGTATCGTTCAGCGGCCCGGTTCGCGCAGCAACCCCGGCAGTGCTGTATCGCAATGACGCGGGATAACCCCGTCACGCAGCCGGTGTTATTTCACAATACGCAAATGTGAGCCACGTTTGGGCGCATCGCTCGCAGGCTGTGGTGTTTCTTGCGTCGCGGGTGCCGACTCGGATGCATCCTCAGTTTCCGATGCGTCATCAGCGCCAAGCTCGGTAAAGTGTTCTTCCGGCAATGCCATACCTTGCCCGGTTTCTCGAGCGTAAATCGCCAGTACCGCCCACACGGGAACAACCACCTGCTGATTGACCCCACCAAAGCGCGCCGAAAAACGGATGCTGTCGTTTCCCATTTCAAGATGTGCAACCGCACGGTCCGCGATATTGAGTACAACCTGACCATCTTTGATGGTATGTGCGGGCACACGCACGCCGGGAACCTGTGCGTTCACCAGCAAATGCGGTGTCATGCCATTATCTGAAATCCATGCGTAAAGCGCCCGTAACAAATAAGGGCGCTGACTGGTCATCGGTGGCAAAACAGGCGCACCCATGATTACAGTGACAAGTCACGCAATAGCTTTTCTTGCTCAGTCAGACTGCGCATAAAGCCAGGGTTGCGGAAAATACGGTTGCCATATTCCTCAATCACTTTACCATCACGCGGCAAGGAAACCCCCAAGGCTTCCAGACGCCAGATGATGGGCGCCATGGCGCAATCGGCCAAGCTCATCTCAGTATTGAGAAAGAATTTATAGGCTTTGAACAACGGCACCGCCTGTGCAAGCAACTCTTTCAAACGCTTACGACCGGCATCGGCTTGCTGCTTATTACCCATCTGGATGGCCTGCACTTGCGGCACCCAGTCGTGTTCGATACGCAACATCGCCAACCGCAGGCGCGCACGCGCCAAAGGCTCGACAGGCATCAATGTGGGGTGAGGATAGCGCTCGTCCAGGTATTCGCTGACAACACTTGCGGCATACAGGACAAGATCACGTTCAACCAGTGTGGGAACGGAATGATAGGGATTGAGATCCATCAGATCTTCCGGCGGATACTGCGGATCCACCGGTACAAGATCATATGTGACACCTTTGGCGGCAAGCACAAGGCGCACCCGATGACAGACAACATCATCAACGGCAGAAAACAGGGTCAAGACATTTCGCACGCGCGGACTTACAGCCATCATCAAGAACTCTCCCCCTACCCAAGCCAAGCTTGGGTCTCGCGTTGCCCACACCATGTGGGCAACTGCCAAGTATCGCTCCCTGCAGAGGCGGGCTAGCCTGCCTTAAATCTGTTCTGTCAGTGAACGTCCCGCCAATACTCGTTCTTCAGCAACCAAGCGACAAACGCAAAGAACACCAAGAACAACAGTGCCCAAACACCAATGTTCTGCCGCTTCAAGGCCACTGGTTCACCAGCATATTCCAAGAATGCCGTGATATCACGCACAGTGCGATCAAACTGCTGCGCATCTTGGCTACCCGCTTGGCTGAGGGTAAAGCCATCTACCGGCATTTCACCGATCTCGGTCTTTTTGCCATACACCGGCTGCTGTACCCCTTGCAGATCCCATAACGGGTTGGGCATTGAGGCGTTGGCGAACACAGTATTATTCCAGCCCACTGGACGGCTTTCATCCAGATAGAAGGACTTGAGATAGGTGAAGATCCAGTCGGCACCCCGTACGCGGGAAATCAGGCTGAGATCAGGTGGTGCTTTACCAAATGCGGCCACACCCATTTCAGGGGTCATGGACGAGATGATGTGGTCACCAATCTTGCCACCGGTCAAGTTGAGGTTTTGCATCACCTCGTCTTCGGTTAGCCCAAGGTCTTCGGCAATACGTGCATAGCGCACGTATTTCAAAGAGTGGCAGCCGCTGCAATAGTTCATGTACAAGGCTGCGCCGCGTTGCAGCGAAGCCCTGTCATTCAAATCAATCCCAGACTGTTGCAGACCACCACCGCCACTGGCCAATGCCGATGCGGAGAGGAGCACACCTGCGACTACGGCCGCAGCACGAGACAAAAAGTTCTTAGTCATGCATCGTCACCCGTTCCGGCACCGGCTTAGTCTTGTCCATCTTGGACCAGACCGGCATGGTGATGAAGAAAGCGAAATAGAGGAAGGTCAATACGCGTCCGATGATCGTTTCAACGGGGTCAGTACCTGGACCGCCACCGATCTTGGCTAGCCAAACAAAGCTGACCACGAAGATCGCAAGCATCAGCCAGCTGAACCACCCGCGATAGCGGTACGACTTCACCGGCGAGCGATCAAGCCATGGCAGCAGGAAGAGCATCACGATGGCACCAAACATCACCAACACACCCCACAACTTGATGCCGAAGAACGAAGGCACCACACGCAACATCGCGTAATACGGGGTGAAATACCACACCGGCTTGATGTGTTCAGGCGTCACCAAAGGATTGGCTTCGGTGAAGTTATCGTGCTCCAAGAACCAACCACCAAAGGTTGGAACGAAGAAAATCACGAAAGCAGCAATCGCCAGGAAGCAACCCACATAGAACAAGTCCTTGACCGTGTAGTACGGATGGAAAGGAATGCCATCAGCGGGGGCAGTTTCTGACCAACGGTTGCCTTTCGGCCCTTTCTTGATTTCCACGCCATCTGGATTGTTGGAACCCACTTCGTGCAGGGCAAAGATATGCAGCACCACCAGCAGCAAGAGCACCAGCGGCAACGCAATCACGTGCAAGGCAAAGAAACGGTTCAGGGTTGAATCGCCTGGGTTGTAATCACCCATGATCCATTCGGTCAAGCCAGTCCCAATCACCGGGATGGCACCGAACAGCGAAATGATCACCTTCGCACCCCAGTACGACATCTGCCCCCATGGCAACACATAGCCCATGAACGCTTCAGCCATCAGTACAAGGTAGATCACCATGCCCAGCAGCCACACCAGTTCACGCGGTTTGCGATAGCTGCCATACATCAACCCACGGAACATGTGCAAATACACCACGATGAAGAACAGCGAGGCGCCAGTACTATGCATGTACCGGATCAACCAGCCCCAGTCCACATCACGCATGATGTACTCCACGGAACCAAAGGCTTCCGCGGCACTGGGCTTGTAGTGCATGGTCAAGAAAATACCGGTCAGAATCTGGTTGACCAGCACCAACATCGACAGCACACCAAAGATGTACCAAATGTTGAAGTTCTTGGGTGCGTAGTATTCGCTCATGTGCTTGCGATACACCGGCATCATGCCAGGCGCACGCTCATTCACCCAATTCATGACGCCGTTGAAGGCGTTGCAAGCAGTTTCAGTCAATTTATTGGCCATGGTTTACGCGGCTCCCTGCGGATCCACACCGATAACCACGGTGTTGTCGTTTTCAAAATAATACGGCGGTACCGGCAAATTTGTCGGTGCTGGCTGCGCTTTGTAAACACGCCCTGAGAGGTCGTAACGCGACTTATGGCAAGGGCAGAAATAGCCGCCCTTCCAATCGCTATCGAATGGCTCAGGCTTCACCTCAGGCTTGAAGTCGGGTGCGCAACCCAAGTGGGTGCAGACACCAACCAGAACCAGAATCTCTGGCTTGATCGCCCGCATGTCGTTTTTCGCATATGCAGGCTGCTCAGACGCGTCCGACTTGGGATCCGCCACCAATGCGTCCATCTGCGGCAGCAGATCCAGCATGGCCTTGGTTCGCCTTGCGATAAAAATAGGTTGCCCGCGCCAGCTCACCACCAGCTGCTGGCCTTCGGCAAGCGCACTGATATCTTGGCTGACAGGTGCACCCGCAAAACGCGCACGCGCGCTTGGGGTCCACGACTTGATAAACGGCACTGCTGCAAAACCGGCACCCACCGCACCCACAACCGCTGTTGACGCGGTTAGGAATCGGCGCCGGCCGCTGTTGACCTCTTCGTTGGCCATCCCGCACTCCGAAATGAAAACATCTAGATAAATCCAAAATCGATGGCGGGTTCCCCATCATCGACCGCGGACGATGTGCAAGTGTAACGGAATGATTAACGAACCGACAATCCACCCCGGTCCTGTATCGCCACAGGATTCAAAACCCCGCGGTACCGCTCGACCAGCACACCCACCCGTTGCACATACGTTTGCGTCTCACTGTAAGGCGGTACACCGCCGTACTTATCCACAGCCCCTTCACCTGCGTTGTAACCTGCCGCAGCCCGCGTAAGATCGCCATTAAAGCGTTTCAGCAGCCACGCCAAATACTGCACCCCCCCCCGGATATTTTGCGCAGTATCAAACGCATTATTCACCCCAAAGCGACGCGCCGTTCCTGGCATCAATTGCATCAGTCCTTGCGCCCCTGCACGTGAAATTGCATTGGGGTTGAATGCCGACTCGGCATGAATCACTGCGCGAACAATGGCTTCCTCCACCCCGAACTCAAGTGCCGCAGCAGCGATCTCAGCCTGATAGGCATTGGTATTCAGCCGTAGTGTATTGAAATTCACCCCAGATCTGACACCACAGGCATAGCATTTTTCGATATAGGTGTAATGAATCGTGCGTACAGATGCAGCCGGCAAACCGGAAGGGCGTGCGCTGCTGTAATTGCGCACACCGTCTTTATCAACATAGGAATACACCTGCCCACTGACGACGCGTGGCCCAGTTGCTGCAGACGTTGCTGATGCTGGCTTCGCTTCAGCGGGAGTGACCGTTGATGGTGCGGGCGGAGGCGCTGTTACAACTGCCGCCACCGCTGCGGGTGCTTGTGTGCTGACGGCAGCAGGAGGGGATGAAGGTTTTTTTGCTGTACTGTGCTGACTCAGCAATTTGCATTGCACGCCTTTCAGGCGCTTGCTCACATAGCTGATACTGCCATTCCCATCATCGCAGCGATACACATTGCTGGCCCACGTGGGTAAGGCCAAGCCGCAAAGCAGCGCTAAAATGGCGAATCGAGCATACATGGCGCGAAGTCTCACCGGATTAGGCTGCAAAGGCAAGCCTCTCCATTCACTGCAAAAGCTTCCAACAATACCGATTGACCCACTTCTACCGCTAAAATAGCGTTTTTTCACCGGCCCGGGCTACTCCCCGCGCCCCGGAACGAGACCATGACCGACTTACACCCACTCCCCAGTGCGCCCACTGTGCGCAAAGCCCGCCCCGGCGCTCGCAAGCTCTATATCCAAACGCACGGCTGCCAAATGAACGAGTACGACTCTGCCCGCATGGCAGACGTACTGCATGCTGATGAAGGCATGGAACTGACAACAAATGCCGAAGAAGCTGATGTCATCCTGATCAACACCTGTTCGATTCGTGAAAAGGCACAAGAAAAGGTATTCAGCCAACTCGGTCGATGGAAAGGCCTGAAAAAAGGCGAACGCCCGGTCATTATTGGTGTAGGGGGCTGTGTCGCCTCACAGGAAGGCGCTGCAATTCTTGAGCGTGCGCCATTCGTTGATTTGATTTTTGGCCCACAAACCTTGCACCGTCTGCCCGAGCTCATCCGTGAGCGCAACGTATCCGGCAAACCGCAAGTCGATATCAGCTTTCCAGAAATCGAAAAATTTGACCGTCTCCCCGAACCACGCGCAGAAGGCCCCACCGCTTTTGTTTCGATCATGGAAGGCTGCAGCAAATACTGTTCGTATTGTGTCGTGCCGTATACCCGTGGCGAAGAAATCAGCCGCCCATTCGAGTCCGTACTGACCGAAGTAGCCGAACTGGCAGCGCAGGGTGTGCGCGAGGTGAATCTACTGGGACAGAACGTCAACGCCTATCGTGGCCCGTTGGGTGAAGCCGGCGATACCGCAGATTTGGCCTTGCTGATTCGTGCCATTGCGGAAATCGATGGCATCGGTCGCATCCGCTTTACCACTTCGCATCCGTTGGAGTTTTCCGACTCGCTGGTAGAGGCATATCGTGACGTGCCGAAATTGGCTAATTACCTGCATCTGCCTGTACAGGCAGGTAGTGATCGCATTTTGTCTGCGATGAAACGCGGCTATACCGCGCTGGAGTTCAAACAGAAAATCCGCAAACTACGGGCTGTTCGTCCGGATATCAGTATCAGTTCTGACTTCATTGTGGGCTTCCCCGGAGAAACCGACGCCGACTTCGAAAAAACCATGAAGTTGATTCAAGACGTGGGGTTTGATCAGAGTTTTTCTTTCATCTATTCACGCCGCCCCGGCACACCAGCAGCTGATTTGCAGGACACGATCACGCATGAAGAAAAGCATGCACGGCTTGATCGTTTGCAAAAACACATCAGTGCACATGCCGCCACCCTTTCACAAGCGATGATCGGCACAACGCAGACCGTCCTGGTGGAAGGTCCATCGAAAAAGAACCCGAACGAATTGACTGGCAAAACCGAAAACATGCGTTCGGTGAATTTCCCCGCACCTGCGCGCCTGATTGGGCAGTTTGTGGATGTGGTGATTACCGAGGCACTGACCAACTCACTTCGTGGCCGCGTTCTGACCAACGACTAAGCGCTCTTGGGTGCAGACCGCATCGCAACGCACATCAGGTCAAACCTGATGTGCTGCGTTCCGCTTCATGGGTCGCTTACTTCGCCTGATAAACCGGTTTGCCATCCACATACGTGGCTTTGATGGTCAGTGAGCGCAGCGCCATCTCCGGCACCACGAGCGGGTCTTCTGCCAACACGACAAAATCGGCGCGCTTGCCAACCGCCAAGCTGCCAACTTCATTCTCAGAAAAGCCTGCATATGCCGCTTCCAACGTGAACCCACGCAAGGCTTCAAAAGCGGTCAGTTTTTCATTCGGATACCAACCACCGGCAGGCAAACCTGCGGCGTCAGCACGGCTAACCGCTGAATACAGTCCCAGACGTGGGTCTACAGATTCCACCGGATAATCCGAGCCCAATGCCAAATGTGTCCCTGCATCACGCAACTGACGCCAAGCATAGGCCCCCACAATCCGTTCTGCTCCAACCCTGTCTTCGGCCCATGGCATGTCACTGGTGGCATGCGTGGGTTGCATCGAAGCAATAACCCCCATGCCCGCCAGACGCGGCAAATCGGCAGGTGAAAGAATCTGCGCATGCTCAATCCGCCAGCGGTGATCGGTCTTCACCGCCTCTCCCAGCACGTTGGCATAAGCATCTAACGTCCTGCGGTTGCCGCGATCGCCAATGGAGTGCGTGCCCACTTGCACACCACACCGGTACGCTTTTGCAACCGCTGCGTCCAATTCTTCGGCACTCATCAATTCCAACCCGTGGTTGCCGTGATCATCGCTATAGTCAGCCAGCATGGCAGCACCGCGACTTCCAAGCGCACCATCCGCATAGAGTTTGACTGCGCGCATCTGCAAGCGCCCGGATGCATGACGGTACAGCCCATTGCGGCACAACGCATCCAAGGCAGCCTCATTGCCATCTGCCATGGCATAAATCCGCATCGGCATTTGTCCACGATCAGCCAGCCGCTGATAACGCTTCAGTTCATCCAATGAAACGCCGGCATCATGTGTCCCGGTCAAACCATGCTTGACAGCCGTCTGCATCCCCAGCAACAAAGCACGCTCGGACATCGCCTCGCTCTGCGCGGGCATGACATCGTTCAGCAGATCCATTGCTTTATCAATAAACACCCCGGTGGGCTTGCCATCGGTATCACGCAAAATACTGCCGCCATCGGGGTTCCATGCCCCATGCAGATCACGCTTGAGTGCCCGCATGGCAGCGGTATTGGCCCAACCTGCATGCCCATCCACGCGCGTCAGCCAAACAGGGCGATCAGGAAATGCCGCATCAAGATCAGCCGCCGTTGGAAAGGTTTTTTCTGGCCAATGATTCTGATCCCAACCGCGCCCTGTCAGCCACACGCCTTTTGGCAATGTCGCCGCAAATGTGCGCAAGCGTGCCAGTACGTCGGCTTTATCTTTTGTACCCACCAGGTCTGCGGTCAGCATTGCCCAACCCAGCCCAGCCACATGCCCATGCGCATCAATCAAGCCGGGAATCACCGTTGCCTGCCCTACATCCACATGCTGCGCCTGCTGATAGCGCGCCAATAATGCAGCGGTATCACCTACCGCCAAAATGGCACCTTGCGCATCATAGGCAATGGCCTGTACTTGGGGACGAGCAACATCCATGGTGTGAATGCGTTGCGCGCTAAGCACGGTTATATCCGCGGCAAACATCGGTTGAGAAGCCATGGCAAGCAGCAAGGCTGAGAGCAGTTTTTTCATTTGGATTTCCTCGAAATGCTCTTCGCACGATGCGGCAAACGCAGGCAGCAATCAAGCATTGACACTGCACATCAGTGGCAAGAAGCCGCAGCACGCGCTACCCTTCGCCGCCTATGTCCTATCACGACTTTACCCTTGAACCGGAAGACATCGAGCGTCTGGCCAACCTCTGCGGCCCGTTTGATGCGCATCTTCGCCTGATTGAACTGCGCCTTGGTGTGGAAATTGCCAATCGTGGTGCAGTGTTTCGCATCACCACCGACAATCCCGAAGCCATCCGCCATACAGAACAACTGCTGCGTCAGCTCTATGCTGATACCCAGCATGAAGTGCTGGATGAGCACGCGATTCACCTGCGCCTTGGCGTCACCCATCTGCAGAACGATGCAAGCAACACAGACGCCACTGCACAGACAGCGCCTACATCCGACATCGCCATCCAAGTCAAACGCGGCAGCTTGCGTGGACGTGGCAATAACCAGCGTCGTTATCTGCAAGCCATTGCCAACCACGACATCAATTTCGGCATTGGGCCTGCTGGCACAGGCAAAACCTTTCTGGCTGTTGGCATGGCGGTGGATGCCCTGAACAAAGCGCGCGTACAGCGTTTGATTCTTGTGCGTCCTGCCGTTGAAGCTGGCGAAAAACTCGGCTTTCTGCCCGGCGACCTCAGCCAAAAAGTTGATCCCTATTTGCGCCCGCTGTATGACGCGTTATATGAAATGCTGGGTGTTGAAAAAGTGGCACGGCTTCTTGAGCGCAATGTCATTGAAATCGCCCCATTGGCGTATATGCGGGGGCGCACACTCAACGATGCATTCGTGATTCTGGATGAAGCACAAAACACCAGCATCGAGCAGATGAAAATGTTTCTGACCCGACTTGGTTTTGGCAGCACGGCCGTAATTACCGGCGATATGACACAGATCGACCTGCCCAAACACCAAAAGTCCGGTCTGAAAGACGCGGTTGAAGTTTTACGCGGCGTCGAGGGCGTCAGCTTCACCTTTTTCGAATCGCGCGACGTGGTTCGTCACCCCTTGGTGGCACGCATCGTCAACGCCTATGAGGCACGCGATGAACAACGTGATGTACCCACTGAACCAGCGTAAGATGCGCACATGACCAAAGGTCCCATCCATCTTGATGTTGCTGTTGCCTATGCCCTGCCGCGCAAAGGGATTCCGGCGGCGGTGAGTTTTCGCAAATGGGTGGCAGCAGCATTAAAAGGGCGGATTCGCAATGCCGACCTTGCCATTCGCATCGTTGACAGCAAAGAAGGACAAGCATTAAACCTGCATTACCGTGGCAAGGATTACCCCACCAATGTGCTGAGTTTCCCTGCTGAACTTCCTGAAGGCTTGCCTGCTGGCATCAAACTACCCTTACTCGGTGATCTGGTGATCTGCGCCCCGGTGGTAGCCCGCGAAGCCAACGAGCAAGGCAAATCACTAGCCGCGCATTATGCGCATCTCACCGTCCATGGCTGCTTGCATCTTCTTGGCTGGGATCATGAAGACAGTGTTGAAGCCGACGCCATGGAGCAGCTTGAACGCGAGATCTTGGCGGAATTAGGAATTTCCGACCCCTATTCCATTGATTGATCGCGCGTTGCTTTCGGCATCACCCCAACACGCTGAGCAATTGCAACAAACCGCGGATCATCTTGGTAGCGCGCAATAAACGGCATATAACGAATCTCAAAAATTCCCGGATCGCCTTGCTGATGCGCCACCTCAAGCCAGTGAAACATCGCTTCGGCATCATCACGCTGGGCATACACCCCGGCAATTTGGGTCGCTGCATCACCCGCATGCTCACGAATCAACACCTGCAAAGCGGCATCTGACGCAGCCCGCTCACCTTTTGCCCAGTGCGCCATCGCCAAGGCATAGTTGCGCCACAACACTTCTGGCTCTTGTTTGGCTATTTCCACCGCTTCACTGGTTTGATTTTGCTGAAACAGTGCCATCGCCAACACGGCATGTGCCATAGGCAAGGTCGGTGCAATCGCCAGGGCTTTGCGTAATTCGAATTCGGCCTGCGCATAATCGGTCAGCGCAAAGTACACATTCCCCAAGCTGTATAACGCCGACGCTGAGCGTGGATTGATTTTCAGCTCGCGGCGCAGTGTCTCCACTGCATCGGTCAACTGCCCGAAACCAATCTGCCGCACCGCCTGTTGCCGCAACAACACCGCATCATTGGGGCGCTTGTGCAAGCCTGTCTGAATTTCCATGAGTGCCGCCTGTGGATCATGCTGCACGTCCAACTGCCATGCCGCACGCGCCAGATACACTTCTGGCAATTCAGGCGCATGGTTCAGTGCGATCTCAGCCTCCTTCCATGCTTGCGCCTGTTCTGCTGCTGCTTGCTCGGTATAAATCTGTGAAAAACGCGAAAGCTGTTGCAAGCGCGCCCATGCCAGACGGGCATAGGCATACCCATAGTCCGGAGCAAGGGTTGTCGCTGTTTTCAATGCCTTGACCGCCTGCTGCGCACTGAAAACATCGCTTCCCAACAAGGCATGTTCACCTTCCAGAACAGACAGATAGGCAGAAAGCTGTTTTCCCGGAGGACGGTCATCCTGTATCACCGCCGTCTCAGGTGAGCGCTGTAAAGCCGTCAACAGTGCGGCATCCAATTCACTTTGCAGGGCAAGTAACTCTTTTTGTGTGCGCTGGTATTGGTGCGCCCAAATGACCTTGCCGTTATCGGTTTGAAATAATTCCGCATTCAACCAGAGCAAGCCATTTTCTTTGCGCAGCCGCACACGCAGCACATGCGTGGCCGCCAGTGTTTTGCCAATGATGCTATTGAGTTCGCTGGAGTCAGTAAACAGCTGTGCTGTTTCCTTGGCGATGACGGTGATGGATGCATCACGAGAAAACATTTGCATCAAATGTGCGGAAAACCCCTCTGCAAGCACATCGGTATCGTCATCGCCTTCAGAGAGCCAAGGCAATATGGCAATCACCAATGGCTGCCGTACTACAGAAGCGGATGAATGCCCTGCGTTTCCATCATCCAGCGTTGCAGGTCGCTCTGATGGGCTGCAAGCCAAAAGACCAGCCAACAGTACAAAGCACAGCCATTTGAACCAGATATGCGCGTTAACCAGCATCATTTCCCCCTTATCCCTGCATGAGGGTATAACGGTTTTCCTGCAACAAACTACCCGTTCAAGCAGATTTTCCTACGCTTCCCCGCAGGATTCGCTAGACTTCACATGGTTACAAGTTACAAGGCGTTTTTGCCCCATGTCTGAGGACGACAGTCGGACCTTACCCGACACCGAAGAAAAACCCCACCGCTCTTGGTTGGAACGTATCAGTGCTGCGCTTTCCGGCGAGCCATCCAACCTTGAAGACCTTGTTGAACTCTTGCGCGATGTGCATGCCGATGGTTTGATCGGGCAAGACACCTTACGCATGATGGAAGGCGCCATCGCCATCGCCGACATGACAGTGGGCGACATCATGGTGGCACGTGCGCAAATGGTGGCGCTGCCTGCGGACGGAAAGCCCATCGAACTGATGCGGCACGTGGTGGAGTCCGGCCATTCCCGCTTCCCTGTTCATGGTGAAGATAAAGACGAGATTCTTGGCATTTTGTTGGCCAAAGACTTGCTGCGCGTGATGATGCAAGACAGCTCGCTTGACAACATCCACCCCTTGTTGCGTCCAGCGGTATTGATTCCGGAATCCAAAAATCTGAATGTCTTGCTGCGTGAATTTCGCTTATCGCGCAACCATATGGCCATCGTCATTGACGAATACGGTGGCGTGGCCGGCATCGTGACAATTGAAGACGTGTTGGAGCAAGTGGTTGGCGATATTGATGACGAACACGACACCACCAGTGACGAAGAACAGCTGATTTCCGCGCAGGCGGATGGGCAGTTTGTTGTTGATGCACTCACCCCGATAGCCGACTTCAACGAACGCTTTGGTGCGCATTTTAACGACGATGAATTCGACACCATTGGTGGTCTGGTGGTCGCCGCTATTGGCCACCTGCCAGAAGCGGGTGAAGAAATCACCTTGGAGCGTTTCACCTTTCGGGTTGCCAGTGCCGATGCACGTCGTTTGCTGGCCTTGCATGTGAGTGTAGCTGCCAGTGAGTAAGGCGGGACGCTGGCTCTTTGCGGTTTTTCTTTGTGTGATGACGCTTGCGATACCCGTCTCTGCCAGCACATCACCCACATCTGAAGTGCCTTACAACATCCCCCCTCGGGTGGGCGTGCTCAGCATGGGAAGCGGCGAGATTTTCTGGGAACGCTTCGGTCACAACGCCATCGTGATTGATGACCCTGCACTGCCCTCTCCTATCAGTTATAACTTCGGCTATTTCGACCTCGACGACACTGATTTTTTTCAGCGCTTCCTCAAGGGTGATATGCGCTACATGCTGATGGCGCTTCCGCTGAATCAAGACCTTGCCTATTACCGGCAAGTGGGGCGCAGTGCCACATTGCAATGGCTGAACCTGGAACCGCAGCAAGCCATTGCCTTGGCACAGTTACTCGAAGAGAACGCCAAACCGGAAAATGCGTACTACCGCTACGATTATTTCACCGACAATTGCGCCACCAAAGTGCGGGATGCGCTGGATCATGTCTTGGGTGGACAGTTGCGCAAACAGTTGGAAGTGCGCTCCACCGGCGACACCTACCGCAGTGAAGCCCTGCGTCTTGCATCCCCTACCTGGTGGATGCAGTTGGGTTTCGATATCGCTTTAGGCCCACAGGCCGATCGCCCCCTCACCCGCTGGCAGCAAGGCTTTTTGCCACGTCAATTGGCTGACGATCTTCGCTCCATCACGTTGAATAACCAGCAACCGTTGGTGGCATTTGAGCTGGAATTACTGCCGCAGAAGCAAGCAGCAGAACCCCTGTTCTTTGTCCGTTCGTTATGGCTCTGGCTAGTGACAGGGGCTGGCTTGGCACTCGTGTTCCTTGTTATGCAGGCACACTGGCCACGCAGCATGGCGCTATTTGCTGGCGGCGTCTGGTTACTGTGCGGTGTATTTGGCTGGATTCTGGCAGTGGGCTGGGCGTTGACCGAACATCACATGCTATGGGGCAACCGCAACCTACTGCTGATGAGCCCACTCTGCCTGCTGCTGCTGCCTTCCGTTCCCCAGCTTGCCCGCAAACAAGCGCTTTCGCCCCTGATGCGTTATGTGCTGCTTGCCATCGCAATCAGTGCTGTTATCGCCTGCCTGCCGTTATGGCTGCAAACCCAGCCGCAACGCAATGGTCACTGGCTCGCGTTATTGCTGCCCCTGCATCTGGCATTTGCCAATGCCTGGGCAGGTCGGGTGAAATCCTAATCTCATGACCACCGGTGCTGCATCATGATGTCTTCCACCTTGTCGCCCTCGTCTGCGGTGATCAACTGCGCCGCGTATGATCGCAACGGTCAACGGCGTGATATTTCTCTGGATGCCATCAGCGACGTGCTGGCCGTGGATGACGATAGCTTTATCTGGGTCGGCTTGTATGAGCCTGAAGAAGCCCTGCTCGACAAACTGCAAGAAGAATTCAACCTGCACGACCTGGCCATTGAAGATGCTCACCATGCGCATCAGCGGCCCAAACTTGAAACCTACGAAAACGCCACATTCATTGCCGCACACACGGCTCAACATGTGGATGGGCATGTGCGCTTTGGTGAAACGCATTTATTTGTGGCGCCACGTTTTCTGGTCACTGTGCGACATGGTGCCTCATTGAGTTTTTTGCCAGTGCGACAACGCCTGGAGCGCGACCCCAGCACGCTGGCACATGGCGCCAGTGGTGCGCTGCATGCGATTCTCGATTTCATCGTTGATAACTACCAACTGATTGCCGCGGATTTCGAGCGTGAACTGGATGCGTTGGAGCAAGACGTTTTTGCCGAAAGCTATCGCCGCGACACCATCAAACGGCTATATGAATTGCGCAAAGAATTGACACAAATGCGGATGGCAGTAGCCCCCATGCAGGATATTCTTGCGCAGTTGATGCGCACTAACTCGTTTACCATTCCCGATGCAGTCAAACCTTATATCCGCGACGTGATCGACCACGCGGTGCGCGTCAGCGACACCATCGACACCTTGCGCGAAATGGTGGGTGCAGCCATGAGTGTGAACCTGTCATTGGTGACACTGGCACAAGGTGAAATCGTGAAAAAACTGGCCGGTTGGGCAGCATTATTGGCAGCCCCAACGCTGGTCACCAGCTGGTACGGCATGAACTTCGACAACATGCCAGAACTTGATGCCCCTTACGCCTACCCGCTGTTGATTACCGGCGTGATCATCATTTGCATCGTGCTGTATCGCTATCTTCGGAAAATCGACTGGTTGTAACGCTCAGCCGATTGGTTTTCCAGCATTTGAGTTTGCCGAGTAAAGCCCCCCCAAGGCAAAGGACATCATGCACCTTGGGTTGACGGGAAGCTCCTTATGGAATTGTTAGGTGCTGGCTCTTGACACAGCGGAGTCAGAATTGTACAAATAAACGTACAATTCGGAGATGCCATCATGGATGCAATCACGTACAGCGCCGCCCGCGCAAAGCTAGCCGACACAATGGATCGGGTTTGTGACGACCACGAGCCTATCATCATCACCCGCAATGGTCAGCAAGCTGTTGTGATGATGGCGCTGGATGACTTCAAGGCTCTGGAGGAGACGTCCTACCTGTTGCGCAGTCCCAAGAACGCACGGCGGCTCTTGGGAAGCATTGCTGCGCTTGAGTCCGGTAAAGGCGCGGTGCGGAGCCTTGCCGAGTGAATCTCGTCTTCTCCGAGCAGGCGTGGGAAGACTATTTGTATTGGCAGAAGACAGACAAGAAGTTGGTGCAGAGGATCAATGGATTGATCAAGGAAATCGTGAGAGCGCCATACGAAGGTATTGGCAAGCCGGAACCGCTCAAACATGCCCTGTCGGGTTATTGGTCGCGACGGATCAATGACGAGCATCGAATTGTGTACAAAATCGCAGACAGTTCTTTGCTGATTGCGCAGTTGCGATATCACTACTGAGGCGCCTAACACCTTATGTCTTTAATTTTCTCTATTGTAGAAGCTGACAACCCAAGGTAAAAACATCACGCACCTTGGGTTAACGGGAAGCTCCTTATGGAATTGTTAGCCAGCAGCCCGCAATTTGGGCGCGGACTTTTCAAGCGCTTCAGCCATGCGAGTTTGCCACCCTGGGCCGCTGGCCTTCCAGCGGTCAATTACCTGTGGAGGTAGACGCAGTGACAACAGTTGGCGCGGGTTCTCAAGCTTTGGCCGCCCGCGACGTACGAGCTTGTCGCCGTGATACAGGTCTGCACCGGCGATCCAGTCGTCTGTGATCTCCGGAAGATCTGTATCAAGAGAGATGCGGGATGAGCTTTTTTGCTTCACGTTCATGACAATGCCTCATGCTGATGATGCGTCTTGCGGTGCCGCGAGGCGTCCATGCGAAGACAACGAGCCTTGCGTCAAGCCAGCCAGCGGTGATGAAGCGAGGCTCGCCGTAGTCCTGGCGGTCGTCTGTGCGGGTGAAGTGCTGCCCAGCAAACACTTCATTGGCGCGCAGCATGTCGAGGCTGCGCTCGTGCAGAGTCACTTCGCGCTTGGTTGGGTCGCATGTGATTCGCACGACCTTAATGTAGCTACGAAAAATGGAACTGTCAAGTACCGCGAACTGGCTGCTGCTGGCTAACGCTTGAATTTGCTCTCGTCAAAGTCTGATACATCAAACTCAAATACGGGCGCACCCTCTTGGTATATGTTTGTTGAGATGCGGACGCGCTTGGCTGTTTTAAGGTTTGCTGTGAACTTTGAATAGTTGCGAATGAATACACTCTCGGTACTGTTGTCGGCTGGCCCCACGCCGGAGTATGTGACTGGCTTTTGATCATCGAAGCGCACGAGAACATTACAGTCCTCATATGAGCGGCAAAGTATTTGCCCGCGCTCAATGGACATAATTACATCCTTTCCGTGACGCGGGTGTTCTCTGAGCAGCAATGTCGCATGCTGTGCGCCTGAATATGGGCGCTGAAAGTTAACAGTGTTTGTGCTTGTTACCTGTGCATACCGAGTGACTGCACTGGTCATTGGGTCTGATTCTTGCTGGTAGCGCCACTGTGCTCCCGGTTGCGGCGGAGGTGGCGGAGTCGTCTGACGCTCCTCAACTTTGCGCGGGCTTGAGGCTGTGGACGAAGATTGGCTTGTAGAAGATGGCGAGGAACATTGTCCGATTGCTGCTAGGACGACAATGATGCCGATGAACCACAGAACAACCTTTGCGCATCCGGATGTACGGACTTGCTTTGCTCCACAACTCGGGCAAGCATCAGCGGTTGTGCTTATGTCGGCCTTGCATTCTTTGCACTTTGTCATTGCCATTGCATTCTTTCCCCGTCGCAATACTGCTGGATGTTAAGCCTAACGCCTGAATTAAGCCGCGCCGCGAAGCGGTGTCGGCTTGAATGAATTGTTAG
>CAYZUG010000025.1:0-32776 GCA_964481865.1 uncultured Thermomonas sp. | reverse complement strand
AGTGTCGCCTTCAAGTGCTTCATGAACGCCATGAAATGCGGCTTGAGTTCGGTGAACAGTTCCGAATCTTTGTGCATCAACATCGTTTCGCTGAATAGCTTTAAGCCGATGGCAAACGCTGCCGCCTCATCGTCGGAAAACATACCTGCACCTTGCATGCGGCGCACAATCTGGAAAAGCTCATCGTGGTTGGCCGTTGCAAACGAAATCGTGGCGCCATCCACCGGCTGACCATCTTTGTCTTCCACATGCGTAACGGTGACGTTGTATTTATGACTTTTCATATGCTTCTTTATCGTAATTTTTGATGTATTGAACGCGTATAACGCACCGGGCTACAGACATAAAAAACACCCATCGCGTAGCCATTGTTATGGGTGCGTAAGCCGCCGATTCAATAGCAACAAACCGCCCGCTGTTGTTCAAGGTTCAGACCAAAGCCGAAGCTGTCCATCGACAGCACGCAAGAAACCGCTGCAAAGATCGTGCAGCGGCAGGACGCTGAAAAGCGCGTGGCCGCGCCTTTCGTGCTTACGTTCCAGCAAACCCCGCTCCGGCTGTTTCTGCCCATGGCGCAGATTGCAAAGCTGTTTGCATAGTCACTTATCAGCTCAATCATTGCGGAAAAGGGGTCAGGCACTTATCGCGCTAGCCAGCCGATCACCACAGCGTTAGCGAGGTCGATTGAAAAGCCGCACACCAGCGGCACCACAACAAATGCCTGACGTGCAGCACCGAACTCTTTGGTTACAGCAGTCATGTTGGCAACTGCCGTAGCAGTTGATCCCAATACGATACCGCCGAAGCCAGCACAGACCACCGACGCTTCATAATTGCGCCCCATTGCCCGAAACACGAGCAGCAGCACAAAAACAATGGCCAAAGCAATCTGAACGACCAGAGCCACCGTAATGAAGCCCAGAACAGGCGCCAGCTCCCACAGCCTCAACCCCATCAACGCCATGCTCAGGAACAGACCAAGGCAGATGTCGGAGATCAGCGCAAGACCAGGCTGCATGTTGGGGTAATTCCACATGCGCCCTCTGCCGTTGGTGGTCAGCAGATCGGCCACGGCGCGCAACAAAATCCCAGCTAAAAGGCTACCGACAAAGGCGGGTAATTTCAGTGGTGTAAAGGACGTCAATTGGGTGACGCCGTACCCCAGCATCAGCGTGCAGTTGAGCCAGAACACCGCCAACAACACACCGTGGTAATCAAGCTGAGTTCGCTCCTCGTCGCTGTGCAGGACACTCACTTCAAGGTCATGTTCACCAGAAGGAGTAACGCGGTGGCGCTTCATCAAAAAAGCCGCAACCGGACCGCCAACAGTGCAGGCTGCAATCAAACCGATCGTATTTGCCGCCAACCCCAGCTCCTGCGCGTTGCTGATACCCAGACTTTCTGTGAAATGCTGCGACCACGCGATCGTCGTGCCCACCCCTCCGGTCAATGACACCGAACCAACCATCAGCCCAGCACGGGCATCCATACCGAAAGCACTGGCCAACCCCATACCTACGGCGTTTTGAATGATGAGAAACAGAACCGAAATCCCAGTGAGAATGACAAACGGCCGTCCACCAGCGATCAGGGTGCGCAGGTTGCTGCTCAATCCAATGGCAGCAAAGAAATACAGCAACAGAAGATCACGCATGCTCTGATCGAACTCGACAGTCACGCCGGTATGGCGGTGCAACATGAACACGACGATGGCACCCAGCACGCCGCCCACCAAGGACTCAGGAACGCTGTACTGACGTAGCCAATCCACGCGAGCAATGATGCCCTTGCCAATAAAGAGCAAAAAAATGGCCAAAGTAACGCCAAGGAACGGATCGACCAGCATTAAAACCTTCTCCCTGCCTCTGCAGCACTGCGTGATGCTTGCGAAAACAGTTCACGCATTCAGTGACTTTCCATGAGTTTTGCGCCCACTATTGCGTTGCTCCGCAGCCCCCGCTTTGAGTTCAGGGATTGGGGGTGCAGGGGTTGGGGTTGCATCGTCAACCGAGAACAGCGCCACGATGCGTTTCAACTCGCTCTGTTCATGCTTGGAGAGCTGGCTCTCGTGGGCGAACACATCACCAATCAATGCGACCACATCACGCCGAGTCTGCGCGGAGGTATCCGCCAGCAGATGCGGGATGGCAGCGAGGGCAGCGTCTGGGTCGCGCTGAATAAGCAGCGCTTGGCGACGTACCAAAGCACGGAAAGTCGCCATGACTTCGCTGCGATTACCCGACTGCTGAATATGCGGAAGCAGCAGATTCCATGCGTGGTGGAAAAGCCGGTCGTCGGTTTCGCCGCGCGCCTGAAAAATCCACGTTAGTCCGCGCACGAATGCTTCGGGCAAGCCGCCTTCGAGAATCCCAGCTTCAAGCTGAGCCAGTTCGTTGGCCAGATAGGCACAGTGCTCAGGGGAATCGCCGGGATGCGGGCGGATGGCGCGTGCATCACTCACGTTCTGGCCAGCCAGTGCTTGAATGGCAGGCGAGCCATACAGTGTGTCGAAGGCCATCGCATAGATCGCATCGCGATGGTCACGGTAGCAGTCGAGCATGTACTCGATGGCTTCTGAGAGCTGATGCTGTACCTGCAAGAAGGGGTTATCGGCGGACACGGGTTGGCGTTGCGCACGCACCTGTTCGGCGGTGTGAGCCAACAGTGGCGCCAGTGGGTGTTGGTCGGACCAACATTCAAAGCCCATGCGTAAGGGATGCAATGTCTGCAACCAACGCGCCGTCAGCGGGGAGGACAGCGCCTGCACCCAAGGTTGGGCGATATTGCGGTACAGCGCCAAGTTAATTTCAGACACACAGGCGGCTGCGGCAAAGCGCCGATCGCTGTCCGGGTCTGGCTGAACAATGGCACGCACGTCCTCGACGCCACTGCGACGAATTTTCATTCGGTAGGGATCGTGGGGATCGCCCTGCGCTACCTCAGCGGCCTCGCCCTTCTCTTCGACCTCTGCGTGATAAATACCGGCGGGCAGCAGGTCGATCAGGTCGATATTGTCGGCGAACTCGCGGTATTCCTTGCGCCCTACACTGCCGGATACAAAGATACCTAGGTGGCCGATGCTGTCATGAGTGGCATAAACGATGGTCTGGTCATGGGCAATCACATCTGCATCGTCGCGGTACAGATCAGTAATCCAACCCAATGCCTGCGGTGGTGGGGTGATGTTGTCGCCGTAGGAGCTGAACACCACAATCGGCGAGCGCACATTGCGTAGATCAATGCGTACCCCGTCAGACGTCATGAGCTCTGCGGTTGCCAGCTTGTTGCCAATGAACAAGTTGTCGGCGATGTACTGCATCTCGCTGCCTTCCAAGAACACGTAGCCGCCCCAGTATTTCTCGAAGTCGAGATAGCGCTGCGCTTCGGTATCGACCTCGGCATACAGCTTGTACTGCTTGGACCACAAGGTATTGGCAGGATCGAGCTTCTCGAAGTTATGCACCATCAAAGCGCCCTGCCCCCAGGTCGCTGGTCATCGCGGTGGACCAGCTGCCTCCAAGCAACCCACCGGCATACCGCATCGGGTTCTTGCCGGCCCAATAGGACAGAGGCGCACCGGCAAGAATGATGGGACCGAATAGTTCGGGCCAAATGGAGGCGGTCATCAGTACCTGCCAACCGGCCTGGCAGTTACCGATCACGGCTGGTTTGCCCAAACTATCTGGGTGCAGCTCGGCAACTTTGCGTAGAAACGCCGCCTCAGCACGCATGACATCCTCAACCGTCTGCCCCGGCACTGGGTCGGGCAGGAAGCCGACGAAATAGCAAGGATGCCCAGCCTTGAGCGCCGCCCCGATCTCACTATCCGGCTTGAAACCGCCAATACCCGGGCCATTCCCAGCACGCGGATCGACAACGACAAACGGGCGCTTCGTTTCGTCCGTGGGGGTGTTTTTATCTGGAAGAATTCGTACCAAACCATAGTTAACCGGGCGCGGCAGTTCTTGCCCTGACATCACTACTTCAGCCGGAAAGTGCAGCACATTGGGTACCCGTTCTTGCAGGTGCTCGCGGTACTGGTTACCACGTTGGCGACGCACATCGGCATACAGCACGGTGCGCTGCCATGCATCAGTGATGTAGGCATTGGCCACAGCAGCCTGCTGCATCCAATCGACTGGCCATCCGCCAGCAGTGGATGCTTGGGGGTTTTCATTCTTGGGCATAGTGAATCTCTGGTTGGTTCGGCGTTCGATGGCGACAATGACATCACAGAGCGACCAACGTGTCGCATTATACGGATTCACCCCGACGCGCATCGAAGACGTTGCCCATCCTACCTGGCAGCACCTTATCGGCACGCTGCCGATCTTCAACAGTGGCAGGTTGCGCTAAAGATAAGGTGATGCCAGACCGACGATACGATTACGCAGGCGCTTTACAAATGGCTGAGATTCCAACTGCTCCAGAGTCTGTTGTTGGGAGTCACCAATCACTGCCTGCAGACGTCGTTCAAGCTGGCCTGTAATTGCATGGTCATACAGTTCCACATCAAGCTCAAAGTTCAGGCGAAGACTGCGCGGGTCCAGATTCGAAGACCCGATGTAGGACCAGGCTCCGTCAACCGTCATGATCTTAGAGTGGTCGAAATACCCATGTGAGCGCCATACCTTGCAACCTGTCCGAATAACGAGATCCAGCTGCCCCGTCATTGCGTAATCAATCAAGCGCAAGTTGTTTTTTCCAGGAATGACGATGTCAACGTCCACACCCCGCCGAGCCGTCGTTGCCAATGCGGCAATCAAGGCCGGATCAGGCAGGAAATAGGGTGTTTGGATCATGACGTGGCTTCTGGCAGCCGCCAGTGCACCCAGGATGATGGAATGGGTGGCGCCAACGGACTGATCAGGACCCGACAGGACGCATCGCGCCGATACGGTTCCTGGCTGTTCAACATTCGGGAACCAGTCTGCGGTGCAAAGTGACTCGCGTGTTGCAAACTCCCAATCATGGGCAAAGCCATACATCAACTGCAGGGCAACCGGCCCCTCAAGCCGAAAGTGCGTGTCCTTCGCCACTTGTTCGCCAGCATGGATGCGCGAGAACTCTTGCCGGATGTTCATTCCACCGGTGAAACCGAGCTGACCATCAACCAGCAACAGTTTGCGATGACAGCGCAGGTTGGCATACGCCAAGCGCAGACCCAATGTGCCCTTCTTGAAAAGGGCGTAAGGCACACCCTGACGCTTGAGTAGGTGCCCAATGGTCGGCCGAGAGTAGGCCTCGCCAACTGCATCCACCAGAACGCGAACCTTCACCCCACGCGAATGCGCATCCGCAAGCGCCTGCGCAAACTGTTTGCCAACCGCATCATTGTCGAAGATGTAACTCTGCAGTGCCACGTGGTGCTTTGCCCCACCGATGGCGAGAAGCATTGCGGAGTAAGCGGTGTCGCCATCTTCAAGCAGATCAACGCGGTTGCCATCGAGCAATGAGAAATCACTGACGCGATCTGCCAGCACCTTCTGCCCTGCAAGCCCATCCCCGAACACCTGCTTGATATCCCGTCTGCTTGGGCTGAGCTCTGGGTATGTCTCCGGTTGTGAATAGGCGCGTTCCTCTGAGATGCGCCGTACACGCATCCGGTTGATGCCAGCGATGACATAGAGCAGAACACCGAAGATCGGCGAAAGCAGTACAACCCCTACCCAGCCGATCGCAGCGCGGACATCACGCTTGGTCATCGTGATGTGTACCGCTGCACATATCCCGGTAACCAACGAAAACAGAAAAACAAGATGCGGCCAGTACTGTTCAATCATCTGCAGGAAACTCATAACTTCTAGATGCTCATTCCGATCGCATCGGCAATCTGAGCTCATGATGCCCAAGGCAGTGGTGGAGCCTCCAAGCGCGAACCATCAAAACCGTGCACCTCATCAAATGGAAGTCTTTGAGCCAAAGAACAACAGCGTTGAAGGCGGCTAAAGAATTGCTCTCGCTATGAAACGCAATGTTCAGAAAACAAAAAAGGAGCCGAAGCTCCTTTTTTAGACGATTAGAACAGATTGCTATTTGAATCTGTGAATCAAAATTTGGAGCGGGAAAAGGGACTCGAACCCTCGACCCCGACCTTGGCAAGGTCGTGCTCTACCAACTGAGCTATTCCCGCGTTGAGCCCGCTATTCTACGGAATCATTCCAGTCTGTCAACATCCTTTTTCTAATTTTTTTCATCATCTGCTCGTAAGGCTGGCCATGCCGCACGCAGATACTCGAAACCCGACCACAACGTCAGCAGTGCTGCAGCTGCCAGCAGCCACTCGCCAATCAGAAAAATCGGCAATCCGAACAGTGACTCACGGAACAGCAAAAATCCGAGGGCAATCATCTGCACGGTTGTTTTGATTTTACCGATCATCGCCACGCCAACTTTAGCGCGCTGCCCTATCTCGGCCATCCACTCACGCAATGCCGAAACAGCAATCTCACGCCCAATGATGACGCTGGCCCACAGCGCCATCCAAATGGTGTGGTGATACTGCACAGTAATCACCAGTGCGGTGGATACCATCAGCTTGTCGGCAACAGGATCAAGAAATGCGCCGAACTTGGAAAACTGTTGATAACGCCGCGCCATCCAGCCATCCAACCAGTCGGTAATGGCAGCCAACACGAATACGGCGGTTGCCGCCACATGTGCCCAGCGCCAGTCGAGGTAATACAGCGCTACAAGTACCGGAATCAGCGCAATACGCGCCAGCGTCAGCCAAGTCGGAATGGTGAGGGTCATGCGTCTATTCTACGTGACTCTCACTTGTATCTGTGGATGTGGAAAGTCCATGCAGACTGTCCCATAGGCGTTGCGCCAATGCTCGGCTAATCCCATCCACGCGTGCGATTTCATCAACAGCTGCAGCGCGTAACCCCTGCAAACCACCAAAATGTTTCAACAACGCTGCGCGTCGACGTGGGCCGATACCCGCGATATCTTCCAAACGGCTGGTACTGCGAGCCTTTTGCCGCTTGCCGCGATGTCCGGTAATTGCGAAACGGTGCGCTTCATCGCGTACTTGCTGGATCAATTGCAAGGCGGGTGAAGCAGCACCCGGTTGAATTTCTTCACCATTGGGAAGCAAAAGTGTTTCTGCACCTGGTTTGCGCTCTGGGCCTTTTGCCACGCCCACCAATGCAATGCCGCTGATACCTGCATCCGTCAATACCTCACGTGCCTGTGCCACCTGTCCTGCACCACCGTCGATCAGCAAAACATCAGGCAACACGGCATCCGGCGACCCTTCCACCACCGGTCGGAAGCGCCGCTGAAGTGCTTGATGCATCGCTGCGTAATCATCACCCGGCACGATTCCAGTGCTGCCCCCCACCACAATGTTGTAGCGGCGATAGTGCTTGCGCACAGGCCCTTGTGCATCAAACACCACACAGGAAGCGACGGTGGCTTCCCCCATGGTGTGGCTGATATCGAAACATTCGATCCGTGCGGGGACAGCAGCCAACTGCAACAGCGTGCGCAAATCCTCCGCACGCGCACGTTGCGCATTGCTGCTGGATAACTCTGTTGCCAAGGTTAATTGCGCATTGCGCTGAACTAACTCCAAATGCGCCGCACGTTCACCGCGTACATTCGTCCGCAGTGCTACCTTGCGGTGCGCGTGTTCGGTCAATGCTTGTTCGATCAGCTCACGCTCTGGTATGTCGCAGCTCAACACGATTTCACCAGGCGGAGGCTGTTCGGCATAATACTGCGACACAAACGCCGCCAGCACATCGTCGGCGCTATCAACTCCATTGGTCTTCGGAAAAAAGGCGCGTGTACCGAAGTTGCGGCCATCACGAAACGCCAGCAACATGACGCAGGCTGCGGCACCTTGCATGGCCACCGCAAGCACATCCAAATCGGCATTGCGTCCATCCATGGTCTGCCGCGCTTGCGTCTTGCGAATCCCCGCGATTACGTCACGCAAACGTGCGGCTTCTTCAAAGTCCAAGCTGTCGCTGGCAGCTTGCATGGCACTGGTCAGTTGGTCGGTCAATTCGCCACTGCGCCCTTCCAGAAACAAACTGGCGCGGCGCACCGATTCTGCATAAGCCATAGTATCAATCTGCCCCACGCAGGACGCACTGCAACGGCCAATCTGATATTGCAGGCAGGGGCGGCTGCGATTGAAAAACACACTGTCTTCACAACTGCGCAGCTTGAAGAGCTTGTGCATCAAGTTCAGCGTTTCTCGCACTGCTGTTGCACTGGGATATGGCCCGAAATAGCGCCCGGGAATCGAACGCGGCCCACGGTGATAAGCCAAGCGTGGCCATTGCTCGCGTGTAAGCAAAATATAGGGATAACTTTTGTCATCGCGCAGCATCACGTTGTAACGCGGCTTCAGCGATTTGATGAGCTGGTTTTCCAGCAGCAACGCATCGGCTTCACTGTGGGTCACAGTGACTTCAATACGCGCCACTTGCGCCAGCATCGTCATGATGCGGGCATTCTTTGGTGTGGCATTGAAATAACTGCCAACACGATTACGCAATGCGCGTGCCTTGCCAACATACAGCACGCCATCGTCTGCATCGAACATGCGATACACACCCGGTGCCAATGGCAACGCGGCAGCGTATGCTTTTCCGTCGAATACCGGTGCGGATCGTTTGCTCATCCCCTCAGCACTCAAGCAGGTGAACGCTGTGCCTGCTGCAGGCGCGTCACAATGGTTTTACATGCCTGATCAATCAAACTGTAGGTGTGTTCAAAATCACGCTGATCGCCGTAATACGGGTCTGGCACGGGTTTCTCACCCTGCCCTGCCCATGCCAGCAACAGTGCAACCTGCGCAGAGGATGCCTGTGGTTGACGGCGTTTTGTTTCCTGCAAGACGCTCTGATCTGCACAAAGAATGACATCAAATACAAAGAAATCATCTTCCCGCAAAGGCCGCGCACGCAGCGTGGAAATATCCACACCATATTGCTTTGCACACGCAATCGAGCGCGTATCCGGTGGCAAACCTTCGTGCATTCCACTGGTGCCTGCAGAGTCAAGCATGACCTGATCAAGCAAGCCTTCAGCAGCAAGATGTGCATGCAAAATTCCTTCAGCGGTGGGGGAACGACAAATATTTCCCAGACACACCATCAAGATTGCCAACGGCTTAGCCATGTTGTTTCTGCATCTCCCTGTAATTGTGTTCTGCCTGCTGTAGATCTTCCGGGGTATCCACGCCGGGTGGAAAGTGAGAGGGTGCCAAGGCGACGGCAATACGCCAACCTGCTTCCAGAGCGCGGAGTTGTTCCAATGACTCGGTTTGCTCAAGTCTTCCCGGCGGCAATGCAGCAAAAGCACGCAATGCAGAAACGCGATAACCATAAATACCGATATGCCGCAGCCACTGCCCTTCCGGCATTGTGTGGCGATCACGTGCGAATGCATCACGCGGCCAAGGCACTGGGGCACGACTGAAATACAGCGCATCGCCTGTGCTGGCACGCACCACTTTCACGGCATTGGGATCAAGCAAGGTGTCGATATGCGTTATCGGCGTTGCCAGTGTGGCGATACCAGCACCGCTATCGCGCACTGTTTGTGCTACGCAAGCAATACCATCTGCTGGTGCAAATGGCTCATCACCTTGCAAATTCACTACGACATCATCGTCTTGCCAGCCAGCAATGCTGGCACATTCGGCAAGGCGGTCTGTACCCGATGCATGTTGCGCTGACGTCATCGCTACACGCACAGGGCTGTCGCGCAATGCCTGCTCAATCCGCACATCATCGGTTGCCACCCAGACTTCACGCGCACCCGCCACCAATGCGCGTTGTGCAACATGCAGGATCATCGGCATACCAGCAATCAATGCCAACGGTTTTCCGGGAAGCCGCGTAGAGGCGTAACGCGCGGGGATTGCAACGATAAAAGGTGAGGTGGTCATTCGGGCATTATCGCTGATGCCCGCAAGCGCGTCTTATTTTGTCGGCAGATCAGGCAGGGCTGCCTGCAGTTTTTGCCAAAACACATCTGGCAGTTTTGCTTCCACCGGCACGGCATACCAACCCGATTGCAGAAAAGACAGGCATTTCACCGCGTCTTTTTCAGTCATCAAAACCGGCAATGCACTGCCGAATGCCAGATCCTCGGCAGCATACTGGTGATGGTCGGAAAAGGCATGCGGTACAACGCCGACTCTGGCATCACGCAGCATTCTGAAAAACCGCTCTGGCTCACCAATACCCGCCACTGCATGCACACGGTGTTCGGCAAAACGCGCCAGCGGAACCGTCGGCCCACCTTGCAACGGGTAGGCATCACCGATGACAAGCTGCATCGCCCATTCACCAGCGCTGTTGTTTTCAGGCTGCGTACCCGTGCGGGGCACACCCCAATTCATGACCCGGAATGTGCAATCGGCCGCGCGCTCCAGTGGTTCGCGTAACGGGCCAGCGGGCAATAAACGACCATTGCCATAACGCCGCCCGGCATCCTGCACTTCGATTTCGATATCACGCGCCAAACGATAATGCTGTAATCCATCATCACAGATGATGATGTTGCAACCAGCCTTGACCAATGCCCGTGTGGCAGCAACACGATCCACATCCACACGCACCTTGGCATGCGTGCGCAGAGCAATCAGCAGTGGCTCATCACCACTCAGTGCAGCCTGACTATCAGCGTCTACCCAACGTGCCGTTTTTGCATCGTCGCGCCCATAGCCACGACTGGCCACACCCGGCACCCAGCCCGCTTGCTGAAGTTGCTGCAACAAGGCAATCACCAGCGGTGTCTTACCACTGCCACCCGCCACGATATTACCCACCACAATCACCGGCACACCCGGATGGTATTTGCGCAGGAGTTTGTGCCGATACGCAAACCGTCGCATGGCCACAACGCTGGCATACAGCGGTACAAGTGCTTTCGCCCAGAGCGGTGGCGCGTCTCCCTGAAACCACCAAGCGGGTGTTTGATGATGCCGCTGACGACTCAAACGCCACGCTCCCGGAACTGGCTGGCATGCAGGCTGGCGTAAACGCCGCCCTTGGCCAACAGCGCATGATGCGTTCCCTGCTCCACTAAATGTCCCTCATCCAATACCAAAATCTGATCCGCATGCTCAACCGTAGAAAGCCGATGGGCAACCACCAGCGTCGTACGGTCTGGAATCAAACGCGCCAATGCATCCTGTACCAATCGTTCAGAGGCATTATCCAATGCAGCTGTTGCTTCATCCAGAATCAACAGAGGGGCATCCTTCAACAAGGCACGAGCAATGGCCAAGCGCTGACGTTGCCCACCTGACAAAGTACCGCCCTTGGGGCCAATCTGACTTTGCAGACCTTGCGGCATACGTGCCACAAACTCCTCTGCATTGGCATCTTGAATCGACTGCTGCACCTGCGCTTGCGCAAGCGACTGCAACTCACCATAGGCCACATTTTCAGCAACGCTGCCATCGAACAACATGACTTGCTGCCCCACCATGGCGATCTGCCGCCGAAGGTCAGCCAATGGGTAATCACGCAAAGGGTGGCCGTCCAGCAGAATCTCGCCAGTTTCCGGCTCATAAAAGCGCGGAATCAATTTGATCAATGTGGATTTACCGCCACCCGAACGCCCAACCAATGCAGTCACAGTACCGGGTTTAGCCGTAAAACTGATGCCATTGAGTGCTGCTGCTTCACGCCCCTCATAACGCACGCTGACATTGCGAAACTCCAGAAGCCCTTGCGCACGCACCAGTGGCAGGGTTCCGGTATCACGTTCCGAAGGCGCATCAAGAACGGCAAATACCCGCTCCGCTGAGCTGATACCACGCTGCAAAATACTTTGCACATTGGTGAGCTGACGAAGTGCAGGTATCAGGCTCACCATGGCCGTCAACAACACCAAAAAATCACCCGCCGACAATCGGTTTTTGGCTGCTTCTGCACCAGCAGCCACCAGCATCACCGCAATGCCCAGCGCACCCAAGACCTGCACCAGCGCCGACAACGTGCCGCGTGTCACTTCAATTTTCAATGCCAAGCGCAGGTTCAACAACGTCTGGCTTGCATAACGCGCCATTTCTGCGTCTTGTGCGCCATACACTTTGACATCCTGCTGTGCGTGTAGCGCCTGATCGGCGGTCTGTAACATCTGGGCGGATGACTCTTGCACCGCATGATTCAACCGTCGATAGCGCTTGCCCACCTTCCCCATCATCCAAGCCAGCAACGGAGCCACCAGAAACAGCACCAGCGACACACGCCAACTGGTCCAGAACATCACCAGCAACACGCCCACAATTCCCAGCACATTACTGACCATGACCTTGAGTGCATCCACAGCAGCCTGTGCCACTTGCTCGCAATCGGCACCCAATTTGGTCAGCATGGATGGAACCGGCTCGGCATCAAAACGCTGCCCGGGAATATGCAGGTATTTCTGCATCAACTGCATGCGCAAATCACGCGCCACACTTCGCCCTGAACGGGCAATGGCATAGTCGGTCATCAAACCAAACAGACCGCGTGCAAACAGCAGCAAAATCAACCCTGCTGGCAACCAATAACTGAAGTCATGATGTACAAACACATCGTCAACAATCGGGCCAAGGAGTTTGAGCGTTCCGGCATTAGCGGCTGCCTCCAATGCCATCGCCAATATGCCTGCAGCCATCAGCCCTTTATATGGCAGGGCGTAGCGGCGCAAGCGGGCGTATGTTGTTGAGCCAGAGGCATTGCTCATGGCGTACTGTCCTGTGCTGCCGCATGCGGCGCGGTGGCATTGGCGACTTTGCGAAAGCCCAATTGCGCCAACGCCTCGTAAGCGGTTACAACAGCCTGCCAAGGTGTTTTGGCATCAGCGCGGATCATCACCAACTGATCACGATCATTCCCTGCCGCCTGCAGTAATGCCTGCTTCAACGTATCCACATCCACCCGCAATACTTCTTGATCGCCCACAAAATAGCGCCCTTGCGCATTGATCAGAATGCTCAAGGCCTGTTCGTTTGTTGCTGCGGCTTCGGCATCGGCACGCGGTAACTCAAGCTTCAGAACAGAACGCGCATCAAATGTTGTGGTGACCACAAAAAAAATCAGCAGGCACAACACCACGTCGATCAACGGCACAAGGTCAATCATGGGGGCATCGTCCTGACGGCGATCAGCAATCCGCATCGTGATCTCTATTTTTGGCGTGTTGCATGTGTAGTGCCGGTTTTCTGGCTTTCCAGCACATCCGACAAACGGATGGCTTCATGTTCCATATCCACAATATAGCCGGCGATTTTCCCACGAAAATAACGGTGAAATGCCAATGCCGGAATCGCCACAATCATGCCAGTGGCAGTACACACCAAAGCCTTGCCAATCCCACCTGCCAATTGGTTGGCATCACCAATCCCGTGATCGAGAATTCCCAGAAACATTTGGATCATCCCGACGACCGTACCGAACAACCCAAGCAAGGGGCCTGCACTGGCAATGGTGCCCAATGTATTGAGATAGCGCTCCATGCGATGCATCAGGTGGCGACCCACATCTTCCACACGTTCACGCACGACATCGCGCCCACGATGCCGCACATCCAGTTCTGCTGCCAATAGCTCACCAAGCGGAGAAGTGGCGCGTAGTGACTCGACATGCTCTGATTCCAGTGGTTTACCACGCGCAACCCATGTGCAAACTTCATCCCCCAACCCTGGGGGCAAGATGCGCTCACTGCGCAAACTCCAGAAGCGCTCAACAATGATTGCCAACGCAAGCACCGTGAGTAGCAGCAATGGAATCATCGGCCAACCTCCGGCCTTGATCAGTTCCAGCACGAATCAACCTCCCAGCCTTCCGGCTGTTTTATTCAGATGCGTAGCATAGCCCAGCTGACTGCCCACGCCGACGTACGGCATCCCAAATTCGTGGATGTACACGGCGTCGTTCACGCACATGCAAGCCATCTGCGCTGATCCATACACGCAGCGCGCCAGAACGGGCAGTATCCAAGATTTCTGCCCCCGCATCGCACCAACGCTGCACAACCTCAGCCCTAGGATGCTGAAAACGGTTATCCGCACCCGATGACAGCAATGCCAACCGTGCCTGCGTCGCCGCCACAAAGTCCGTATCCGATGAACCAGCACTGCCATGATGCCCCACCACAACCACATCATTACGCACCCACATAGGGGCTTCACGCAGTAGTTTTCGTTCAACATAGTGGCCGATATCACCCGTTAACAATGCGCTGCCATGCGCTGTTTCAATGCGTATTACGCAACTTGTTTCGTTACCCATATACGGGAATCCGTCGCTTGGATGCAGCACCCTGAAGGTCACTCCATCCCATTGCCAGCGCTGCCCTGCCTGACATGCCTGCCCCAAGTGCAACGGGCTGCCCTCCGGGTGAAGCACCTGATCTGTGGGGAAGACAGAAGCCACCGCCGGCCAGCCACCGGCATGGTCATGATCGGCATGGCTGATGATGGCTTTATCCAAATGCCTGACCCCCAAGGCTAATAACGCAGGCACCACCGCACGTTCACCCGCATCATAGCCATCGGCAATGGCAGGTCCCATGTCATAAAGCAAGGCATGTGTTTTTGTTCGCAACAACACCGACAAGCCCTGCCCCACATCGATCAAATGCAGTTCTGCTTCCCCCTGTGCTGGTAGTTCACGCATGGGATAAAGCAAAGGCAACCACAGCAAGCAGGCCAGCCAACGCCCTGGAAGCCCGCGTGGCAGAAGCAGATAAATCGCCGATAGCATGGCCAATGGCAGGGCGTACCAAGACGCCTCAGGCAACCAGAACAGCGCCAGCGGACTATCGGCAACCCAGGTAAGAAACGGCCATAACGCATCGAAACACCAAGCCGCCAAACGCCAGAACCCCTGCCCGAAACCCGTATTAACAGACTCAGCCAACACGCCTAACAGGCTCAGGGGAATCACCACCAGACTCCACCACGGCACAGCAAGCAGATTCGCCACAAGACCGGCAAATGAGGCCTGCCCAAACAACAACACAGTCAGTGGCAACAAGCCCAAACTCGCAACCCATTGCGCTGCCAGCAAACCATGCAACATGCCGCGCACAGAACGCTGACCCACCTCGGGCAGACACCACAGCAACCATGCCACACCTGCAAAACTCAGCCAGAAACCAGCACCCAGCACAGAGAGCGGATCCAAAATAATCAGGACGATGCAGCCCAATGCCAAGGTATCAACCATGCGTTGTCTGCGACGCAACCAGCGTGCCAGCACCAGCACTGCAATCATCACGGCTGTTCGCAGCGTGGGTACCGACATCCCGGTGATGACTGCATAGGCAAACGCCCCAACGATGGCACCAGCACCAGCAACAAATGGGCGTGGAAAGCGCCGATTCAGCGCTGGAATCCCCCAACCCAACACACCAGATAGCAAGGCGGTAAACCCTGCCACCAACCCCACATGAAAGCCGGAGATTGCAATCAAATGAGTCAGCCCTGCGGCGCGTAAACGGCTCCAGTCCTGTGCCTGCAAGAACCGGGTATCCCCCAATGCCAACGCCCGTATATAACGCGATGAACCGGCGGGCACCGCTGCCGCAATCGTCCCACTCATCGCTTCACGCCAGGCATCAATTCCTTCTGGCGGGCTTAATCGCCTGGCAAACTGCGGCTTCTGCACACTTCCGACGGCAGCCAAACGCGCGGCCAACGCATGTTTTTCTGCATCCGCTCCTCCAGGATTGCGCAAACCACGTGGGGCACGCAGACGCACCAACAATGACCAACGTGTTCCTGCCTGAAGCGGCTGGCGTGCTGCCAGATCATCGTCGTACCAGCGTAAGCGCACTGTCTTTCCTCGCAATGCTTCAGGTTGCTGGTCAGTCGCATCGACATGCAACAAAAACCGTGTACTGCGCACTTCGTGTACGGGCAGCTCGATGATGGTTCCCTGCAGCGTCAGTGTTTGTCCTTGCAATGACAAGGGAAGCTGTGCATCAAGACTGTGGTGTGCATGTACCCCCGCCCAACCAGCGCCGAGTAGCAATGCGCCAAGCACAGCAATAAACGAATACGACCTGCGATACGCCACGCATAGCAAAAAAACTGCAACAGCAAGTGTGGCATAGAGGAACAATCGAGATGGCAATGCGGGCAGCAGCAAGCATGCCGTCACTCCTGCCAGCACTGCCAATGCGGTTTGCGGTGAAAACAAGGCAGGTGCACGCCTTTCACTGTACGCATGCACTGGAAAGAGGCAGGACACCCGATGCTTGAAGTTCACACGCCACATCGCAACAGCATGGCGTGCGCATGCTTACACTGCGATCAGCAGCATCCCAAGAATGGCATCAGAGTTTCCTGATGCGCTATAGCGACTCGGCAGCAAGTGGGTGCAAGCGGCCTTCGCGCAACTCAAGAATGCGATCCAGTTTTTTCGCCAAACGCCGATCATGGGTGACAAGTACAAGGCTGGTGCCCTGCGCCTGATTCAATTCCAACATTTGTGCAAAGACGGTGGCGGCGGTTCTTTCATCCAGATTTCCGGTGGGCTCATCCCCCAGCACACAGGCTGGACGATTGACCAAGGCACGCGCTACCGCTGCCCGTTGCCGTTCACCACCAGAAAGTTCCCCCGGTTTATGCAGCAAACGATGAGCAAGCCCGATCGATTCCAACAGGGTCTGCGCACGTTGTTTTGCTTCAGGCACCGAAGCCCCTGCAAGCAGAACGGGCATCATCACATTTTCAAGTGCCGTGAACTCGGGCAACAAGTGGTGGA
The DNA here is from genome assembly GCA_964481865.1 of uncultured Thermomonas sp. Taxonomy (GTDB): domain Bacteria; phylum Pseudomonadota; class Gammaproteobacteria; order Xanthomonadales; family Xanthomonadaceae; genus Thermomonas. The sequence goes on along the minus strand of CAYZUG010000025.1, from coordinate 16,043 downwards.
ATTGATAAATGAAGCCCAATGCCTGATTGCGCAAACGTCCACGCGCAGCATCAGACAGCGCACTCATTTTCTGCCCGGCCACATACACTTCACCGGCACTGGGCACATCCAGCCCGCCAAGAAGATGCAGAAGCGTGCTTTTCCCTGCACCAGATGCCCCCAAAATGGCGACGGTTTCACCTGCATGCACGGTGATATCCAAAGCATCGAATACCGGCGTATGCAGTTTGCCTTCCGCATAAACCTTGGCCAACTTTTCAGCACGAATGACCTCATTCATAGCGCAATGCCTCCGCTGGCGCCGTACGCGCTGCCCGCCATGCTGGGTAAAGTGTGGCCAGAAACGCCATCAGCAATGCAGCACAGACCACACCTAACACGTCTGCCGTTTGCATATCAGTGGGAAGCCCAGTGATGTAATACACATCCTGCGGCAGCAACTGTACGCCGAAAAGTTTTTCGATTCCCTGCAGAATATTGTTGAGATTCCATGTCAGCGTGACCCCACTCAGCACCCCTGCCAGGGTGCCAACAACTCCAATTAAACTGCCCTGCACCATGAAGACCTGCATCACCTGCGCAGGCGTTAAACCCAATGTGCGCAGAATCGCAATATCTGATTGTTTATCGGTCACCAGCATGACCTGCGATGACACAAGATTGAATGCGCCCATGGCCACGATCAGTGATAGCAGAATCGCCATCACCGTTTTCTCCATCTTCAAGGCACGAAACAAATTGGCGTTGTCCTGGCTCCAGTCACTGATCCGATATGGGCCTTGCAACGCCACCGCCAGGTCGCGCGCTACATCAAAAGCATGATCCATGTTGCGCAGCTTCAAACGCACCCCCGTCACCCCGTCACCCATGCGCAAGACGCGCTGCAAATCGTGAAGATTGACGACCGCCAGCCCCTTATCGAACTCGTTATAGCCAGCCTCGAAAATACCGCTGACCTTAAAGCGCTTCATCGTCTGAACACCACCCAATGGCGTTGAGCGAAACTCAGCCAATGTGACCACCACATCGTCCCCCACATCCACACCCAGCCAGAGCGCAAGCTCACGCCCCAACACGATATTGAAGCTGCCTGCATGCAAATCGGTGATGGCGCCACGCTGCATTTTTTCGCCCAGCTCAGACACCTTGCGTTCTTCGTCCGCCAAAACACCACGCACCATGGCGGGTTGATTATTCGGCCCCGAAATCAAGGCTTCTTTTTCGATATACGGTGCTGCGCCAATCACCCGGGCATCCTTCATCGCAACCGATACAGCATGCTGCCATTGCTGAAGCGGCTCCCCATAGCCACTGACCGTGGCGTGGGCTGCCATGCCTAACATGCGATCACGGATTTCTTTCTGGAAACCCGTCATCACCGCCAAGGTGGTGATCAATGCCGTTACCCCCAGGGCAATTCCCAAAATGGACGCCAAGGAGATAAATGAAATAAAACCATTGCGGCGCTTGGCGCGTAAATAACGCAGGCCGATGGCAACAGGTATCGGTTTGAACATCACGCACTCTTTGATTCGATGGCATATCCTGCCAGCAAAACGCTTTGTTGGCACATCCCTATTGCTGAACGAGCAGGCGTAATTCCCGGCGCTGTGTTGATGTCAGGCCATCAGGCCAGAAGACACAGCGATGCGTATTCCGCCTTGCGTCTTGCCAATGAAGAAACAGCCACTGCCCACGCCAATACAAGCGCAAGCGCTGCACAGGAACATCATCGACCGATGCCGACAAGCCACCTGTTTTTACTGCCATCGTCATGACAGGCAAACGGTGGTAACGCCAAGCCGTATGCAGCCCCAGCCATATCGTTAAAGCGATTGCTGGCCAAGCGATGCCTGCCGATAGCTGACTCAACCCAATCGACAAGCAGGCCAGACTGGTTAGACAATACAAAAAAACCGTACAGGTTTTCGATGGCCGCCACTCAAACTGGCAGACGGCGGATGTGCTCAACAAGCGCTGCGATTTCGACATCGTCCGACACCTCGTGCCCCAGGAACCAACGCCAGAGTTTGTCGTCTTCGGTGTCCAAAAGCCGCAGGAAGGTAGCGCGATCTTGTATCGGACTTTGCCGCCATGCGCGATCCAGCCAGCGCTCAAGCAACTGGTCAAGTTCACGCATGCCGCGCCGGCAACGCCAGCGCAGCTTGCGCAGTTCAGCCTCGTCGTCCATCAGATTTTACGCTGCAGCATCAATTTCTTGATTTCAGCGATGGCCTTGGCAGGGTTCAAGCCCTTCGGACATGTGCGAGCGCAATTCATGATGGTATGGCAGCGGTACAGCTTGAAGGGGTCTTCCAGCTCATCCAGCCGTGTACCAGTATCTTCATCGCGGCTATCCACAATCCAGCGATAGGCCTGCAACAAGATGGCCGGCCCCAGATAACGGTCGCCATTCCACCAATAGCTTGGGCAGGAGGTGCTGCAGCATGCACACAAGATGCATTCGTACAAACCATCCAACTTGGCGCGGTCTTCCTTGCTTTGCAGGCGCTCACGGTCTGTCGGTGCAGGTGTCTGTGTGCGCAGCCAGGGACGAATGCTGGCGTGCTGCGCATAGAAATGCGTCAAATCCGGCACTAAGTCCTTCACCACAGGCAAATGCGGCAGCGGATAAATCGCCACATCCCCGCTCTTCACATCATCAACAGCACAGATACACGCCAAGGTGTTGGTGCCGTCGATATTCATCGCACAGGAACCACAAATCCCTTCGCGGCAGGAACGGCGGAAGGTCAACGTGGGGTCGATCTCGTTTTTGATCTTGATCAGCGCATCCAGCACCATCGGCCCACACTTTTCCATGTCCACCTCATAGGTGTCAGTGCGTGGGTTTTGGTTGTCGTCTGGGCTCCAGCGATAGATTTTGAAAGTGCGGGTTTTCTTCGCACCCGTGCTGGAAAAATGCTTGCCTTTCTGGATTACCGAGTTTTTCGGGAGTGAAAATTCAGCCATTGTCCTTCCCCCGATTAATAAACGCGCTTCTGAGGCTGCACAACATCAACCTCATCGCTCAGTGTGTACATATGCACTGGGCGATAGTCGATCCGGGTCTTACCCGCATCATCCGCCCAGCAAATGGTGTGCTTGTGCCAGTTGGCGTCGTCACGATCGGGGAAGTCCTCACGCGCATGTGCGCCGCGTGATTCCTTGCGGTTTTCCGCCGACACGATGGTGACCAGTGCCTGACCCAGCAAGTTTTGCAGCTCCAGTGTTTCCACCAGATCAGAGTTCCAAACCATGGAGCGATCCGAGACTTTCACATCGGCAAAGCTGGCATGAATGTCGGAAACCGCTTTCACGCCTTCAGCCAAACTTTCGCCGGTGCGGAAAACGGCAGCGTCCTTCTGCATGGCGCGCTGCATGTTCATGCGAATGTCTGCGGTGGACAGACTGCCATTGGAATGCCGCAGTTTGTCGAGGTTGGCCAGCGATTTTTCGCAGGCATCGGCTGGCAACGGCTTATGCGCCGCCCCTGGCTTGATGGTTTCTGCGCAACGATTCGCCACCGCACGCCCAAACACCACCAGATCAAGCAGCGAGTTCGAACCCAAACGGTTGGCACCATGTACCGACACGCAGGCAGCTTCGCCAATGGCGTACAGTCCTGGCACAACCGCATCAGGGTCGCCGTTCTTCAGCTGCACCACTTCACCATGATAATTGGTGGGGATGCCGCCCATGTTGTAATGCACCGTCGGAATCACCGGAATGGGTTGCTTCTCAACATCCACACCGGCAAAGATGCGTGCGCTTTCGGCAATCCCCGGCAGTTTCTCGTGGATGTCTTTCGGATCCAGATGCGTCAGATCAAGGAAGATGTGGTCTTTATGTTCACCCACACCACGCCCTTCGCGGATTTCAATGGTCATCGAACGACTGACCACGTCACGCGAGGCAAGGTCTTTCGCGTTCGGCGCATAGCGCTCCATGAAACGCTCGCCATTGACATTGCGCAGAATGCCGCCTTCACCACGCACGCCTTCGGTAATCAGACAGCCTGCGCCATAGATTCCGGTGGGGTGAAATTGCACAAACTCCATGTCTTGCAGGCCCAAACCTGCACGCAAGGCCATGCCGCCGCCATCACCCGTACAGGTATGGGCAGATGTTGCTGAGAAATACGCACGGCCATACCCGCCCGTCGCCAGCACCACACCTTGCGCACGGAACAAATGCAATGTGCCTTCTGCCATGTCCAGTGCCAAGACACCACGGCAGACGCCTTCTTCGTCCATGATCAGATCAAGAGCGAAGTATTCGATGAAGAAGCGCGCATCATGCGCCAGGGCTTGCTGATACAGCGTATGCAAAATCGCGTGCCCAGTGCGGTCGGCAGCAGCGCAAGTGCGTTGTGCAGTGCCCTTACCGTAATGCGTAGTCATGCCGCCAAACGGGCGTTGGTAGATCTTCCCTTCTTCTGTACGGCTAAACGGCACGCCCTGGTGCTCCAGTTCGATAATCGCTGGAATCGCCTCACGGCACATGTATTCAATCGCGTCCTGGTCACCCAACCAGTCCGACCCTTTAATGGTGTCGTAAAAGTGGAAGCGCCAGTCGTCTTCCCCCATATTGCCCAGTGCCGCAGAAATGCCGCCCTGTGCAGCCACGGTATGGCTACGCGTGGGGAACACTTTACTGATGCACGCCGTTTGCAGACCTTTCTGCGCCAAACCGAACGTGGCGCGCAAGCCAGCACCGCCAGCTCCCACCACGATCATGTCGTAGGTATGTTCTTGAATCTTGTATGCGGACATCGTGAATCAGCTCCCAAGTGCGATGCGCAGCACCGCAAGCACACTGGCGACAGCCGCCAATGCGCAAATAAAGATGGTGGCAAAGTGAGCAATCAATGCCGTCAGCGGGGTGTGAATATAGTCTTCAATAATGACTTGCAGCCCCATTTTGGCGTGCCAGAACATGCTCAGCAAAAATACGATGATGACCGTGGCATTGATGGGATCAGCCACCATGCCATGCACCATGGCGTATTCTGCAGTTTGCATGGTCAGCAGCATGCCAAGCAGCCACAAACCCGACAACCCGGTTGCAATGGCGGTGACACGCTGCCAGAAAAAGTGCGAGGTGCCATCTTTCGCTGAACCCAAGCCACGTGCGCGCTTCAACGGTGTGCGTAAATCATTCATCTTGCTGCTCATACTTGCCCCCAGCGCATCAACACCACGCCCCAAGCCAGCGCCGTCAGCAAGATACTGCCAACCACCGAAATCCAGCTGCTACGCACAAAATCCGGTATGGCGAAACCATAACCCACGTCCTGAATTAAATGGCGAATACCATTCAACAGGTGATAGGCCAAAGCCCAGCTGAAACCCAGCATCAGCAGTTTCCCGAGAGGGGAAGCCAAGCAGGTCACAAAACGATCCCACGGTGCTTGCCCGCCAGCCAAGGCCATCAGGCCACAGACCAGAGCAAGCGCACCGACGGCTAAAATCACGCCGGTAATACGGTGGGTAATGGATGTCATCATCTGCACCTGCTTCTTGTAGATCTGCAGGTGCGGTGACAGCGGACGTTCGCGTGTCGCCATGGGCGGTGCGCTCTCCGTGCTAGGGCGGCAATGCCGCGTGGGGTTAAAAGTCGATGCAGCGGCCGTTCTTTTCCCAATCGCCGTAACGCGTCGGGTCCGGACCCTCGCGCCCACCAATTTCAACAGCAGGCGTAGCAACCGGAACCGGCGACGATACTGGCTCCCCGTGCGCATCAACAGATGGCTCAGGTACAGATTGAGGTGAGATTTGACCTATCATCGACACGTTCACAACACCCCTATTCTAAGTCCTCAGCCCCATGTTCGACAAGCAAGCCTCTTCGTTCACTACACCCTTCCCACTTTCCAGCCATAGCATTCTGGAAATATCTGGTGCCGATGCCCTGCGTTTTACCCAGTTACAATTCATGAATGACCTGAATCATCTACACGATGGCCAATGGCAGTGGAACGGCTGGCTGACTGCAAAAGGGCGCGTTATCGCCCTGTTTGCCATCTTGCGCATCGATGCCAATACACTTTGGCTGGTTCTGCCAGATATGCCCGCAGACGCCTTCGCTACGCAATTGCAACGCTACGTCTTCCGCAGCAAAGTCATTCTGCGTGTTTTGCCACACGCCACTTTCGGTCAAATGACTGCGCCGCAACATGCCAGTCATGCACAATTTGCCACATTGCCGAACGGGGTGATTGAGCTCGACATGTCGGGCGCAGAAACCCCGCGCACGCTTTGCATTCACCCGGAAACCACCACCCATCCTGCCTTGCACGCTGATGCCGATGCGGCGTTAAACGCATGGTGTGTGACAGATTTGCGGCATGGCTTTCCTCGGCTTTCCATTGCGCAATCTGAGCAATGGACACCACAACAGCTTTCGCTTGAGCGACTGCATGCATACAGCGTGAAAAAAGGCTGCTATCCGGGGCAAGAAATCGTAGCGCGCACCCATTTCCTTGGGCAGGCCAAACGTGGACTGGCAGTGTTTACCAGTCAACATCCATTCCCCCTAGACAGCGATGCGGTAGCGGCGACGCTCCCTGAACTTACGACCAGTGATGGGCAGCGTGCAGGACAAACGATTGCCAGTTGCCACACCACCCTCTTGGCGGTGATTGCACTTGATGCATCCGTTGAAAGCGCTCAAGCCGGGGATACGCAACTGCAACGCCAGCAACTACTTGATGGATTGGCACGTTGAGTCACTCTCTTCTGCTGATATGGCTTTTGGGCAGCAAAGACTGCTATAAAGCGAGCCTCTCCAATGTCGCTCGCATGTAACCTCTTGCACTTGGTAACTCTCAAATTCATGCGGCATTTGTCATTCAAACCATTGGTATTGGTTACTGCGCTGTTGCTCACGAACAGCACACTTGCCACACCCGTGCAAACAACCTCTTTTCAAGTACAGGCCACAGCCAGCACCAACAGCCTGCCGTCACCTTCTGCACAACCTGCTGAAGCAGGACAGCCTGTTTGGCAGCGGAAACCTGAGATGGTGCTGAGCATTGGTCTTGGTGCACTTGTGATCATGGGTAGTTGGGTGTGGTTGCTGGGTCGCAACGTCCAGCGGCGCATGCGTGAAATTGCCGCCAGTGAAAATAAATTGCGCGCTATTTTTAATGCCAGCCCCGATGCCATGTGGGTCAAAGACGCCAAGGGTGTTTATCGTGACTACAACGACCGACTGTTCGACATTCTGCACGTTCCTAAAACGAATCTGACCGGCCTTTCAGATGACATCCTTTTAGAGGCGCATCATCGCTTCCATTTCGACAAGCCAGACAGCACATCAAGCCAAGACACCTCCCGTGTTCGCTATCAAATCAGCGTCCAAACTGATGCTGGCATGCGCCATGTCGAAGTCATTGAAGTACCGCTGTATGGCGCTGATGGTTCCGTTGAAGGCATGCTCGGGGCAGCGCGTGACATTACCGATCGCCTGAACACAGAAGCTCAACTACGCCTGTGGGCGCACGCCTTCCAGTACGCTGCCTTTGGTGTCGTTATTTTTGATGCCCAACAAGAAACCATCATCATGGCCAACCCCACCTTTGCCAAGGAGCGGGGCTATACACCTGACGAAATGGTGGGGCTGCATGCGGATGATCTATATCCCGAAGACCTCGTTGAAGAGCGGCGTCTGACACGCGCAAAAACGGGTGGCTATGCGCATCTGATTGTTGAAACCGAACAGATCACACGCGACTGTAAGCGTTTCCCCGTGCAGCTGGATATCTCGATTTCTCGTGATGCACAGAACAAAGCGCAATATGTCATTGTTTACGCGCAGGACATCAGCGCACGCAAACAAGCAGAACATGAAGTGCGTTTGGCTGCCGTGGCATTTCAATCACAAGACGCCATGATCATCCTTGATGAGAATGGACTGATTCAGCGCGTCAACCCTTCTTTCACTGCATTGACCGGATACAGTGATCAGGAAGCCATTGGCCAAACCCCACGTCTTATTGCTTCCCAGCAGCATGATGAAGCGTTTTATCAAGACTTCTGGAAACAGGTTCGCAAAAACGGGCACTGGCAGGGTGAACAATGGATTCAGGGCAAACATGGCAGCCCTCGCATCGCACGTATTGAAGTCTCTGCTGTCATGGATGAATCAGGACGGGCAAGCCAGTACATTGGCACGATCAATGACTTAACCGGTGTTCGGGAAGCGCATGCGCGTGCCGAGCACATGACCTATTTCGACCCACTCACTGATTTGCCCAACCGCAATTATTTGATCACCCAGCTTGTGCATCATTTTGATGATGCAAACGCACCCTGCAGTGCATTGCTGCATATCGACCTTGATCACTTCAAACGCATCAATGAACTGCGTGGACACAGCACAGGTGACCGACTGTTAAGTTTCATTACGCAGCGTCTGCGTCCACTTGTTCATCAACACGACATTCTCAGCAGGTTGAGTGGCGGAAGTTTCGTCTTATTCCTGAAAGGCCACTCTGTCCCCGCCGAACAACACACACAAACCATCTTGGCAGAAATCAAGCGAATTCAAACTGCTCTGCAAGAACCCTTCTGGCTGGGTGATGACCTGCCCACTCAGATCACTGTCAGTATTGGCTGGACGCGTATCAGCCAGCCACACGACTCTGTGGAGTCCATTCTGAAAGAGGCCGAACTGGCGATGTATGCCGCCAAGGCAGCAGGCCGCAATCGTGCCTGCCGGTTTGAAGCGAGCATGCTTGAAGAACTGGAGTACCGTGAAACACTCATCAGCGAACTGGCACATGCCATCACAAACAACGGCGATGGCTTAGAGCTGCATTTACAACTTCAAACCAATACCAAAGGACACGCCATCGGTGCAGAAAGCCTGCTCCGCTGGACACGCAACAATGGTCAACGCATTCCACCGGATACATTTATCCCACTGGCAGAGGACAGCGGGCTGATTGTGCCATTGGGGCAATGGGTGATCCGGCGTACCTGCCAGATTTTGGCGTCGTGGGCTAACCAGCCCCATCTACATGCACTGACGCTTGCCGCCAATGTCAGTGCAAAGCAATTTGCCCAGGCTGATTTTGTCAGCGATGTCTTACACAGCCTACGAGAAGCCAAGGTCGCGCCCAATCGGTTGAAACTGGAAATTACGGAAAGCGCGATTCTCGGCAATCTGGATGCCATCCGTAGCAAATTGGCACAATTACGTGATGCTGGGATTCGCATTTCACTGGATGATTTCGGCACTGGTTATTCGTCGCTGACCTATCTTTCTCGCTTGCCGCTGGATCAACTCAAGATTGATCGCTCATTTGTCATTCGCCTGCCCGATGACCAAAGTGATGCCACGCTTGCACAAACCATCATCGGTATGGGGCATGGTCTTGGTTTGGATGTGATTGCTGAAGGTGTGGAAACCGAGGCGCAATGCCATTTCTTGAGCCATCTTGGCTGCGATGCCTTCCAAGGCTATTACTTCGCCAAGCCGTTGCCTCTGCATGAATTCACCGAGCTGATCGAACAGCGACAGCAGATGCATTAAGTCTGCATGGGGCGTGCATTCCCCTTCTGCATAAATCTCGCTATCGTTGCAATACGACTGATCCGTATGCAAAGAAAGGGGACTGCATGGCGGTGCTGCAATCGGATGTGCTGATCATTGGCGGTGGGCTGGCCGGTATTGTGACTGCGCTGGAATGTCTGCGCGCTGGCAAGCGTGTGACCTTGGTGGATCGGGACACCCCGGAGCGCTTCGGCGGACTGGCACTGTGGGCATTTGGTGGTATGGCTCTGGTGGGAACACCGCTGCAGACCAAACGCAAGATCATGGATACCCCTGAACGCGCCTTGGAGGATTGGATTCGATTCGGTGAGTTGAACCCCGCTGACACCTGGCCCATGCAATGGGCACGCCACTATGTGGAACATTCCCGCACGCAGGTGTACGACTGGCTGATCGCACACGGCATCCGCTTCATGCCGGCGGTGAACTGGGTGGAGCGCGGCATGCACGGTGATGGCAACAGTCTGCCGCGCTATCACATCGTCTGGGGCACATCGCGCGCGATGACCACGCGGATGATTGCCGCACTGCGTGAAGCTGGCAGCAACGGCAAGCTGACCCTGCTGCACCAACACCGCGTCACCGGGCTGGAGTACGGCAACAACGGTGTAAGTGGTGCCGAAGCCATCAATGAAATCACCGGTCACACGGTGGGGCTGCATGCCGATCACGTCGTGCTGGCGATGGGTGGCTTGAACGGCAGTCACGAGGAAACCCTGCGCAACTGGCCGCACGAACGCGCCATTCCCGCCTCTATGCTCAACGGCGCACACCCGTTTGCCGATGGCAAGCTGCATCGGCTTGCCGCGGGCTTGGGCGCACAGATCACCCATCCCGGCGAGATGTGGAACTATGCCGCCGGTTTTCCGCACCCGCAGCCGCACTTTCCCGGTCACGGGCTGTCTGCCATTCCCTGCAAATCTGCCTTGTGGTTGAACCATCGCGGTGAACGCATCGGTCCGGAACCTCTAGTAACAGGCTTCGACACCCATTGGCTGTGCCAGCGTGTGGCGGAGCAGGAAAAACCGTGGACATGGCATCTGCTCAACCGCCGCATCGCCCTGAAGGAATTTGCCATTTCCGGTGCCGAGCACAATCCACGCATTCGCGACAAACAATTCCTGCGCTTTGTTTTGGACACACTGCTGGGCAACCGCAGCCTGATCGACCAGATGCAGCGCGAAGTGCCACAATTTTTGGTGGCGGATACGCTCGCCGTGCTGACCGAAAAGATGAACGCACTCACAGGTGCACCGCATGTCGCGCCGGGCACATTGCAGGCCACGGCTAACAGCTTCGACGCCAATTTCAAACAGAGCCTGCATTTGCACAACGACGATCAAATTCGCCGCATCCTGCATGCACGCCAGTGGGGGGCGGATGCGCTGCGCACCTGTAAACCTCAACCCTTACAGAGTCTCGGCGCCGGGCCGTACATTGCCATCCAGATGCAACTGATCACGCGCAAGAGTCTGGGCGGGCTGCGCACCGACCTGAAAAGTCGGGTTCTGGACGGCAACGACGCCCCCATCCCCGGCCTGTATTGCGTGGGCGAAGCCGCAGGATTCGGCGGTGGCGGCGCCAGCGGCAAACGTTCGTTGGAAGGCACCTTCCTGCCGGGCTGCATCCTGACGGCACGCGCTGCTGCGCGTTCCATTACCTTAGACATTTGAGGACGACTTCGGAATGAATGGCGCACAAGCCCTGCTGAAAACGTTGGCCGATGCTGGCGTGGACGTGTGTTTTTCCAACCCCGGCACCAGTGAAATGCACTTCGTGGCCGCACTCGACTCCGAACCACGCATGCGCGCCGTGCTGGCACTGTTTGAAGGTGTGGCCACTGGCGCTGCCGACGGCTACGCACGCATGGCCGGCAAGCCTGCCGCCACCCTGCTCCATTTGGGCTGCGGGCTGGGTAACGGATTGGCGAACCTGCACAACGCGCGCAAGGGCAAGGTGCCGGTGCTGAATATTGTGGGCGATCACGCCACCTTCCATACCCGGTATGACGCCCAACTGCAGTCCGACATTGAAACCGTGGCGCGCAACGTCTCCCCCGGCTTTGTGCGCACATCGCAATCCACCGAAGATCTCTGCCGCGACGCCGTGGATGCCCTCACTGCTGCGCGCAGCCTGCCGGGGCAAGTGGCCACCCTGATCCTTCCCGCCGACGTGTCATGGGGCGAAGGTGGTCAGCCCTGTCCACCGCCTTCCCTCAGCCCGCCCTCCGCTGCTGCTGCCGAGGTCATTACGCAACTTGCGGCAATCGTGCGCAGCGGCGAAAAAACCGCGCTGTTATTGGGGGGGCAAGCGTTACACGAACCCGCCCTGCTAGAAGCCGCCAAACTGGCAGCCAAGCATGGCGTCAACCTGTTTTGCGAAGTCTTCCCCACCCGCCTCCAGCGTGGCGCGGGTCTTCCCGCCGTGGAGCGCATCGCCTATCTGGCGGAAATGGCCGCCCTGCAATTATCGGGGTTTCAACATCTGATCTTGGTGGATGCAAAATCACCCGTCTCGTTCTTTGCTTATCCCGGAAAAAAGAGTGATCTTGTACCTGAGGGGTGTCAGGTGCATGTTTTGGCACAGCCAGATCAGAATGCACTTGCCAGCCTGCAAGCGTTGGTGGCCGCTACCGATGCCGTGCACGAGACGCCAGCACTGCAACCGGCCAGACGCCCGTCGCGCCCACGCGGCAAGCTCAATGCTGCCAAAGTATGCAAAGCCGTTGGGCATCTGCTTCCGCACGACGCCATCTTGATCGACGAAGCCATCACCTCCGGCCTGATGCTGGGCGTGATGACCCAAGGCGCACCGCGCCATGACCTGATTACGCTGACCGGCGGCGCCATCGGGCAAGGCCTGCCCAACGCCGTGGGTGCAGCGGTTGCCTGTCCGAAGCGACCGGTGATCGCATTGATCGGCGACGGCACCGCGATGTACACCATCCAATCGCTGTGGTCGATGGCACGCGAACAGCTCAACGTCACCGCGATCATCTTCAACAACGCCAGCTATTCGGTGCTGAACGTCGAACTGGATCGCGTGGGGGCAGACAGTCAGGTCGGCCCGAAGGCAAAATCACAGCTTGACCTGCGCGGCCCGGTGATCAATTTTGCGGAACTTGCGCAAGGCATGGGCGTTCCTGCCCGCCGCGTCAGCAGCGCAGAGGAATTCTGCAAAGCGCTGGAGAATGCGCTGAGCGCACCAGGGCCGCATCTGATCGAAGCACTGGTGCCGGAATCTCTCAGCACCAGCAAACGCCGTTTGCTGCCGTGGCTGTTGCGCTCGCTGCCCAACCTGCCGAAACCACTGGCAATGGCACTCAAGCGCAAACTCGCCCCTTAAACGATCACACCAGCCGATCTGCTGCTTCCACGATGTCTTCGTCCTTGGGAATGACGAGGAATGCGGCCCCGGCCAGCGGTGTGTACGTATCAGCACCCACCACCCGCTGCAGCGGCTTACCACCACAACCGGCTTCGGTAACGGCGGTAATCACGCCTTCACCAATGCCTGCGCTGTGGCGGCCTTCGTCCACCACCAAGATGCGAGCACATGCATGAGCGTGCTTGGCGATAGCAGCTGCATTCAACGGCACCAGCCAGCGCAGGTCCACCACGCGCACCTCCCAACCGTGCTTAGCTTCAATTTGACGCGCAGCGCGCAGGCTCATCGGCACACCGTTGCCGAAGGTGAAAATCACGCAATCGGTTGCTTCGGGGTTGTAAACGCGTTCCTCACCCAAGGTCAGCGCCTGATCTGGTGCTGGGTAGTCGGTCAGCCACTGGCCGTCACCTGCTTCGTACAAGTCTTTTGTCATGTACAACGCGATCGGTTCAAGGAAGGCGCAAACGCGGCCATCCACCTTCGCCAGCGCTGCCAAGGTGCGCAGCATCATCGCTGCATCATCACCGCGTGATGGGCAACCAACCACAAGACCGGGAATATCACGCAATGCGGTGACGGAATTGTCATTGTGGAAATGCCCACCGAAACCGCGCTGATAACCCAACCCAGCGATACGCACCAGCATCGGGTTGCGGTATTGATCGTTACTGAAGAATTGCAGCGAGCAAGCTTCACCGCGAATCTGATCGATGGCGTTATGCAAATACGCCAGATACTGGATTTCCGGCACCGGCAGCATGCCCATGTTGGCAAAGCCCTGCGCCATGCCAAGGATGGTGGTTTCATCCAGCAATGAGTTGAATACACGCCGCGCACCAAAGGCTTTGTGCAGCCCCTTGGTGACGGTATAGACGCCACCCTTCTGCGCCACGTCCTCACCGAACAACAGGGTTTCCGGATATTTGGCGAACAGGTCGTGCAGTGCTTGATTGATCTGAATGGCCAGATGTTTGGGAACTTGTTTTTCCGGCAGTTTGTCTTCGCTGCCAAACGCCTTGATACGTGCCTCTGGCGTCGGCACACGTGTTGCTTCTTCCATCACCTTGTCGGGGGTGTACGGCGCCAGCGGTGCCATCACATGCTCCAGTGTTTCAATGCGCGGACGCTGGTCGGCATCTTCCGCTGCGGCGAAACACTTGGCGCGGGTGGCTTCATACAGACCAAGAACCTCATCCTTGCTCATCAAACCCGATTCCAGCGCAATCGCTGCACTGCGCAGCAGTGGGTCGGCGGCTTCCACCGCGCACAATTCCTCGATTGAGCGCCACTCGATTTCGAAATCGGTGCCGGCATGCCCCATGATCCGGTTGGTACGCAGATGCAGGAAGGTCGGGCGGCGCGTCTTGCGGCAGTGCTCAACCGCACGCAGCACGTCACCGTAACCCGCAGCCAAGTCAAGACCATCGGCAAAGAAGTAGTCGAGGTCAGGACGGTTGCGGAACGATTCGGAAATCCAATCCTTCGGCGTCTTGACCGAAATACCGATGCCATTGTCTTCACAGACATACAACACCGGCGCGGGCAGCTTCTGATACGCCATCCAGCTGGTGGCATTGAAAGCGGTCTGCGCGCTGGCATGGTTGGCCGAGGCATCACCGAAGCTGCAGATGGCGATGCTGTCATCGGGAATCGGCAAGGTGTGTCCAATGCGCTTGCCGGTTTCAATGGCCACCGCCGTACCCAGCGCCTTCGGCAGATGCGAGGCAATCGTCGATGTCTGCGGAATCACCCACAACGGCTTGCTGCCCCAGACCTTGTGGCGACCGCCACTGGCCGGGTCTTCCGCGCTGGCGGCAAAGCTCAATGCCGAATCCATGATCGGATCCATATCCGGCAGCTTACGGAAGCGTTCGGCCATGAAGCCACCGCTGCGGTAGTGCAAGAACGCCGGATCGGTATGCCGCGCCGCACGCGCCACCATCGCATTGCCTTCGTGGCCGCTTGAACCAATGGTGTAGAACACCTTGTTCTGCACCCGCAGCACGCGTGCCATCAAGTCCAGGTGTCGCGAAATCAGCTGCGATTCGAACAGCTCACGAAAGCCTTCGGCGGTCAGTGCGCTGCCATCAAGAACAGCCTCATCCGCTGCAGGCTTGGGCTGCACGCTACCGTTCCAGTTTTTGACGAATTCAGTGAAATTGACATCGCAAATTTCGGCGCGATTAAGCCCCTTCATGCGTGCAGGAATCGGATTGGGAACAGTATTGAACATGGCAAGCTCCACCACTTTCCTCAGAAAGCGGGTTGATGAAATGAAAATAAATCAGTCGTCGTGCCGTGCGTTTCGGCGCGCCAACCACTCTGATCGGGTTTGTCCCCACTTTTGCGTGAGGTGATCGGCGTAAGGCTCTGGCATCTGTGCAAAACCAAGATGGCGCGAGCCAAAACGCTGTGCAAGCACTTGCGAAGCGGTGTTCTCAGGGGCAATGCAATGGATGATGTTGTCCCAGCCAAGATTGGAAAACGCCCAATCAATGCTGGCCTCACCGGATTCAAATGCATAACCCTTGCCCCAAGCATCGGGATGGAAGGCATAGCCAATTTCATTCCCAGGCCAACCTTCGGGGCGCCAAGGGCCAATTTGTCCCATCCATAGGTCCGTGGCTTTTTCCAACACACTGAACATGCCGAACCCCTGTAGTGCCCAAGCCCCGGGCATCTGCAGAAAACGCCGCCAGGCTGCTGCGCGTGGTGATGTGCCGCCGATATAACGCATGGCATCTTCATGTGCCAGCATTTCGGCATAGCGGTTGAAGTCATCGGCGTGCGGGACGCGCAAGATCAGGCGCTGGGTTTCGATTGTTGGGTTAGAGCGTGTTGTCGTTGTCATGTTGATATTCACGAAAAGATCAAAAGCCCCTCATCCGCCCTTCGGGCACCTTCTCCCCGTAAACGGGGAGAAGGGTGAAGTACGGCATTTCTTCCAACGCCCACTCCGTAAACGGGGAGAAGGGTGAAGTGCGGCATTTCTTCCAACACCCACTCCGTAAACGGGGAGAAGGGTTATCCAGCAAATATCAAAACGCATTAATCCCGGTCAGTTCACGACCAATGACCAGCTGATGCACGGTTTC
>CAYZUG010000024.1:18923-32831 GCA_964481865.1 uncultured Thermomonas sp. | reverse complement strand
GCGGCAGCCCGTTCGATGGAAGAGCAGGCACGTCAACTGGCGAATGCGGTGGCAGCCTTCAGGATTAACAAAGGTGCTGCCCGTGCAGCACGCTCGGCCAGCAAGCCAGCTGCAGCCCAAGCATCGGCAGATGCAAGCAAGGTAACATCGTTTGAAGACATGATTGCCGGTCATTTGAATTGGAAACTGCGCTTGAAGTCCTATTTGATGGGGGCTGATGATGATATCGATGTGGAAACATTGTCACGCGATGATGTTTGTGCACTTGGTAAATGGCTGCGCGGTCCAGGACAACAGCTGCAATCCATGAAGGAATATCAAGCCTTGATGGGTTCGCATAAACATTTCCACGAATGTGCTGGGCATGTGGTGCGTGAATATGAAGCTGGTCGAGAGGAGGCAGCGCACCAGTTTTTGGATGGTGAATTCACGAAATCCACGCAGGATACGGTGATTGCCATTCGTAGTTTGCGCAATGCGTTGCCATCCAGCATGGGTGGAGCTGGGCACGGGCATTAATCTGCTTTGTGTCGTTCGCCGTTCCCCATCATCGCAGCCAAGTGCTGCGATGATGCGTTATGGGGGGAGTATGGGTGAAACGCCAGTTGTATCAATGCTGGCGTTGAATGACCTGCTCAGCTAATGCAGCCAAGGCATGGGTGTCGCATGCAAGGTTGGCGAGGGCATCATGCATCTGTGTGGCAAGTGCTTGCAAACGTTGCTGGCTGGCTTCAACCCCAAGCAATGCGGGGAATGTGGCCTTGTCTTGCAGGAGATCCTTACCTGCGGTTTTGCCCAATGTTGCCGAATCACTTTCGATATCCAGCAAATCATCCTTGATCTGAAACGCTAGACCCAGTGCATCGGCATAACGATCCAAGGCGTGTTGGGTTGCTGTATCGGCATTTGCACTTAGCGCACCTAGTCGCACGGCGCAGCGCAGCAGTGCGCCTGTTTTCATGGCATGCAGGCGCTGTAGCTCAGCAAGACTGATCTTTTTTCCGGTGGCATCCAAATCAAGGGCTTGCCCGCCGCACATGCCAGAAATACCGGAAGCCTGTGCTAATTCTGCGAGCATGGCGACACGACATTCCGCTGGTTGTGACGCTTGCGTCAATGCAGCAAAGGCCAGTGTTTGCAGGGCATCACCCGCAAGAATGGCGGTGGCCTCGTCAAAAGCGATATGCACGGTGGGCTGGCCACGACGCAGGGCATCATCATCCATGGCGGGCAGGTCGTCATGCACCAGTGAATAGCAGTGAATCAGCTCAATGGCTGCAGCAGCTTCGTCCAGTGCGGCTTCATTCGCCCCTAATGCAACGCCGGTGGCATAGACCAAGAGCGGGCGCATACGCTTGCCGCCATTGAGCACGCCATGCCGCATGGCAGCATGCAGGTGGTGAGGTGATGTTTGCGATGCAGGGAGTAAACGATCAAGCGTGGCTTCTGTACGCTCACGCCAGCGAGAAAAATCAGAATGGGGCATCGCTTGGCTCACTGAAATCACGCGCATGTTCTGGTGTGCTGGGGTCGCTGAGTACACGGATACGCAATTCCGCCTGCTCTAATGCGCTTTGACAGTGGCGATAGAGCGCAACACCACGCTCATAAGCTTCCAGCGAGGCTTCCAGTGAAAGGTCGCCCGCTTCCATTTTGCCGACCAATTCTTCCAGCGCCTGCATGGATTGTTCGAAATCAGCAATTGGGGAAGTTTTTTCCGAGGTAGATTTTTTTGCCATATCGAGAGTTTACGGCAGCTTGTGCCAAGACAGGTGAGCGTCGTGCTGATTCAGCCAGTTTTTCATGTGTGCAGAAAGCAGTGTGTCGCCTGCCGCCAGTAGCTGACCCTCTGCAGATGAAAGCAATGGCATTCTAAGCCGATGCCAAGGCGGGATAGCGTTGTCTTGCAGCACTTGCTTCAATGCATGTGAGTGCTGGCGGTTGGGTAAACGGATACGTTCCCCCCCTTGGCGCGCATGCACACGTAACACTTGAGGAAAGGGTGGGCCCAGCAAAGTCAGGGTATCGCCTGTAGGCAGTGTAAGCGGCTGAGCGGTATCCCAGAGAGCCGACCAATCCTTCGGCAATTCCCGTTGCATCCCCGCATGCAGATAACCACGCCAGCGCTGGATTTTTGTTTGTGCCCAGATAAAGCAGGCTTCGGTATCGTGCTGAGCAGGGAGGAGATCGCTCTCGATATGCCGTACACCTTGGCCAGGTAATGCAGGCAGTCCCAGCAAGCTTACCCAGAGACGCAGAACGCGAGCACGGCGTGCAGGCGAGAGCTGGCGCAGCGATTCCACATGCAGTGTGTCTGCACTGTATTGAACCTTGCGCAGGGCGTGCGCATCTTCTTCGTTGAGCAGTGTTGTGGCCTGCGCAGAAAGTGCAGCGCTGCGGGCAAAGCATGCGCTTGCCTGTGGCCAGCGTTGCTGGAGGAGTGGAAACACCGTGTTGCGTAGAAAGTTGCGGTCGAAGTCGGTGTCACGGTTGCTGGGGTCGTCCAGCCATGTCAGCGTATGGGTCTGTGCATAGGCCAGGAGTTCGGCACGTGGCGTATCAAGCAGTGGTCGCCAAAGCCAGCCAGGCTGGTATTCACGCCACATTTGCATTGCCGCAAGGCCGTCACAACCTGAGCCACGTAAAGCGCGTAACAGGAATGTTTCAGCCTGATCATCCTGATGGTGAGCGAGTGCAAGGGTTTCGTGTTCAGCCAAGTGCCGCGTAAATGCAGCATGCCGGGCGTGGCGTGCTGCGGCTTCTAAGCCTTGTCCAGTATCGCGTGGAACGTGAACCCGAATAGCCTGCAAAGGCACGCTGAGGGCGCTGCAGATTGCCTCGCAATGCGCCAGCCAAGTATCGGCATCTGTGTGCAGCGCATGATGCACATGGATGGCGCGCAACCCGTGATCGCGGATTTGCGGGTGGTGTGCCAGCCAATGCAGCAAAACAGTGGAGTCCAGCCCGCCGGAAAACCCGACGAGCACAGGCGCACGTTGTGGTGGCATCGGCCATGACATGCCAGCAGTGTAATGGCAAGCAGTTTTAAGCGCGGTCGTACGCCCCATAACTGCGCAGGCGTTGATAACGGCGCTCAAGTAAGGTGTCGATTGGCAATGTTTCCAATGCATCCAGCTCATTGAGCAGCACGGCTTTCAAGCGCTTGGCCATTTGCACTGGCTTGCGGTGAGCGCCACCGGTTGGTTCGCGGATGACTTTATCAATCAGTCCCAGACCTTTCAGGCGCTTGGCAGTCAGCCCAAGTTGTTCGGCAGCATCTTTGGCTTTGGCCGCATCACGCCAGAGAATCGAGGCGCAGCCTTCCGGGGAAATAACCGAATAGGTGCTGTATTCCAGCATCAGCGTGCGATCACCCACACCGATGGCCAGTGCGCCGCCACTGCCGCCTTCACCGATCACGGTGCAAATAATGGGCACGCGCAGTTCTGCCATTTCCAGCAGATTGCGGGCGATGGCTTCCGATTGCCCACGTTCTTCAGCGTCAATCCCCGGCCATGCGCCTGCTGTATCGATGAGGGTCAGTACGGGCAGACCGAAGCGCTCGGCCATTTTCATCAGGCGAAGCGCCTTGCGATAGCCTTCGGGTTTAGGCATGCCGAAGTTGCGGCGTACCTTGCTCTTGGTGTCACGGCCTTTTTCATGACCGATCACCATGACCGGGCGACCATCAATGCGTGCCAAGCCACCGACAATGGCGCTGTCGTCAGCAAATGCGCGATCACCAGCCAGCTCCTGAAACTCCTCGCAGATGACGCGCAGGTAATCCAAGGTATAGGGGCGGGCGGGATGACGCGCCAACTGTGAAACTTGCCATGGGGTCAAGTCACGGAAAATGGAGGCGGTCCGCTTGCGCAGTTTTTCCTGCAGCGTGCGGACTTCCGCATCAATATTGAGCGCAGAGCCGTTGCTGGCTTGGCGAAGATCATGGATCTTGGCTTCCAGGTCGGCAATGGGCTGTTCGAAGTCGAGGTAATTCGGATTCATCGGGTCTAGTTTAACTGACGCAACGCACCATACCGAGTGGTAGGGTCAATTTGCGTTGATCCAAGGTTTGTTCAGCTGCACATGCACGGCTTGAATACCGGGAAGGCGGCGCAGGCTGTCGGGGAGTGTGCCATCCATCGCAAGACCGTGCTCAGCAGGCAGGCTTAAGCGCCCAATCCCCGCATGGGTGATGACTTCCAGCAGAACGGGTGTGCTTCCGGGCTGCGTTTTGAGTAGCTGTTCTAAGTGCTGGAAAGCGTGTTTTTCGCGTAAATCAATACGAATGGAGAGGCGCTGGGCTTGCTGATTGCAAAGCTGGGCAAAACTCCAGCAACGGTTGGCGCGCAGCGAAAAACCGCCATTGAACTCATCTTCGCGCAACCCACCTTCCACAACCAGAATCTGATCACGGGTCAGTAAATGTGCAAACTCTTGCCATTGCTCGGCAAAAAAACCACATTCAATACGGCCACGGCCATCTTCCAGTTGCACAAACGCCTGCGAATCCCCGCGCTTGCGCATGCCGATAATTTGCCCTGCAACCACGGTTTGCACCAAAGGACGCCAGCTTCGCCCTTCTTGCGGACGGTGATGCTGTGCGCCGCGCTCCCAGATGTCGGCAAGTGCTGATAAGTCGTGTCCAACCAGTTTCACCACATCATCACGGTAGGGATCCATGGGGTGACCGGATAAATAATGTCCCAGCGTGTCGCGTTCACCTTGCAGTTTTTGCGCTAAGGGCCATTCGTCGGTTTCGGGTAAGTCGATCTGGATATCGGTATTGCTGCCACCACCACCAAAAAGATCCACGATGCCAGCAGCCTGATTTTTGGCCATCTGGTCGGTGGCTTTCATCGCCTCGGGAAGTTGCAGCATCAGTGAAGCGCGGTTTTTTGCCAAGGCATCCATGGCACCGGCATGGATCAGTGCTTCCAGAGTGCGTTTATTGAGGCCACCTGCCGATACACGTTGGCAAAAATCGAGCAGGTTGCCGAATGTGCCGCTTTCGTTGCGGGCGGAGACAATCGCCTCACAGACGCCTTGGCCAACACCTTTGACCGCACCCAGCCCATAGCGCAGGGTGTCGGTAGAGATGGCATCGAACATGTAGCTGGAGGCGTTCACATCGGGTGGAAGCACGGTCAACTTCAGTGCTTGCACTTCTTCCAGAAAGCCCACGACCTTGTCGGTGTTGTCCATGTCGGATGACAGCACGGCTGCCATGAACTCGGCGGGATAGTGCGCTTTCAGCCACGCCGTCTGGTACGACACCAGTGCGTAGGCAGCCGCGTGCGATTTGTTGAAGCCGTAGCCGGCGAATTTTTCCAGCAGGTCAAAGATCGGTCCGGAGACACTGGCAGCAATGCCGTGTGTTTCCTGCGCGCCGGTTTCGAACTTGGCGCGTTCTTTCGCCATTTCCTCGACTTTCTTCTTACCCATTGCACGGCGCAACAGGTCAGCGCCGCCCAGTGAATAGCCAGCGAGGATTTGTGCGGTCTGCATCACCTGTTCCTGATACACCACCACGCCGTAGGTGGGCTTCAGCACAGGCTCCAGCAGCGGATGGGGATACACCACTTCAGCGCGTCCGTGTTTGCGCGCAATAAAGTCGGGAATCAGATCCATTGGCCCTGGGCGATACAGCGATACCAGTGCAATCAGGTCTTCGAAGCGGTCAGGTTTGGCGTCTTTCAGCAGGCGGCGCATGCCGGAAGATTCAAACTGGAACACCGCCACCGTGTCGCCACGGGCAAATAAGTCGTAGGTGGGTTTGTCGTCCAGCGGTAGGGCAGAAATATCCAGCTTGTTGTCCGCTGGTCGCGTCCTGTTGATGGCTTTGACCGCCCAGTCAATGATGGTCAGAGTGCGCAGACCAAGGAAGTCGAACTTCACCAGCCCGATGGCTTCCACGTCATCTTTGTCAAACTGAGTGACTGGGTTTTGCCCTAAACCGTTGCCCGCATGTTCGGCGTACAGCGGGCAGAAATCAGACAATGGGCTGGGTGCAATCACCACGCCACCAGCGTGCTTGCCAGCATTGCGGGTGAGATTTTCTAATTGCAATGCAAGGTCAATGAGGTCGCGAACATCGTCTTCATTTTGATAGCGCGCAATCAACTCGTCCGAGCGCCAAGCCTCGTCTTTTTTCGAGATTTCGGTGCGGCCAAGCGCGTCTTCCAAACCAATGCCAAGTGTCATTGGAATCAGTTTGGCCACACCGTCCACAAAACCGTAGCCATTGCCCAATACGCGGCCGGTATCGCGCAATACTGCTTTGGCGGCCATGGTGCCGTAAGTGATGATTTGCGACACGCGGTCGCGCCCGTATTTGCGCGCCACGTAGTCGATCACCTCGTCGCGGCGATCCATGCAGAAGTCGATATCGAAGTCGGGCATCGACACGCGTTCGGGATTCAGAAAGCGCTCGAACAGCAGGTCATAGGGCAGTGGATCAAGATCGGTGATGCCCAGTGCCCACGCCACCAGCGAGCCCGCACCGGAACCGCGTCCTGGACCAACGGGAATGCCGTTCTGTTTGCCCCAGTTGATGAAGTCGGCCACGATCAGGAAGTAGCCAGGAAACCCCATGCGGATGATGACATCCAGTTCGGTATCCAACCGCGCTTGGTAATCTTCGCGGGTTTTGCCTGCTGCAAGTGGCGCGGTTTCCAGACGTTTGGCAAGCCCCGCATGCGCTTGGCTGCGAATCCAGCTATCCAGTGTTTCATCACTTGGAACGGGAAACGCAGGCAGGAAATAGGTGCCTAGTTTTAATTGCAGATTGCAACACTGTGCCAAGGCGAGTGTGTTGTCGAGTGCATCCGGAATGTCGGCAAACAGTGCCGCCATTTCATCTGCGGACTTCAAATATTGTTGATCGCTGTAATCGCGTGGGCGTTTGGGGTCATCCAGTACACGTCCTGATGCGATACAGGCGCGGGCTTCGTGCGCGTGAAACCCGCTGGCATCCTTGAAGCGCACATCATTGCTGGCAACAACAGGGATTCCATATTGTGACGCGGCATGCAGCGCATAGTTCAGCCATGCTTTTTCACCCGCACGTTCGGTACGCAGCAATGCAAGATGCAAACGCTCGGGGAACATGCGTTGCAAGTCTTGTAGCGCTTGACTGGCGTGCTCATCGCGACCTGCAGCCAGTAATTGACCTGGCGTTGAATGTGGACCTGCAATAGCAAACAGCCCATTGGTATTTTCGAGCAGCCATTGCGGGCGAATCACCACGCCATCGTGTCGATGCCCTTCCATCCAGGCCTGTGTCAGCAATTGAGAAAGGCGCAGATAGCCTTGCTCATTGCGGCAGAGCAAGGTGAGTTTGCTGGCGGGTTCTTGCCCATCGGCCAGTAAAATATCTGCACCCGCAATGGGCTTGATGCCTGCCCCTTCAGCGGCTTTCCAGAACTTGACCAAAGAGAACAGGTTGTTCTGATCAGTAATGGCGACAGCTGGCAAACCCCGCGCAGCGCAAGTGGCGACCAACTCCTTGATGCGGAGTGTCGAATCGATCAGCGAGTATTCGCTGTGCAGCTGGAGGTGTACAAAACGGGCGGGCATGAGTCTTCCGCAAAATGAGCGCTCAGGGTAGGGCGATCCCCCCGCTGGGGCAAGGCTTGACAGAACGGCAAAGACGCAAATATCAGTCCTGATGCGGGGGGATGTGGAGTTCGCATTGCATTGGCAACGTGATTGTTGTTGCCATCGCCGCGCGTACCGGTGCGAAACTACGTCGATGTTGCGGGCATGGGCCATGCTCTCGTAATGCTGCCAGATGCTGTGGGCTTGGATAGCCCTTGTGGCGGTCAAACCCGTATTGCGGATACTGCGTATGCAGCTCCAGCATCAGTCGATCGCGGGTGACCTTGGCGAGAATCGAGGCCGCCATAATGCTGCGGTCACGCGCATCACCCCCCACCCAGGCTTCAGCTGGGCAGGGCAAATCACTTGGAAGTTTGTTGCCGTCAATGCGTGCACAGTCAGCGGCATGCGCGACCGCCATCAGTGCTTCACGCATACCATGCATCGTTGCCTGAAAAATATTACGACGGTCAATTTCATCCGGCGCAATGGTCACGATATGCCAAGCCAGTGCGCGTTCAAGAATACGTGGATACAAGGTTTCGCGTTTTTTCTCGGTGAGTGCTTTGGAATCATCCAGCCCATTGACAGGCGTGCGCTCGGCGGGAAAAACCACGGCTGCCACAACCAATGGCCCTGCCAATGGGCCGCGTCCGGCTTCATCAATACCGGCAATACGCAGACTCATCGGGGAAGAAGTTCGGCAATGGCATCGGCTGCACGTTGCGAAGCATCGCAGCGCAATTGCTGATGGATCGCATGAAAGCGCGGTTGCAATGCCGCGACCGCTGTTGCATCAACAAACCAATGATGAAGTGCAGCGTGCAGTCTTTCAGGCGTGCATTGATCTTGCAGAAGTTCGGGAATCAGAGCTTCGCCTGCCAACACATTCGGCAAGCTGACAAAAGGCGATTTCAACATGCCAAGCAGGGTGACGATGCGGTAGGTCAAGGCAGAAATACGGTGCCCGACAACCATCGGGCGTTTGCATAGCATGGCTTCCAATGCCGCCGTGCCGGAAGCCAGCAAGACGACGTCGCTGGCAATCATGATGCGTTGTGCTTGCCCATCAACAACATGAAAAAGCGGGTCGTTTTGCAGCACAGTGTCGATTGCAGTGCGGCATGCGGTATTGGCGGCTGGAACCAAAACACGCAATGCGGGAATGTCTGCTGCCAAACGACGCGCAGCGGCGGCAAAGTCAGGCAGCATGCCGTGGATTTCACCAAGGCGACTGCCTGGAAGTAGTGCCAGTAAAGGGGTGTCCAATGGCTCAGCAAGCGCTTGTCGTGCTGCCGTGCGGTCTGGTTCCAGAGCGATGGCATCGGCCAGTGGATGGCCAATAAAACACGCATCCACGCCATGTTCGGCATAGATCGGTGGTTCCATTGGGAACAAGCACAGTACTCTGTCGACAGACTGCCCGATGCTTGCTGCACGCCCTTGCCGCCACGCCCAGATCGACGGACTGACGTCATGCACCGTGCGAATACCGCGCTGTTTCAGCCAGCGTTCGACCCCAAGATTGAAGTCGGGGGCGTCAATACCGATGAAAATATCCGGCTTCCAATCAAGAACACGCTGACGAAAGGTTTTGCGTAGTTTGAGTAGCCGGGGAAGATGCTTGAGAACTTCGGTCAGCCCCATCACTGCCAGTTCGCTGGCGTCATACCAGCAGGTCATCCCAGCAGCGCGCATGCCGTCGCCACCAATACCGGCGAATTCAGCATCAGGAAAACGCTCGCGTAGCGCGGTCATCAGACCTGCGCCAAGCTGGTCGCCTGAGGTTTCACCGGCACAAAGGGCAATACGAACCGTCATGCCATCCCTCGTGAGGAAATCGGGTCATACAGGCGGCGGGGGGCTGCCTCAACCAAGCGAATATCGTGGAGCGACTTGGGGCAGCCCCCCGCCGTCTGTGTGACAAAGCCGAACAACATCACCTCAGCAATGGCCGTTCGCCCGCGTCGATGAAGTCAAGGAAGGCACGTACGTCATCACTGCTGGCAGCAATTTCGGCAAGTTCAACCTTGGCTTCATCCAGCTTGGTATCACCCATGTATAAGGCACGATAGGCGCGTTTGATCGCAGCGATACGTGGGGCATCAAACCCACGACGTTTCAGACCTTCGGCATTGATGCCACGTGGGCGGGCATACTTTTCCTGCGCCACCATCAGAAACGGTGGAACATCACCATTCACAAATGCACCCATGCCGATAAACGCATGGTCACCAATGCGGCAGAATTGGTGGACGCCGGCAAAACCACTCAGGATGACCTGATTGCCCACCACAACATGCCCGGCAAGCGTGGCATTGTTGGAAAAAATGCAGTCATTGCCCACGATGCAGTCGTGCGCAATATGGCAATAAGCAAGAATCCAGTTACCGTTGCCGATACGCGTGATGCCGCCACCGTCACCAGTACCGCGGTTGATGGTGACAAATTCGCGGATGGAGTTGCCATCACCAATGACCAGCTCGACACGTTCACCGTGATATTTCTTGTCTTGTGGATCACCGCCAATTGCAGCATGGCCATGAAAGACGTTATCGCGCCCAATACGTGTTGAGCCTTCAATTGTGCAGTGCGGACCGATACGGGTGTTGTCACCAATGACAACATCATCAGCAATGACAACATAAGGGCCGACCTGCACACCTGCCCCTAGTGTGGCACCGGGGGCAACGATCGCGCTCGGATGAATACTGGTGGCGTGTGCAGTCATGGTCATCGGTTTAGTCGCGAGCCGCAGCGCAGAGAATCTCGGCGCAGGCAACCTGTTGGCCATCAACACGGGCAATACCAACGTATTGCGCCATATTGCGAATGCGGCGTCTCAGTTCAACTTCAAGTTCAAGTTTGTCGCCGGGCACCACCATGTTGGTGAATTTGGCATTGTCCACTTTCACAAGATAGAAGGTTTCTGTTTGCGGGTTGGCGGGGTCGCTGGATAGCTGCGTCAGCAGGCCACCGGCTTGTGCAAGTGCCTCAATGACAAGGACACCCGGCATGACAGGCTTGCCGGGAAAATGCCCCTGAAAGAAAGGCTCGTTGATCGAGACATTCTTGTAGGCCAAAACGCGCTTGTTAGGTTCAATTTCCACCACGCGATCCACCAGAAGGAAGGGATAGCGGTGTGGAAGCAGGCGCTGGATTTCAACAGCGTCAACAGGGAGGGTGACGTGTGAGGTTGTTTCGGTCATGCGTTGTCCTTCTCGCTACTCGTTTGACGACGAGCAATGCGATCGAGTTGCTTGAAGCGTGCAGCGCTCTTGCGCCAGTTACGGTTGTTCATCAATGGTGTGCCAGAAGAATACTCGCCTGGCTCACGAATCGTGTGGGTGACCAGCGACATCGCCGTAATGACCACACGATCACAGATACTCAAGTGACCTAGGATACCGGCTCCACCACCAATCAAACAGTAACGGCCAATGCGGGCACTTCCCGCAACGGCAGAACAGCCTGCCATGGCGGTGTGTGCACCGATATGCACGTTATGGCCAATTTGAATTTGGTTATCCAGCCGTACATCGTTTTCCAGTACGGTATCGTCCAGTGCGCCGCGATCAATGGTGGTATTGGCACCGATTTCGCAATGATCACCAATGCGCACACCACCGAGTTGTGGGACTTTGATCCAGTTTCCTGCATCCATGGCGATACCGAAACCATCGGCGCCTAGCACGGCACCAGGGTGAATCAGTACGCCTTGACCCAAACGCACACGCCGCACCAATGTGACGCGCGCTATCAATTCGCAATGCGCTTCGAGACTGCAGTCTTCACCAATCACGCAGCCTGGGCCAATCATGCAGCCTGCTGCAATATGGCTGCCTGCTCCAATGCTGACGTGTGCGCCAATACTGGCGCTGGGGTCGATGGTGGCACTGGGATGAATGCTGGCGGTGGGGTGGATGCCGCTGGGATATTCGGTTTTGCGCTCGAACAGAGCCGCAATTTTTGCAAACATCACATAAGGGTCACGAGCAATCAGTGCACTGCCTTGCCGAAGTGCTGCGTCACTTTCTCGCAATAGCACCACACCCGCTTGGGTTGTAGCGAGTTGGCTGCTGTAGCGTGGGTTGGCGAGAAAGCTGAGTTGCTCGGGTGTGGCATCGGCAAGCGTGCCGACGCCACTGATGCACCGGTCTTCACCTTGCAGCGTTAGCGAAAAGCGCGCTGCAAGATCAGACGCGGCCAATGTTGGGGTGCTCATGCCCGCATCGCCCAATCAGAGCATGCCGCCAAAGTTGAACTGCAAGCGTTCAATCTGGTCGCCGTCTTTCTTACGAATGGGCAGGGCATAGCTGATCGACAACGGTCCCATGGGCGAGCGCCACAGAAGAGCGATACCGGCAGACGCCCGCAATTCATTGGCACTGAAGTTATCCCAGCCGTTGTACACGTTGCCAAAATCAAGGAAGGCAGAAACGCGTGCAGCAGGGCTGTCAAACAGTTTCGGGAAGATAGCCTCGACGGCACCGGCAAGGAGCATCGAGCCGCCTAGAGGCTGCCGGTAACCATAACTGGAGACATCGATAGGTCCCAGGGTGTTATCCATGAAGCCGCGGACTTTACCGCTGGAGGCAATACCACCAGCGTAGAAGTTTTCGAAGAATGGCAGCCCCTTGGCAGTGACGGTTTTGACATAGTCGCCGGATGTTGTCAGACAGGGTTCGGTGGGTGCTGGCCCTGGAACCACGGTGTCAATGATGCCATCGCCATCTGAGTCGATATTGGTGGGAGCGGTATAGCACAGGTTGCGTGTGTATTCTTTGCCATACGAGTCGCCATAGCCCAGATTCAATGCCGTACGCAAGACGATCATCGAACTGACCGGCCAGTATTTCGACACATCGTATTGCACCTTGAAGTATTCCACCGTGGAGCCGGGGAGGGCGATTTCCGCCGAAATACTTTGGGTGCTGCCGAAGACCGGGGTGAAATAGTTGTTGCGGGTATCGCGCCCCCAGCCGATTTGCGCACGCCATGCGTGGAAGGTGCGCTGCCCAACGGCATTCACGTAATCCACCAGTGGCTGCGGGGTTGAGCCTTCAAATGCAAGGATCTGATTTTTGTCGATGCCCAGCATCAGCGAAATCGAGTCGCTTTCACTCAGTGGCAGGCTCATGAACGTCTGGAATGCACCACTATTGGTGGAGTATTGCGCGACGTTGAAGTTGGAGTAGTCGAATTCGCGCCACCACAGGTTATAGCCCAGCGACAGCCCTTCATCGGTGAAATAGGGGTTCATGAATGAGAAGTCGTAGCGCTTTTGATACACGCTGCGCGTCATCGCCATGGAGACCCGGTTGCCGGTGCCAAGAAAATTGTTTTCCGACAGTTGCAGCGACAGATTCATGCCGGAAATCTGTGAATACCCCACACCTGCCGAGACGCTGCCAGATGTCGTTTCTTTCACGGTGTACACCACGTCCACTTGGTCATCGCTGCCGGGGACGGGTTCGTTATCCACTTCCACCGACTCGAAATAACCCAGGCGATCCAGGCGCACCTTGCCGCGATCGATCGCAGCTTGTGAGTACCAGGAGCCTTCAAACTGGCGCATTTCGCGACGAAGTACCGGGTCGGCAGTGCGTGAGTTGCCACGGAAGACAATGCGTCGCACATTCACACGCGGGCCTGGATGTACTTGGAAATCAACAGCCACAGTGCGCTTGTTGCGATCGATATCGGGCATTGGGTTCACGCGGGCAAAAGCGTAGCCAATGTTGGAAAGCCGTGCGGTAATGGCATTGGTGGCCAGTTCCAGCAAGCCGCGTGAGAAGGTATTGCCTGGTCTGACGAAGCTGACCGCCGCTTCAATCTCTTCCTTGGGAAGAACAGTGTCGCCTGAGACGGTGACCTCAGCGAAGTTGTAAATCTCGCCTTCGGTCATGCTGGCGATGATGAACATGTCTTTTTTGTCACCACCAATAGCAACTTGTGTGTTTTCCAAGTTGAAATCGACATAGCCGCGGTCAAGGTACCAAGAGTTCAGTTTTTCGATGTCACCCGACAATTTTTCACGTGAGTATTGGTCATCGCGCTTATACCAACTCTTCCAGTTGCTGGTGTTGGACTCCCAAACTTTACGGATGTCTTCTTCCGGGAAGGTCTCATTGCCAATCAGGTTGATATGGCGAATTTTGGCGGCCTTACCTTCTTTGATGTTTAGTGTCAGGTTGACACGGTTTCTGTCCAAACGCTCTACCGACGGAGCAATGCTGACATTGTATTTGCCACGGTTGTTGTATTGGCGCACCAACTCCTGAACCACGCGATCCAGGTTCAACGGGT